>NZ_AYWT01000001.1:0-730977 GCF_000502915.1 Mesorhizobium sp. LNHC209A00
CCGCGCCAGCGTGCAACCGACGCCACAGCCCGCGCGCCGCAAGGCGGCTGGGTGCGCGATCTCTTGACCGCCGCGTCGAACGATGCCGAGCTCAGGCCGGCGGCTCCCCAGGCGCCAGCGGAAGCCCCGCGCGCGGTCCCTGCCCAGCGTTCACCGCAGCATGTCGTGGAATCGCTGAACTCGCTGTCCGTCGATATCGCGCGGGCCATCGACCACGATGCCTCGATCGAGCTGTGGAACCGCTACCGGCGCGGCGAGCGTGACGTGTTCACGCGCAGGCTCTACACGCTCAAGGGCCAGCAGACGTTCGACGAAATCCGCCGCAAGTACCAGGCGGAGGCCGAATTCCGCACCGCCGTCGACCGCTATTGCGACGATTTCGAGAAGCTGCTCAAGGATGTCTCGCGCAACGACCGCGACAACATCATGGCCCAGACCTATCTCACGTCGGACACCGGCAAGGTCTACACCATGCTGGCCCATGCCAGCGGCCGCCTGCATTAGGCGGTCGACAAGCCAAATCGAACAAGGCGGGGGCTTGTCTCCCGCCTTTTTCTTGAAGGAACTGACTTTGCCACCCGGAGACGCATCCGGGTTTGATCTCGCTTTCCGGAACCGGATCCTGAGTTGTGAAGACGGCAATCATATTCGACTGCGAGTTTCTCTGCCTTGAGGGATCACAACGCCGATTCTGGTGCGCGGCCCACGATCCCGATCCGATCATCGCGCGGATCGGCGCGGCAAGGCTCGGCCTCGAAGGTGACTTCCCCCTGCTGGGCACGCACAAAGCCTATATCAGACCGGTCGACCGGTTTGGCGAGCGGTACACGCTCGATCCGTTCTTCATTGGACTGACCGGCATCACCGAAGAAATCATCGAGGCCGAGGGCGTTGCGCTGAAGGAGGCCCTGGCCGGCGTCGATCGGTTTTCCGCCGGAGCGCGGCTGTGGTCCTGGGGCAAGGACGAACTGAACATGATCGCCATCAGTTGCTATGTCGCCGGCATCAGGCCGCCTATCCCGGCCACCCGGTTCGACAATGCCGTCAAGCTGCTGATCGCGGCCGGCATGCCGATCGAGGACCTGGCAAGGACACCGAGCAACAAACTTGCGGATTATTCCGGCGTCGAACATCCGCCAGTGCAGGGACATGACGCGCTCGACGATGCGCTGTCCGTGACCTACACCCTGCAGCACCTGATGAAGACTGGAAAGCTGCGGCCGGAGACCTTCGGCCGTCCATAAACCGGAAGCGTTGGTGGTAGCCCTGCGCGCCTGGCGCTCAGATCACCGAATCGGTCCAGCGAACGATCTGCTGGGCCGCATCGCCGAAGGCCGCGTCGAGCGCGCTGACATAGGCCGGGTTGCCGCTGCCCGAAACGGGTGCCGATGCAGTGAAGCTCTTGGAAGCCTTCACTTCGCCGTTGCGGTCGTTGAGCAAGCGCACGAACAGGTCGACCTCGGCATGTTCACCGCCGTTGACGCGCACTTCGAAGGAGCGAACCTCGACGATCACCTGATAGTCGATCGCCAGCCCCTCGCCCGGCTTGCCGACGCCGGCAAAGCTGCCCGAGCGCTGGAACGTCTCGGCCAGCCGCGCCTGCACGATCAGCGGCAGCCGGTCAGCCCATTGCGCGCCCTTCAGATATTGGATCGAGCCGTCGGAGGGTTTGATGACTATGTTCTGGCTGTCCAGTGCCTTCAGTGCCGAAGGCTGGGCGATCAGGATTTGCTTTCGGCTATGGCCATGCGCGTCGACCGACGGTGCCGACAATTCGAACGTGTCGAGCGGTGCCGGCTTGCCGCCGAGCGCCGCGCAGCCGGCAACCGCCAGGACAAGCAGCGCCGCAGCCGATTTCAACCCGCTCGTTCCAAGCCTACTCAATCTCACGCGTGAGCCCCGTTATCCCCTGATCGCACGATCAACCCGCATTCACGAGCACTGTTCTTGCGGCGGGCCGATGCCGAAGTCAACGCCGCGCCCTGCCATCGAACTGCCGAACCTCGCCGTCGCCACCCGAAAGGATGCGCTGCGGATTGCGGCTGAGATCCGTCACCGCCTCCTCGATGCGGTTGATCGAGCGGCGGCTATCCTGCACCAGCGCCTCGACATTCTGTAGCCCCTGGCCCGAGAAGCGCGCCAGATTGTCGGTGATGACCCCAAGCCGGGCATTCAGCGTATCGGCAACCTGCTTGAACGATTTCAGCGTATCCCTGGCGTCGGCCATCACGCCGTCGGCCTGGCCAGAGCCGAGCAGCTTGTCGACCTTGGCGAGAATGCCGTCGACCCGCACCGAGGCGTCGTTGAGCCGTTGCGCCAGCTGCCTGGCGTCCTTGATCGTCTGGTCGATGTCGTCAGCCCGATTGGCGATCTTGCCGGTCACCTCCGCGATATCGCCAGCCGCCTTGTTGGCGCTGTCGCTGGCCTTCTGGATGTTGGCGAGCGCTTGGCGCACCTGCGCCGGATCGATGCCGTCGAGCACGCCATCGACCTTGGCCAGCGTGCCTTGCGTCTGCTTGGCGAAATCGTTGACCGATCCCACTGCCGTATCGACGTTCCTGATTACACCGTCCAGCTGCTGCGACGTTTGCTTGAGATTGCCCGTCACGGCATCGACATTGGCAACGATGCTCTTGATCTTGTCCTTGTCGACGGCATTGAGCAGGCCTTCCGCTGCTTTCAACGTGCCGTCCAGCTTGCCTGAAACGCCCTTCAGCTCATTGGACAACGCGCTGACGGCGGACAGGAATTTGTCGATCCCATCGGAATTCCTGGCCAATGCGTCGGAAAACGTCTGCACGTTCTGGACGGTCTGCGTCAGCGGCCCGCGCACATCCTTGGTGAAGCCTTCGAGTTCCGTCAGCACCCTGTCGGCGCGGGTGAAGATGTTTTGCGCCGTCTGCAGCAGATTGGTCACGGCAGAAGGATTGGCGACGATCTCGGCGACCTTGCCATCCTTCTCGGCCTGATCGAGCAGCTTGATTTCCTTGGGGTCGGCGCCCTTGAGCTCGATATTGGCCTGCCCGGTGAGGCCGGCGAGGCCGATATCGGCCTGCGTCGACTTGGTGATGGGCGTCATCCGGTCGATCTCGGTATCGGCGATGGCGACAGTCGGATTGTCGACGTCGATATAGACGCGCTTGACGTCGCCGACCTTGACGCCGTTGAACAGCACGAAGCTGCCGCGGCCGAGACCAGAGGCCGAGCCCGGAATGCGCACCCGCAGCAGCGTCGTCTCGCCCCTATCGCCGATCGCGGCCGTCCAATAGACGAAGCCGAACGCCGCCAGGATCGCAACCAGCGTGAAAATGCCGACAATGACGTAGTTGGCTCTAGTTTCCATTGCTTCACTTATGGCTATGCACGTGCGGCAAGATCAAGTTGCCGTGCTCGTTTTCCGCGGAAATAGGATTTTACCCACGGCTCCTCGCTCTTCAGCATGTCGTCGATCGTGCCTTCGACCAGCACCTTTTTCTTGCCGAGCACCGCCACGTGGTCGCAGGCGGTAAACAGCGTGTCGAGGTCGTGAGTCACCATGTAGACGGTCAGATCCATGGTGTCGCGCAGCTTGACGACAAGTTCGTCGAACTCGGCCGCGCTGATCGGATCGAGGCCTGACGTCGGCTCGTCGAGAAAAACGATGTCGGGGTCGAGCGCCAGGGCGCGGGCAAGTGCCGCACGCTTGATCATACCGCCGGAGAGCTCGGAGGGAAACTTCTGCGCCGCATCCGGCGGCAGTCCGACCAGCTCGATTTTCAGCAGCGCCAACTCGTCCATCAGCTTTCTTGGCAGATCGAGATATTCGCGCATCGGCACCTGCACGTTCTCCATCACGGTCAGCGCCGAAAACAGCGCCCCATGCTGGAACAGAACGCCAAGACGCATGTCGATGCGCAGCCGCTCGAGATCGCTTGCCTTGTCGACGTCGACGCCAAACAGTTTGATTGTTCCCGACTGCTTGGGCATCAGTCCGAGAATCGTTCGCAACAGCACGGACTTGCCGGCGCCCGAGGCACCGACGAACCCCAGTATCTCGCCGCGCTTGATGTCGAGCGACAGTTTGTCAAGGATCAGCTTGTCGTCGATGGCAACGGTGACATCGTGCACCGAAAGCACGATTTCGCTCTCGTCCGGCGCCTCAGTCGTGATTCCGTTTCCCTTTGCCATGTTACTAGAACTGGATCGCTGCGTAGAACATGGCGAAAAGTCCGTCGAGAATGATGACGACGAAGATCGACTTCACCACAGAAGCGGTCACGTGCTGCCCGAGCGATTCGGCACTGCCGCCGACCTTCATGCCCTCGACTGAAGCGATCGTGCCGATGATCATGGCCATGAACGGCGCCTTGATCAGCCCGGCGAAAATCGTGCTGAGATCGATTGCGACACGCAACCGGTCGATGAAGGCAGCGGGGGGGATATCGGAGTAGAGCCATGCGGCGATGATGCCGCCGCCGAGCGCGGCGAAATTGGCGATGATCGTCAGGCAGGGCAAGGCGATCACCAAGGCAACCAGACGTGGAAAAACCAGGACGCCGATCGGATTGAGGCCGATGACCTTCAGCGCGTCGACCTCCTCGCGCATCTTCATCGAGCCGATTTCGGCGGTGATCGCGCTGCCGGAGCGGCCGGCGATCATGATTGCCGTCATCAGCACGCCGAGTTCGCGCAGGATCAGCACGCCGACCAAGTCGACGACGAAGATGTCGGCGCCGAAATAGCTGAGCTGATACGCACCCTGCTGGGCCACGATGGCGCCGACGATCGCCGACATCAGCACGACCACGGGGATAGCGCCGACGCCCATGCGATCGATCTGGTTGAAGATCGCCGCCGGGTTCACGGCATGGCCACGGCCGAGCTTCATCTGCGCGCCGCGGATGGTGGCGCCCAATATGTTCATCGAGGCGAGGAAATCGTCGCGCATCTCGTAGACGCGGCGGCCCACCGCCTCCAGTGCCCGAATGACAATGTTGGGCGGTCGCGCCGGTCCGACTTCGGGTTCGCGCCGGACGGCTTCGCTCACCGCTTCGAGCAGGATGGAAGCGACGTCACTTTGGCCTTGCAGCCTTACCTCGACATTCTTCTTCTCGAAGACGCTGACCAGCCGGTCGATCAGCCAGGCGCCAGCGGTGTCGATCTTCTCGATTTTCGAAAGGTCGAGCGCCAACATCTTGAAACCGCTTCGTTTCTCGATCTTGCGCATCTCGGCGTCGATGAGCGCCACCGTCCGCGTCGTCCAGATGCCGGAGAACGCACAGCCGAGGACCCCATCCTCCTCGCCGACCGCGACGCGCGGGTCGTGGTCAGCCCCCGAGGCGGTCGTGCCGCTTGCGTCGCGTTTGCCGATGGTCAACATGGCGTCCTGTTTAGCCTGATGGGTCCGACCTTGTCGATTTGCCGACAACCCTTCTCGCATAGCCGGAGCAGAAAAATATGGCGCGTGTCATTTCGGTCGAGGCCGAGCGTTTTCCAATCGCCGGGACCTTCACCATTTCGCGCGGCTCCAAGACAGAGGCCGAGGTCATCACCTGCACGATCAGGCAAAACGGCCATGTCGGTCGCGGCGAATGCGTTCCCTACAAGCGCTATGGCGAGACCATGGACGGTGTGAGCGGCGCGATCGCGGCGATGCGCGACCGGATCGCCGGCGGGATGGACCGCGCAGCCCTGCTCGACGCAATGCCTGCCGGAGCGGCGCGTAACGCCATAGACTGTGCCCTGTGGGACCTTGAAGCCAAGATCAACGGCAATCCGGTGGCGAACACGATCTGGCCGGCCCCGTTGCGTCAGCTCGAAACCGCCTACACGCTGTCGCTCGGCGAACCGGAGACGATGGCGGCGCAGGCCCGCGCCAATGCCGGCAGGCCGCTGCTGAAGGTCAAGATCGGCGGCGACAACGATGTCGCCCGCATCCAGGCGGTGAGGCAGGCGGCTCCAGGGAGCCGATTGATCCTTGATGCGAATGAAGGCTGGACCGACGAAAACATAGTCGCGAATCTCGCTTTTGCCGCGAAGCAAGACATCGCCCTGATCGAGCAGCCGCTGCCGGCGGGCCGTGACGGCATCCTGCGCCATATAGCCCATCCGGTGCCGATCTGCGCTGACGAGAGCGTCCATGAAGCAGGGAACCTCGAGGCGCTTGTCGGCCTCTACGACGCAGTCAACATCAAGCTCGACAAGTCCGGCGGGCTGACGGCGGCGCTCACCTTGCGCGACCGCGCCCGTGAGCTGGGTTTTGGCATCATGGTCGGCTGCATGGTCGGAACATCGCTGGCAATGGCGCCGGCGGTGCTGCTCGCGCAAGGAGCGGATTTCGTCGACCTCGACGGCCCGCTGCTGCTTGCCCGGGATCGTGTGCCGGGTCTCGTTTACCAGGGATCGATCGTCTCACCCCCGGACCGGGCTCTGTGGGGCTGAGCGCGCGGCAAGCCCGATCAGCATAAGGCCCACGATCGCGATCGGGATCATCGCCAGGAAACCATCCACGCCGAGACGGTCATAGAGCGGGCCCGAAACAAGTGTAACGGCGGCCATGAAGAAGCCGTTGAAGAAATAGGCGATGCCTTGCGCGGCACCAGTGCGCTCTTCGGGGACGGTCTCGCCGATCATTTTCTGCAGGCCGATCAGCACCATTGCGACAGACACCGAATGCAGCGACTGCACGGCAAAGAAGCCGGCGATGCCGAGGCCGAGCGGCCATATCAGTGGAAAGATGATCCAGCGCGCAACGGAGCCGATGCCGGCAATCACCATCACCTTGACAACGGACACGGAGGCGAAAATGCGATTGAAAAACAGAAACATGCAGACTTCCGACACCACGCCCCACGCCCACAGGAGGCCGACAACGGAATCGCTGATGCCGATCGATTTCCAATAGATGGAAACGAAACCGTAGAGGAAGGCGTGGCTGGCTGTAATGATGCCGACGCCAAGGGTGAAGGAGAGGAAATAAGCGTTGAACAGGCTTGGCGCAGCGTGCTGGATTTCCACTGCCGACAGCGGCGAGGCCTTTCGCGGCCGTCCCATGCGCGGTGCCAGCAGGCCTGCGATGAGTGCCGCGCCAAGGGCAAGGACTATGATCACCGGGACGGCTCCAGGGCCGCTGGCCGCCAGGATGAAACCGCCCGCGACATTGGCCAGGAGATAACAGATCGACCCCCATTTGCGCATGCTCGCATAATTGGCCCCGAAGCGGCGCACGCCCGAAAGCGCCAGCGAATCGGCGATCGGCGAATGTGGCGTCCAGACAATGGTCAGCACCAGCGACACCGCCAGCACCGTCGCGTATGTCGGGGTCAGGAAGTATCCCGCGGACAGCAGCAGCGATGCGGCGACGAGCACGACATAGACATCGGCACGGTCCCTGGCTCGATCGGCAAGTGTCGTCAGCAGCGGCGTCGTTATTACGCGCAGGAACATCGGCGCCGCCAGGATGACGGCGATCTGCTCGGCATGAAACCCCTTGGCCTGCAACCAAAGCGGGAAATAGGGCAAATGGGTGCCAAGCGATATGAACAACGTGCCGAAGATCAGGCTCATGCGCAGTTCAAAACGGCTCGGCTTCACGAGTTGTTCGGGCGAAAGCGGTGGCAGCGGCATGAATCGATCCAATGACGCTGCGCTCAACGACCGGAGAGCAGCGCAAGCCGATCCTTAACATGAGGAAAAACCGGACGAAACCGGCTGGACCAGTCGATTAACACCAGAAATCGCGGGGCCGGCTTCGGCTTCAGGCCGCCTGCACCACCCTGTCCTCGATCAGCATCGGGATGAAGGGCTCGTCAAGCGCTTCAGGCAACACATGCGCCCAGGTCAGGATTTCCATGCGGCCGTCGAAATGCTCGACCACGGCGGTGCAGCTCTCTACCCAGTCGCCGGTGTTGATATATTGCACATCGCCGTAGCTTTCGATGGCGGCATGGTGGATGTGCCCGCAGATGACGCCGTCGACATGCGAGCGTCGCGCTTCCTCGCTGAGCACTGTCTGGAACGAGCCGATGAAGTTCACCGCCTTCTTGACCTTGACCTTGGCCCAGGACGAAAACGACCAGTAAGGCAGGCCGAGCGGCTGGCGCAACCGCGTGATCACCCGGTTGACCTGCATGGCGGCGTCGTAGGCATGGTCGCCGAGATAGGCGAGCCAGCGCTGGTTGTGGACGACGGTATCGAACTGGTCGCCATGGATGACCAGCAGCCGCCGGCCATCGGCGGTTTCGTGGATGGCGCGGTCGGCAACGACGATGCCGCCGAAATGCACGCCCTGGAACTGGCGGGCGAATTCGTCGTGATTGCCGGCGATATACGTGATCGAGGCGCCCTTGCGCGCCTTGCGCAGCAGTTTCTGCACGACGTCATTATGGCTTTGCGGCCAGTGCCAGCTGCGCCGCAGGCGCCAGCCGTCGACGATATCGCCCACCAGATAGATGATGTCGGCATCGTGGTAGCGCAGGAAGTCGATCAGGAAATCGGCCTTCGCCGCCTTCGAGCCCAGATGGACATCGGAAATGAACATGCTGCGGAAAGTGCGGGGCTCTTGGACTGACATCGCGGATTCACCCTTGCTTTCGAGCAGCCTATGCTCCGATTCATGCAACAACCGTATGACGGTTGCGATTGGTCCAGCGCTGGCGCTAGCCTGCCGCGCAAATCAAAGGAGAAAATCGTCATGGATCTCGGTATCCGCGGGAAGAAGGCCATCGTCTGCGCTTCGAGCAAGGGGCTTGGCCGTGGCTGCGCCATGGCGCTGGCCGAGGCGGGCTGCGACATCGTCGTCAATGGCCGCAATCCGGAGCTGGTCGCGAAAACCGCCGCGGACCTGCGCCAGCGCCATGGCGTGACGGTGACGGAAGTCGTCGGCGACGTTTCGAAGCCGGAGATACAGAAAGCGCTGCTCGCCGCCTGTCCGGAACCCGACATCCTCGTCAACAACAATGGCGGACCGCCATTGCGCGATTTCCGCGAACTCGATCGCGGAAAAATCCTTGAAGGCGTGACCCAGAACATGGTGACGCCGATCGAACTGGTGCAGGCGGTCATTGACGGCATGGCTGCGCGCGGCTTCGGGCGCATCGTCAACATCACCTCGCTATCGGTCTATGTCCCCATACCCGGCCTCGACCTGTCATCGGGCGCGCGCGCCGGACTGACCTCGTTTCTCGCCGGCGTGGCGCGCACGGTGATCGAGCGCAACGTGACCATCAACAGTCTCTTGCCCGGCAAGCTCGACACCGACCGACTGCGCGGCCCGCATGAGGCTGGCACGCCAGAGGATCCCAAGGCGGCCGCGGCGCGCAAGACCCGCATCAGTGCCGACGTGCCGGCCAAACGGCTCGGCACGCCGGAGGAATTCGGCCAGATCTGCGCCTTTCTCTGCTCGGTCCATGCCGGCTATCTGACCGGGCAGAACATACCCGTCGATGGCGGTCTCTACGTCAGTGCTTTCTGACCAGGATGTCGGCAAAGCGGTGCGAAACACCCGGCATGTAACCGCCGTAAGTGCCTGACATTTAATGCCTTTTGACGCGCTGGCGCTTAAAGCTGCCGGCGCGTCAATTAGCGTCGCGAAAAACCTTGGCCTCATGCTAAAAGGACTCCCGAAGCAGGTTTCGAGGAGCGGCCGCATGGAAGGCGAGAACAAGAAAACGGCACGTTCGGACCTCGACGAAGCCGCGCTTTATTTCCACAAGCACCCGACGCCGGGAAAGCTCGAGATCCAGGCGACCAAGCCGCTCGGCAACCAGCGCGACCTGGCGCTCGCTTATTCGCCCGGCGTCGCCGCCCCTTGCCTCGAAATCCGCGACAATCCGGCGACCGCCGCCGACTACACGGCGCGCGCCAACCTTGTCGGTGTCGTATCGAACGGCTCGGCCGTGCTCGGCCTCGGCAATATCGGGCCGCTCGCCTCCAAGCCGGTGATGGAGGGCAAGGCGGTCCTGTTCAAGAAGTTCGCCGGCATCGACGTCTTCGACATCGAGATCGACGCGCCGGAAATCGAGCGCATGGTCGAGACCATCGCCGCTCTGGAGCCGACCTTCGGCGGCATCAACCTCGAGGACATCAAGGCGCCGGAGTGTTTCGAGGTCGAGGAACGCCTGAAGGCTCGGATGAGCATACCGGTTTTCCATGACGACCAGCACGGCACAGCCATCATCGTTGCCGCCGCGGTGCTCAACGGGCTGGAGTTCGCCGGCAAGACCATCTCGGACATCAAGGTCGTCACCTCCGGCGCGGGTGCTGCCGCGCTTGCCTGTCTCAATCTTCTCGTTTCCCTCGGCGTGCGCGTCGAGAACATCTGGGTCACCGACCGGTTCGGCGTCGCCTACAAGGGCCGTGTCGACGAGATGGATCGTTGGAAAGACCCTTATGTGAAGGACACCGACGCGCGCACCCTGGCCGACGTCATGGCGGGCGCCGATGTATTCCTCGGTCTCTCCGCAGCCGGCGTGCTGAAGCCGGACCTGCTGCAACACATGGCACCGAAGCCGCTGATCCTGGCGCTGGCCAATCCAAATCCGGAGATCATGCCGGAAGTGGCGCGCGCGGCCCGTCCGGACGCCATGATCTGCACCGGACGGTCCGATTTCCCCAATCAGGTCAACAACGTGCTTTGCTTCCCCTACATCTTCAGGGGTGCGCTCGACTGCGGCGCCAGCGCCATTAACGAGGAGATGAAGATGGCGGCGGTGCGGGCCATTGCCGCCCTTGCCCGCGAAGAGCCTTCCGATGTCGCCGCGCGCGCCTATTCCAGCGAGACGCCGGTCTTTGGCCCCGAATTCCTGATCCCCTCGCCCTTCGATCCGCGCCTCATCCTGCGCATTGCGCCGGCGGTGGCCAAGGCAGCCTGCGACACCGGTGTGGCGACACGGCCGATCACCGACTTCGCCGCCTATATCGACAAGCTCAACCGCTTCGTCTTCCGCTCCGGCCTGGTGATGAAGCCGGTGTTCTCCTCCGCCAAGGCCTCCAGCGCCAAGCGCGTCATCTACGCCGACGGCGAGGACGAGCGCGTACTGCGTGCCGCCCAGGTTGTGCTTGAGGAGGGCATCGCCGAGCCGATCCTGATCGGCCGGCCGCACGTCATCGAGGTCAGGCTGAAGCGTTATGGCCTGCGCATCAGGCCCGGGGTCGATTTCGGCCTGATCAACCCGGAGGACGATCCGCGCTACCGCCACTATGTCGACCTCCTGATCGAACTCGCCGGCCGCCGCGGCGTGACGACGGAGGCCGCGCGCACCATGGTGCGCACCGACAACACGGTGATCGCCGCACTTGCGCTGAAGCGCGGCGATGCCGACGCCATGGTCTGCGGCCTAGAAGGCCGTTTCGAGCGGCATCTGCGCAATGTGACGCTGATCATAGGGCCGCGCACCGGCATCAAGGACCGGGACCTGTCGACGCTATCCATGCTGATCTCGCAACGCGGCATCATCTTTCTCACCGACACCCACGTCTCCGTCGACCCGACGGCCGACGAGATCGCCGAGATGACCGTGCTGGCGGCGGAAGAAATCCAGCGTTTCGGCATCGAGCCGAAGGCGGCACTCTTGTCGCATTCGGATTTCGGCTCGCGCGATTCGCCGAGCGCGCTGAAGATGCGTCAGGCCGCGGCCATTCTGGCGCGCATCGCGCCGGAGCTGCAGTGCGACGGCGAAATGCACGCCGATTCCGCTTTGTCGGAGCATCTGCGCCAGCGCGTCTATCCGCATTCGCGCCTGAAGGGCGAAGCCAATCTCCTGGTGTTCCCGAACCTCGACTCGGCCAACATCACGCTGACGGCGCTGCGGGCCATGATGGATGCCTTGCATGTCGGTCCCATCCTTCTCGGCACCGACAAGCCGGCGCACATATTGACACCCTCGGTGACCTCGCGCGGCGTCGTAAATATGACCGCGCTGGCGGTGGTCGAAGCCGCGCATAAGGCACAGGCGATCGCCAATCTGGACTGAACCGGCGGTCGATCGGATCCGGCCCGATTGAGGCATGGTGGCGACGCGACACGGACCACATTCGCGGATCGAGTGTTGCGAGCCGACAACTCTTAACCGAGAATCCGGCATCGGACGAATGCGGATTTCTCGGACCGGGTCAATTTGATATGGTCACGCCGTCTGATTGGGCGGTGAAAATGTCATGAGAGCCCTGTTGCTCGCATCGGCAATGCTGATTGTGGTTGGCGGACAGGCGTTTGCCGCCGACGCCATCGGGCTGGAGCCGGCCGCGCATGACTGGTCCGGCGTCTATGTCGGCGGGCATCTTGGCTATGGGTTCGGCAAAACCGACGCGACCTACAACCTGCCAAACACGCTAGCGGTCCGGGGCACGCAGGACTACGACATCGACGGGTTTCTGGGCGGTGTCCAGATCGGCTACAATTACCAGGTCAATTCCACGGTTCTGGGGATCGAGTCCGATATTTCGGGCGCCGATGTCAAGGGGCATTCCGACGAGGTCAATGTCGGCGGGGGCGATGTCTACGATACCAAGGTGGATTGGTTCGGGTCGATCCGCGCCAGGGCTGGCTATGCCTTCGGCAGCACTCTTGTCTACGGGACCGGCGGCCTCGCTATCGGGGGTGTCGAGAACCGGTATCTCGATGGCCCCGCCGACAGCTATTCCGAAAAGAACACCAAAATTGGCTGGACGATTGGCGCGGGGCTGGAGCAGGCAATCACCGATCACTGGTCGGCAAATGCCGAATATCGATACGTCGACCTGCGGGATCAGACGATCAACTACGCGCCGAACTCCAGCACGACTTTCGACAACACGTTCAGTACCGTCAGGATCGGGATGAACTACAAGTTCTGATGGCCCACCCGGCCATTGCCAGACTGATGGGTACATCGAATGCGCGCGGCTTTTCGGCCGGCAACCAAGCAACTTCCGAAATGGACGATTAACCGCGAACGGGGTAGCCTTGGCGACCACAGGCAAGCGGGATCGAGGCGGATGGCGAGCGGAGGTTTGAAGCAGGCGCATGCTGCCGTGCTGCTTGGCCTCCTGCTGTCCGGTGTGGTGGTCAGCGAGCCCCAGGCCGCTTCGCGGGTCTGCCGTCAACTGGAGGCCGAGCTCGCCGCGACCTCACGCGGCGGTGGCGGTGGCCCGGCAATGGTCCGGAAATACGATGCCGCGATCGAAAGGCAGCGCCAACAGATCTCGAAAGCTCGCGGTCAGGCGAGCAGCGCCGGCTGCGGGTTCTCGTTGTTTTCGCGCAACATCAACCAGTGTGCCGGGCTGAACGCCACCATTGAGCGCATGACCGCCAATCTCGACAGTCTGCAGGCCAAGCGCGCCCAACTAGCCGGCAGCGGCCCACACCGCGACCGGGGCCGTATCCTGGCGGCGCTCGATGCCAATGACTGCCGTGACGATGCGGTGTCCCCCCGCCGCGCGCCTCCGCTGGAGGCGAATCGTGAAGATGGAGGCAATGCGAATCTCTTCGACCAGCTTTTCGGCGGCGACAACCGCCAGGTCGATACATTGGACCAGCCGGACGCTCCCGGCGAGGAACGCAATGTCGGCCGCGTCCTGAACCTGCCCGGCGCTCCAGACGCTCCGGGCAGTGGCGGCGAGTTCCACACCAGTTGCGTGCGCACCTGCGACGGCTATTTCTTCCCGATGTCGAACGCCGCCTCGCCCGGCGATTTCGAGCGCGACCAGAAGAATTGCGAATCGGCCTGTCCCGGCACCGAGATGCAGGTCTTTTATTCGCGCGGCATGGACGATGATTCGGCATCGATGATGTCATCGGTCACCGGCAGGCCCTACGGCGAATTGCCGACCGCCTATCTCTACAAGCAACCCAACATGTCGCGGCCGCCCGCTTGCGGCTGCAACGCCGCGCAGAATTTCCAGATCATTGGCGGCAACTCGCCAAGCCCACAACAGTCACAGCCCGAACCGGAAGCGGCGCCGCTCGTTCCGGTACCGGCCTTAAAGCCCGATCCGGGTGCCGACCCGGAGACCCTGGCCAATAGGGACGGCGGGCTCGACCGTGAGGCCATCAAGCGCCTCTCGGCCAAGCCCGTGACATCGCCCGTTTCGGCCGTGCCTCCGGACCAGCGCAAGGTCAGGGTCGTCGGGCCAACGTTCCTTCCCGACCCATCAGGGGCAATAGATCTGCAAGCTCCGGCCCCGAAGGCAGTCCAGTAAGGGCAAGCCTGAGCGGCATGAACAGCGCCTTGCCCTTGCGGCCGGTCGCTTCCCTGATCTTGCCGGTCCAATCCTTCCAGATCGTCCCGTTCCACGGCTCCTCAGGCAGGAGATCGAGCGCCTGGTGAAGAAAATCGCGGTCGTCGTCGGAAAAGTCGGGCTTCTCCCGCGGCCCTTCGCGCAGGACGCGCCACCAGGCACCCGCATCCGCCAGCCGGTCGAGATTGCCGCGCACCGCCAGCCAGAATGGTTCGGCCTGCTCACCGGCAATACCTAGCACCATCAGCCGGTCCCGCGCCTCGTCGAACGGCATATTATGCAGCAGCACCCGGTTGAGCACGAACAGTTCGGCCGGATCGAACTTGGACGACGATTTCGAGGTCGCGGCCGGGTCGAAATGGCCGGCGAGTTCGGTCAGGTCATGCGCGGCCGCGACATTCTCGGACGTGCCGACCAGTACGGCCAGCGAAGCGACGGCCATCGGCTCGATGCCGTCATCGCGCAGGCTCTCGATGGAAAGTGCGCCGGTGCGCTTCGACAGCCCCTCGCCCGAGACGGTGGTCAGGAGATTGTGGTGGCCGAAGACGGGCGGCTCGGCACCCAGCGCCTTGAACAGGGCGATTTGCACGCCGGTGTTCGTGACATGATCGTCGCCGCGGATGACATGGCTGACACCCATCTCGATGTCGTCGACGACGGAGGGCAGCGTGTAGAGATAGGTGCCGTCCTCACGCACCAGCACCGGATCGGACAGCGAGGCCAGATCCACTGTCTCCTCGCCACGCACCAAATCGTCCCAGCGGATCTCGGTGCGCTCCGTCTGCAGCGGATCGCCTGAGAAATTGGGCAGCAAGAAACGCCAGTGGGGCCGGCGCCCATCGGCCTGATATTCGGCCACCTGCTCTGTCGTCAGCGCCAATGCCTCGCGGCCATAGACCGGCGGCAGGCCTCGCGTGCGGCGCACCTTGCGCCTGAGATCGAGTTCTTCCGGTGTTTCGTAGCAGGCGTAAAGAACACCCTCCGCCTTCAGCCGCTCCACCGCCGCGTCATAGATTTCGAAGCGCCGCGACTGATACTCGGTGGCATCTGGGAAAATGCCCAGCCAGTGCAGGTCGTAAAGGATGGCGTCGGCGAATTCCTGCTTCGAGCGGGCGATGTCGGTGTCGTCGAAGCGCTGGATGAAGCGGCCCTTGTTGTTGAGGGCAAACAGCCAGTTGAACAGAGCGGTGCGCGCATTGCCGATGTGGATGCGGCCGGTCGGTGACGGGGCGAAACGAACGGTAACTGTCATGGGCGGGGCGTACCGGATGCCTTTGTGATTGACAAGATGCGCCCCCGCGCCGTGCCGAAGACATAGAACATGGCGGCTGGAATGAAAAGACCGGGCCGGCAGGCGGCGCAAGGCCCCGCCATGAGAGGGCAAGCAGCCGACGGAGCCGACGAACAGGTGGTTGACGACGATCAGCGGCCGAAGTCGTCTGAACTCAGGCGGGTCCAGCGGTCGCCCATTAAGCCGCCGATAGCGATGTCGCCGGAGCGGACCGCTTGCGCAACCTCGGCGATTCGCGAGCGGACCATCGTCCCGCCGGCATAGCGGAAGAAGACATTCCTGTAGCCGAAGAGGTGAGGCATGAACTTGCCCTGGGTCTGCCCGGTGATGCCTGCGCAGCCCATATCCCGCGCTGCCGCGACGAGGCCGTCCAGCGTCGCGCCCCAGTGGTGTCCGGAAGTCTGGATTTGCAGCAGGACCGCCATGTCTCCGACTCGGCCGTAAAAGGCATAGCAACCGAGCATTTTGCCTGTCTCATCGTAAGTCCCGCCGAAATGAAGTGGTCCGTCGGCCTGCTTCTCGGCCGCAAGCGCGAGCAGCCGCGGCAGTTCGCCGTCCTTCCAACTCGGCCGAAGAGCGTAATCGGAGAGAAGGGTCGGCAGCCGCTCGGCGAACTGCGCGGCATTGATCGGCTCGGCATGGACCCGATGCGACGATGAAGGCTGGAAAGGCGACCCGAACCTTCGCTTCGCGACAGCGTCGAGTGCTCTCGCGCACGGGTCGAGTGCCAAGCGAGGCAGGCCGGGCCATCTACGATGCAGCGCGGCGGCGGCCATCGCGGCTGGCCGGAAGATGCAGGTCCATCCCAGGCAATGGACCGGCAGGAGTTGGTATTTCATCGGTCGCGCGAAGGCCAGGGACACCCGGTTGGCCGAATCCGTCAGTTGCAGATCGAATTCGCCTTGGTGCAAGGCGCGCAGCAATTGCGGTCCTGCCGAGCCATCATCGGCGCCGGTGTCGGCCATGAACGGACCGATGATCGCCGCATTCAATCCAGCGCCGTTAAACTCGTAACGGGCTTTCAGGACGCCGAGGAACCCGCCCAGATCGCCCTGCCGGGTGATCTGGACAAGAGCGCTGCTCGCACCGGGTTGGCCGGCGGGGTCAAGATAGATCTTTCTCATGTATTCGGCCGTCTCCTCGATAGCGCGATCGAGGAGGTGACGCCGGCCGCGGCGAAACTTCGTCAGGAAGAGTGCCGCGACGCGCTCGAGATCTTCGGCGGCGAGTGGCCGAACCGAGCCGTGCTGGGAATCCAGCACCGACGGGGCGGTCACCTTTTGCGCGCCGGCATTTGCGGAAACGAGACGCATCGTAAACACCGAAAAGGTTGCTTTTACAGAATACAGCAACCAAAAGTAGAAACAACGAATCTCGGCCGGTAACGTAAACAGACGTCACGCACTCGGGACTTTGGCTTCGCCCTGCGGTTGCGAGCGCCACATGGCTCGCCGGCTTATGGCACCGATAGAGGTGGCCCCCGACAGGAGCCGGAGGCCACCTTGGGTCACATCACGAGGCCCTTGGTAAGTTCCAGCGCCTGGCGCTCGAACAGGCGGCGGTAGATGCCACCCTTCAGCCGGATCAACTCGTCATGCGAGCCTTCCTCGACGATCTTGCCGCGATCGAAGACCAGCAGCCTGTCGAGCGCCCGCACCGTCGAAAGCCGATGCGCGATGACCAGTGTCGTGCGGCCGACCATCAGCCGTTCCATCGCCTGCTGGATGAGCACCTCCGATTCCGAATCGAGGCTCGACGTCGCCTCGTCCAGGATCAGAATGCGCGCATCGGCCAGGAAAGCGCGGGCGATCGCCACGCGCTGGCGCTCGCCGCCCGACAGTTTCACGCCACGTTCGCCGACCAGCGTGCCATAGCCCTTTGGCAGGCTGGTGATGAAGTCGTGCGCGCTCGCCAGCCTGGCGGCATGCTCGATCTCCTCCTGCGTCGCGCTTGGCCTGGCATAGGCGATGTTTTCGGCCAGCGACCGGTGGAACAAGATTGGTTCCTGCTGAACGATGGCGATCTGGCCGCGCAGCGACGCCTGGGCGACCTGCGAGATATCCTGGCCATCGATCACGATCTTTCCCGCATTCACGTCATAGAGCCGCTGGATGAGCTTGACGAACGTTGTCTTGCCCGAACCCGAGTGACCAACGAGCCCGACACGTTCGCCCGGCGCGATATCCACCGAAAAGTCGCGGTAGAGCGGCGACCGGTGACTGCCGTAGTGAAAGGTGACGTTGTCGAAGGCGATGTGGCCCTGCGTGATCGCAATTGGTTCGGCGCCGGGCGTGTCTTCGATGCCGAGCGGTTCGGATTGGAAATCGACCAGTTCCTCCATGTCGTTGATCGAACGCTGCAAATTGCGGATATGCGTGCCGATATCGCGCAAATAGCCTTGCAGCACGAAGAACGAGGTCAGCACGAAAGCGACATCGCCGGCGCTCGCCTGCCCCCACGACCACAGCATCAGCGCCAGCCCGATCACGGCGGCCCGCATGACCAGCAGCAGCGCCCCTTGCGTGGTGCCGTTGATGGTGCCGCGCACCCAGGTGCGCCGCGTGCGGTCGCGCCATTTGGCGACCACCGTGGCGAGGCGGCGCTCTTCGCGCGCCTCGGCGCCAAAGCCCTTGACCACGGCATTGCAGCTGACCGCGTCGGCCAGCGAGCCGCCGAGGCGCGTGTCCCAGGTGTTCGCAAGCCTTGCCGCGGGCGCGACATAGCCAAGCGACAACATGGCCGTCACCGTGATGAACAGCAGGGAGCCGGCCGCGACGACCGCGCCCATCAGCGGCCAGAACCAGCCGAGCAGCAGCGTCGAGCCGGCGAGCATGACCACCGATGGCAGCAGCGCGATCAGGATCGTGTCGTTGAGCAGGTCGAGCGCCCACATGCCGCGCGTCACCTTGCGCACCGTCGAGCCGGCAAACGAGTTGGCATGCCAGTCGGTCGAAAAGCGCTGAACGCGAAGGAAGGCGTCGGCCGCGATGTCGGCCATCATCTTGAGTGTCAGCTCAACGATGCCCATGAAGGCAAGATTGCGCAACACGACGCCAGTCAGCGCCAGCGCCATCAAAAAGGCAAATGCCGTCATCGCGGCGTTCCAGGCAATGGCATCCGCTCCGGCGCTGCTCGCGACAGCATCGACCAGCCGACCGGAATAGAGCGGCGTCAGCACGTCGGCCAGCGTCGACAGCAGGAAGCCGCCCATGATGAGCGAGAGCCGCCAAGGCTGACGCCGCCAATGGGTAAGTGTGAAGCCAAGAACGCTGCGAAAGGCGCTCGCGCGCAAATCGATCTTGAAACGAGCCATGATGTCATTCGGGCGCAAAACGAGCCCGATCCCAGTAAGGTCGAAAATTGAAAAGCCGCGATAGGGCAGGTGATGCCCGGGATGCGGAGTGGCATATTGGTGTCGAGCCCCTCGGGAGGGCGGCGACCGGCATCGGCATAAGCTTGAACTCGATCCGGCTTCGGCACGAGAGACAGACCCTCGCGGAACACCGGATGAGACCTAAGCTTCGCGGCCTCGCATTACCATTTGAAATACTGCCATTCGGACCTCCCGCAAATGAATCGCGGAACGGTCCTTATAGTGACAGCCCGACGCATCGCCAAGACCAGCCCGTCCCCAAAGCGTATCTGGTTCAGTCACTGAGGTTATTTGCAACAACGGCTGGTGGACGCTTGCTCGCCGGCGCACGGTTTGCCCCGATCTCGCTTCTGCGTAACGGTGACCCCGACTATCCTGAAGACCGCGGTAGGAGATCTTGCGGCATGGCGAAGCTCATTTTCAGAATGAACCAATCCCTCGATGGTTACGTCGACCACCTGGCAATGCCCTCACGCCCCACTATCTTTCGTCACTGGATAGACCAAGTGCGCGACCTTGCCGGCAGTGTATACGGTCGCGGCATGTACGAGGTCATGCGTTATTGGGACGAAGACCGTCCCGAGTGGAGCGCGGAAGGGCACGAATTCGCGGCGGCGTGGAGGAGCCAACCGAAATGGGTCGTGTCGCGCTCGCTGAAGTCAGTCGGCCCCAACGCCACACTTGTCCGGGATGACATCGAGGCGGCGATACGTGGGCTGAAGGCTGGTCTCGCTGGGGAGATTTCGCTGTCTGGACCCAACCTCGCACGAAGCGCAACCGACCTCGGTCTGATCGACGAATATCAACTCTACTTGCACCCGGTCGTGCTTGGCCACGGCAAACCATTCTTCGCCGGCCCTCGGCCACCACTGCGCTTTGTGGCCAGCGATCGGATTGACGATGACGTGATCAGGTTGACCTACGTTCCTGCCTGATCCGCCGATGCACATCCGGCATCGATCCACTAGCCGCGATCCCGGAATCGGTTGGTGATGGGATAGCGGCGGTCGCGGCCGAAATTCTTCCTGGTGATCTTCACGCCCGGTGCCGCCTGCCGGCGCTTGTACTCGGCGATGTAGAGCAGATGTTCGATGCGCGCCACCGTCGCCCGGTCATGGCCGCGCGAGACGATGTCGTCGACGCCCATCTCGTTCTCGACCAGGCATTCGAGGATGTCGTCCAGCACCGGATAAGGCGGCAGCGAATCCTGGTCGGTCTGGTTCTCGCGCAATTCGGCCGATGGCGCCTTGTCGATGATGCTCTTCGGGATCACCTCGCCTGAAGGCCCGAGCGCACCCGGCGGCACATGGCTGTTGCGCCAGCGCGAGAGCGCGTAGACCTGCATCTTGTAAAGGTCCTTGATCGGATTGAAGCCGCCATTCATGTCGCCGTAGAGGGTGGCGTAGCCGACCGACATCTCGCTCTTGTTGCCCGTGGTCACGACCATCGAGCCGAATTTGTTTGAGATCGCCATCAGGATGGTGCCGCGCGCGCGGCTCTGCAAATTCTCCTCGGTGATGCCTTCCTTGGTGCCTTCGAACAATTGCGTCAGCGCATGCAAAAAGCCTTCGACGGGCTGGAAGATCGGGACGATGTCATAGCGGCAGCCGAGGGCGCGGGCGCAGTCCTCGGCGTCCTTGAGGGAATCCTTCGAAGTGTAGCGATAAGGCATCATGACGGCACGCAGCCGTTCCTCGCCCAGCGCATCGACGGCCAATGCGGCACAGATCGCGGAATCGATGCCGCCGGAAAGGCCAAGCACCACATTCTTGAAGCCGTTCTTGTTGACGTAATCGCGCAGGCCAAGCATGCAGGCGCGGTAGTCGGCCTCCTCCTTGTCCGGGATTTTCGACATCGGTCCTTCCGAACAGACCCAGCCGTCATCGGTACGTTTCCAGGTGGTGACGTCGACCGCGTCCTCGAACTGACTCATCTGGAAGGCGAGCGTCTTGTCCGCCCCGATAGCGAAGGAGGCGCCGTCGAAGATCAGCTCGTCCTGGCCGCCGAGCTGGTTGGCGTAGATGATCGGCAGGCCACATTCGATGACTTGCTTGATCACGACCTGGTGGCGAACGTCGATCTTGGCGCGATAATAGGGCGAGCCGTTCGGCACCAGCAGGATTTCCGCGCCGCTTTCGGCCAGCGTCTCGCAGACCGCGACGTCGCCCCAGATGTCCTCGCAGATCGGTATGCCGATGCGCACGCCGCGGAAGTTGACCGGTCCCTGGATCTCGGGCCCGGCCTGGAAGACGCGCTTCTCGTCGAATTCACCGTAGTTGGGCAGATCGAGCTTGTAGCGTTCGGCGATGATCTTGCCGCCATCTGCGAAGACGATGGAATTATGCGTGCCGCTCTTGCGCTTCAGCGGCGTACCGATGATGACGCCCGGACCGCCATCGGCGGTATCCGCGGCAAAATCCTGCGCTGCCCGCTCGCATGCCTTGAGGAAGGCCGGCTTGAGCACCAGATCCTCCGGCGGATAGCCGGCGAGGAAAAGCTCGGTGAAGAGCACAAGGTCGGCGCCTTGGCGGGCGGCATCCGCCCTCGCCTCGCGCGCCTTGGCGAGGTTGCCGGCGACATCGCCGACAGTCGGGTTGAGCTGGGCGATGGCGATACGCAGTATGTCAAGCTTCTTGGTCATGCTGCTGACTTAGCGCGGCGGAATTCACCTCGCAATGGCGTTCGTTTGGACCAATTCAGCCGTCAATCGTCGCCCATATACTCGCGCAGCGATTGCGGAGAGTGGTTTTCGCCGATCGACATCGCCAGGATGCGCGAGAGATGCCGGCGCGGCAGGCCTGTCTCGCCGGCCCATCGGTTGATCTGGACCTGGATCTTGTCGAGGTCCTTCTTCGATGTCGGGTTGTCCGCGATGTCGAGACCCGAATCGCGAAGGGCTGCCGCCATGTCGGCGGAAATGACGAAAGCACCCCAGCCCAGCCAGCGCAAAAAATACTGGCCGGTGTTGCCGCCGAGCCGGCTGCCATGCTTGCCGAGATAGGTCATCAGCCCGACTTGGTCATCGGCGGGCCATTCGGCGAGAAAATTGCCGAAGCCGCCATGTTCCCGGGACACGCGCTCGACGAAGGCGGCGTTGTCGCGAACGGACCTGATCTTCTGCGGATTGCGCACGATGCGCTGGTCGGAAGCCAGGTCGTGCCAGAAATCCTCGGGCTGGAACAAAAGCCGCTTCGGCTCGAAGCGCAGGAACGCTTCCTCGAAACCGGGCCATTTCTGCTCGATGACGCGCCAGACGAAACCGGCGGCAAAGACGCGTTCGGCCATGGTCGAGAGGATACGGTCGTCGGTGACGTCGGCCACCGCCGCGTTGTCGGGTATCGGACCCAACAGCGAGATCAGTTCCGCCTCACCACCCTTGCGATTTGCCGCACGAGCGCGAATTTTCTTGAAGTCGGCCATCGGTCCCCCTCGGTTCGCCTCAATCTAGCACTTCCCGCCCGGGCCGGCAGCCTCTACCTCTAGCGCGGCAAAGCGCTTGGAGACGGCCATGAACAAGACGATCGACGATCTGGCGAACCGTTGGCTGAAGCGAAAGCCGGATGGGCTGAGCCAGTTGGAAAGCCGGGTGCTGCAAAGCACCATCGAACGTACCACCATCACCAGGGACACCAACAAGGCCGTCGCTTTCCACCAGACCTTTGGCGACCGTCTTGCCGATACGATCGCCCGCGTCGGCGGCTCCTGGTCGTTCATCCTGACCTTCATCGCCTTCCTGATCGTATGGACTTCGGGCAATGTCTGGCTGTTGTCGCGCGATGCGTTCGACCCCTATCCCTTCATCTTCCTCAACCTCGTCCTGTCGATGGTCGCCGCCTTGCAGGCGCCGGTGATCATGATGGCGCAGAACCGCCAGACCGAACGCGACCGCATCGATGCCGCCCACGACTATGAGGTCAATCTGAAGGCCGAAATCGAGATCATGGCGCTGCATGAGAAGCTGGACGAGCTGCGCCACAGCCAGATCATCGGCATGCGTGACGAAATCGGGCGGCTGGCGGAAGTGGTCAAGCGGATCGACGAAAGGCTGTCACAGCAGTCGGCGTCATGAGCGAGGCGATCCACCATTTCATCGAGCAATACGGGTTGCTGGCGGTTTTTCTCGGCTGTGTGGCCGAAGGCGAAAGTGTCGCGATCCTGGGAGGCTTCTTCGCCCACCAGCATGTTTTCGTGCTGTGGCACGCCTTTGTCGCGGCAGCGCTGGGCGCCTTCGGTGGCGACACCTTTTTCTTCATCCTCGGCAGGAGTTTCGCTGATAATCGCCATGTCGTCAGGCTGCGCCGGCGGCCCGGCTTTCGCCGCGCCTACCGCCTGCTCAACACCCATCCCAACATCTTCGTGCTGTCGAACCGCTATGTCTACGGCATGCGCCTGGTCGGCGGCATCGCGGCCGGCCTTTCAACCATAGCGGCGCCGCGCTTCGTCATCCTCAACGCCATTTCCTCGGTCATCTGGGCGGTCCTGTTCAGCACGATCGGCTATGTCTTCGGATTGGGAGCCGAACAGTTGATTGGCCAGGCGCTGATGAAGCACGAGCGGCTGTTCGTCGGGCTCGGCATCGGCCTTGCCGTGGCCGTGCTTGCCTGGTTTGTCGCCCGCAACATCGCCAAGCGGGAGCGCGACAAGGAGTTTTGACCGTCAGTCGATGCCGAGCGCCTGGTCCCCCCGATCGAGGATGAGCGGGATGATCAGGTCCTCCTCATCGGCCAGATGCCGGGTCAGCATCGCGATCAGTCGGCTGTTTTCGTCGGCATAGGTATCGGCGGCGAAGCGCTGCTTATCCTCACTCTCCTGAAGTGTACGGATGAAGGCGTTCGCCGCCTCGGCGTTGCGCTCCAATCCTTCATGGATGGTGTGGTGGTCGGCATCGAGAATCTCGAAACCGCGCGTCAGACGGGGCTCCGCCTTGGTGAAGGCCGGGAAATACTGGTAATCCTCGACATTGTGGTGGCCGTCGAGATGCCCGAGAAAATGGTTGAGGCGCGGCGCGAACCAGCGCGCGAAATCGGGAGCCGTCAGTCTGCCTTCGCGATAGTTGCCAATGCCGCCGGTGAGCATGCCGCCGAGTTCGCGAAACATGTCATGCCGCTGCAGCCACATATTGGCCATGCCGTGAATGTTGGCGTGAGCCTGCCAGTTCTCTCGCGGATACTTTTCGGCCAGCCAGCGCAGGTCTTCCGGCAGGCCCAGGCGTTCAAGAAGCGAGGAATTCGTGACCTCTGCCATGACGGTCTCCTTTGGTGACTGTCATATAGGGATCAAAGTCTCAGATCGGCACCCCCGTAATGCGCTCGATGAGAGCGATGCCCCAGACGCCGCCGGCAATCACGACTGAAATCAGCACCGCCAGCGAGCCGCAATCCTTGGCGAGCTGGATATCGATATGGAATTCACGAGAAATTGCATCGCACGCCGCCTCGATGCCGGTGTTCAGCACTTCGACCATGATCAAGAGGAGCACCGCGCCGATCAGTAGCGCGTAACCGCGCCACGACACTGAAACGAACCAGCCAGCAGGCAAGGCCAGCACCAGCAGCATCAGTTCCTGCTGGAAAGCCTTCTCGCTAACCGCAAGTTTGCGAAATGCCCGCACCGAATTGATAAATGCATCGATCAGCCGCTGCATGCCAAGGCCCCTCTCGGAATCACCGGCCCGGGATAAAGCAATGCCCCGATCAATGGAATAAGGCGGATCGTCCAAATTTCATTCGGCGACCGGTATGGCCGGTGTCGACTTTTCAAACTGCGGCAGCCCATCGTCGATCGAATAATAGTCGCCCTTGTCGCCGACGAAGATATGACATTCGCCCTTGAGCGCTGTCGGCTTGTCGAATGATCCGGCCATGACCGAGATATAGTCTTGATCCATTGCCTTCCAGAACAGAAGCGACCCGCATGTCTTGCAAAAGCCGCGCCTGGCGAAGCCCGACGCTTCATACCAGGTGATGCTTTCCGTGCCTTCGATCGCGATGTCGACGTCGGCAACATTGGTCGCGGCATAAAAATGCCCGCTCTGTTTGCGGCATTGCGAACAATGACAGTAGACAACGCCACGCAGTGTCCCACTTGTCCGGAAGCGAACCGCGCCGCACAGGCATGATCCCTGGTGACTGTCGCTCATTTCGGCACTCCTCGAAGACATCTTGCCTGGCATCCTTGTCAAGATTCCAGCTTTGCGGTGGTTACGCGCAAGCAAATGCGACATCGATTGGTGTGACGAATTCGAAATTCAGTTTCGTTGCCAGCAGCACGCCGCAGGGTTCCGAATTCAAAAACACCAAACGGAGGTGTTTTCCCACGATGGCGGCGCAAAAATTCACGCGCTCACAGCTCCAGCTAGGGAAGAACCTGGGAAATCGGGTGAATTAAGGAAACTTTAGCGCTGTCGCAACTATGATCTCTCAAAGCGAAGGGCGCGGGTGGGGACGCACCTCTTCGCAAGATGTTCTGGAGCATCGGGTGCGCTCCCCAGGTCGGCGATCAATGGACCCGCGAATTTCACGTCGGGACCCAAGGGGAAGAGTGAATCAGACATGCAGCCGGCAGCAGCCCCGACCGAACGAAGCACCAACATTGCAAGCACCGTTGTTGCGACCATGCATCAGCTTGGCGTGCTCGGCCTGCCGCGCAACTATGAGATTTTCTATGAGGCCTTGAGCGGCACCAACCGCGAGCTCGGTCTTGCCGTTTTGTCGCTGAGCAGTCGGCCGACTCAGGATGAGCTGGATCAGATCGGGCGCACCTTCTTCGCCCACAACCATGGTCCCGGCATCGTCGAACACGCCAGGGACGTCATCGCCCGGGAACTCGAGGAAGTCGCCTCGCTCCTGCGCAGCGAGCGCAGCCATATCGAAAAATACGGCCGGATTCTCGGTGAGACATCCAGTGGCCTGAGCAACCGCAGCCTTCTCTCCCAGGATCTTCTGCAAAAGATCGCCAACGCAATGACGATCGCAACCAATTCGACGATCGATCACGGTCGGCAGGTCGCCGCGACGCTTAGCGACAAGACGGCCGAGCTTGAGAGCGTCAAGTCGAAGCTCGAGGAATATAAGCGGCTGGCCGATACGGATCCGTTGACCCAGATCTGGAATCGTCGCGCTTTCGACAAGGAAATCGCCAGGATCTACAACAGCAACAAGGGTATTCTGTTCAATGCCCTTGTCCTCGTCGACATCGACCGGTTCAAGGACATCAATGACCGCTATGGCCATCCTGTCGGCGACAAGATCATCCAGATCATCGCCGAGATTTTCCAGACCAGCATTCGCGGCGACATGTTCGTCGCCCGAACTGGCGGCGAGGAGTTCGCGCTGATCATCGAGGGCGCCAGCGAGGACGCAACCTACGAAATCGTGGAACGCATTCGCGCCCTGGTCGAGCAGACGCCGTTCACCAGCAGCCAGACCGGCATGAATTACGGCACCGTGACGGTATCGATGGGCATCTGCATGGCATCAGAGGCCGAAGGCCCCGAAGACCTCTACACCAAGGCGGATCGGGCGCTCTACCGCTCCAAGGTCAGCGGGCGCAACCGCGTCACCAGGCATTCAGGCATGGCAGGGCGCGCCGGCAAAAGCTGGCTGCTCTACAAGAAAGACTGAGGCTTTCGCTTTTCCCGGTTGCGCCGACGCGGTCGGAAGCGCAACCGAAAGTTGAAATAAAAAAGGCGCCGGTTTCCCAGGCGCCTTTTCCTTATTGGTTCCAATTGGCTGAGATCAGCCGTTCGCGACCTGCTTGTGCTGCACCGGATGGCTCTTCTTCAACAGGTCCGAGACCAGGAAGGCCAGTTCGATCGCCTGGTCGGCATTGAGGCGCGGATCGCAATGGGTGTGGTAGCGGTCCTGCAACTCCTCGGCGGTGATGGCACGGGCGCCACCGGTGCATTCGGTGACGTTCTTGCCGGTCATCTCGACATGGATGCCGCCGGGATGCGTGCCTTCGGCGCGATGCACCTCGAAGAAGGTCTGAACTTCTTTCAGAATGCGGTCGAAGGGCCGTGTCTTGTAGCCGGCGGCCTCGATCGTGTTGCCATGCATCGGATCCGAGGACCAGACCACGCTGCGGCCTTCCTTCTGCACAGCACGCACCAGCTTCGGCAGATGGTCGGCAACCTTGTCCGAACCGAAGCGGGCGATCAGCGTCAGCCGCCCCGGCTCGTTCTCGGGGTTCAGCAGGTCGATCAGTTCCAGGAGGCCGTCCGGCGTCAGCGACGGACCGCATTTCAGGCCAAGCGGGTTCTTGATGCCGCGGCAATATTCGACATGGGCGTGGTCGGGTTGACGCGTGCGATCGCCGATCCAGATCATGTGACCCGACGTGGCGTACCAGTCTCCCGAGGTCGAATCGACACGGGTCAGCGCCTCCTCGTAGCCGAGCAGCAGGGCCTCGTGGCTGGTGTAGAAGTCGGTTTCGCGCAGCGCGAAATTGGTTTCGGACGTAATGCCGACCGCGCGCATGAAATCCATCGTCTCGGTGATGCGATTGGCAAGCGACTCGTATTTCTCGCCCTGCGGGCTGTCGGAGACGAAGCCGAGCATCCAGCGATGCACATTCTCCAGGCTGGCATAACCGCCCTGTGCGAAGGCACGCAGAAGGTTGAGGGTGGCCGCCGACTGGCGGTAGGCCATTTCCTGGCGGGCGGGATCGGGAATGCGCGACTTCTGGTCGAACTCGATGCCGTTGATGATGTCGCCGCGATAGCTCGGCAGCGTCACTTCGCCCTTGGTCTCGTTGTCGGACGAGCGCGGCTTGGCGAACTGGCCGGCAACGCGGCCGACCTTCACCACCGGCTGCGCACCGGCGAAGGTCAGCACCACGGACATCTGCAGGAAGACCCGGAAGAAGTCGCGGATGTTGTCGGCGCCATGCTCGGCAAAACTCTCCGCGCAATCACCACCCTGGAGCAGGAAGGCTTCGCCGGCGGCAACCGCCGCCAACTGCTTCTTCAGCTTGCGCGCCTCGCCGGCAAAGACCAACGGCGGGAAGGTGGCGAGTTGGGCTTCCGTGTTCTTCAGCGCGGCAAGGTCCGGATAGGCGGGAACTTGCTTGATCGGCTTTGCTCTCCACGAATTCGGCGACCATTTCGTCATCGCTGCACCCAACGCTCTTTCCGGCGGACACCCTCGCCCGCCATTTCTCGCCCCAACTGGGGTGGCGGCTCCATACACGAAGCCGATTTCCTATTCTAGACCGGAATTGCGGTGCTGGCGAATGGCTGACGCGCCCAGGACGGCCCGAAAGGCGAGATCAGGCCGTCTTCTCCACCAGTCGCGCCAGTTGCGTCATGACCACAGCCGAGCCCGCCAGACGCTTCTCCGCCGTCGGCCAGTCGCGGATGAAGACCACGCTGTGGTCGGCCCTGATCTTGGCCAGCGCGCCCTGTTCGCCGATGTATTTGACAAGCCCGACCGGGTTCGAGAACTCGCGCTTGCGGAAATGGATGACGATACCCTTCGGCCCGGCATCGAGCTTCTCGACATTGGCCTTGCGGCACAGCGCCTTGATGAAGACGATCTTAAGAAGATGTTTCACTTCCTCCGGCAACGGGCCGAAACGGTCGATCAGTTCGGCGCCGAAAGCGTCGATCTCCTCGGTGTTTTCGAGATCGCCGAGGCGGCGGTAAAGCGCCAGCCTGAGCTGCAGGTCCGGCACGTAGCCTTCCGGGATCATCACCGCCGTGCCGACGGCGATCTGCGGCGACCAGCCGCCATCCTGCACCTCGCCGGAATCCTTCACCTCGGCGACCGCTTCCTCCAGCATCTGCTGGTAGAGCTCGAAACCGACCTCCTTGATGTGCCCGGACTGTTCCTCCCCCAGCAGATTGCCGGCGCCCCTGATATCCAGGTCATGGCTGGCGAGTTGGAAGCCGGCGCCGAGCGTGTCGAGCGACTGCAGTACCTTCAGACGGCGCTCGGCAGTGTCGGTGAGCTTGCGGTTGGCCGGCAGTGTGAACAGCGCATAGGCGCGCACCTTCGAGCGTCCGACGCGGCCGCGCAATTGGTAGAGCTGCGACAGGCCGAACATGTCGGCGCGATGGATGATCAGCGTGTTTGCGGTTGGGATATCGAGCCCGGATTCGACGATGGTGGTCGACAAAAGCACATCGTACTGGCCGTCATAGAAGGCATTCATGATGTCGTCGAGTTCGCCCGGTGGCATCTGGCCATGCGCCACCGCTACCTTCAGCTCAGGGACTGATTCCTTCAGGAAATCATGAATTTCCGCCAGATCGCTGATACGCGGAACGACATAGAAGGAATGGCCGCCCCGGTAGCGCTCGCGCAACAGCGTCTCGCGAATGACCAATGGGTCGAAGGGCGAGATGAAGGTGCGCACCGCCATGCGGTCGACCGGTGGCGTGGCAATCAGCGACAGCTCGCGCACGCCCGTCAGCGCCAGTTGCAGCGTGCGCGGGATCGGCGTCGCCGACAAGGTCAAAACATGGACGTCGGTCTTCAGGTCCTTCAGCCGTTCCTTATGCTTGACGCCAAAATGCTGCTCCTCGTCGATGATCAGCAGGCCGAGATTCTTGAACGAAATTGCGGAGCCCAGCAGCGCATGGGTGCCGATAACGATATCGACCTGCCCTTCGGCAATGCCCTTCTTGGTCTCGGCTAACTCCTTTGAGCCCACCAGCCGCGACGCTTGTGCGACACGTATCGGCAGTCCGGAAAAGCGCTGCGAGAATGTCTTGAAATGCTGACGCGACAACAATGTCGTCGGCACCACCACCGCGACCTGAAACCCTTCCATCGCCGCGATAAAGGCGGCGCGCAGCGCCACTTCGGTCTTGCCGAAGCCGACATCGCCGCAGATCAGCCGGTCCATCGGCCTACCCGCGCCGAGATCGTCACGTACCGAGTCGATGGCCGTCTGCTGGTCGTCGGTTTCCTCGTAAGGGAACCGGGCGGCGAACTCGTCATAGAGGCCTTCGGCCGGCACCAGGGCCGGTGCCGCCCGCATCTGCCGCTCGGCGGCGATGCGGATCAGTTGTCCGGCCATGTCGAGCAGGCGCCGCTTCAGCTTCGCCTTGCGCGACTGCCAGGCGCCGCCACCGAGCTTGTCGAGCGTCGCTTCGGCCGTGTCGGAGCCGTAGCGCGACAACAGCTCGATGTTCTCCACCGGTAGGAATAGCCGGTCGTCGCCGGCATAATGGATTTCCAGGCAGTCATGCGGCGCGCCGACCGCTTCAATGGTGCGCAGGCCGATGAAACGGCCAATGCCATGGTCGGCATGGACGACAATATCGCCGGCCGACAAGGCCGAGGCTTCGGCAATGAAGTCGGACGCGCGCTTCTTGCGCTTCGAACGCCGGATCAGCCGGTCACCCAGAATGTCCTGTTCGGCGACGACAACCAGCTTTTCAGTCTCGAAGCCGGATTCCAGTGGCAAAACCGCCAATGCGGCCTGTCCCGGCTCGAGCTGTTCGGCCTCTGCCAGCGTCTTGACCTGCTTGAGATTGCCGAGACGGTGCTCGGCCAGGATCTGGCCAAGCCGGTCGAGCGAGCCTTCGGTCCAGCCGGCTATAACGACCCGGCGGCGCGCCGCGCGCTCGTCGGCTATGTGCCGGACGACGACATCGAAGACATTGACGTTCGGATCGGCTCGCTCCTCGACGAAGCTGCGGCCATGGCGCGAGCCGGCGTGGAAGACTTTCTTGCTCCCCAGGTCCGGCGCGTCGAACACGGTAAAGTCGATGTCTTCGCGCTCGCCAAGCGAAGCCTTCAGATTCTCCGGCGAGAGATAGAGCAGATCCGGCGCCACCGGCTTGTAGGGAACCGCATCCTTGAGCGCCGCGTCAGCCTGCTTTTTGCGCGCCTCGTAGTGATCGAGTATCAGCGTATGGCGCTCGGCCAGCGCCTCATGTGCCAGATGGTCGAAAACCACGGGTGCGTCGGGCAGGTAGTCGAACACCGTCTCCAGCCGCTCGTAGAAGAACGGCAGCCAATGCTCCATGCCCGCGAAGCGCCGGCCTTCGCTGACCGCCGCATAGAGTCCGTCGTCACGCTGGGGTGCGCCGAAAGCCTCGATATAGGAGCGGCGGAAGCGGCTGATGGTTTCGGGCGTCAGCGCCACCTCGCTCATCGCCTGAAGCGCCATCGACTTGCGCTGGCCGGTGGTGCGCTGCGTGGCGGCATCGAAGACGCGGATCGATTCCAGCGTGTCGCCGAAGAAATCAAGCCTCAGCGCCTCGCTCCAGCCGGGCGCAAAGAGGTCGAGAATGCCGCCGCGCACCGCGAATTCGCCGATGCCGCGCACGGTCGGCACCCGCTCGAATCCCGACGTCTCCAGCCGCGCGATCAACGCATTCATGTCGATCTGGTTGCCGGGCCGGGCGTGGAAGGTTTGGGCCTCGACAAGCTCCGCGGGCGGAATGCGCTGCAGCAGCGCATTGGCGGTGGTGAGAATGACCGCACGGTGCGGCTTCTTCGCCAGTGCGATCATGGCGGTCAGCGCATCGAGGCGCTTGGCGGCGGCATCCGAACCGGGCGAAACACGGTCGTATGGCAGGCAGTCCCAGGCAGGCAGTTCCAGCACAGGCAGGCCCGGCGCGACGAACGACAGCGCCTCGATGATGGAAGGCAGGCGCTGGCCGTCGCGGGCCACGAACAGCACCGGCTTGTCGGGTGCGATCTCGAGCGCCGTCTGCACCAGCGCGAAAGCCTCGTAGCCGTCCGCGACACCGTCAACGATGAACTGGCCGGCGCGGCCCTTCGGCAAGCCAATGGTGGGAATGAGAGCCATCAAATCACGGTCTTGTTTGTCGCAATTCCCATGGGAAAACCGCTTCGCACTTTTCCTGGAATTGCTTGTGTGTTCAGAAAGTCATTGTCCGGCGGGACGCCAGGATTTTTTGCAGGACGGCACAGTCGATCTCCGCCGGGACCGGGCGTTCGCCCGTGACCAGCGGCAGGAATTCCGTGTCGACAATATCGAGGAGCCCCTCATATTGGTCGATTTCCTCGGCGGTCAAGGTGCCGATCTCGGCATCGGCGAAGGTGCCGAGGATGAGGTCCATCTCGCGCATGCCGCGATGCCACGAACGGAACAACAGCTTGCGGCGATGCGCGTCCAGCCCCTCGCTTGATCGTTTCGTTCCGGTCATTGTGCCGCATCCTCGCTACAAGCGGCGCATATAGCGTGGATAGTGGGCGCTGTCAGCCTTGCGCTGCGGCCGTCGCGACATAAGCTGACATCATGCGTCCTTCCATCCTCGATCCCCTGTTTGTCCCGATCACCTCGCTTGCCGGCGTCGGGCCGAAGGTTGGCGCGCTGATCGAGAAGGTCGTTGCCGCCGATCTCGGCGACCGCGCCGCACGCGCCGGCGACCTCCTGTTCGTGCTGCCGCACACCGTCATCGACCGCCGAAACCGGCCGGGCATCGCACTCGCGGCCGAAGGCGCGATCGTGACGCTTGAGTTGCGCATAGACCGCCACCAGCCGCCACCGCGCGGCAACAGGTCGGTGCCGTACCGGGTGTACGCCCATGACGACACCGGCGAAATCGGCCTGACCTTCTTCCATGCCCATGCCGCCTATCTCGAAAAGGCAATGCCTGTGGGCGAGCCTGTCGTGGTGTCAGGCCGGATGGAATGGTTCAACGGCCGCCCGACCATGGTCCACCCCGACCATATCGCGCTCGCCAGCGAAGCCGAGAACCTGCCGCTGGTGGAGCCGGTCTATCCGTTGACCGCGGGACTGTCCGGCAAGGTGCTGCGCCGTGCGATCGGCCAGGCGCTCAGCCGCCTGCCGGAGCTGCCGGAATGGCAGGATGATGCCTTCATGCGCCGCGAGAGCTTCGCGTCCTTCGGCGACGCGCTGACCCGCGTCCATTATCCCGCCGACCCGATCGATGTCGCGGTCGAAGGGGCTGCATGGCGCCGCCTTGCCTATGATGAATTGCTCGCCGGCCAGGTCTCGCTGGCCCTGGTGCGGGCAAAGGTGCGGCGCCTGTCAGGCCGCCCTCTCGTCGGCGATGGCCGCATCGTCGAGAAGCTGCGGGCCGCACTGCCCTATTCGCTTACGCCCTCGCAGGAATTCGCGCTCGCCGAAATCAACGCTGATCTCGCCGATCCGGAGCGCATGCTGCGGCTGCTGCAAGGTGATGTCGGCTCGGGCAAGACGGTGGTGGCGCTGCTTGCCATGGCACGTGCTGTCGAGGCCGGCGGCCAGGCGGCGCTGATGGCGCCGACCGAAATCCTCGCGCGCCAGCATCTGGCGACGATCACCCCGCTTGCCGCCAGGGTCGGCTTGCGCATTGCCATCCTGACCGGCCGTGAAAAGGGCCGCGAGCGAGCCGAAACGCTGGCGGGTCTTGCCAGCGGCGAGATAGACATCGTCGTCGGCACCCATGCGCTGTTTCAGGAAACCGTCAGCTTCCACGACCTGGTCCTGGCCGTCATCGATGAGCAGCATCGCTTCGGCGTTCATCAGCGGCTTGCCATCACCGCCAAGGGCGACGCGCCCGACATGCTGGTCATGACCGCGACCCCCATCCCGCGCACGCTGGTGCTGACCGCCTTCGGCGACATGGACGTGTCGAAGCTGACTGAAAAACCGGCCGGCCGCCAGCCGATCCGCACCGTTACGCTGCCGCTGGAGCGGCTCGACGAGCTGGTCGGCCGCATGCTCGATGCCGTCGCGGATGGCCAGAAGATCTACTGGATTTGCCCGCTGGTCGAGGAATCCGAAGAAATAAAACTGATGTCGGCCGAGGATCGTTTTGCCTCGCTGAAGCCACTGTTCGGCGATCGCATCGGCCTTGTCCATGGCCGTATGAAGGGTGTCGAGAAGGACGAGGCGATGCGGGCCTTCAAGCAGGGTGAGACGCGCATCCTGATCGCCACCACGGTCATCGAGGTCGGCGTCGACGTTCCTGACGCCACGATCATTGTCATCGAGCATGCCGAACGCTTCGGCCTCGCCCAGTTGCACCAGCTGCGCGGCCGGGTCGGACGCGGCGACAAGCCCTCGTCCTGCGTGCTGCTGTACAAGGATCCGCTTGGCGAGACCGCAAAACGCCGGCTGTCGGTGATGCGCGAGACCGAGGACGGTTTCCGGATCGCCGAGGAGGACCTGAAACTGCGTGGCGAAGGCGAATTGCTGGGCACCCGCCAGTCCGGCACGCCGGGTTTCCAGGTGGCGCGCATCGAGGTGCACGCCGACCTGCTGGAGGCCGCCAGAGACGACGCCAGGCTGATCCTGTCGCGCGACCCCGAACTGCAATCGGACCGCGGCGAGGCGCTGCGGCTCCTGCTCTACTTGTTTGGCCGCGACGAGGCCGTGCGGCTCCTGCGGGCCGGATGAGGTCCCAGCGGCGGATTGGCCAGGGTTCCGTTGATCGGCTCGCCGTTCAGCGTCACCAGTTTCGTCTTCACCTCGGGGGCTACCAGCCCGGCCGACACGATCAGTTTGGCGCCGTCCTCGATGGTCATGTCGAGCGGCACGATGTCCGACTTCAAAACATACATCAGGAAACCGGTCGTCGGGTTCGGCGTGCAGGGCATGAACACGGCGATCAGCGGGTCGCCTTCCTGGTCGAGCTTCTGGTTGATCTCGGTTTCCTTTTCGCTGGCGACGAACACCAGCGACCACACGCCCTTGCGTGGATATTCGACCAGCCCGACCTGGCGGAACATGTCGCCCTTGTTCGACAGCACGGTCTCGAAAATCTGCTTCAGCGAGCCGTATATGCCGCGCACCAGCGGCATGCGGCCAAGCAAGCGCTCGCCAAAGCCGACTATGGCGCGGCCGACAATGTTGGCTGTCAGGAAACCGATCAGCGTGATCAGGATGAGCGCGACGATGAGCCCGAACCCCGGAACCGGAAACGGCAGATAGGTGTCGGGGCTGTACCGCGCCGGAATATACGGTTTCACCCAGGAATCGACCCAGCCGATGAACGACCAGGCGATATAGGCGGTGATCGCCAGCGGGGCGCAGACGATGAAGCCCGTGAGGAAATAGTTCCTCAGCCGCGTCATGCCGGAAGTCTTGGGAGCGTCTGACATGGTTCACCGGAGGCGCTATTGCGACGCGACATTAGTGAACCGGAAGGCGCTTTGGAACTGCGAAGTTTTTAAAGGCGCCTGTTTACAAGCGCCTATTCCACCGTCACCGACTTCGCCAGATTGCGCGGCTGGTCGACGTCGGTGCCCATGAACACGGCGGCGAAGTAGGCGAGCATCTGGATCGGCAGCGCATAGATGATTGGCGAGATGATTTCCGGCACATCCGGAAGCACGATCGTCTCCATCGTCTTCAGGCTCACCTGCGCCGCGCCCTTGGCGTCGGTGATCAGGATGATCTTGCCGCCACGCGCCGCCACTTCCTGCATGTTGGACACGGTCTTTTCGAAGATGCGGTCGTGCGGCGCGATCACGATCACCGGCATGTTCTCGTCGATCAGCGCGATCGGCCCATGCTTCAACTCCCCCGCGGCATAGCCTTCGGCGTGGATGTAGGAAATTTCCTTGAGCTTCAGCGCGCCTTCCATGGCGAGCGGGAAATTGGTGTCCCGTCCGAGATAGAGCACGTCCTTGTAACGCGACAGTTCCCGGGCGATCCGTTCGATCTGCTCTTCGAGCTTGAGCACCTGGTTGGCATAGCGCGGCGCTTCCGAAAGCGCTCGCACCAGCGTTTTCTCTTGCTCCTTCGAGATCGCTCCGCGCGCCACGCCGGCGCGCACGGCAAGCGACGCGAGCACGGACAACTGGCAGGTGAAAGCCTTGGTCGAAGCGACGCCAATCTCTGGCCCGGCCAGCGTCGGCAGCACGACGTCGGATTCGCGAGCCATGGTCGATTCCCGCACATTGACGACGGCGCCGATCTTCATCCCGGCCTTGCGGCAATAGCGCAAGGAGGCGAGTGTATCGGCGGTCTCGCCCGACTGCGAGATGAAGAAGGCGGCGTCGTTGGCCGACAACGGCATCTCGCGGTAACGGAATTCCGACGCGACATCGATATCGACCGGGAGCCGCGCATAGCGCTCGAACCAGTATTTGCCGATCAAGCCGGCGAGATAGGCGGTGCCGCAGGCGGAGATCGCCAGCCGGCCGATCTTGGCGAAGTCGAATGGCAGATCGAGCGGCTTGGAGACACCGGAGACGAAGTCCACATAATGAGCCAGCGTGTGCGAGATCACCTCGGGCTGCTCATGGATCTCCTTCTCCATGAAATGGCGGCGGTTGCCCTTGTCGACCATGAAGCTGGTCGAGAGCGACTGCTGGCGCTTGCGATCGACCTTTTTGCCGTCGATGTCGAAGATGGCGACGCCGTCGCGGCGCACCACCGCCCAGTCGCCGTCCTCGAGATAGGTGATCGAATTGGTGAACGGAGCGAGCGCGATGGCGTCGGATCCCAAAAACATCTCGCCATCGCCATGGCCAACGGCCAAAGGCGGGCCATTGCGCGCACCGACGATCAGGTCCTCGTCACCCTTGAACATGATGGCCAGCGCAAAGGCGCCTTCCAGCCGCTTGAGCGCCTGATGCGCGGCCTCGACCGGCTTCAACCCTTTGGCAAGCTCGCGCGCTACCAGGTGAGCAACAACCTCGGTGTCGGTCTGCGACGAGAAGGAATAGCCGTCGCGGATCAGCTCCTCGCGCAGTTCGGCGAAATTCTCGATGATGCCGTTGTGGACGATGGCGACGCCGTCCGAAAAATGCGGGTGCGCATTGGTCTCGTTGGGCACGCCATGGGTTGCCCAGCGCGTATGGCCGATACCGATCATGCCGTCGAGCGGCTCATCCTTGAGGCGGCGTTCGAGGTTGACCAGCTTGCCCTCGGCACGGCGGCGGCCGAGCTCGCCCTTCTCGATGGTGGCGACGCCGGCGGAGTCATAGCCGCGATATTCGAGCCGCTTCAGTGCGTCGACGATGAGTGGCGCAACCTGCGAGTGGCCGACGATTCCAACGATACCGCACATGCAGACAGTCCCCGATTGCCAACGGAAAACCAGCGATATTTAGGCGTGGCCGGCCTGCCGCGAAAGTCACATTGCATTTCGTCCGCTGTAACGGACGCTTCAGCAGGCATGCACCATGACAGCCCGCTCTTGCAATCCAGTTACTGCAATCATTCGGTTTTTCGATGGCTTCGGCGAGAAAGCAGACCGTCGACCCAATCGCTAATGGTCGGCGCCAGCCGCTTTCTTCTTCGCGGCCGCCGCGGAAGCAAAGCGTTCGCGCAATTCCTTGCCTTTGCCGGGGATCGTCTTCTGGCGGGCGCGGCCGAAGGCCAGTGCATCGTCGGGTACGCTTTCGGTGATGACGCTGCCCGAGGCGATGTAGCCGCCCTTGCCGATCGACACCGGCGCCACGAGCGAGGAATTGGAGCCGATGAAGGCACCCTCGCCGATGTCCGTGAAGAACTTTGAGTAGCCGTCGTAGTTGCAGGTGATGGCGCCCGCCCCGATATTGGCGCCCGCGCCGACACGCGCGTCGCCGATATAGGTCAAATGGTTGACCTTGGCGCCGTCCTCGATGACGGCTTGCTTGACCTCGCAGAAATTGCCGACCTTGGCCTTGTTTCTGAGATCGGCGCCTGGCCGCAGCCGTGCGAACGGCCCGACATCGCAATTGGACCCGATGGTGGCGCCCTCGATGTGGCTGAAGGCGTGGATTTTGGCGCCGCCGGCGATCCTCACGCCCGGACCAAACCAGACGTTGGGTTCGACGATGGTGTCTGCGCCGATGTCGGTGTCATACGAGAAGAACACGGTTTCCGGGGCGATCAGCGTCACGCCCGACAGCATCGCGTCATGGCGCCGGCGCTGTTGCCAGATGGCTTCGGCTTGCGCCAGTTCGGCGCGATTGTTGATGCCGAGCGCGCTTTCGAAGCTGGCTTCGGTGGCAACGACATCGAGATTTTGTGCACTGGCGATCTCGACGATATCGGTCAGATAATACTCGCCCTTGGCATTCTTGTTGCCGACCGCGTCGAGCAGTGTCAGCGCGTGCGCGCCCGCCACCGCCATCATGCCGGCATTGCAGAAGCCGATTTTCTTCTCCTCTTCGGAGCAGTCCTTTTCCTCGCGGATAGCCGTGAGCTTGCCATCCTTTTCGATCAACCGGCCATAGCCGGTCGGATTGGGTGGGCGGAATCCGACCACCACGACGGCAGCACCTTCCGCCAATCTCAGCCGCGCCATCGTGAGCGCTTCCGCATCGATCAGCGGCGTGTCGCCGAACATCACCAGGATGTCGTCATAACCCCTTGATATAGCTTCACGTGCGGCAAGAACAGCATGCGCCGTACCCAAGCGCTCTTCCTGCACGAAGGTTTCGGCCTTGGGTGAAAATTTCGCTACCGCCTTGCGCATCTCTTCCGCTCCATGTCCGATGACGATCGCATCGCTGGTGGCGCCGGCGGCGTCGGCCGCCTTCACCACGTGAGCGACCATCGGCAGGCCCGCGATCTGGTGCAGCACCTTCGGCAGCGCGCTCTTCATGCGCGTGCCTTCGCCGGCGGCGAGGATGACGGACAGGCAGGATCTCTGGCTCATGGACGGGCAACCGTATGAAAGGGTTGGGAATCAAGACACGATAGCAGTGGCGCCATGCTGCACCAATGCGGTTAAATTCCGGTGAGATGATAAAGCAGCTGACTCTCAATCAGCGGGTCCTCAGTTGAAATCCCGTACCTCACCGCAAGTCGACAAGCGTCAGCCCAGCCGCCCCAGCACCGGGAAATTTTCCAACAACCAGTAGGACACCGTCTGCACGCCACCGGTGAGGAAAAAGACGCCAGCGACCACCAGCAGTGCGCCGATGGCCTTTTCGACGCGGCCGAGATGGACGCGAAATTTGCCGAGGAAGCGCATGAAGGCGCCGGAGAACAGCGCCGCGATCAGGAACGGGATGCCAAGTCCGAGCGAATAGGCGGCGAGCAGCAGCGCGCCCTCGCCCACCGTTTCGCGGCCGCCGGCCAGGGTCAGGATCGGCCCCAGCACCGGGCCGATACAGGGGGTCCAGCCGAAGGCAAAGGCGAGCCCCATGACATAGGCGGCGATAGCATTTGCCGGCTTGCCCTGCGACTGGAAACGCGCCTCGCGCGACAACAGCGGAATACGCAGGATGCCGAGAAAATTCAGGCCCATCAGGATGATCAGCACGCCGGCGCCCATCGCCAGCGGCTCCTGCCAGACGCGCAGCAGCCGACCGATGGTCGACGCGCCGGCGCCTAGCGCCACGAACACGGTGGAAAAACCGAGCACGAAGGCGATCGAGGAATAGAGCAGCGCGCCGCGCGCGCCCTCGCGTNACGAACACGGTGGAAAAACCGAGCACGAAGGCGATCGAGGAATAGAGCAGCGCGCCGCGCGCGCCCTCGCGTGCCGTCGCACCTGCATTGCCGCGGAAATCGTCGACGGAGACGCCGGCCATGTAGCAGAGATAAGGCGGCACCAGCGGCAGCACGCATGGCGAGAGGAACGAGATGGCCCCCGCCCCGACCGCGCTGACATAGCCGATATCCAATGCCATTCCAAAACTCCAACCTTTGGCGACGATATAGCGGCACGCCGGTTTGTCCGCCAATCACCATCGTGTGGTAAGTCATCGCGGGCGGGGAAGAAAGCATCCGCGCAAGGCGTTGACACGACGAGGCCGCGATTTCCCGCGCGCCTTCGAATATCAGCCACGGAGATTTCCATGAAAACGATAACCGCAGCGCTGGCCGCGCTCCTGCTCAGCAGCGCCGTATCCTTTGCCGCCGAAGCGTGGAAGGAAGCCGAGGTCAATGGCGCCAAGATCNACACCGACGCCAACGGCATGACGCTTTACACCTATGACAAGGACGAAAAGGGCAAGACCAACTGCTACGACAAGTGCGCCGCCAACTGGCCGCCGCTGAAGGCCAAGGCCGGCGCCAAGGCGGACGATGAATGGAGCGTCGTCGACCGTACCGACGGCACCAAGATGTGGGCCCATGACGGCAAGCCGGTCTACACCTTCATCAAGGACAAGAAGGCCGGCGACGTGACGGGGGATGGCGTCGCCGGCGTCTGGCACGTCGTCAAGGCGGACTGAGTTTCCCATCGGGAGTTCCGCCAAACGGGACTTCTCAACGGCCGCCGGGCATCCCTCCGAGTCCGGCGGCCGGGCCGTCGCCGGACTCGACCTGGCCCATTCCAGCCCGATTGGACCAGCAACAAATTGAACTTCTCCCAATCTTCCGAGGCTTGCGCCCACTCATTCTAAAATATGTGATGTTCTCCATACACTCTTAGAGTGTATTGCTGTCGGCGGCCCCGCATTTTGGGCGCCTGCCCTTGACCGGATGCAAAAGCGCGGCCATGTGAGCGACGAACAGAACCGAGATTTCGTCGCGCGCAGCGGAATTCTTCTGCCGCATCACAGCTGATATGAGACCTCATGGACGTCGTCGTCGTCGAATCGCCGGCCAAGGCAAAAACAATCAACAAATATCTGGGCAGGAACTACAAGGTTCTGGCCTCGTTCGGCCATGTCCGCGATTTGCCGGCCAAGGATGGCTCGGTGCGCCCGGATGAGGATTTTGCCATGTCCTGGGCGGTCGACACCGCCTCCGGCAAGCGGCTCGCCGACATCGCCAAGGCGGTCAAGGACGCCGACGGCCTGATCCTTGCCACCGACCCGGATCGCGAAGGTGAAGCCATCTCCTGGCACGTTCTGGAAGTGCTCAAGCAGAAGCGCGCGCTGAAGGACAAGCCGGTCAGCCGCGTCGTCTTCAACGCCATCACCAAATCATCGGTGCTGGAGGCGATGGCCAATCCGCGCCAGATCGATGCGCCGCTGGTCGACGCTTATCTGGCCCGCCGCGCGCTCGACTATCTCGTCGGCTTCACCCTGTCGCCTGTCCTGTGGCGCAAATTGCCGGGCGCCCGCTCCGCCGGCCGCGTCCAGTCGGTGGCGCTGCGCCTGGTCTGCGACCGCGAATCCGAGATCGAGCGCTTCATCCGCGAGGAATATTGGCAGATATCAGCTCTCCTCGGCACGCCGCGCAACGAGACCTTCGAAGCCCGCCTCACCGCCTTCGAGCGCAAGAAGCTGCAAAAGCTCGACATTGCCAACAAGGCACAGGCCGACGACATCAAGGCGATGCTCGAAGGCGCCACCTTCAAGGCGCTGTCCGTCGAAGCCAAGCCGACCAGGCGCAACCCCGGTCCGCCCTTCACCACCTCGACATTGCAGCAGGCCGCCTCATCGGGCCTCGGCTTCTCGGCCACGCGCACCATGCAGGTGGCCCAGCGGCTCTATGAGGGCATGGAGATCGGCGGCGAGACCACCGGCCTGATCACCTATATGCGAACCGACGGCGTGCAGATGGCCCCCGAGGCGATCGATGCTGCTCGCGATGCCATTGCGAAGGAATTCGGCCCGAAGTACCTGCCGGAGAAACCACGCCAGTACACCGCCAAGGCCAAGAACGCCCAGGAAGCGCACGAGGCCATCCGGCCGACGGATTTCATGCGCACCCCCGCATCGGTCAGGCAATATCTCGATTCCGACCAGATGCGGCTTTATGAACTGATCTGGAAGCGCGCCATCGCCAGCCAGATGCAGTCGGCCGAGATCGAGCGCACCACTGTCGAGATCGAGGCGCTGAATGGCGCCCGCACCGCGGAACTTCGCGCTGTCGGCTCGGTCGTTCGCTTCGACGGCTTCATCGCCGCCTACACCGATCAGAAGGACGACGACACCGAAGACGAGGAAAACCGCCGTCTGCCCGAGATCCGCTCCGGCGAGCAGCTTGCCCGCCGCGCGATCAATGCCACCCAGCACACGACCGAGCCGCCGCCGCGCTACTCCGAGGCGTCGCTGATCAAGAAGCTGGAAGAACTCGGCATCGGCCGCCCCTCGACCTACACCGCGATCCTGAAGACGCTCGAGGACCGCGACTACGTCACCATCGACAAGCGCCGGCTGGTGCCGCAGGCCAAGGGCCGCCTGCTGTCGGCTTTCCTGGAAAGCTTCTTCGCGCGCTATGTCGAGTATGACTTCACCGCGTCGCTGGAGGAGAAACTCGACGAGATCTCCGACGGCAAGCTCGCCTGGAAGGACGTGCTGCGCGATTTCTGGAAGGATTTCTCGGGCGCCGTCGCCGACATCAAGGAGCTGCGCGTCACCGATGTGCTCGATGCGCTGAACGAGGAACTGGCACCGCTGGTTTTTCCCGCCCGCGAGGACGGTTCCAACCCGCGCATCTGCCCCAAATGCGGCACCGGTAATCTGTCGCTGAAGCTCGGCAAGTTCGGCGCTTTCGTCGGCTGCTCGAACTATCCCGAATGCTCCTTCACCCGCCAGCTCGGCGACGCCGCCAATCCCAATGGCGAGAATGGCGGCGGCGAGGACGGTACCAAGTTGCTCGGCAAGGATCCTTATACGGCCGAGGAAATCACGCTGCGCTCGGGGCGCTTCGGCCCCTACATCCAGCGCGGCGACGGCAAGGAGGCAAAGCGTTCGAGCCTGCCCAAGGGCTGGACGCCTGATTCCATCGACCATGAGAAGGCGCTGGCCTTGCTGGGGCTGCCGCGCGACGTGGGCAAACATCCCGAATCCGGCAAGATGATCTCGGCGGGCCTCGGCCGTTACGGGCCGTTCGTGCTGCACGATGGCACCTACGCCAATCTCGACAGCATCGAGGATGTGTTTTCCATTGGCCTCAACCGTGCCGTCACAGTGATTGCCGAGAAGCAGTCCAAGGGCAAGGGTGGCCGCAACGGTGGCACGCCTGCGGCTCTGAAGGAGCTTGGCGACCATCCGGATGGCGGCAAGATCGTCGTGCGCGACGGCAAATACGGCCCCTACGTCAATTTCGGCAAGGTCAACGCCACGCTGCCCAAGGGCAAGGATCCGCAATCGGTGACGATCGAGGATGCGCTGGCGCTGATTGCCGAGAAGGAAGCCAAGGGCGGCGGTGGCAAGAAGCCGTTCCGCAAGGCGGCGGCAATCAAAGCCCCCACCGCCAAGAAAACAGCGGCCAAGAAGCCGGCCGCGAAGAAAAAAGGGTAGAACGGCGTGGCGCGCAGGATCACCGGAAGAAGTCACGGCGATCCCCGCACCGCCGACACCCGGGCCAAGGTCAAGGACGACTATCGGCCCTCGCGCGACGAAATCCTGCGCTATATCGCCGAAAACCCAGATCGCGCCGGAAAGCGCGACATCGCCAAGGCGTTCGCGTTGCGCGGCGACGACCGCGTCTGGCTGAAAGATCTCCTGCGCGACCTGCAGGACGAAGGCGTTCTGACCAAGGAGCGCAAGCGGTTGGCCAGGGTCGGCGCCCTACCCCATGTCGCCGTGCTCGACATCTTTGGCCGCGACGGCGATGGCATCTTGCTGGCGCACCCGGCCGAGGCAGTCGGTCCGGGCGAGCCTCCCGTGGTCTCGATCCGCGTTTCGCGCAGCGGCAACGGTCCCGCGCCAGGCATCGGCGACCGCGTGCTGGCCAAAACCTTCCCGACCGACGATCCGTCAGGGCCTGCCTATACCGGCCGAGTGATGAAGATCTTCGAGAAGCGCACGGACGCTGTCCTCGGCGTCTTTCGCGTGCTTCAGGACGGCAGCTTCCGCATCGAGCCGGTGGAACGGCGCCAGCCCGAGCTGATCGTCGACAAGGAATTCCAGAACGGCGCCAAAAACGGCGACCTGGTCGAAGTCGAGCCAGCGCGAGCCTCCCGCTTTGGGTTGCCCCGCGCCAAGGTGCTGAATGTGCTGGGTTCGCTGACCAGCGAAAGGGCGGTTTCGATGATCGCCATCCACGCGCACGACATTCCCCACATTTTCCCAGCCGACGTCATTGCCGAATCCGAGGCGGCGAAGCCCGCGACGCTTGACCATCGCGAGGACTGGCGCGACCTGCCGCTGGTTACCATCGATCCGGCCGACGCCAAGGACCATGACGACGCGGTCTTCGCCACCCCTGACCTCGACGAAAAGAACCCCGGCGGCGTCATCGCGACGGTCGCCATCGCGGATGTCGCGGCCTACGTCCGCCATGGCACGGCGCTCGACCGCGAAGCGCTGAAGCGCGGCAATTCGGTTTATTTCCCCGATCGCGTCGTGCCGATGCTGCCCGAACGCATCTCCAACGATCTCTGTTCGCTGCGCGAGGGTCAGGATCGTCCGGCACTCGCGGTGCGCATGACTTTCTCCGCGGAGGGCAGAAAGATCAGGCATTCCTTCCACCGCGTCATGATGAAGTCGGCGGCCAAGCTGGCCTATAGCCAGGCCCAGGCCGCGATCGACGGTGTACCGGACGACAAGACCGGCCCGATCCTCGACACTGTGCTGAGGCCGCTGTGGGAGGCCTATGCGATCCTCAAGCGCGGCCGCGACGGCCGACAGCCGCTGGAGCTCGACCTGCCGGAGCGCAAGATCCTGCTCAAGCCGGATGGCACGGTCGACCGCGTCGTCGTGCCGGAGCGGCTCGACGCCCACAAGCTGATCGAAGAGTTCATGATCCAGGCCAATGTCGCCGCGGCCGAAACGCTGGAGGGCAAGAAGCAGGCGCTGGTCTATCGCGTCCATGACGCGCCGTCGCTGGCCAAGCAGGAATCGCTGCGCGAATTCCTGCAGACGCTTAGCCTGTCATTGGCACGCGGCGCCCAGATGCGGCCCAGCCAGTTCAACGGCATTCTTGAGCGTGTGCGCGGCGCCGACAACGAGGCGCTGGTCAACGAAGTGGTGCTGCGCTCGCAGAGCCAGGCCGAATATTCACCCAAGAACATCGGCCATTTCGGCCTCAACCTCAGCCGTTACGCCCATTTCACCTCGCCGATCCGCCGCTACGCCGACCTGATCGTGCATCGCGGACTTATTGCCGCGCTCGGCCTGGGCCCAGGCGGACTGACGCAGGATGAGGAGGCCCGCCTCGAAGACGTTGCGGTGCTGATCTCCGGCACCGAGCGGCGCGCAATGGCTGCCGAGCGCGACACGGTTGACCGGCTGATTTCGGCCTACCTCGCTGAGCGCATCGACGACCGCTTCGACGCCCGCATCTCCGGCGTCACCAAATCAGGACTTTTTGTCCAATTGCCGCAATATGGCGCCGATGGTTTCATCCCGGTTTCAACTTTGGGCGGCGATTACTATATATACGATGAAACGGCCCGCTCCCTGTTCGGAGAACGCTCGGGCAAAGGCTACCAGCTCGCGGACCGCGTCGAGGTCCGGCTCGTCGAGGTGGCGCCAATGGCCGGCGCGATGCGCTTCGAGATGTTGACCGAGCCAAAGCCCCTGCCAGGCTCCAGCAGGTCGTTTCACAAGGCTAAGGGCCGGGCCCGTGCGTCGCAATCGCGACCGGGGTCGCGCGGCAGGAGACGATGATGGAACAACAGGTTTTTGGCGGCGAACATCAGTCTGGCCGGATTGCCCGCCCACTGTGGACGGCGATGAAGCGGGGCCTCTTGGGCCGCTGCCCGAACTGCGGCGAAGGCAAGCTGTTCCGCGGCTTCACCAAGACTGTCGAAACCTGCAGCGTCTGCGGCGAGGAGATCCATCACCATCGCGCCGACGATCTGCCAGCCTACCTGGTCATCGTCATCGTCGGCCATATCGTTCTCGGTGCCTTCATGGGCGTGGAAGCGACCTCGACGCTCTCCACCTGGCAGCACATTGCCATATGGGTGCCTTTGACCATCCTGCTCTCCATCGCGCTGCTGCAACCGGTCAAGGGCGCCGTCATCGGACTGCAATGGGCGTTCTATATGCACGGATTCGGTGGCGAAAAGGATGGGACGGAGTCCCACCACGGCGCCTGAGGCGCCGCTGGCGCAACACGCCAATCGCTAAGGCTACTTTCGCATGCAAGAAGTTTCCGCTAGGTCCCTGCGCATGGAAGCATTGACCAAGGCGGATGCCGACAAGCTCGACAAGGGTCTTGCCACGCATGGCGGCGGGCGCCTGCGTCCGCGTGACGCCGCGACGCTCATCCTGCTCGACCGCAATGGCGACGACGTCCAGGTGTTGATGGGACGCCGCCACGCCGCACACGCTTTCATGCCAGGCAAGTTCGTGTTCCCCGGCGGCCGAACAGACCCTGCCGACAGCCGCATACCGACAGCGACGGCACTCGACCAGCACGAAGAAGCCAAGCTGACGGCCGGCCCCGGCCGCACCAGCCGCGCCCGTGCCCGCGCCATTGCTTTGTCGGCGGTCCGCGAGACCTACGAGGAAGCCGGCCTGCTGATCGGCCGCAAAGGCGCCTTTGCCACGACCAGGCGCGATTGGCAGGGTTTCGTCGAACATGGCGTGGCACCGTCGCTGGAAGCGCTGCGCTTCGTCGCGCGCGCCATCACGCCGCCGAACCGGGTGCGCCGCTTCGACACCCGCTTCTTCAGCGCCTGGCGTGGCGATGTCGCCGTCGAACTGGCCGATGGCGGCCCGACCAACGAATTGGAGGAACTGGTCTGGCTGCCGCTCGCCAAGGCCAAGCAGGCCGACATACCCGACATCACCCGAATGATCCTGGACGATCTGGAAAAACGGCTCGCCGACGATCCGCTGCTGCGGCCGGGCGGACCTGTCCCTTTCTACCGGCTTGTCCGCAACCGCTTCACCCGCGAACTTCTCTAGAGCAATTCCAGGAAAAGTGTGCCGCGGTTTTCCCGCGGGAATTGCGCAAGATCAAAGAGACAGAGTATTCAGCATCCCATGACGGTCGATACCCAACCACAGGGCGACGAACGCGTACACTGGCTGCCGATGGTGGCGGCGATTTCGTCGATCAGCGTCGTCGGCATCGCCATCGGCCTCGGCATGCCCTTGCTCAGCGTCATCCTGGAAACACGCGGTCATTCGGCCTCGATGATCGGCCTAAACACGGCTGTCGCCGGCCTGGCCTCGATCGCCGGGGCGCCGCTGGCCACGCCGCTCGCCATGCGCTTCGGCGTCGCCTGGACCATGATCGCCATGATTGCCACCGGCGCGCTCGCCTTCGTCGGTTTCCATTTCGCGCCCGATTTCTGGATGTGGTTTCCGCTGCGCGTCGTTCTTCACATCGCGCTGACAGTGCTGTTCATCCTGTCGGAATTCTGGATCAGCACGTCGGCGCCGCCACACCGGCGCGGCCTTGTGCTTGGCATCTATGCCACCGTCCTGTCGCTCGGCTTTGCCGCCGGGCCGTGGCTGTTTGCTCATCTCGGCAGCTCCGGCTTCAGGCCGTTCGGCGTCATCATTGCCCTGGTGACGCTGGCTGCCATACCGGTGCTCGCCGCGCGCAACGAAAGCCCGACCATCGTGGCCGACAGCGAAACCAGCCACTTCCTGCGCTATATCTGGCTGGTGCCAACCGCGACTTTCGCCGTACTCGTGTTCGGCGCCGTCGAGACTGGCGGCTTCGCGCTGTTCCCGATCTACGGCAACCGCATCGGTTATTCCGAGGCCGACGCGGCGCTGCTGCTGACCATGATCGGTCTCGGCAACGTGCTGTTGCAGATCCCGATCGGCATGATCAGCGACCGCGTCTCGGACCGGCGCTATCTGCTGCTCGCCTGCGCCACGGTCGGTCTCGCCGGCACGATGTTCATGCCGTTTTTTGCCGCTAACTGGCACTTGATGGCTGCCCTGCTTTTCGTCTGGGGCGGTGTCGTCGCGGCCATGTACACGATCGGCCTCGCCCATCTCGGTTCGCAGCTCTCCGGCCACGAGCTGGCTTCGGCCAATGCCGCTTTCGTGCTGTGCTACGGCGTCGGCATGGTGCTTGGTCCGCAGGCGATCGGCATCGGAATGGACAGTTTCGGACCTTCCGGCTTTGGCTGGTCGCTCGGCCTGTTCTTCGCCGCCTACATCGCCTTGGTCTGCTTCAGGCTCGTCCGCAAGCTCCTGCTGTAGCACCCCACCGTCGAGTGCCCTTATCCGCCGCGCCGCGGCAGATACTGACAGAACCGTGTCAGGAGCGTGCGGTTAAAAGAGTGTCCCCTGATACCCGAAGTTGAGGACACTGCCATGATCGACAGCGGCTTTGAGACCACATCACTGCGAATGACGCTTCTGCTGCTTGTAACCTTCCAGGCTCCGGCCTCGGACGTGGACCGCATCATGGATGCGGTGGTTGCGATCGCCCCGCTGGTTATGGGTAAATATGATCGAAACGCCTACCAGTCGGCGCATGGCATCGAGCGCTACCGGCCACTTGCCGGCGCGGCCGCCGGCGCCGAGGCCGAATTGCGGCGGCGCCCCGGCACGGTCGAGGTTTCGTTCGAACTGCCCGACGACCAGGCGCTGGCGGCTCGCGTCGTCGAGGCGATTTTCCAGGCGCATTCCTATCAGGAGCCGGTGATCCGCATCCAGCCGATCCTTGCCAGCCGCTCCAAGGGGCTGGACGACCGTGCCAATCCGAATCGCTGGTGGAACACGACCGGAGACTGGAAGAAGGTTGCGGTATCCGAAGCGGAAACCGCCTGATTTATGCATTCTGGGCTGCTTGGGCGAGCCACATAAGGTTGGCGGGGCTTGACTTTCCAGGCACGTTCTTTATGTGTCGCGCCAAGTTTCCCGCGTCCGGGTGTTTTCCCGTGCTCCAGCGGCCAAAACCCCACGAACATAACGGACTGAGATCATGGCCAAAGCCGCAAACATCAAGATCAAGCTTCTGTCGACCGCCGACACCGGTTTCTTCTACGTCACCAGCAAGAACAGCCGTACCAAGACCGACAAGCTGTCGTTCCGCAAGTACGACCCGGTCGCCAAGAAGCACGTAGAATTCAAGGAAACCAAGATCAAGTAATCTGGTTTCCCTTTGGAATGCCGAAACGCCGCCCATCGGGCGGCGTTTTCGTTTGGCCGGGCGGCTGATGTCCGTCAGCCCGGCTGAGCGCTTAGCCGATGCGGTCGCCGCTCTTCTCGTCGAACAAATGCAGCGATGCCGGATCGGCCGACAGGCGCACCATGTCGCCGGGCTTCACGGCCGCGCGGCCCATCGCAAAGACGCAAAGCTGCTGGCCGGCCAGTTTGACGTAGAACTGCGTCGACAGGCCGAGCGGCTCCACCACTCCCACTTCGCCTTGCAGGGCGCCGTCATCAGCCAGCCGGATATGCTCGGGCCGCAGGCCGACGGTGATGACGTCACCGTCCCTGAGCGGCAGGCCGTGCGGCAGCCGAAGCTTCTGGCCATCGGACAACACGGCGTCCACCTTGGCGCCCTTCTCCACCGTCGCCGGCAGGAAATTCATCCCAGGCGAGCCAATGAAGCCGGCGACGAATATATTGGCCGGCCGGTCATAGAGATCGAGCGGCGCGCCCACCTGCTGGATCAGCCCGTCATGCATGACAACGATGCGGTCGGCCATGGTCATCGCCTCGATCTGGTCGTGGGTGACGTAGACCGAAGTGGTCTTCAGTTGCTGGTGAAGCGCCTTGATCTCGGCGCGCATATGAACGCGCAACTTGGCATCGAGGTTCGACAGCGGCTCGTCGAAGAGAAAGACCTTGGGATCGCGCACTATGGCACGGCCCATGGCGACACGCTGGCGCTGGCCGCCAGACAATTGCCTGGGCAGGCGTTGCAGGAACGTATCGAGCCCCAGCCGCTTCGCGGCACCATCGACGCGCGCATCGATCGCCGGCTTCTCGGCCTTGCGCAGCATCAGGCTGAAGCCCATGTTCTTCGAGACGTCCATATGCGGATATAGCGCATAGGACTGGAACACCATGGCGATATCGCGGTCCTTGGGCGCAACATCGTTGACCAGCCGCTCGCCGATGCGGATCTCGCCGCCCGAGGCTTCCTCGAGCCCGGCGATCATGCGCAAAAGCGTGGACTTGCCGCAGCCGGACGGTCCGACCAGGACGACGAACTCGCCATCGGCGATTTCGAGATCGACCGCGTGCAGAACGCGCACGGAGCCATAATCCTTGCGGACCTTTTCGAGCGTGACAGAGGCCATCGGTCTATCCTTTGACGGCGCCGGCGGTCAGGCCGGTGACGAGATAGCGTTGCAGGAAAGCGAAGAAGATGCAGACCGGGATCAGCGCCAGGATCGACGCCGCCATCATCTGTCCCCAGTCGACGGCGAACTTGCCGATGAAGGTGAGCAGGCCGACGGCGAAGGTCTTCTGGTCGTCGCTGGAGATCAGCATCAGCGCGAACAGCAGCTCGCTCCATGCGGCGGTGAAGACGAAGCCCAGCGTCGCGCCCATGCCGGGCAACGTCAGCGGCACGATCACTTTGCGCATTGCCTGCGCGCGCGTGCAGCCGTCGATCATCGCCGCCTCCTCCAGGTCCTTGGGGACGCCGTCGAAGAACGACTGCATCAGAAAGGTGGCGAAGGCGGTGTTGAAGGCGGTGTAGATGATGATCAGCCCGGTCAGGCTGTTGATCAGGCCGATCTGCCCCATCACGCGGTAGATAGGCGGAATGACCATCACCAGCGGAAAGGTCTGGGTCAGAAGCAACATGAGAGCCAGTGCAGCCTTGCCGCGAAAGGTGAAACGCGACATGGCGTAGCCGGCGAGCGTGGCGATGACCGTGACCAGTGCCGCCGTCGACACCGAGACGATGACGCTGTTGAGGAAATAGCGCGGGAAATCGGTGGCTTCGAGCACGGTCACGAAATTCTGGATCGTCATGTGCGACGGCCAGAAGGTGATGCCTTCGGAATAGAGCAGCCGCTCCGGCGTGACCGAGATCTTCAGCGTCCAGTAGATCGGGAACAGAGCGAAGACGACGTAGGCGGCGATCGCGGCGTAAAGGCCGATGCCGCCGAAGAAGCGCTGTGAAGCTGAGCGTCCGGCGATCATCAGACGTGCCTCACAAGCGAGCGGCGAATGGCGATCAGCACGATCGCGTAGGCGATGAGCAGGACGAGCAGCAGCACCGCCACGGCCGAGGCATAGCCCTTGTCCAGCGACTTGAAGGCGCTGACATAGATGTAGACCGGCATCGTGTTGGTCGAGCCGGCCGGTCCGCCCTCGGTCATGACAAAGATGAGGTCGGCAAAAGTGGCGATCCAGATCGTGCGCAACATCACCGTTATGGCGATGGTTGGGGCCAGGAAGGGCAGCGTCACCTTGGTGAAACGTTGCAACGGCGAAGCGCCGTCGATCGCCGCCGCCTCATGCAGTTCCGAGGGAATAGACTTCAGCGCCGCCAGCAGCGTTATGGCGAAGAACGGAATGCCGAACCAGACATTGGCTACGATCGGCCCCCACATGGCGGTGGAGGGATCGGACAGAACGTTGGTCGGTTCGGCTTTCAGCCCCAAGGCGAACAGCCAGTGCGGCAGCGGACCGACGATCGGGTTGAACAGCCAGGCCCAGGTAAGGCCCGACAGGAAGGACGGCACCGCCCAGGGCAGGAAGACCAGCGCCTGCACCGCCTTGCGGCCTGGAAAAGGTTTGTCGAGCAGCAGCGCCAGGCCAAGGCCGAGGAAGAACTGAAAGAACAGGCTGGCCACCGTCCACCACAACGTGTTGATCAGCGCCTGGCCCAGCACCTGGTCCGACAGCATCGCCTCATACTGCCCGAGCCCGACATACTCGGACTTGAAGGCCGAAAATTTGCGGAAGGAGTAGCTGATGCCGATGACCAACGGCACGAGCAGCACCACGACCAGCAGGATGATCGCCGGGCTGAGGTAGAGCCAAGGCTCGATCGTCGCGTAGGAGAGCCGCTTTTTTCGTGGCGGCGCCGCGGATCGAATTTCGGATACGGCATAGGTCATACGATGCTCACGGTGAAGGATGGATGCCGGCATTGAAGCTGCCCCCTTCCCCCCGTTCACGGGGAGAAGATGCCGGTAGGCAGATGAGGGGCAGCGCGAACTTGCGAATGCTGGCGCCGCCCCTCATCCGTCACCTCGTGGCACCTTCTCCCCGTGAGTGAACGGGGAGAAGGAAGAGCAGGTGCCTACTTCTTGTTCTTCGCCAGCCAGTCCTGCTGTTCCTTGGTCAGGAAGGCAGCCCATTGGTCGGCGACCTCCTTGGCCGTCTTCTGGCCGAGCAGCACTTCCTGGAAGTTCTTGATCGCGACCTGGTCGACGAAATTGCCGAGGTTTTCCAGATGCGTCGGCGGCGTCACCATTTCATATTTGGAGCCGTCGCTGAGTTCCGTGAACCAGCCCTTGAACTGCTCGGTCTTGAAATGGGGATCCTGGTCCGCACCCTTGTGGATCGGCACGACGCCGACTTCCTTGGCCCATTCCAGATTGTCCTTCGGCGACAGAAGCGTCGCCATCAGCTTCCAGGCGTCGTCCTTGTGCTGCGAGTTGGCGAACATCGCCCAGCCGGCATAGCCGAGCGTCGGATAGGACTTTCCGCTTGGTCCGACCGGCAGCGGCGCCACGGCGAAGTCGTCGGCGCTCATCTTGTCGGCGATGCCGAGAAGCGCGTCCGGATCCTGATTGAGCATGGCGCAAGTGCCGGAGTAGAAGCCGGTGACGGTTTCGTTGAAGCCCCAGCTCACTGCATCCTTCGGCGCCAGACCATTCTTGTACATGTCGGCCAGCATCTGCAGGCCCTTGACCGAGCCCTCTTCATTGATGGTCGAGGTACCGTCCTCGTTGAAATAGCCGCCCTTGCCCTGAGCGATGTTCATGAACATGTGCATGCCGTTGAAGGCGCCCGGCCCGCCGCGCAGGCAGTAGCCGTATTTTCCGGGAATGGCCGAGATCTTCTTGGAATCGGCGACAAACTCGTCGAGTGTCGCCGGCGGGCCGTCGAGACCAGCCTCCTTGAACAGCTTCTTGTTCCAGAACAGCGCGTTCACATAGTAGCCATACGGAATCATAAACTGGGTGTTGTTGACCGTCGAGCCGAACTGTTTGGCGCGGTCGCCGAGCGTCTTGGCGTCGTCCCATTTGGCCATATAGGGGCCGAGATCCTCGAGCTGGGCATTGTTGGCGTAGAGCCCCATCCAGCGTTCCGGCATCTCGACCACATCGGGCGTATCGCCGGCCTGCACCATGGTCAGGAATTTCTCGAAAGCCTGGCCCCAGGGCAGCGAGACCAATTCGACCTTGACGCCTGGATTGGCCGCCTCGAACTCGGCGATCTGTTTCTTGAGGAATTCGGTGCGCGGCGGGCTGGTGATAACCTCGACCATTTTCAGGGTTGAATCGGCGAGCGCGCCACCGGCGGAAATCGCCAGCCCCGCGACGGTGGCAAGCATGACGGTCAGTTTTTTCATGTTCAAGACTCCCATTTTGAACCCGCTATTTTCTGGCTTTTTCGAAGGCCTGGGCGACATCCGCCCAGAGATCCTCGACACTTTCCAATCCGACATTGAAGCGGATGGTTCGGGGGCTGACGCCGAAGCGCGCCATCGAATTCAGTCCCGGCGTCTGCTCCAGCGACGCCTTGGCCGGTACGACCAGGCTCTCATGCCCACCCCAGCTGACGCCGATGCGGAAATATTTCAGCGCGTCGACGAACACGGGAATGTCGATGTCCTCGGTAACCTCGAACGAGAACAATCCGCCATAGCCGGCAAGCGTCGCCTTGCCCGGATGGTTCGAATAGGCGGGATGGTTGACCCGCTCGACATTGCCATGCGCCTTCAGCCGCTCGGCGATGGCAAGCCCGCTCTTCATATGGTGGGGCAGACGCAGCGGCAGCGTGCGCAGGCCGCGCAGCAAAAGCCAGGCCTCGAACGGCGACAGCTTGCCGCCGAGATAGGAATAGGTCTGCTCGTTGATATGCTTGATGTGCGCTGCCGAGCCGGCCACCACGCCGGCAACGGTGTCGCTGTGGCCGCCGAGATATTTCGAGGCCGAGTGCAGCACGAGGTCAACGCCATGCGAGATCGGCTTCTGGAACACCGGGGTCGCCCAGGAATTGTCGATGGTGGTGACGATGCCCTGCTCTTTTGCCAGCCGGGTCAGATGCGGCAGGTCCTGGAGCTCGAACACCATCGAGGTCGGGCTTTCCAGATAGAGCAGCTTGGCGCCGGGCAATGCCGAGGCAACCGCATCCGGGTCGGAGCCGTCGACATAATCGACCTTGATGTTGAGCCGCGGCAGGAGCCGCTCGAACAGCCGGTAGGCATCGCCATAGCAGTTGCGTACCGCAACGATGCGCTCGCCCGCGCCGACGAAGGCAAGCACGGTGGCGCTGATCGCCGCCATACCGCTGGAGAAGCCGCGTGCGGCCTCGGCGCCCTCGAGCGCGGCGACTCGGGCCTCGAACTCCATGACCGTCGGATTGTCGCCGCGTGAATAGATCGGCTGCTTTCGTTTGCCGGCAAAAGTATCGGCCATTTCCGCATAATTGGCGAAGGTGAACAACGAGGTCTGGTAGATCGGAGGCACGACGGCACCGCCGGGAAACGGTTCGTCATGCGCCAAAAGCGTCGCCGCCTCGGCGAGATAATCGTGGTCGAAGCCGTCTGGATGCCCGTTCATTTCAGGTCCGAAAGTTTGAGTTTGGCCGCACCGCGCTTCAGATCGTCCTCGACGGTGGCGATGAGCTTGAGCGCCTCGTCGCGGGCTCCCCGCGGATCACGCGCGGCGATACGTTCGTAGATGGTGCGGTGATAGGGAAAGCTGGCATGGCCGAAATCGCGCACACCGAGCGGATGCTCCCAGAAGCGATGGAACAGTTCGTGCATGGCGGCGATGATCTGTTCGAACAGCGGATTGCCGGAAACCCGGTAGATCGCCTGGTGGAATTCCCAGTCCTCTTCCGATGACATGCCGTCGAGGGTGCGAAACGCCTGCTCCATTATATCGAGCTTGCCTTCGATCTCGGCAATGTCGGCCGGGCTTGCCCGCTCGGCGCACAGTGCCGCTGCTTCCGCCTCCAGCGCGCGGCGGATTTCCAGCGTCTGCATCAGGCTGGTGAAGTCATTGCCGCCCGCCAGCGTCAACGGCAAATGCAGCATGTCGGGCGAGACGGCCGCCTTGAGAAACGTGCCGCTGCCTTGCCGGCGTTCGACCAGACCCAGTCCTTCCCACCGCGTCAGCGCCTCGCGCACCGTGTTGCGGCTCACCTTGAGCCGCTCGGCCAGGATGCGCTCGGTCGGCAGTCGCTCGCCAGGCCGCAAGGCCTCGGCGCGGACGAAGCTCACCAATGCCTTCAGCACGGCGTCGTCACGGGCCGTCGTCTGAATGGGTGGCAGACTGTTCTGGTCCACATTTCCTCCAAGTGGTCCAATGGTCCAACCAATTTCTGCACAGACGGCGCCTCCTGTCAATTGCTTGTCAGGAGGCGCCCGGCCTTCAGCCCATGGAAGGTGACGCGCTGCGTTCGGAAGGGCGCCCGGCTCCGGCAGTCGGTCCGAACCATCTGGTCAGCGCATCGGCCAATCCCTGTTCATTCTCAACGCCAACCCAAGCCACGTATCCATCGGGCCGAATCAAGACCGCGTCGGGTGCGCCGACCGTTCCGAGTAGGGGAAGCTCCCAGGCACCGGCATACAAAGCGTCGATCTGCCGGACCCGGCCGGCCCAAGGCACAATATTCAACCTGCCTGGCTCACCGAAATTGAGGAGCAGCGGCCGCGCGTCGTGGAGCAACGTGAACAGTCGCAACGGCCCGTTGGCGGTGGAGAGATCGAGGTCGGGTATTCGTCGCCCAAGCAGCCCGTGCCCTTCCCCGAGATCGTAGTGGACACCCAGCCCAGACATCTCCGCGGCGATCCGTTTGCGTGGCCCATCCATGGCGAGCAGTTCGGCGAATGTGTCGCTTAAGGCCTTGGTGCGAGCATCCATCCGACGAAGCGCGACCTGCGCCATCGCGTTGCGCAGCACGCGGGCGGCGACCGGATGGCGTTCGGCCTGGTAGCTGTCGAGCAGGCTTTCCGGCGATATTCGCTTTACCACCTGGGCCAGCTTCCATCCCAGGTTCACCGCGTCCTGCACGCCGATATTGAGACCCTGTCCGCCCATTGGGGGATGGATATGGGCGGCCTCACCGGCTAGCAGCACACGTCTGTCGCGGTAAGCGGCAGCCTGCCGCGTCATGTCGGTGAACCGGGAAATCCAGGTCGGACTGTGGACCCCGTAGTCGGTGCCGTAGACGCCGGCAAGCGCCTCGCTGAGATCGCGCAGTGTCGGTTCGCCACCAATGGTCAGGTGTTGCTCGGTCAGCACGACACCCACCCGGCCACCTTCCTCAATCTTGCCGATCGCATGGATGCCATGGGCGTCACTGCGAAAGCCCAATGCCGGTTCCTCCGCCATCTCGACCTCGGCGATCATCCAGCTCATCGTCGGATCCCATCCTTCGAACGCGATCCCCGCGGCCTTGCGGATCATGCTGCGTCCTCCGTCGCAGCCGACGAGATACTGCGTCCGCAACCGCTGGCCGCCGGACAGATCGATGTCGACGCCACCATCATCCTGTGCGAAGCCCGTGACGTCTTGCCCGCGACAAATCGGCACTCCGAACTCGCTGATCCACTCGGCCAATATCCGCTCGATGTGGTTTTGCCGCAGCGCCAGCAGATAGTTGTGCCGCGTGGGAAAGTCGCTGATGTCCAACCGGGTCATGTGGAAGCCCACCGACGGCGATGTCTGTCCCTGCGAGAGGAAGCGGTCGGCAATTCCGCGCTGGTCGAGCACCTCGATGGTGCGGGCGTGCAGGCCACCCGCGCGCAAACCGATGAGTTCCTGGTTTGGCCGCCGCTCGACAATGGCCACATCGACGCCCGCCAATGCGAGTTCGCCAGCCAGCATCAACCCGGTCGGACCGCCTCCGGCGATCACCACCGCATGATCCCCACGCACTCGGCCTCCTGGCAACAATTCCGTCATTTCGCCACTCCCGTTTCCGTTAACTCAGGTCGTGGTTCTACGGGAACAGGCGGGTCTTGCCGCAAGCCCCTTGCGCGCCATATGTATGAATGGAGGGGATGGCTCTCCTTCCCCCTATGCATATGGCTGTGAAAGGTCGCGGCGTTGCCAAGCGATAGCGGGCGAAGGTGCGACCTTTTCAATCCAGAAAGCGGGACCCTGCCGCAAAAAAGCCCCGGCACTTCCGGGGCTTGATGCCGATTCCTGATGTCATATCGGATGAAGGGGGCCGGTCGGCGTTTGGCAGCGGTACGAGGAGGCCACTATGTGCCAGCGCCGGCCGGCCGACCCCACGGACCCAGGAGATGCGGCGGACCTGAGCATCATGGGGTATTCGAGGATCGAGCCGGCTGTCTACCTCGTGCCGGCTTCTTCTTGGACTTCACATTTGCGCAAGAGCTTATGAAAATCAACAGTTTCTTAACCAAGGCTCGTGAATCGCTTGGATTAAGGTAAATGGGTAACCCTGTTGGGGTTGACCGGATAATCGGGCCCGGACCGTCAGGCTGCCTTGGCAACGACGCGGTTGCGGCCGCCGCTCTTGGCTTCGTAGAGCGCGAGATCGGCGCGCTTCATCAGCGCCGCAACCGTATCCACGCCCTTCAGCACCGATGACACGCCAACGCTGACGGTGACCTCGATCGTCTTGCCCTCGGCTCCGATGGCGAACGGCATCTGGGCGATTTCGGCACGAATGCGTTCGGCCACCCTCTCGGCCACTGCGCCGTCCGTATCGGGCATCACCACCACGAACTCCTCGCCGCCGAACCGGCAGGCAAGGTCGATACCCCGGACGTTTTTGCGCAGCCGCCGCGCGAATTCGCGCAGCACCTCGTCGCCGCCGTCATGCCCATGCGCATCATTGATGGACTTGAAGCGGTCGAGATCGGTGATCATCACCGACAGGGGCCGTCGCCGCGCCACGGCGCGGTCGAACAGCGTCTGCAAATGGCTGTCTAGATAGCGGCGATTGTGCAGCCCGGTCAGGCCGTCGGTCACGGCCATTTCGATGGTCTGGGTGATGCTGGCGCGCAATTGGTCATTGTAGCGCTTGCGGCGCACCTGGGTGCGCAGTCGCGCCGTCAGTTCCTGCTGGTCGATCGGCCGCATCAGATAATCGTTGATGCCCAGTTCGAGCCCTCGGATGATGCGCTCCTCCTCGCCCTCCTCCGCCAGCAGGATGATCGGCACGAAACGGGTGCGGTCGAGGGAGCGCAGTTGCGAGCAGAGCCTGAGCGGGTCGAAATCAGCGAAGGCCGTCGAGATCATCACGCATTCATAGGGCGTCTCCGCGGCCTGGAAGAATCCGGCATGCGGATCGCCGGTGACGTCGAGGTCGGCTCGGTCGCGCAGCATCTTCTGGAGGCGCTCGACCGACGATTTGCGCTCGTCGATCAAAAGTACCTTCGGCGTCGTGTCCTCGGACGCGAAATTGCGGCTCAAAAGTTCTTCGATGCCGATGTTGCGCGTGGTCGAGGCGCGCAGCCGAAGCTCGTCGGTCAGTGACTTCAGTCGCACCAAGCTCTTGACGCGCGTCATCAGCTGCAAGTCGTTGACCGGCTTGGTCAGGAAATCGTCGGCGCCGGCCTCGAGCCCGCGCACGCGGTCGGTGACTTGGTCGAGCGCGGTGATCATCACCACCGGAATGTGCGACGTCGCCGGATCGCTCTTCAATCGCCGGCAGACCTCGAACCCGTCCATGTCGGGCATCATTACGTCGAGCAGCACGACATCGACCTTGCCGTTCTCGCAGGTCTCGATCGCATCGGACCCATTGGTGGCGGTCAGAACCTCGAAATACTCGGCCAGCAGCCGGACTTCCAGCAGCCTCACATTGGCAGGGATGTCGTCGACGACGAGGATCCGTGCAGTCATTTCACAACGCTCCGGCTCGGCTGGAAGGGTACATCAGGCATCGCCCAGATAAGATTTGATGGTTTCGATGAAACGCGGCACCGAGATCGGCTTCGAAATATACGCCTCGCAGCCGCCTTGGCGGATGCGTTCCTCATCGCCCTTCATCGCAAAGGCAGTCACCGCAATCACCGGGATGACGTGAAGATCGTCGTCCTCTTTCAGCCATTTGGTCACCTCCAGTCCCGACACTTCGGGCAGTTGGATGTCCATCAGGATGAGGTCCGGCCGGTGCTGGCGCGCCAGATCGAGCGCCTCCAGACCGTTTCGGGTGCGCACCGTCTCGTAACCGCTTGCTTCGATGAGGTCCCGAAAGAGCTTCATATTGAGCTCATTGTCCTCGACGATCATGACCTTCTTAGGCATCGACATCCCGTCCCGACCGTCCTCCGCCGGAGGTGGCCGTCATGCGCTCTTTCCTTGAACGCACCAAACCCTGCTTCACTATACGGCAATATCATTGACGAAACGGAAACCCGAAGCCTGCAAAGCAGCATGAATTCCGCCTCGCCTCCCTGCGCGTCCAAAGGGCGCGCCCTACGCTAATGGCTTGCCGCAAGCAATTCTTGCCATTACTGCGGGAGAGACTCATTCCACACACCGAAGGTAGTGATGGCAAACGCAGCGTCAATGCGCGAGGAGGCGGAAACCATTGCCGTGAAGGCACTGGGCTTCGTTGCCGCCGATCCGGAGCTTTTACCGCGCTTTCTGGCGATCACGGGAATAGAGGCGCATTCGATCCGCCGGGCGGCCGGCGAGCCGGGTTTCCTGGCCGGCGTCCTGCAGTTCATTCTCGCCCACGAGCCGACCTTGATGCGCTTCGCCGAGGAAACCGGCACGCCACCAGCGGCTGTCGGCAAGGCGTTGCGCGCCTTGCCGCTTGGCGATGACAATCACGAGTATTCCACATGAGCGATGATCCCGAAACCGCGCGCCAGATCGAGGAACTGGCGGCTGACGACCGACCACTGCTGGTGCTCGACGTCGATGACGTGGTGCTCGAATTCATCCGGCCTTTCCCGCATTTTCTCAAGGCGCGCGGCTATGGCCTGACGCTGGCTTCCTTCCGGCTGACCGGCAACATTGCCGAGACAGCGAGCGGCCGCCTGATCGAACAACCCGAAGTCACCGCACTCCTGGGCGATTTCTTCGACGCGCAAGCCGATTGGCAAAGCATCACCGATGGCGCCGCGGAAGCCCTGACGGGGCTCGGAGACCGCGCGGAAATTATATTGCTGACAGCCATGCCGCACCGGCATCGTGCCGTGCGACGCGCCCATCTCGATGCACTGGGGCTAGCCTATCCGCTGCTGACCACCGAGATGGCCAAGGGACCGGCGGTAGCCAAACTGCGCGGCAAGAGCGGCAGGCCGGTGGTCTTCGTCGACGATCAGCCGGCCAATCTGGCGTCGGTGCGTGACTCGGTCGCCGACGCAAATCTTTTCCATCTGATGGCCGACAATTCGCTGCGCAGATTCCTGCCATCGGTCCCGGACGATGTCATCGTCGTCCAGGATTGGCACGAAGCCGCGCCTAAGATCGCTGGCGCGCTGGGGTTCTAATCCAGGCGTTTTGGTGCGATCCCGGACAGAAAAACGGTTCGCACTGTTCCGGAATTGCTCGAGGGCAGAACACTCAAGGATTGAGCTTCGCCCCCGCCCCGCCGTCAGCGCCGCCGCCATTATCGCTGCCGCCATTATCGCTACCGCCATTGTGTCCGCCGCTCTCATCGTCCGAGCCGTCACCGCCGTCGACGCCATCGTCCACCGCAGGGTCGGCGGGCTTCAGCATGACACCGTTGACAGTGACCGAGCCGTCGGCCTTGGTGTTGATAGCCCATTCCAGCTTGCCGTCCGGCAGCGTCTTGGCAAAACCCTTCGCCATGAGAGCGACAGGCACATACTGCCCGACCTCAGGCTCCGCCTTCGCCGCTTCCTGCAGATGCTCCATGATCTTGTCGAAGCCGGCGACATCGACAGTGAGATTTGCGTCGGGTTTCTGGCCGAAGCTTGTCATCTCACCTTCCAGTGCGATCTCCATGTCCTTGTTCTTCACGATACTGTGGCCGATGACGACCTTCGGCGTCTTGGCGAGGAAGTCGGCTTTGAGCTGGTCGCCGAACTCGGCCGGCAGCGGCGGATCCTGGTTGAGATCAAAGGCTTCGATGGCCTTCTTCGCCATGCTGTCGAGATCGATGTTGGCGCCACCGAAATTCAGGTCGATATCGGTGGGCAGCAATGCCACGCTCCAACTCGGCAAAAGCTGCTGCGGCACGGTCAACCCCGAAGCCTTGATGCCATAGCTGACCTTACCGTTCTGGGCGACGCCGTCGGAACCGAACGCTATGCCGAACTGGGTTGCTCCGAACGTGCCGATCGGGCTGTCGACCCCGAAGTCCTTGAAGCCATAGGTTCCGTCGACACGCTCCCACACCGGAAGCGCTGCAAGCAGAAGCGACTTGAGCCGCGCCTGGTTTGCCTTCAGCGTCTTCTCGTCCTCGTTGGCCACGGCAAACGCCAGAAGATCGAGCAGAGGCTTGGTCTGCACGCCCTTGCCGCTGGCCTCCACGGAAAATTCCGGCGACTTCACGGTGACGGGAAAATTCAGCCCGCTCTCGGGATCGTTGAATTTTATCGCTTCGACGAAGTTCGAAATCTTTTGCGACGTCGTGAAATCGACGCCGCCATTGGTCGCCTTGGTCGCGGAAAGCGTCACGGAGCCGGCGCCGGCGGTCACATCCATCTTTTGCTTGGCATCCTGCGACGACATCGTCATCCCGGCCATCGAACTCGTGGCGTTGGTGAAGGCCGCCAGCTTGGGGTCGTAGACGCCGTTGCCCTTGCCGTCCTTGATCGAGAACTGCGTGCTCTGCTTTCCCTGAGGGCCGTTGAATTCAAAGGAGGCGCTCTGCGAAAAATCCATCGAGACATCCCAAGACCCGTCGCTGCGCGGCTTGACCAGCAGGGCGTAGGGCGCAAAGTCGAATTTCACCAGCTTCTGGTCGGGAAAGCTGCTGGCCAGCGCCTTGAAATCAAATTCGATCTTGTAGGCGTCCCCTTCTGTCGAAACCTTCAGGATCCCCTTGTCGAGCGCCTGTTTGCCGACATAGCGCGACAGATCATCGGACAATTGCTTGGCGCCCTGACTGTCGACGGACTGGCCGAAAGCAGGCGCGCTCAGCAGGAGCGCGGTAAAGGCAATAGGCAGCATACGGTTCACGGGAATTCTCCGTTCGCTCGAAAGGCAAAAATGGTTTCGTATCTCTGGTAGGGAAATACCATCGCGACTGCAAGCCGATGACAGTCAGGCAATCGGCTTCAACACCAGCCGCATCAGCGGCCGACCGGCCTTGCGCTCCACAAGCCTTTCGAACCCGGCTGTCTCGAACACCCCCGATGACCCGACAAACAGGCCGATCGAACGCGAATCGCGGGACAGGTCGATCGGGCAGGCCTCGACGAGCCGCGCCCCGTTCCTGCGGGCGAACTCGATGCCACTTTCGACGAGGCGGTGCGTGATGCCCCTGCCGCGCGCCTTGGCGCGGATGAAAAAGCACGAGATCGCCCAAACGGCCGGATCGGACGCGTCGGTGGGATCGATCGGCGCCGAGCCCCTACCCTTGTTGTTCCATTCGGGCACGTCGGCGCGTGGCCCGATCTGCATCCAGCCGACCGCCTTGCCGTCCTCGAAAGCCAGCAGGCCGGGCGGCGGGCCGGCTTCGATGCGCGCCTTGATGTGATCCTTGTTGCGTTCACGGCTGCTCTCGCGCCGCGCGGCCGGTGCCAGCCGGAAATGCGTACACCAGCAGCCGTAGCAGGCGCCCTGCTTGCCGAAAAGGTCCTCGAATTCAGGCCAGAGCTCCGGCGCCAGCGGCACTACGGTCGTGCTCATGCGTTCTCCCCAGGCCAGGCTTGTCGCTGGCCTTGCGCTGTCGTACCATTGGTTCTGTTCTCTTTATGTTCGCAGCGATGGCGGCCCCTGTCAACAATCCCGACCACGGTTTTTGTCGTGACTGCCTGACCTTTCAGCGCAGTGAAACGGGCCGTTGCGAACGCTGCGGCAGCCCTCGTCTTGCCCGCCATCCCGAGCTTTACCGGCTGCACCTTGCCCATATCGATTGCGACGCCTTCTACGCGGCCATCGAAAAGCGCGACAACCCTGCGCTCAAGGACAAGCCGCTGATCATCGGCGGCGGCAAGCGCGGGGTCGTCTCCACCGCCTGCTACATCGCTCGCATCCGCGGCGTGCGCTCCGCCATGCCGATGTTCAAGGCGCTCGAGGCCTGCCCGGAGGCCGTCGTGATCACGCCCAACATGGAAAAGTACGTGGCCGTCGGCCGCGAGGTACGCGCCATGATGCAGGCGTTGACACCGCTGGTCGAGCCGCTGTCGATCGATGAGGCCTTCCTCGATCTTGCCGGCACCGAGCGCCTGCACGGACTGCCACCGGCCGTGGTGCTGGCGCGCTTTTCGCTGGCGGTGGAGAAGGAGATCGGCATCACCGTTTCATCAGGCCTGTCCTATTGCAAATTCCTCGCCAAGATAGCGTCCGATTTCCGCAAACCGCGCGGCTTTTCCGTTATCGGCGAGGCGGAGGCGGTCGGCTTTCTGGCCACGCAGCCGGTGACCATGATCTGGGGCGTCGGCAAGGCGTTCAACGCCACGCTGGAACAGGATGGCATCCGCACCATCGGCCAGCTCCAGAAGATGGAGCGTGGCGACCTGATGCGCCGCTATGGGGTGATGGGCGAACGACTCTACCGGCTTTCGCGCGGTGAGGATGTCCGCCGCGTCGACCCCGACCAGGACGCCAAGAGCGTATCGGCCGAAACCACTTTCGACACCGATATCGCCTCACTGGACGAGCTTGTCTCGGTGCTGAGGGGCCTTTCGGAAAAAGTCTCGGCGAGGCTGAAGAAATCAGGTATCGCCGGGCGCACCGTGGTGCTGAAGCTGAAGACCCAGGATTTCAGGCTGCGCACGCGCAACCGTCAGCTCGGCGACCCGACCCGGCTCGCCGACCGCATCTTTTCGACCGGCGTGGAACTTCTTCGCAAGGAGACCGACGGAACGAAATTCCGATTGCTCGGCATCGGCGTCAGCGACCTCTCCGACGACGACAAGGCCGATCCGCCGGATTTGGTCGATCTGCAGTCGCGCAAGCGCGCCATGGCCGAAGGTGCCATCGATGCGCTACGCGACAAGTTCGGCCGCAAGGCGGTGCAAACCGGCTACACCTTCGGCAAGGGCCGCGACGCCCATCCGCCGGAGCCGCTGGAAGATTGAACCCGATCAGCTGCGTCGAAGATCGATGCGGCTGGTCACCACGCTCTTACCGGTCTTGGGATCGCGGTCGACCACGGTCAAGACAATGCCGTCCGCACCGTTTTTCTGCACGGTAAGCTGCGCGGCGCGGTCGCCATTGACCTCCTTGGCCCAGCGGATGGCAAGGTTTATCGCATTGCCGGAACGGCTTCCGTTCAACTGCGCCGGTCCGGTGCGCGATCCCACATAGACACCGCTGTATTTGGCGCCGCTGGTCTTCAGGCGAGCACTGATGGCGCGTGTCACCAGGATCAGGCCGCGGCAATTGCCGTCGAGGGACAGCGAAGACGATGTCGCATTCGATTTGAACGTACAGGAAACGCTGACCGTTGGCGCCTGCGTCGTCACCTGAACGGTTCCCTTGCCGGCGAAATTGCCCTTGAATGATTGGAGAAATTTGCTCTCGTCCGCATGCGCGGCAGTGGCCGCGACGGCCAGGCACCCGGCAAGCACAAACCGCGTGAGTAATGTCATCGAAGGTCTCCTTGTGACGGGTGGAACGGCGATCGGTGATGCTCAGGCGGACATCGCGACTCAACGCGGCTTGCCATGTCAGGTTCCGCCCGCGACAGGGCCGTTTTGCAACGTCGCGTCGATATCCCTGGCCCAGTCAAATGCGGCGGCTAGTGGTTGCGGCAAAAACCCCGGCTTGCGAGATAACTGACATGGCACCTACCCCCTCGATCCCCAAGGCCGCTTTCTGGATGGCGCTGTCGATCGCCTCGTTCCTGGCGATGTCGGTCGCCGGGCGCGCCACGACCGCCGAGCTCAACGTCTTCCAGGTGCTGGAACTGCGTTCGGTCATCGGGCTCTTCATTCTGCTGCCGCTGGTGATGATGAGCGGCGGCTTCGCAGCGATGCGCACGCAGCGTCCCACCGCTCATATCGCCAGAAACGTCATCCACTATACCGGGCAGGCGGCATGGCTCTACGCATTGACCTTGATTCCGTTGGCCGTGCTGATTTCGATCGAATTCACCACACCGATCTGGACGGCGATCCTGGCGGCGACCTTTCTTGGTGAAAGGCTGTCCCGGCCAAAGCTTGCCGCGATCGTGCTGGGCCTGATCGGGGTGGTGATCATCGTTCGCCCCGGTGTGGGCTCGATCGATCCTGGCCATCTCATCGTACTCGGCGCCGCGGTTTGCTTCGGGATCTCGGTGGTCCTGGTCAAGTCGCTGACGCGGACGGACAGCGTCGTGCGCATCATCTTCTGGATGCTGATCATCCAGTCCGTGGTCGGCCTCGTTCCAGCCCTTTACGAGTGGCGCAACCCGCCGCTGGAACTGTGGCCATGGATCGTGCTGATTGCCTTCACCGGCATGTCGTCGCATTTCTGCATGGCCCGTGCGCTTGGCTATGCCGACGCCACCGTCATTTCGCCGATGGATTTCCTGCGTGTACCGTTGTCGGCGCTCATCGGCTGGCTGCTTTACAGCGAGCAGATCGACGCCTTCACCGCTGGCGGTGCATTGCTGATCCTGACGGGCAATCTGCTCAACTTGCAGCGCAAGGCAGTCAAGCCGGCAGAGGTCGCGGCGTCGTAGCGTTGCCGGTCAGTTCCCTTCGTCTGGAATGTTGAGCACGTGTCCGCACGCCTTGCAGTGTACTGCGTCCGGCTCATGACGCTGCAACCCGCATTGCGGGCAGGGAAAGAACACCTTGGCCGGCCGAAAGATCGCCTGCGCCAGCCTCACGAACAGCGATATGCCGATGATCATGGTGACGATCGCCGTCAGCTTGCCGGCTATGCCCGGCAGCACGATGTCGCCGAAGCCTGTGGTCGTCACGGTCGCGACGGTGAAGTAAAGCGCGTCGATGTAGTTTTCCAGTCCGGCTCCGTCGCGAAAAAAGAACGTGTAGACGAAGCCCGTGATGACAAAGAGAAAGGTCAAAAGGCTGATGACCGCTTGGCTTGCCTGGCGCCAGGGCCGCAGACCGCGCATCTCGAAATGCCGCCAGATCGAACCGCTGCGCGACAGCGACCATAGCCGCAGGATGCGCAGAAAGCCGAGGCTCGCGAGAGCCGTCGGCATCAGCAGCGTCAGAAGGATGAAGGCATCCACCCATAGGGTCGGCTGCTTCATCAGGCGCTGCATGTCGTTGGAGGCGAGCAGCCTGGCAATCAGATCGAAGGCGACGAGAGCCGCCACGGCATAGTCCAGCCACAAAAACGAGGCCGACTGCTGGATGACCGGGGTGGCGATGAAAAAGCCGATGATGGCGAGGTCGATGATGACAGCCACCAGTTGAAACCGGAACGCGGCCGGCGAGCGTCCGTGATAGAGCCTGCGCAGCCTGTCGCGTAATCGCGCCGTCGCGGAAAGGTCCTGCGATGGGCGCCTCTCCTTGGCCTTCATGCTGGCATGAGCAGCCGGTGCTGGCCCGCGGATAGCCGCCTGTCAAGCGCGCGGATCACACCAGTTCCACTTCAATCACGCCCGGCACGGCGCGCATCGCCGAGGCGATCTGTGGCGAGACGCGATAGCCGCCTTGCAGAGCGATCTCGACCTCGCCCTGCGCCTCTTCCTTGATCACGATGATGCTCACCTGGCTTTCACCGCGCTGTGTGAGCTGGGATTGGATCATCGAGGCAGGTCCATCGTTCCTGACGAAAATGCGCAGCGCCTTCTGGATGCGGCTTGCCTCGTCTTCCAGCGATTGCACCGAGTTGATGCGCAGGTTGACGCCCTCGGGCCTGTCCTCCGCCGCGACGGTGATGACAACCGAGCGGCCGGCCTCGAGGAGGTCACGGTACTGCGCCAGCCCTTCCGAAAACAGCACCGCCTCGTACTGGCCGGAGGTGTCGGAAAAGGCCACCACGCCCATCTTGTTGCCGGTGCGCGTCTTGCGCTCCTGCTTGCTGGTAACAGTGCCGGCAAGCCGGCCGGCGGAAGCGCCGCGCTTGACGGCGGCGGAGAACTCCGCCCAGTTCTGCACCCGCATCTTCTGCAGCGCCGCCTTGTACTCGTCGAGCGGATGCGCCGAGAGATAGAAGCCGACGACCTGGAATTCACGGTGCAGCCGGTCGGCGGCGAGCCACGTATCGGTCGCCGGCAGATTGAGCGCCTGGGACTGTGCGCCGAGCGAGGCGCCGAAGATGTCGGCCTGACCCGAAACGGCGTTCTGCTGGGCGAGCGACGCCAGCCCCATCATCCGTTCGACGCCAGCCAACATCTGGGCGCGGTCGTGGCCGAAGCAGTCGAGCGCGCCGGCCATTATCAGGCTTTCGAAAACCCGTTTGCCGACGATCTTCGGGTCGACCCTTTCACAGAAATCGGCCAGGCTCTTGAACGGCTTTTCGCCGCGAACGGCGACGATGTGCTCCACCGCGGCATCGCCGACGCCCTTCAGCGCCGCCATCGAATAATAGATCCGGTTCTCGCCGACCTCGAAGGCACGGAAACTCGTCATCACCGACGGCGCCAGGACTTCGATGCCGAGGCGCAGCGCATCCTGGCGGAAGTCGGCGAGCTTGTCGGTGTTGCCCATGTCTAGCGTCATCGACGCCGCCAGGAACTCGACCGGATAATGCGCCTTCAGATAGGCGGTCTGGTAGGAGACGACGGCGTAAGCGGCCGCGTGAGACTTGTTGAAACCGTAGTCGGCGAACTTTGCCAGCAGGTCGAAAATGAAGTCGGCTTGCGGCTTTGCGACGCCGCGCTCGACCGCGCCGGAGACAAAGCGTTCGCGCTGCTTGTCCATCTCGGCGCGGATTTTCTTGCCCATGGCGCGGCGCAGAAGGTCGGCTTCGCCAAGCGAATAGCCTGACAGCTCCTGCGCGATCTGCATCACCTGTTCCTGGTAGACGATGACGCCTTGCGTCTCCTTCACGAGATGATCGATCTTGGGATGGATCGAGGCCATCTCCTCCTCGCCATGCTTTCTGGCGTTGTAGGTCGGGATGTTCTCCATCGGTCCCGGCCGGTAGAGGGCAACCAGCGCGATGATGTCCTCGATGCAGTCGGGCCGCATGCCGATCAGCGCCTTGCGCATGCCGGCACTTTCCACCTGGAACACGCCAACCACCTCGCCGCGCGACAGCATTGCGTAGGTCTCGGGATCGTCGAGCGGGATGGTCGCCAGATCGATATCGATGCCGCGCCGGCGGATCAACTTGACGGCCGTCTCCAGCACCGTCAGCGTCTTCAGGCCGAGGAAGTCGAACTTCACCAACCCTGCCTGCTCGACATATTTCATGTTGAACTGGGTGACAGGCATGTCCGAACGCGGATCGCGGTACATCGGCACCAGTTCCGACAAAGGTCTGTCGCCGATGACGATGCCGGCGGCGTGCGTCGAGGCGTGGCGGTAGAGGCCCTCCAGCTTCTGCGCCATGTCGAGCAGCGTCTGGACGATCGGCTCCTTCTCGGCCTCCTCGGCAAAGCGCGGCTCGTTGGCGATGGCATCGGCGAGCTTGACCGGATTGGCCGGATTCTGCGGCACCATTTTCGAGAGTTTGTCGACCTGGCCATAGGGCATCTGCAGCACACGGCCGACGTCGCGCAGCACGGCGCGCGCCTGCAGCGTACCGAAAGTGATGATCTGGCCGACCTGGTCGCGGCCGTATTTCTGCTGGACGTAGCGGATCACCTCTTCCCGGCGGTCCTGGCAGAAATCGATGTCGAAATCGGGCATCGACACGCGGTCCGGATTGAGGAAGCGTTCGAACAGCAGCGAGAAACGCAGCGGATCGATGTCGGTGATGGTGGTCGAATAGGCAACCAGCGAACCAGCGCCCGAACCACGCCCCGGGCCGACCGGAATGCCTTGCGCCTTGGCCCATTTGATGAAATCGGCAACGATCAGGAAGTAGCCGGGGAATTTCATCTTTTCGATGATGCCAAGCTCGAATTCGAGCCTCTCACGATACTGCTCGACCGTGTAGCCCGGCGTCGGTCCGTGCAGGGCGAGCCGCGCATCGAGCCCCTCGCGCGCCTGACGGGCCAGTTCCTCGGCCTCGGCCTTTTCGGCGGCGTCCTTGTCGGAGGCATCTCCGCCCGTGAAACGCGGCAGGATCGGACTGCGGGTTTTTGGATAGTAGGAGCAGCGCAGCGCGATCTCGACAGTGTTGTCGATGGCTTCAGGCAGGTCGGCGAACAATTTCGCCATATCGGCCTGACTGCGCAGGAAATTGTCCGGCGACAGCCGGCGGCGGGTGTCGACGGCGACAACCGACCCCTCGGCGATGGCGATCAACGCATCATGCGCCTCATACTCGTCGCGCGATGAGAAGAAAGCTTCGTTGGTGGCAACCAGCGGCAATTCATGGGCATAGGCGAGATCGATCGAGGATCTCTCGATCATCCGGTCGTAGCCCGAAACCCGGTCCAGTTCGACATAGAGGCGGTCGCCAAACATCGCCTTGAGCGTGAGCAGGCGCACTTCGGCAAGATCGCGGCGATCTTCCTTCAGGGCCATGCCGATCGGGCCGCGCGGCCCGCCACTAAGACAAATCAGGCCGTCACATTGGCCGTCCATCATTTCGGTGGTCAGGTGCACCGCTTCGCCGGGCGGTGTTTCGAGATAAACGCGGCTGACCAGTCTGACGAGGTTGGAATAGCCGGTTTCCGTGGCCGCGATCAGCACGACCGGCCGCATATCGGGACCTTGCCGACGGCGGTCACGCTGGCCGTCGCTGTTTTCGCCGGAAAAGGCGAGTGCGATCTGGCAGCCGATGATCGGCTGGATGCCGTCCTTCACCGCCTTCTGGGCGAACTCCAAGGCGCCAAACAAATTGTTGGTGTCGGTCACCGCGATCGCTGGCGCTTCGTCCTTGATGGCATGGCCTACAATCTTGCCGAGTTGCAGAGCGCCTTCCAGCAGCGAATAGGCCGAGTGCACGCGAAGATGGACGAACGGCCGCGCCGGCGCCTCCGGCCGCGCGGCCGCGATCGCGGCCTCGCGCTTCAGGGGATCGCGTGGAAGTCTCTCATCCGCCATGGTTTCTCGCGCTGTCCGTAAGGCTTGAGTCGATGGAGATGTATTGTCCGGGACCGGACGATGCCAGTCCAGCACAAACGACTACCGACCCACAGGCTTCCAGCCGTTCAGGCGAATTCCATGATCACCGCGTCGACGGCCAGGCTGTCGCCCGGCTTGGCGTTGAGTTTCGAGACGACGAGGTCGCGCTCGGCGCGCAGAACGTTTTCCATCTTCATCGCCTCGACCACGGCCAGCGTCTCGCCCGCCTTGACCTCCTGGCCTTCGGCGACAGCGATCGACACGACGAGGCCCGGCATCGGGCAAAGCAGCAGCTTCGACGTGTCCGGCGCTATTTTCTCCGGCATCAGCCGTTCCAATTCGGCGGTGCGCGGCAGCATGGCGCGCGCGGTCACCGACATGCCTTTCCAGGCGATGCGGAGGCCATTGGCGACAGGACGAATCTGGGCGGCAACCCTGCGCTTGCCGACCGTGCCGCGCCAGATCAGATCGCCAGGCCGCCAATCGGACGAAATGGTCAGCGCCTTGCCGCCATCTATGGACAGGTCCATTTCCATCGGGATGGAAATCATGCCTTCGAGGATCGACACCGACAAATACTCTTCGCCAATCTTCAACACCCAGTCGCGCTTGAGCGCTCCCGAATGCGGCGCCAGCCGCCCGCCCAGCCGGTCGAGACGATCGCGGCGCAGCAGTTCCACCGCGGTGGCGATCGATGCCAGCACGGCTTTTTCCTCGCTGTTCGGCACGACGGGGGCAAAACCGTCGGGATATTCCTCCGCGATGAAGCCGGTCGATATCGCCCCTTCCCGCCAGCGCGGATGCTGCATCAGGGCCGCCAGGAACGGGATGTTGTGCTCGATGCCGTCGACGACAAAGCTGTCGAGCGCTTCCGACATGGCGTCGATGGCCTCGAGCCGCGTCGGCGCCCAGGTGCACAGCTTGGCCAGCATCGGATCGTAGAACATGGAAATTTCGGAGCCTTCGGTGACGCCGGTGTCGTTGCGGATGACCACGTCGCCGAAGCGGCCTTCCTCCGGCGGCCGATAACGTGTCAGCCGGCCGATCGACGGCAGGAAATTGCGATAGGGATCCTCGGCGTAAAGCCGGCTTTCCACGGCCCAGCCGTTCAGTTTGATGTCGCCCTGCTTGAAGGCGAGCTTTTCGCCGGCGGCGACGCGGATCATCTGCTCGACCAGATCGACCCCGGTGACGAGTTCGGTCACCGGATGCTCGACCTGCAATCGTGTATTCATTTCAAGGAAATAGAACTTCTTGTCCTTGTCGACGATGAACTCGACGGTGCCGGCGCTCTGGTAGTCGACAGCCCTGGCCAACGCCACCGACTGCTCGCCCATCGCCTTGCGCGTCTTGGCATCGAGGAAGGGCGATGGCGCCTCTTCCGCCACCTTCTGGTTGCGGCGCTGGATCGAGCATTCGCGTTCGCCAAGATAGAGCGCGTTGCCATGCCCGTCGGCCAGTACCTGTATTTCGATGTGACGCGGATCGACCACGAACTTTTCGATGAAGACACGGTCGTCGCCGAACGAACTCTTGGCTTCCGAGCGCGCGCGGTCGAATCCGTCGCGTACTTCCGACCGGTCCCAGGCGATGCGCATGCCTTTGCCGCCGCCACCGGCCGAGGCCTTGATCATCACGGGATAGCCGATCTCGCCGGCGATCTTTTCGGCATGATCGGCATTCTCGATGACTCCGAGCCAACCCGGAACCGTCGAAACCTCGGCGGCGTTGGCGAATTTTTTCGACTCGATCTTGTCGCCCATCGCCTTGATCGCCTTGGGTTTCGGCCCGATGAAGACGATGCCTTCCGCTTCCAGGGCTTCACAGAACGCGGCTCGCTCGGACAGGAAGCCATAGCCGGGGTGCACGGCCTGAGCGCCCGTCGCCTTGCAGGCCGTGATGATCTTTTCAGGAACGAGGTAGCTCTGCGCGGCCGGCGACGGCCCGATATGCACCGCCTCGTCGGCCATTTCGACATGCACGGCATCGCGATCGGCGTCGGAATAGACAGCAACCGTGGCAATGCCCATCTTGCGCGCCGTCCTGATGACGCGGCAGGCGATCTCGCCACGATTGGCGATCAGGATCTTGGTGAACATGCGGGCAGAATTCCCCTCCGGCGGATGGTTCAGTTCTATGGACTAAGTCGCCAGGTCTCAAGTGCCGCGGTGGACGACATGACGAGCGTTCCTTGCCGGCGCTCTATCGCACTGCCCTGCCGAGCCGGGCTGGTTGTCGAGCGGTGTGCTATCTGCGTCAAGAAAGCCAAGATTTCGTCTCATCTGAGAGTTGATGAGCAGCCCAAAACCTGAAACCTTGAGCTCAAAAATCGCCTTTGGAGGAATTGCCCGATGAAAACCCGCGCCGCTGTCGCTGTCGCCGCCGGAAAGCCGTTGGAGATCATGGAGGTCGACCTCGATGGACCGCGCGATGGCGAGGTGCTGGTCGAGATCAAGGCGACCGGCATCTGCCACACCGACGAATTCACACTGTCGGGCGCCGATCCGGAAGGCCTGTTTCCGGCCATTCTCGGCCATGAAGGCGCCGGCGTGGTGGTCGATGTCGGCAAGGGCGTCACCTCGGTCAAGAAGGGCGACCATGTCATCCCGCTCTATACGCCCGAATGCCGTCAGTGCCCGTCGTGTTTGTCGAGGAAGACAAATCTGTGCACGGCCATCCGCGCCACCCAGGGCCAAGGGTTGATGCCGGACGGCTCGTCGCGCTTCTCGATCGGCAAGGACAAGATCTTCCACTACATGGGCTGCTCGACCTTCTCCAACTTCACCGTGCTGCCGGAGATCGCGGTGGCCAAGGTCAACCCCGACGCCCCCTTCGACAAGATCTGCTACATCGGCTGCGGCGTCACCACCGGCATTGGTGCGGTCATCAACACCGCCAAGGTCGAGCAAGGCGCGACATCGGTGGTCTTCGGCCTCGGCGGCATCGGCCTCAACGTCATCCAGGGCCTGAAGCTTGCCGGCGCCGACATGATCATCGGTGTCGATCTGAACAACGACAAGAAGGAGTGGGGCGAGCGATTCGGAATGACGCATTTCGTCAACCCGAAGGAGATCGACGGCGATATCGTGCCCCACCTCGTCAACATGACCAAGCGCGGCGCCGACCAGATCGGCGGCGCCGACTATACATTCGATTGCACCGGCAACACCAAGGTCATGCGCCAGGCGCTGGAAGCCTCGCATCGCGGTTGGGGCAAGTCGGTCGTCATCGGCGTCGCCAGCGCCGGCCAGGAGATCTCGACCAGGCCGTTCCAGCTGGTCACCGGCCGCAGCTGGATGGGCACCGCCTTCGGCGGCGCGCGCGGCCGCACCGACGTGCCGAAGATCGTCGACTGGTATATGGACGGCAAGATCCAGATCGACCCGATGATCACCCACACGCTGAAGCTCGAGGACATCAACAAGGGATTCGACCTCATGCATGAGGGCAAGTCGATCCGCAGTGTCGTGGTTTACTAAAGACAGCCACACGCCGCCGGCCATCCGGCCGGCGACCCCTGTGGTGAAACATGGGAGGAGAGAAAAAATGGCGGAGAAACTGCATCCGAAGATCGACAATGGGCTGCCCAGGGAAAGCGCCAGCTTTGCCGGCGGCACGCTGGTCTGCGCCTGCACCAGCAAGCCGGTCAAGGTGAAGGTCAAGGGCCAGATCGCCCACAACCACGCCTGCGGCTGCACCAAATGCTGGAAGCCAGAAGGTGCTGTATTCTCGGTGGTTGCGGTCGCCGGCACCGGCGATGTCACCGTCACCGAGAACGGCGACAAGCTCAAGGTGATCGACCCCTCGGCGCTGATCCAGCGTCATGCCTGCACCCAATGCGGGGTCCACATGCACGGGCCGGTCGAGCGCGACCATCCGTTCAAGGGCCTGTCCTTCATTCATCCCGAGCGCTTCGAGGAAGACGGCTGGTCGCCGCCGGGCTTCACCGCCTTCGTGTCCTCGATCATCGAATCGGGTGTCGATCCGAGCCGCATGGACGGCATTCGCGGCAGGCTGAGGACAATCGGGCTGGAGCCCTACGACTGCCTCAATCCGGGCCTGATGGACTACATCGCCACCTGGACGGCGAAGAAGTCCGGCGCCCTGCCGGCCTGATGGCCATGAGATTTCAGGCGGGGGCCGGATATGTTTCCGGCCCCCGCTCGTTTCCGGAGAGACAATGCCCGCACCCGCCATCTACGTCGACGCCGACGCCTGCCCGGTCAAGGCGGAGGTAGAAAAGGTCGCCGAGCGCCATGGCGTCGTCGTCACTTATGTCTCCAATGGCGGTCTGCGCCCCTCCCGCGACCCGATGATCCGCAATGTCGTGGTCTCCAAGAGCGCCGATGCCGCCGACGACTGGATCGTCGAGAACACCAAGCCCAACGACATCGTGGTGACGGCGGACATTCCGCTCGCCGCCCGCACTGTGGCGCTCGGCGCGCATGTGCTGGGACCGACCGGACGTCCTTTCACGCCCGAGACGATCGGCATGGCGGTGGCGATGCGGGACCTCAAGCAGCATCTGCGCGAAACCGGCGAGAGCAAGGGCTACAATGCCAGCTTCGCGCCGCAGGATCGTTCCCGGTTCCTGGGTGAACTCGACCGCATCTTGCGGCGCGCGCTGAAATCCGCCACACCGGGCTAGCAACAAAGCGCCATCCAGGTGGAGACCGCCATGGCCGCCGAAACCCCGATCAAGAAACCGATGCAGCGCCACATGCTGTTCGCGGTGTCGGCATGTATCGGTGCGTTTGCGCTGCTTTTGGCGTTGCTGCTGCACGCCCCACTCGCCTATTCGATCGGCGCCAACATATTTTTTGCCGCTTACGTCCTTCTTGTTGTCAGCCAGATGCCCAAATTCACCGGCAAGTACCTGAGCAAGAATGCACGCGCCACCGATCAGCCGGTGCTGGTGATCTTCGCCGTGACGCTCGTTGTCGTCTGCCTTGCCCTTGTCTCCCTGTTCCTGCTGATCAATCGCAAGGATGGGGATCACCCGATCGAACTCGGCTTCGCACTGCTGTCGATCCCGCTCGGCTGGTTCACCATCCACGCCATGGCAGCGCTCCACTATGCCCATGTCTACTGGATGGACGGCGACGCGGTCGACGCCGGCACCAACAAGAAGATCCCGGTCGGCGGCCTGCTGTTCCCGGGCGACAAACGCCCCGAGGGCTGGGATTTCCTCTATTTCTCGACCGTCATCGGCATGACGGCGCAGACCGCCGACATCAACATCTCGACGACGCATATGCGATGTGTCGTGCTTGTGCACTCGGTCCTGTCGTTCTTCTTCAACACGGTCATCGTCGCCGCCGCCGTCAATCTCGCCGTCAGCCTGGGCGGTCCGTAATAAATCCGTGATCGCATGAAACATCGGTTTGGATCGCGACGTATCAAGAGGACAATGAACTCTTAGGACAAGCCGCAAGGCCGGGAGACCAGACAAGATGGAATCGGTTGCCAGAAGCCAATCCGAAATTGGACCGGGCGCCCCCGCGTCAAAAGAGAAAACATTGATCTACCGGCAGTCGCGCTGGACGCGGCTGACACACTGGCTCTGGGCCATCTCGTTGTTTTTCATGCTGCTGTCCGGCCTGCAGATCTTCAATGCCCGCCCGCAACTCTACATCGGCAAGCAATCCGGCTTCGACTACAACAACACCATTTTCGCCATAGGCGCCGAAAACACCAATGCCGGGCCGCGCGGCTACACCGAAATCTTCGGGCACCGCTTCGACACGACAGGCGTCCTCGGCTGGTCGGGCCCGGCCGGTAACGAGACGGCGCGCGGTTTCCCGTCCTGGGCGACGATCCCGTCCTACTATGACCTCGGTACCGCCCGCGTGATCCATTTCTTCTTCGCCTGGATATTGACGACGACCTTGATCGTCTGGCTCGTCGCCAGCCTGATCAACGGCCACATACGCCGCGACCTGGCGCCGCGCCTGGATGACCTCAGACGCTTGCCACGGGACATCGCCAACCACGCCAGGCTTAAATTCCACCACACGCGCGAATACAACACGCTGCAGAAGATGGCCTATGGCGGCGTGCTGTTCGTGCTCTTGCCGCTGATGATCATCACCGGCCTCGCCATGTCGCCGAGCATGAATTCGGTGCTGCCCTTCCTCAATGAATTGACCGGTGGCCGGCAGACGGCACGCACCATCCATTTCACCGTCATGCTGCTGCTGGTCGCCTTCTTTGTCATTCACATCCTGATGATCCTCGCCGCCGGCCCAATCAACGAACTGCGCTCGATCATCACCGGCTGGTACCGCACCGATCCTCCCGTTCATGACGACAAAACGTCACAGAGGAGTGCCTGAGATGGCGAAATTTGAGATAAGCCGCCGAAAATTCCTCACCGCCGCCAGCCTCGGCGCTTCCGGCATCATGCTGTCTGGCTGCGACGCCTTCGACAGCCAGCTCAGCATCGGCAGCGGCCTACGCAGCTTCCTCGAAAACGCCAATGGCCTGACCCACAAGGCACAACGGTTGCTCGGCGGCGGCAATTCGCTGGCGCCGGAATTCACCGAGGCTGATATCCGTCAGCCAATGCGGCCGAACGGCGTGACCGCGCCGGACGACGACGCTTACAAGGCCCTGCTCACCAACAACTTCGCCGATTGGCGCCTGGAGGTGTCAGGCCTCGTGGAAAAGCCGCTGTCGCTCACCCGCGAGCAGCTCATGAACATGCCGAGCCGCACCCAGATCACCCGCCACGACTGCGTCGAAGGCTGGAGCTGCATCGCCAAATGGACGGGCACGCCGCTGGCGCTGCTGCTCGACCAGGCGGTGGTCAAGCCACAGGCGCGCTATGTCATGTTCCATTGCCTCGACACGATCGACCGCAGCCTGTCAGGCGATATTAAATATTACGGCACGATCGACCTAATCGATGCTCGCCATCCGCAAACGATCCTTGCCTACGGCCTGAACGGCAAGCCGCTGCCGGTCGAGAACGGCGCGCCGCTGCGTGTCCGCGTGGAGCGCCAGCTCGGCTACAAAATGCCGAAATATCTCTACAAGATCGAACTGGTCGACGGCTTCGCCACTATCGGTGGCGGCCGGGGCGGCTATTGGGAAGACAACGGCTATGACTGGTATGGCGGGATTTGATGGTCCCTCGCATACGGGCCGAGCACGATTTGTCCCCCATGGAATTGAGTTCGCTCGAGGAGCGTCTCCACCGCGATAACCGACGTATGACGGACCGCGACGATGACCGAGGGCTGGCCTTTGTCATCCGCGATGGTGCGGGACACGCAGTCGGAGTAGCCGCCGGCTATTCCTGGGCGGGCACGTCCGAACTGACCTTGATGTGGATTGCCGAGGCTCACCGAGGTCGCGGCTACGCAAGGCAGTTGCTCGACGCCTTTGTCGCGGAGGCCGCCGATCGCGGCGTCAGGAAAATCTGGGTCTCCAGCCACGACTTCCAGGCACCAGGCCTTTATGAAAAGGCTGGCTTCGAGCGCATGGCCGAATTCTCGGGATGGCCCGAAGGTCATTCCAATATCATTCTTTGCAGAACGATAGCAGCGGACGGCGGGGCTTAGGCAACCTTGTCGAGCAACGGCTTCAGCGCCGGATGAATTTCCGGCGAGGCATGCTTGATCAGGGTCAGCAGTGCGCGCTCATTTTCGTACAAGGGCCGGTTCACCCCGATATGTCCGACCAGCCACTTTGCCTCACCGGCATCGATCGTCTCGGCACGGCGGGCCAGCGCCTCGATGGCCCTGTTCTTGGCTTCCCATTCGGTCTCTATGTCGTCAGGAGAGCGGTAGGCCTCGATGATACCGGCAAGACCACCGGAGATCATGCGGCTGAAGAAGCCGCCGATTTCCGGATCGGCATGATCGAGGAACGTTTCCTGGCGCAGCGCCACCTCGCGGGTGGGCGCCTCATAACCGGCCGAGCACATGACAAAATTGGCGATCGCCTTGACGAACAGGTCGTTCCAGGACGGATCATTATTGGCCTGGGCGGTCCGCTCGTTGATCCTGAACAGCACCTCGGCCTCGGCCTGGGTGATGGCAATGTTGCCGTCGCCACCATGGGCATGGAGGATGCGGCGCAAAAGCTCGACTTCGGCCCTGGCGATCAGTCCGGGCACCAGAGCGCCGCCGAGCATCAGCGCTCCCTTACCGTCGACGACGGCGTGGGCGACCTGCTCCAGCGCGTAGACGCAAAGCCGGCTCGGCGAGGATTTCGCCTCTTCCAGCACATGGACCAGCAATTCGAGTTCGGTCCGGCTGTCGACCATGCCGTCGCGCGAAATCGTGCGGACCAGCCAGTCGGCATTCTCCTCCGAAATGTAGCCCAAGGGCTTTTCCTGATGGACGATGTGGTCGGTGACCGCCTCGACGAAGAACGGCGCCCATTCAGCGCATTTGTCCCGCGCCGTCTGGTCGAGCGCGAACAAAGCCTCGGCTTCGCCCCGGCTCACCACGCCGTCGGCGAACACGTCGCGGCGCAGCATCACGACATCCTCTGAAGCAATGCGGTTCTTCGAAGTCAGCCCCGCCACCGGAGCACTCATGATCAACTCGCCCATCTGTCGTCCCCGTCCCCAACGCGTCACGTCGGTCAGCTTTATCAGGAGTGTCTTGAAAAACCGGCAAACGGCGTGGTTAGCGAAGACTTGTCAGAACAATGTCGCTGGGAGGTGACAAGGTGTCGTCGACGGGCTATGGATGGCGCGTCGAGGGCTCAGGGTTTTGAGTCCTACCTGTTTGCGGGAGAGAGCAGCGAGAGCTGCCGCCGAAGGGGAAATCGCCCGAAATCTCTCAGGCAAAAGAACCGTAGACGGGAAAGACACTCTGGAAAGTCGGGGCTTGCCCCCGCGCCGAAGGTGTAAGCGCCGCTGACAGAGTTCCGGCTGCGCGAGTCTCTCAGGCTTCAGACAGAGGGGCACGGACTGGTCGCCATCAGCGGCCGATTGCGTGCGACTCTGGAGGCGACATGACGGGCGACGACGACAAACACCTTCCCCTCGAAGATATGCATGCGGCTGCCGGAGCGCGCTTCGGCGCCTTTGCCGGCTGGTCGATGCCGCTGACCTATCCGGCCGGCGTCATGAAAGAGCATCTCCACACCCGCGAGCATGCGGGGTTGTTCGACATCTCGCATATGAAACTGTTCGAGGTCAGCGGGTCGGAAGCGGTTGCGCTGTTGAACCGCGCCTGCCCGCTGGACGCCGACGCGCTCGAAATCTCGCAGTCAAAGCTATCCTTCTTCCTGAATGAAGCAGGCGGCATTCTCGACGATCTGATCGTCACCCGGCTCGGCGACAGCAGGTTCATGGTGGTCGCCAATGCCGGCAATGCCGTCGCCGACGAAAAGCATTTGCGCGCCCTGGCGACCGATTTCGAAGCCAAGGTCGAGCCGCTCGACCGCGTCTTCCTGGCGATCCAGGGCCCCGAAGCCTGGGCTGCCCTCTCCCGCGCCGGCATCGAGACCGGCTCACTGCTGTTCATGCATGGTGTCGAGCCGCGAAAAAACTGGTTCATGAGCCGGTCCGGCTACACTGGCGAGGACGGTTTCGAGATCGGCCTGCCGGAGGCCGATGCGCGTGACCTTGTCACCAAGCTGTTGGAAGATGAACGCGTGCTCTGGATCGGCCTTGCCGCGCGCGACAGCCTGCGGCTGGAGGCCGGCCTCTGCCTGCATGGCCAGGACATCACGGCGGAGACCGACCCGGCCGCGGCGGCGCTGATGTGGGCGATCCCGAAAGAAATCCGTTCCTCCGGCACCTTCATTGGCGCCGAACCCTTGCGCGCCGCCGTGGAACGTGGCCCGGCGCAAAAGCGCGTCGGGCTGAAACCGGAGGGTCGCCAGCCGGTGCGCGCCGGTGCCGCGCTGTTCGAAGCCGACGGCAATCCTGCCGGCCATGTCACATCGGGCGGCTTCGGCCCTTCCGCCGGCCATCCGGTCGCCATGGGCTATGTCGCCACGCCGCTGGCAAAGCCCGGAACGCGGATTTTCGCCGACGTGCGCGGCACCAAGATCCCAGTCGATGTCAGTTCTCTGCCCTTCACCCCTCATCGCTACCGCAAAGGATGAATTCCATGGCAACAACCTATTTCACATCGGATCACGAGTGGCTCAGCGTCGAGGGCGGCATCGCCACTGTCGGCATCACCGACTACGCGCAGGAGCAGCTCGGCGACCTCGTCTTCGTGGAACTGCCGGAAACGGGAAAGAAGCTCGCCAAGGGCGACACCGCCGTCGTGGTCGAATCAGTCAAGGCAGCCTCGGACGTTTATGCGCCGGTCGATGGCGAGATCACCGAAGCCAATGGCACGCTGTCCTCCGACCCCTCGCTGGTCAACTCGGCGGCAACCGGGGCCGGTTGGCTGTGGAAGATGAAGCTCGCCGACGAAAGTCAGCTCGCCAGCCTCATGGATGAGGCAGCCTACAAAGCCCATATCGCCTGACATCAGGAATTTATTGACATGACCGCAGCTCCCTACCCGTTCTCGGCCCGCCACATTGGACCCGGCCTTGCCGACGTCAGAGCCATGCTCGCCGTCATCGGTGTTCCCTCGGTCGAGACGCTGATCAGCCAGGCCGTGCCGAGATCGATCCGGCTCGACCAGCCGCTGGACCTCCCGGCGCCCGCCAGCGAAGCCGAAGCTCTCGCCGAATTGTCGGTGATAATGGCAAGGAATATGGTGCTGAAAAGCTTTATCGGCGCTGGTTACCACGGCGTTCACGTGCCGCCGGTCATCCAGCGCAATCTGTTCGAGAATCCGGCCTGGTACACCGCCTACACGCCCTATCAGGCCGAGATCAGCCAGGGCCGGCTCGAAATGCTGTTCAACTTCCAGACGCTGGTCACCGAACTGACCGGCCTGCCGGTGGCATCAGCCTCACTGCTGGATGAAGCGACAGCGGTCGCCGAAGCGGTCGGCATTGCGCTGCGCCACCACCGCGACAAGCGCACCAAGGTGGCGCTTGCGGGCACGCCGCACCCGCAGACGCTGGACGTCGTGCGCACCCGCGCCGAGCCGCTCGGCATCGAGATCGACGGCGAGACGATCGACGACAACACCGCCGCCCTGCTCGTCTCCTGGCCGGACACCTTTGGCGTCTATGGCGACCACAAGGCGGCGATCGAAAAAGCGCGCGCCACCGGCGCGGTTGTCGTCTTTATCGCCGACCCGCTTGGTCTGACGCTGACCGACGCGCCGGCGAAACTCGGCGCCGACATCGCGGTCGGCCCGATGCAGCGCTTCGGCGTGCCGATGGGCTTTGGCGGCCCGCATGCGGCCTATTGCGCGGTCTCCGACAAGCTGACGCGGCTTATGCCCGGCCGCCTGGTCGGCCAGTCGACCGACAGCAAGGGCCGTCCCGGCTACCGCCTCGCCTTGCAGACGCGCGAGCAGCATATCCGCCGCGACAAGGCGACGTCCAACATCTGCACCGCACAGGCCCTGCTTGCCAATATGGCCACCGCCTACGCCATCTGGCACGGCCCGGTCGGCCTGCAGGCGATCGCCGGGCGCATACACGCGCTGGCCAACTGCCTGGCAAGCGGCCTCGAGGCGGCGGGCGTATCGGTGCTCGGCTCCAGCCGCTTCGACACGGTGACGGTGGAGACCAACGGCAAGGCCGCCCAGATCGCGGTCGCCGCCGAAAAGACCGGCCGGCTGCTGCGTGTGCTCGATGCCGACCATGTCGGCATCAGTTTCGACGAGACCTCGACCGACGCCGATCTCGACGCGATCGCGGCCTTGTTCGATGCCAAGGCTGCCGCTTCCGCCGACAGCACGGTGCCCGGCAAGCCGCGTGGCACGGAGTTTTTGACCCAGCCGGTCTTTCACCAGAACAAGTCGGAAACCGAGATGATGCGCTTTCTGCGCCGGTTGGCCGACAAGGACCTGGCGCTCGACCGCGCCATGATCCCGCTGGGCTCCTGCACCATGAAGCTCAACGCCGCGGCGGAAATGATGCCGGTGAGCTGGCCGGAAATCGCCAATTTGCATCCCTTCGCGCCCGCAAGCCATTCGGCCGGTTACCGCGCCATGATCGGCGAACTGGAAGGCTGGCTGTCGGAGATCACCGGCTTCGACGCCGTGACCTTGCAGCCCAATGCTGGCAGCCAGGGCGAATATGCCGGGCTGCTCGCCATTCGCGCCTACCACCGCTCGCGCGGCGAGGGCCATCGTACCGTCTGCCTGATCCCGTCTTCCGCGCATGGCACCAATCCGGCGAGTGCCGCGATGGCCGGCATGAGCGTCGTCGTCGTGCGCTGTCTGGAAGACGGCAACATCGACATGGACGATATGCGCGCCAAGGCCAACGAGCATTCCAAGAATCTCGCGGCGCTGATGTTCACCTATCCCTCCACCCATGGCGTCTACGAGGAAGGCGCGCGCCACCTCTGCGCACTCATCCATGAGCATGGCGGCCAGGTCTATTTCGATGGCGCCAACCTCAACGCGCTGGTCGGCCTCGCCCGGCCAGGCGACATCGGCGCCGACGTCTGCCACATGAACCTGCACAAGACCTTCTGCATCCCGCATGGCGGCGGCGGCCCGGGTGTCGGTCCGATCGGTGTCAGGGCGCATCTGAAGCCCTATCTGCCGGGCCATGTCAGCGAAGGCTCGGCTCATGCCGTGGCCGCCGCTCCCTTCGGCAGCGCTTCCATCCTGCCGATCACCTGGATGTACATCCGCATGATGGGCGCTTCCGGCCTGAAGCAGGCGACCGAGACAGCGATCGTTTCGGCCAATTATGTGGCGACACGGCTCGCCCCGCACTTCCCGCTGCTTTACAAGGGCCGGAGCGACCGCGTCGCCCACGAATGCATCCTCGACACCCGCGTGCTCAAGGAGAGCGCCGGCATCAGTGTCGAGGACATTGCCAAGCGCCTGATCGACTATGGTTTCCACGCGCCGACCATGTCGTTCCCGGTCGCCGGCACGCTGATGGTGGAGCCGACCGAGTCCGAGCCCAAGCGCGAGTTGGATCGCTTCTGCGAGGCCATGATCGCCATTGCCGGCGAAGCGGCGAAAGTGGCCAAAGGCGAATGGCCCTTGGCCGACAATCCGCTGGTCAACGCGCCGCACACGTCTGCCGAGGCGCTGGCCGGTCAATGGACCCACCCGTATTCGCGTCTGGAGGCGGCTTATCCCGCCGGCGATGCCGACACGGCGACGAAGTACTGGCCGCCAGTGTCGCGCATCGACAATGTCGCGGGCGACCGTAATCTGGTCTGCTCCTGCCCGCCGCTGTCGGATTATCTTGGCGCGGCCGAATAGCTACTCGGAACGCAAGGCCGGCCTGACCGGGTCGGCCTTGCCCGTCCTCTTGCAGCCGATGACGCAATTTCGCCCCGCGCGCTTGGCGCCATAGAGCGTGAGTCGGGCCCTGGCCATCACCTCGTCGAGGGTGCTGCCGTCGGGCGCCAGCGCGATCTGGCAAAGCAGCGGATCGGGCTCCCTGGTATAGCGCCAGAAGAGGATCACATGCGCCACGAGCACGATAATGCCGCACGCCACCGTCAGCACGAAACCCGCCCGCGGCGCCGTGAGCCAGATCGCAACCATGGTAGCGGCTGACAGGTACCCGACAGCGCGGCTGCGAGCAGGAGCGAACTGAAATCCAGCATATCGGGCGGGGGCCTCTCGAGCGTCGGCGGTTGCGCCGCATTCTAGGTCAGCGGCAGCCCTCGCACATGGCTTGGGCGATATCTCGACCCAAGCCGCGGATAGGGTTTACAAAGCGTCGATGCCAACTGTGCCGAAATCGCCCTTGGACGGCGCGACCATCAAACGGCATCAGCCCTTGTTCAGCAAGGCGAGGTTGGCGTCGACAACGGTGGGATCGGTCATGCCGGTCTTCGCCTCGAGCAGCAGCGCCCGGGCCTTCTTCTTGTTGCCGCGCAACAGTTGCGAATAGCCCATATTGTTGACGATCTGCGGCTTGCGGCCGGCAACCTTCAGGAGCTGGCCATAGGCGCGGTCGGCGAAGTCGAAGCGGCCAAGTTCGTCATACGAAGCCGCAAGCCCCATCCAGGCCTCGGCACTGTCGGCCTTCAGCTCGACGGCCTTGCGGAAATGCGCTTCGGCAAGACCATAATTGGCATCGCGAAACTGTGCCTTGCCTTCCGCCAGGTCGGATGTGGCGACATCCTTCCCTGCCGGCTGGATTGCAGTGGTCTTGGTCGTGTCGACGTTATTGTTCGTCGTACACCCGCTGATCATTAGGGCGGCTGCCATCATGGCCATCGCCGCAAATTTTATCTGACGCATGCCCTGCCCCGTCGCCCGATTTGCCGGGTCGTTCTTCGGGAAAGAGACTACAGAAGAGCGATTAAGCTTCGGTGCCGAAATGCAGCTAACTTTCAGTTTCCGGAATAGCAATCATTAACCACCGGGCGTGCCATCTCAAATCTCCGCGGACGCGAGCGGCGGCGGGGCGAGGCCCAGCAAGAGGGTGCGCAAGACATTTGCATGGGACCTGTCACTCATTTAAGGCCGTTGCAGGTCCGATTTACCCCTGCCGTACCCAATAACTTTCTTGAAATCGCCTCGACGGACTTTTGCACGGTGAACACCATCACCTCGCCCGCACTCCAAATTACAGCTAATGGGCCGTCAGTTTGACGATGATGGGAATGACCGCGATCATCAACACCACCGGCAGGATGCAGACCACGACCGGCACGGACATCTTGGCCGGCAAGGCATGGGCCTTCTCCTCTGCCAACGACATGCGCTTGTGGCGCATCTCGTCCGAAAACACCCTGAGCGCGCCCGACAGGCTGGTGCCGAGTTCCTTCGACTGCTGCAGGAGCGTGGCGAAGGAGCGTACCTCATCCAGGCTGAGGCGATCGGCGAGCGCCTTCAGCGCGTCGTCCAGGCTGCGCCCCGCCCGAAGTTCCAAGCACACGAGCTGCAGGTTCTGGCTGAGCGACGGATAGCTCTTGGCGAGTTCTTTCGAAACGCGCTCGACGCCGGCTTCCATGCTCATGCCGGCATCCGAACAGACGATCATCAAGTCCATGAAATCGGGGAAGCCGTTGCGGTATTCGCGCATCTTCTCGCGCACCTTCTGGGTCAGCACCAGGCCCGGCAAAAAATAGCCGGCGGCCCCCGACAGGATGATGAAGGTCCACCGGCTGGTCATGGTCGCGTCGGGACTGGCCATCCACCGATTGAGCACGAAGACGGCGAACGTCGTGCCGATCATTGCCGTGAACCGGATGAGGAAGAACATGCCGACGGCGCGCGGCTCCATGTAGCCCGCCTGGATGAGCTTCAAGCGCAGGCGAGCGACATTTTCCGGGTCGCTCTTTGCATAGAATTCCTGTGCCCTCTTCATCGCTTGCTCGCGCACGACGCCGCTATTCTTCTTCTGCACCGGTTCGGGTCTGGCGGCCACCGGACCCTGGTCGACCTTGAGCCGGCGCTTGACGTCGTTGCGGTCGCCCTTCGCCACCACCATCGGCCATGCGACAGCGGCCGCTCCCGCGGCCAGCAGGAGGACGGCCACCGGCATCAGCGAGGTCGGCGCGAGGGAAGCGAGGAATTCAATGACGCTTTGCATGTCAGAACTTGAAATTCGACATTTTGAACATGATCAGATTGCCCAGCATCAGCCAGCTAACCGAGCCGCCGATCATGTACCATGTCTTCGCCACGCCCCAGACGTCGCTGTAGTATCCCGGCATCATGGCCATGATGGCGGTGAACAGCAGCGCCGGTACGGCCGTCAAAATATAGGCCGAGAGGCGGCCTTCCGTCGAAATGGCGCGCACCTTGCGTCGCAGCTTGCCGCGTTCGCGGATCGTCGTCGACAACCCATCGAGGATCTCGCGCAGGTTGCCGCCCGAACTGGTCTGGATCGACACGGCGGTGATGAACAGCGGCAGATCCTCGTGTCCGACCCGGTCGAACAGTGCATTCAGCGCCGTGACCAGGTCGGAACCATAAGTGACTTCGTCGGCAATGACGCCGAATTCCGTGCCGATCGGATCGGGCATCTCGCGCGACACCATGGCGATGGCCACCGGCACCGGATGACCGGCCTTGAGGCCGCGCGTGATCAGCTCGAGCGCTTCCGGCAGCTGCATGCCGAAACGCTTCAGCCGGCGCTTGCGCATGGAGCGCATCGCCATGACCGGCAGCAACGGCACCAGCACGACGAACAGGATGAGCCCCATCAGCAGCGGCAGCCCGCGCCAGATCGCGGCCAGGGCAACGGCCGTCGCCACACCGCAGGTGATCGTCAGGAATTTCGAAAGCGGCATCACCATGCCCGACTGCGTGCGCAGGGCACGGAACCGGTCCGGCGAAAACAGCGACGTTCCCGCGTCGAGACCGCGCTCCTTGCGCAGCTGGATCAGCACCTGTTCCTGGCTGATCTTGCTTTCCTGCAGTTTCATGCGCCGGTTGATGGCGGTGCGCTTGTCGCTGCGTCCGGCGTAGAGCAGGTAGACGGCCTCGGCCACCATGATGCCGGTCAGTGCGGCTCCGGCATAGACCACATATATCGCGCTGAACCCGTCGAACACGCCGGCTACTCCTGCGGTCGGCCGGGTTCGAAATAACGTCCGGGAAAGTCGATGCCCATGGCGCGCAGGTCTTCCAGGAAACGCGGCCGAATGCCGGTCGCCTCGTAGTAGCCAAGGATCTTGCCATCGGCCTCCATGCCGGTGCGCACGAAGCGGAATATCTCCTGCATCTGGATGACATCGCCCTCCATGCCGGTCACCTCGGCGACGCTCGTCACCTTGCGCTTGCCGTCGGAAAGTCGGGTCAGCTGGACGATGATGTCGATGGCGCTGGCGATCTGGCTGCGGATCGACTGCACCGTCATCGGCATGCCGGTCATGCCCAGCATCTGCTCGAGGCGCGAAATGCAGTCGCGCGGCGTATTGGCGTGAATGGTCGCCATCGAGCCTTCGTGGCCGGTGTTCATGGCCTGCAGCATGTCGAAGGCTTCCTCGCCGCGGCACTCGCCGAGGATAACGCGGTCGGGACGCATGCGCAGCGCGTTCTTGACCAGGTCGCGCTGTTTGAGCTCGCCATGGCCTTCGATGTTGGCGGGACGCGTCTCCATGCGTGCGACATGCGGCTGCTGCAATTGAAGTTCCGCCGCGTCCTCGATGGTGATCAACCGCTCGTCTTCTGGAATGAACGCCGACAGCGCGTTAAGCATCGTCGTCTTGCCGGTGCCGGTGCCGCCCGAAATGATCGTCGTCTTGCGGGCGTGGACGGCCGCGGCCAGCACTTCGGCCATGTTCTGCGTGATGGCGCCGAATTCGACCAGCCTGTGCAGGCCAAGCTTGTTCTTGGAGAACTTGCGGATCGACACCAGCGGGCCGTCGACGGCCACCGGGCGGATGGCTGCGTTGAACCGCGAGCCGTCCAGCATGCGAGCGTCGACCATCGGCTGCGATTCATCGACGCGGCGACCGACGGCGGCCACGATCTTGTTGACGATTCTGAGCAGATGCGCCTCGTCCTTGAACGGGATATGGACCTGCTGCAGCTTGCCTTTCTTTTCAACGAAGCAGTTCTGATGGCCGTTGATCAGGATATCATTGATATCGGGATCCTTGAGCAGCGGCTCAAGCGGGCCGAGGCCGACCATCTCGTCGACGATGTCGTCAACCAGCGCGTCGAGTTCGGCGGTGTTGATCGCCATCCGCTCTTGGCGGGTCTTTTCCGAAACGAAATCATGCACTTGCCGGCGCATCTCCTCCTTGGGCAAGCGCTCCAGCGCGACGAGATTGATCTCCTCGAGCAGCAGCCGGTGGATGCGCACGCGGGCATCGAGCACCTTGTTGGCATTCTTTGCCGGCGCCGCCTCCGCCTTCGCAGGCAAAGCCTTTCGGCTGGTCGGGATGACGACTGCGTGATGCGCGACCGGCGTCGATTCAGCCGGGCGCGGACGCGCGTCACGGTTCTGCAGGGTGGAAAAACGGCTGGTCATCCAGCTTTCCTTTTCAAGAGGCCCCTGCCGAAGCCGAACAGCGACTTCGACTTGCTCGCGGTTGCCACCGCCTCTTCCGGAAGGATGATCTTCTTCAGGTCGTTGACGACATTGGCATTGGGATCGATCTCGTGCAGCGGCACGCCGCGGTCGACAGCCTCGCGCACCAGCCGGTAATTGTTGGCGATGCCGCCGACAAAATGCTCGCCGAGGATTTCCTGGACGTCCGCGTGCTTGATGCCGTTGTCGAACATCTTCTGCTCGAAACGGTTGACGATCACGTTCGGCTTCACCTCCTTGCCGGCGGTCTCGTAGACGGCCTGGATCAGACGCTGCGTATGGCGCAGGCACGGCACCGTCATTTCGGCAACGATGTAAAGCTTGTTGGAACCGAGCAGCACCGTTTCCGTCCACGGAAACCAGGTGCGCGGCATGTCGATGACGACATTGTCGAAATAGGCCGAAACCAGGTCCAGCATGCGCACCACGACATCGGTCTTGAACGAGCGCATTTCCGACGGATGCGTCGGCGCCGCCAGCACACACAGCCCGCTGGCGTGCTTGGACAGCATCACATCGAGCAGTTGCCGGTCGAGGCGCTCAGGCTGGTTCTCGATTTCGGTGATGTCGAAACGCGGCTCCAGGTCGAGATATTCAGCGCAGGCACCTTGCTGGAAATTGAGGTCGACCACGCAGGTTGAGGCGCCGCGCGTCACCGAATGATGCAGCTGGAACGCGGTCTGCAGCGCCAGCGTCGTGGTGCCGACGCCGCCGGCGGCCGGCATGAAGGTATAGATCTGCGACTCGCTGTTTTCCTCGCGCCCAGGCCCCTGCAGAGCCCGCACCACCGAACGCACGAGGTCTGCCGTGGTGATCGGCTTGACCAGGAAGTCGGCGACCTTGAGCTGCACCAGGATGCGCACGGCCGCGGCGTTGAACTCTTGGGTGACCACGACCACCGGCGCCTTGCCCTCGAGCCGGCGCATGACGCGCTGCAGTGACTCGATCTCCTCGAGTTTCGCCGCATCCATGTCGACGATGACGACGCCGAACTCGGCTTCCTGGACCTCGCCGCGCAGCTCGGTGACGTTCTTCTCCACCGTTATGAGCTGGATGACCTCGGAAGCGGCAAAGGCCGTCTTCGTGTCCTGCGCGAAGGTCCGGTCTGTCGATACGAGCAGGATTTTCTTGGTGCTGTTGTTTGCCATTCTCGCCGCCTGTGAGGTCGATCGCCGTCTGGATCAGTTGTCGGTGGTCGTTTGCGCAGCCTTGGCACCGGCCGCCTGATCGGGCGCGACGGGGCCGGCACTGCCACGCTTGGCAGGCACGAGAAGTGTCGTGTTCTGGACGCCGTACTTCCACGGGTCGACCATCTGCATGACGGTGTTGGCGGCCTGTGCCTCGCCGGTGCCGGACGTCACCCCTTCGCTGCGCACGTAGTCGTCGCTGGTGCAGCCGCTTGCCAGACCGGCAAGAAGCAGGGCGATGCACCATTTCAGGATCAGACGCATGGCTCAGTCCTTCGGCAGGTCGAGGAAATGACCGACTTTGGTGGCAGGAGCGGCCCGTGCCGCACTGCCATCGGCCAGCGCCAGCGCGCGGCCCGTATCCGACGCCTTCACCTCCTCGGTGTTGTTGAGGAAATAGTCGACATTGCTGGCGGGCTGGGTGCCGTCGGTCGGCTCGGCCAATTTCTTCGACGGATCGACCGGCTTGACCAGGTACGGCGTGACGATGATGACCAGGTCGGTCTCGCGCCGCTGATAGGATTTCGACGAAAACAGCGCTCCAAGCACCGGCATCTTGCCAAGGCCGGGAATGCGAGACGTGGTGATGTCGTTCTGGGACTGCAAAAGCCCGGCGATCATGAAGCTCTGGCCGTTCTTCAGGTCGACCGAGGTCTTGGCGCGGCGCACGATGAAGCCGGGCACGGAAATGTTGCCGATATTGTAGGATGCCGACGCATCGATCGAGGAGACTTCCGGCGCGATGTCGAGGCTGACCAGCCCGTCCTTGAGTACGGTCGGCTTGAAATCCAGGCTAACGCCATATTTCTTGTAGCTCACCGAAATCTTGCCGTTGTCCTCCGAAACCGGGATCGGAAATTCGCCGCCGGCCAGGAAGCTCGCTGTCTCACCTGAACGCGCGATCAGGTTCGGCTCAGCCAGCCGACGGGCAAGGCCGCGCTCTTCCAGCGCCTTGATGGCAATGTCGATCGAGACGCCGTTCGACAGCAGTCGGCCGATGATCTCGCCGTTCCCCGCCGCTGGCACCGTGCCCGGATCCAGTGAAACGTCGCGACCGCCGAAGCCGTAGGCGAAATTGGCGCTGTATTTCGCGCCCAAGTCCTGCCCTGCCTGGCGGTTGATCTCGACGAACCGGACATTGAGCTGAACCTGCTGCGACGACGAGATATTGACCGAGTTGATCACTTCCTCATTGCCGGAAAAGCGGCTGGCGATCTTGCTTGCCTTATCCGCCGCAACGGCGTCATCCGCCTCACCCGACAGCACGACACGGCCGTTGGCCGAGCCGACCTTGATCTTGGCGTCCGGCACACTGGCACGGATTGTGTTCGCCAATTGGTCGGTGTCGAGCGTCACCTCGATGTCCACGGTGCCGACGAGCTGCTTGTTCTGGTCGAACAGCGCAATGCCGGTGGTGCCGAGATTGTTGCCCAGCACATAGAAGGATTTGTCGGTCAGCGGGTTGACGTTCGCGATTTCCGGATCGCCGATGACGATCTGGTAGAAGGCGGCGCTCGTCATGATCGTCTTGGGCTTGCCCTTGGCAACCTTGATCGACGCATTCTTCGTCGACGAGACATAGACGATGTCGTTGTCCGCCTTTGCCGCTCCGGGCAAGGCGAGCACGCCGCTCGCAGCCAGGGCAAACGCCGTTGCCAGGGCGCGCACGAAGCGCGACCGAGCCGTCATTCGATATAGGGTACGCATCAACATTGTCCCGTCCCGCCCGGTCCCCACCGGTCTTTACTTCTGGTCCCGCGTTGGAACCTGATATTCCTCGGCCTGCGTGCCGCGCGTCACGATGATCGTCTTGAATTTCGGCTTCTCCGGCTCCTTCGCTATGGCATCGAACAAAGAGCCGGCCACGGCCTGTGTCTTGGAAGCGACGGATCCGCCGAAGGAAGAGATGGTGGTGACGCCGTTCTTGCCATCGCCGCCTTCGCTGGCGGAGCGAAGCGACAGCGACAGCGTTCCGACGGTACGGGCAAGCGCCACTTTCTGCGCGCCGTCGCTCGTCACCTCGAGGGTCACGGAATTGGCCACCTGCGGCGTTGTCTGGCGCTCGTCGGCGCCCTGCCCGACGCTGAGCACCTTGGCGTCGGCAACGACGATCTCCGAGGTGATGGTCGAACCGGCAGCCCCTTGCGCGTTCTTGGCGACTTCCTGGATTTCGCCGGCGTCGCGGGTCAGCACGACATCGACCCGGTCGCCCGGCGTGACGAAGCCACCGACGCCGGCGATCTCGTCAGTGCGGATGGTGACCGCCCGCATTCCGGGCGTCAGCATGTTGGACAGCGTCGCGCGGCCGTTCGGTCCCGACAGCTTGGTGAGCAGCACCGGCTCGTTGATCTCGATCGGCGACAGCGCGACCCGGCCGCCTTCGCCAAGCAATCCATCGATGGTGGCAAAGGCGCCCTGCGGAAGGGAATCCTGCGGCCACGGGATTTCGCTGAGCTTGGCGCGGTCGAGTTCCATGCCGTAGCGCAATGGCGCGTTCGCCACCACGATGGTCTTGAACTCGATCCTGGGCGCGGCCGGAGCAGCGATCGAGGCCGTTTTCTCCTGGGCATCGGCCTTGGCCTGGCTCTTGACCCAGAAATCCGCGACAAAGATCGAGATCGCCCCGAAAACGGCGGCGATGCCGATCATCGTTATGGCCTTGCCCCTCACGCCGAAAACCCCTGATGCCGGTCGTTTCTTGTTATGTTGGGCTCACGCTAGGCGGCATTGTTAAAGAATCAGGAATATTGCGCGGCGGCATTTGAGCTATTTCCGCCCGCTTGGTTATCGAATGGTTTTAGGGTAAGAGCAGTTAAATCCCCGAACGTAACAGGAACCTCCGTCGCTTGGCGCTGAAAAGCGTGGCAGTATCGACGGGGTGATTCGCAGCTTGGACTCTATGGCAGGCATGGACGACAACAACGATCTTTTCGGCAATCTGGAGAAACAGCCGCAGCCGGTTCGCACGCCGGCGCGCCCGGCGGATCCGCTGGTGCAGGCGGCCGCCAGGCGGCCAGCCGCAACCAAGGATGGCAGCGAGGGCTACAGCGCCGCCGACATCGAGGTGCTTGAGGGCCTTGAGCCGGTGCGCCGCCGGCCAGGCATGTATATTGGCGGCACCGACGACAAGGCGATGCACCATCTCTTCGCCGAGGTCATCGACAATTCGATGGACGAAGCGGTTGCCGGCCATGCCACCTTCATCGATGTCGAACTCTCCGCCGACGGCCATCTCACAGTCACGGACAATGGCCGCGGCATTCCGGTCGACATGCACCCAAAATTCAAGAAGCCGGCGCTCGAAGTCATCATGACGACGCTGCATTCGGGCGGCAAGTTCGACTCCAAGGTCTACGAGACATCAGGCGGCCTCCACGGCGTTGGCGTCTCCGTCGTCAACGCCCTGTCGGATCATCTCGAGGTCGAGGTCGCGCGGGGCCGCCAGCTCTATCGCCAACGCTTTTCGCGCGGCGTCCCGGTGACCGGACTGGAGCAACTCGGCGAAGTTCACAACCGGCGCGGCACAAAAATCCGCTTCCACCCCGATGAGCAGATATTCGGCAAGGGGGCGGCCTTCGAGCCGGCGCGTCTCTACCGCATGACGCGTTCGAAGGCTTACCTGTTTGGCGGCGTCGAGATCCGCTGGACCTGCGATCCCTCCCTGATCAAGGAAAAGGATCAGACACCGGCCAAGGCGGAATTCCATTTCCCAGGCGGCCTCAAGGATTATCTGAAGGCGTCGCTCGGCGACGACTTCCAGGTGACGCGCGAAATCTTCGCCGGCAAGAGCGACAAGCAAGGCGGCCATGGCTCGCTGGAATGGGCGGTGACCTGGTTCGGTGGCGACGGCTTCATCAATTCCTACTGCAACACCATCCCGACCGGTGAAGGCGGCACCCACGAAGCCGGCTTCCGAAACGTGCTGACGCGCGGCCTGCGCGCCTATGCCGACCTCGTCGGCAACAAGCGCGCCTCGATCGTCACGTCGGAAGACGTCATGATCTCGGCCGCCGGCATGCTGTCGGTGTTCATCCGCGAGCCGGAATTCGTCGGCCAGACCAAGGACAGGCTGGCGACGATCGAAGCGATACGCATCGTCGAGACCGCGATCCGCGACCCGTTCGACCATTGGCTGGCCGATAATCCGCAGGAAGCCTCGAAGCTGCTCGACTGGGTGATCGCGCGCGCCGACGAACGCGTGCGCCGCCGCCAGGAAAAGGAAGTGTCGCGCAAGAGCGCGGTGCGCAAGCTGCGCTTGCCGGGCAAGCTCGCCGACTGCACGCAGAACGCGGCGGCTGGTGCCGAACTCTTCATCGTCGAAGGTGATTCCGCCGGCGGCTCGGCCAAGCAGGCACGCGACCGTGCCAGCCAGGCCGTGTTGCCGCTGCGTGGAAAAATCCTCAACGTCGCCAGCGCCGGCAATGACAAGCTTGCCGCCAACCAACAGATATCGGACCTGATCCAGGCGCTCGGCTGCGGCACGCGGTCAAAATACCGTGACGAGGATTTGCGCTACGACCGCGTCATCATCATGACCGATGCCGATGTCGACGGCGCCCACATCGCTTCGCTGCTGATCACCTTCTTTTACCAGGAGATGCCGGCGCTGGTGCGCGGCGGCCATCTCTACCTGGCGGTGCCGCCGCTTTACTCGATCAGGCAAGGCGGCAAGGTCGCCTATGCCCGCGACGACGCCCACAAGGATGAGCTTCTGCGCACCGAGTTCACCGGCCGCGGCAAGGTCGAGCTTGGCCGCTTCAAGGGCCTGGGCGAAATGATGGCCGCGCAGCTCAAGGAAACCACCATGGACCCAAGGAAGCGTACCTTGCTTAGGGTTGATGTGAACGAAATCGATTCCGCCACCAAGGACAGGGTCGATGAGCTGATGGGCACCAAGCCCGAAGCCCGTTTCCGCTTCATCCAGGAACGCGCCGAATTCGCCGAGACGGAAGTGCTGGATATCTAGCCGCTGGCGCGTTTAGCTTGCATTCCTGACATGGAGACCAGCATGTGACCTGGCCGCGGCTGAAGACCTATTTCGAGACGAGCCTGGCCGGGCTGACGCAACCGACACGCTCTGACTGGATTTTTGCGCTCCGCACCGTTTCGGCCGGCATGATCGCATTGCTGGCCGCTTACGCGCTGAAGCTCGACCATCCGCAATGGGCGATGATGACGGTGTTCATCGTCGCCCAGCCGGTTGCCGGCATGGTGCTGGCGAAAGGTTTCTACCGCCTGCTCGGCACGCTGGCCGGCGGTGTCGCGGCAATCGGCATCACCACGGCGTTCGGTACCGGCCCCTGGATTCTGGTGACGGCGCTTGCCGTCTGGATTGGCATTTGCACCTTCGTCTCGTCGCTGCTGCGCAATCCCGAGGCCTATGGCGCGGCCCTTGCAGGCTACACCGCAATGATTATCGGCCTGCCCGCTTTCGGACAACCGCATCTGGTCGTCGACCTCGCGGTCGCGCGTTGTGCCGAGATCGTGCTCGGCATCGTCTGCGCCGGCCTGACTAGCCGGCTGATCTTGCCAAAACTGGCCAGCGACGCCATCGTCTCGCGGCTGAAACGCTGCATTCTCGACCTCGCCACCTATGCCGGCGGTGCGTTTTCAGGCGGCGACCGGGGAACGCTGATCGGCCTGCACCGGAAGCTTGTCGCCGATACCCAGACGCTTGGCGAGATGCGCGCCTATGCCAGGCTCGAAGCGCCGAGCTTCGCGCCGCGCGCGCATCCGGTGCGGCGCACCATCGGACAACTGCTTTCGGCTCTTTCGGCGGCGCGCGCGCTCTATTCGCATGCCGCTCCGAAAAACGCGGCCCTCATCCCGGTGCGCTCGGAACTGCAGGCCCTTGTCAGCGAACTGGCAGCCAAGCCGGGAGCGCTGGACGATACCTCATCCTGGGTGGCGCGGCTCGACGCGATCTCGATCAAGGCCCGGCAAATGCCCGACGCCTCGACCGACCAGGGTGAGGACAGGGTCGGCACCATTACCCGCCTCACCGTAGCGGCCGATTTCGCCGAGGCGCTGAAACAGGTGCTGCGTGGCCTCGACGCCTTGCGCGCGCCGGTCACGCGCCGTCCAGGTCCCGGCAGCCAGCAGCCGGCCCTGGTGGTGCATCGCGACTATCCCGGTGCTGCGCGCAACGCCATCCGTGCGGCCGTTGCCACGCTGCTGGTCGCTGCTTTTTGGCTGACGACGAAGTGGTCGGAAGCGGCCGGCACCGTCATCCTCGTTGCCGTGGTGTCGAGCCTGTTTGCCGCTCGCCCCGACCCCGTGCAAGTATCCTGGGGGTTCTTCAAGGGCACGCTGCTCGCTTTGCCTTTTGCCTTTCTCGTCGGCCAGGTTGCGCTCCCCGCTCTGCCCGGCTTCGGCTGGTTCATGCTGTTCGTCGTGCCCATCATGGTGCCAGCGGCACTCGCCATGGCCAATCCGCGCTATGTTGGCGTGGCGACAGCCTTCGCCATCAACTTCCTGGCCTTTCTCAGCCCACATCAGGCGATGACCTACGATCCCGGCCCCTTCTTCGCCGGCTCGGCATCGATCCTGGTCGGCATCCTCTTGGCCATCGGCGTCTTCATCGTCGTGTTGCCGGCCGATCCCTGGCTCGCGGCCGACCGCATCGTGCGCGCCATGCGGGAGGATCTGGCGCGGCTTTGCCTGCATGAGCGCGTGCCGAGGCGTTCGGCCTTCGAGAGCCTCGCTTATGACCGGGTCAATCAGTTGATGCCGCTGGTCCAGAATTCCGGCAGGAAGGGTGAGGCGGTGCTGGGAGGCGGCGTCGCTTCCGTCACGGTCGGCTTGGAGATCCTGCGACTGCGCATTGCCAGCCAAAACCATGCCATCCCATCGGAAACGACGCTTTCAATCGCCAATTTCCTGAGGGGACTGGCGCGCGAGCTGCTTTTCCGTACCCTTGGCGATCCGCAAACAGCGACCATTGCCGTCGCCCGGCAGTATGCGGCAGGCATCGCCCAGCGAAACGCCACTGGGGACATGCTGCGGATCGCGGCGTCCCTGCGCATCATCGCCGCGGCGATGGAGGACTTCCCGGACTTCTTCGCGAGGGAAAAGATTTAAGCTGCGGCGATCGCCAGCGCATGGCCGCGTGCATTCTCACGCAGGGCGCCGAGATGGATCGACTTGACCAAGGCGGCAAGATCGCCTTCGGCGGATTGCCCGCCTAATTCCTTGAGCATCAGCCAACTGACTTCCTGCACGCCGGCGACGCGCTTACCGTTGGCAACCTCGCGCCAGATTTTCAGGGCGCGCAGGATGACGGCATGCGTGGCGGCAGCCATGCCGGCACCGCGGAACAGCGCCTGCAGGGCCACGTCGTGCCCGCCGGCCAGCAGCGCCCTCACCCGTGCTTCGGACTGCTGGCTGAGCGCGACCAGCGCCGAGCCGAAGAAATCGACCTTGCCATGCGCGATTGTGCGGATCAGGAAGCTCGCGGTCAGGTCGCCGCGCAGCCTGAGATGCTCGATCAGGGCCGCGTGCTCTTCTTGGCGCGTGCCCTCGATCAGCGTCACCGAGGCCTTGACGCAAGCATCGCGCATGACCCGGTCGGCACGCGCGGCTCCCATCAACGCCATGACCAGCGGCGATGTCTTCAATGTCTCGCCGAGCTTGACGAGCAGCATATGCCGGCAGTCGGCAGGCAGCCTGATGTCCGAGATCAGCGCCTCGCGCACCAGAGGCAGATGCCCATGGCGTTCCGCCATGCGCCGGAAGCTGAGTGACGCGATGTCGGCGCCGCTATTGGCCAAAAGCACGGCGCAGGCCTCCGCCTCGCCGATCTCGGCGATGGCCGCCGAAAGCGCCATCGAGACTACAGGCCGGTCGGCGATCAGCTTCTGCGTTGCTTTCTGGCTCGCCGCCACGCGGTTGATCAGGTCGGCGTCGGTGAGCAGCGGCGAGCGCGCCAGCACGACCCCGGCGACCTCCGGCTGGTCTGCGGCAAGCGCACTGATGATCTGCAACGGCGCGTGATGGCTCATCGAGAGCGCTTCCGCCATCGCCAGCCGCACTTTCGACGAGGCGTCGTCGAGCAGCAGCGTCAGCGCCGCCTCGGCGGCGCAGCGATCCTCGAACGGCAATTCGCAATTGACATAGGCTCGGGCCAGCGCATGGGCCGCGGCGGCGCGCTCCGACACCCTGGCCGTGTAGATCCATTTCAGAAAATGCGAAACAACAACCATGCCGTCTGCTCACGCCCCTCGCCGGAGGGTTTCCGGCCCCGTGAGTAGGGTAGGCAGAAATGGTTTACGAACGGTTCACCATGTTCATTAACTGGCTTGCGAGGGCCTGAAGCAGCGCCTATCAACCGTCAGACAGCGCAGGAGGCGGAAGATGGCAGGGCTATATCTCGAGGAGTTTATTGTCGGCCATGTCTTCCATCACACGCTGCGCAAGACCGTCACCGAGAGCGACAACATGCTGTTTTCGGTGATGACGCTGAACCCGCAGCCGCTGCATATCGACTTCGATTTCGCCGCCAAGAGCGAATGGGGCAAGCCGCTGGTCAACTCGCTGTTCACGCTCGGCCTGATGATCGGCATTTCGGTCAACGACATCACGGTCGGCACGACGGTAGCCAATCTCGGCATGAAGGAAACCGTGTTTCCTCACCCGGTCTTTCATGGCGACACCATCCGCGTCGAAACATCTGTCGTCTCGGTGCGCGAATCCAGGTCGAAGCCCGACCGCGGCATCGTCGAATTCGAGCACCGCGCCTACAACCAGCATGGCGATCTGGTCGCCAAATGCATCAGGCAAGCGATGATGCTGAAGAAGGCAGACTGATGCGCTCGCTGCTGTTCGTTCCAGGCGATTCCGAACGGAAGCTGGAGAAGGGATTTGGCGCCGGCGCCGACGTGGTCATCGTCGATCTCGAGGACTCCGTGGCGCCGCGGAACAAGGAGCGGGCGCGCGAGATCGCGGCGCGCTTCATCCTCGAACGCAGGGGGCAAACCAACTCGGCGCTCTATGTCAGGGTCAATGACCTCTCGACCGGGATGACGGACGATGATCTTGCCAAGCTCGTTCCGGCAAGACCGGACGGCATCATGCTGCCTAAATCGAACAGCGGCCAGCATGTGCAGCAGCTCGCGGCCAAGCTCAGGGTCCGGGAGGCTGAAAACGGCCTGCGCGACGGGTCGATAAAAATCCTGCCGATCATCACCGAAACTCCGGCGGGTGTGCTCGCCGCCGCCACCTATGCGGGGACAAGCGCACGGCTCGCCGGTCTCACCTGGGGCGCGGAAGACCTGTCGGCGGCGATAGGCGCACGCTCTGCCCGCGACGAGCACGGCCGCTACACCGATCTCTTCCGTCACGCCCGTCTGACGACCATTCTCGCGGCCGGAGCCGCGGAAGTCGCCGCGATCGACACCGTATTCCCCGGCTTTCGCGACATGGCGGCCCTCGCCGCGGAATGTGCCGAGGCCGAGCGTGACGGTTTCACCGGCAAGATGGCGATCCACCCCGATCAGGTGTCTGTCATCAACGCTGCGTTCACGCCCTCTGCCGAGGCGGTGAGACAGTCGGCGGCTATCGTAGCGGCCTTCGAGGCGGCCGGAAATCCGGGCGTCGTCGGCATCGACGGCAAGATGTTCGACCGCCCGCATCTACGGCTGGCCGAACGGCTTCTGGCCCGCGCGAAAGCCGCCGGCATATCCGCCTGACGGCTACTCCTTGCCCCAGCGCGGCCGGCGCATCGCAAAGACCTCGTCGACGCTGGCATAATCCATGTAGCCGAGACGCGCCACATTGCCGGCCTTGGTGATGTCGAACAGGCCGTCTTTCAGGAAAGCATCCTCGATGTGCACGCCGATCACCTCACCGGCGACGACAAAGGCACTCGTTGGCGATCCGTCCAGCGCCTTTGGGTGAAACACTTCCGTAACCCGGCATTCGAGCGCCGCGGGTGCAGCCGCCACGCGCGGCGGCTTGACGAGACGCGAAGGCGCCATGGCGAGATCGGCATAGACGAACTCGTTGACGCCGCGCGGCGCGTCGACGGATGTGTAATTCATCTTCTCCGCAAGATCGCGGCTGACCAGGTTGGCGACGAACTCGCCGGTTTCCTGCGCAAACGAGGCGCTGTCCTTCTCGCCTTCGGAGGAAAACCAAACGATGAAAGGCCGGGTCGAGAGGGCGTTGAAGAACGAATATGGTGCCAGATTGACCTCGCCTGCCTTGTTCAGCGTCGATATCCAGCCGATCGGGCGCGGCGCCACGATCGCCTTCGACGGATCGTGCGGCAGTCCATGCCCCTTGGACGGCTCGTAGAACATTCAGCCCGCCCAGGGTCCGGCGTAATCGGTGTAGAGCTTGGCCGGATCGGGCCGTGGCCGCTCCGGCGCCGGACCGGCGTAGGAGCCGATATGGATGAAACCGACGACGCGCTCCTGCGGCGCCAGTCCGAGGATCGCCCTGCCCTCCGGCACGTCGGAATACCAGTTGCTGATCATGTTCGTGCCATAGCCCAGTGCATTGGCCGCGATCACCAGGTTCATCGCCGCCATGCCTCCGGATAGGAACATCTCCCATTGCGGGATTTTTGGGTTTTCCCTGGCAATGGATACGACACCGATCACCAGTGGGGCGCGCGAGAACCGCGCCAGTTCCTGGTTGCGACGGCCTTCCGGCAACGGCCCCTCGCGCTGTTCGGCCAAGGCCGCTAGTTTCTTGCCGATCTCGATGCGGGCTTCGCCGCGATAAAGGATGAAGCGCCAGGGTTCGAGCCGTCCATGGTCGGGCACGCGCGTGGCGGCAGTGATCATCGTGGCGATATCGGCGTCGCTTGGCGCCGGTTCCCTGAGGTCGGGGATCGGCGCCGAATTTCGGGTCAGCAGGAAGTCGATGATCGGCGACGCCATGGACGCAAGTCTCCTGAAACACTCTGTCTTGAGCTGAAGCGCACCATCGGGAATCGGGTGGCTTGGGCAAAGGCGCGCTAACGCCGGGCTGAAGAGTCCCGGATCGGACTCTTAAGCCTTGAAATTGCCACCGCCATGGGCTTCAACGCAAGGCATGTTTGAGGGGCGACTGCGTCTTTTCCTGGTTCGGCTCTGCGCCGCGCTGTTCCTGCTGCCGGTCTCCATGGCTGTCGCGCAGGAAAAGGACGGCGTCGGCGACCTGAAACTTCCCGGAATTTCGAGCTATGCAACGCCGAAGAGCGAGACCCCGCTGGCGCTTGGCGGCGGTGGCGCCATCACGCTCTCGGCCCAGTTGACCGACAAGGGCACCGACATCACACGTGGACTAGTCTGGCGTGTCTTCAAGCCCGAAGCGGTCAACGGCAAATTGCCGATGGTCGCCTCCTCCCATGGCGGCAGCGCCGTCTTCCAGCTCGAGCCCGGCAGTTACCTGGTCCACGCTTCCTATGGCCGCGCCGGCGCCACCAAGCGCATCACCGTCGGCAAGGAAGCCAAGCGAGAAAGCCTCGTGCTCGATGCCGGCGGCCTGAAGCTCGACGCGGTTCTGTCCGGCGGCGTGCGCATTCCGCCGAAGAAACTGCGCTTTTCGATCTATGAGGGCACCGCCGAGGCCAATGGCGACCGCGCGCTGATCATTCCCGATGTCGAACCCAACAGCGTCGTGCGGCTCAATGCCGGCATCTACCATGTCGTCTCGACCTACGGCGCGGTCAATGCGGTCATCCGATCCGACATCCGCGTCGAGGCCGGCAAGCTGACCGAAGCCACCGTTGAGCATCACGCCGCCGAAATCACCATGAAGCTGGTGCGCGAGGCGGGCGGCGAAGCGATTGCCGACACCTCGTGGTCGCTGCTCAACGAGTCCGGCGATCCGATCAAGGAAACCGTCGGCGCCTTCGCTTCGATGGTGCTGGCCGAAGGCGACTACACCATCATCGCCAAGAACCGCGACCGCATCTACCAGAAGGATTTCACGGTCGTTGGCGGGCAGAACCAGGAGATCGAGGTTCTCGCCACCGAAGCAGCGGCGATGGATCCGGAGGAAGGCGCGGACTAGCTTTCAGGCAGCCAACTTGGTTCGTGCCGGGAGGAACGGAATGCGACGGCGCGGCAGGCTCGGCGCCAGATCGAATACACCGCGATAGAGACGGTCGAGCAACGTTTTGCGGTCGCGCAACGGCTCCAGTTCGTTCCAGCTCAGCACATTGCCGACACGCACGTCGATCGCCCTGCCGGACAGCCGCGCGAATTCACGAATGAGCAGCGAGGTGCGCAAGGTCAACGAGGCCTTGCCGACGAATTTGGCCACACGCCCGTCGCGCTCGGCCATGTTCATCGGCCCACTGACCAGATGGAAAAGCCTGCCGTTCTGGCCGGAGAAATGCATCGGGATGACCGATGCCTTGGCCTCCTGGACGAGACGGGCGGGAAACATCTTCCACGGCAGGTCACGCGCGCGGCCAAAACCCTTGGGCGCTGTGGCGACGCCGCCGGCCGGAAACACCACGATCGTGACACCTTCCCTGAGCAGCCGCACTGCTTCATGCCGCACGGCCATGTTGTTCTTCACCGCGTCCTTGGTCTCGGAAAAGTCGATCGGCAGCGAATACGGCTCCATCTCGCGGATCCTGAGCAGGTCCTTGTGGATCATCACGCGGAAGGGCCGGCCGAGTTGCTCAGCCAGCGAGAGCACGGCAATGCCGTCGCCGATTCCGAAGGGGTGGTTGGCGACGATCACCAGCGGCGTATTGGGCAGATCCTTCGGCGGCCATTGGTCCGGGCTTTGCACGCGCACGTCGATGAGGTCCAGCATTCGGCTGAACACACGTTCGCCCGGCGGAACCACCTGGCGGCGCCAGAAATCATAAAGCGCGGCAAAGCGATCGCGGCCCGACAGGCCTTCGACCGAATGGATGAACCAGCGCGCCAGCGCCGGCTGGTGCGGATTGGCATAGGAAAGCTCTGGGAACGGTCGTTCGCGCGATTTCAGCTTGAGCATAGGGGCTCGTTACAACGTTGCCATGACAGGGATATGAAAATGGCGGTGGATCGCTCCACCGCCATTCGATCGAAAACACTCCGATTCAAGCCGCGCGCTTGCGTCGGCGGTCAGGTGTGATCGCTTCTTCGGTCAGCCGTTCGATTGCTTCGGCAAGGCCGAGCGATTCCTGGTCGCGCGAACCGAGGCGGCGGATGTTGACCGTCTGCTCCTCCGCCTCGCGTTTGCCACAGACCAGAATGACGGGCACCTTGGCCAGGCTGTGCTCGCGGACCTTGTAGTTGATCTTCTCGTTGCGCAGGTCGGCTTCCGCCAGCAGGCCGGCGGCCTTCAGTTTCGCCACCACCTCGGTCGCATAGCTGTCGGCGTCTGACGTGATCGTCGCCACCACCACTTGCAGCGGCGCGAACCATAGCGGGAAATGGCCGGAATAATTCTCGATCAGGATGCCGAGAAAACGCTCCATCGAACCGCATATGGCGCGGTGCACCATGACCGGCTGCTTCTTCTCCGAATCCGAGCCGATGTAGAAGGCGCCGAAGCGTTCCGGCAGGTTGAAGTCGACCTGCGTCGTGCCGCATTGCCATTCGCGGCCGATGGCATCCTTCAGCACATATTCGAACTTCGGCCCGTAGAAGGCGCCCTCGCCCGGATTGATCGAGGTCTTGATGCGGTTGCCGGACCTTGTCCGGATCGTCTCCAGCACGCCGCCCATGATCGCCTCGGCATGATCCCAGGCCTCGTCCGTGCCGACGCGCTTTTCGGGCCGTGTCGACAGTTTGACGCTGATTTCGTCGAAACCGAAATCGGCATAGGTCGACAAGATCAGGTCATTGATGCGCAGGCACTCGGAAGCCAGCTGCTCCTCGGTGCAGAAGATATGCGCATCGTCTTGCGTGAAGCCGCGCACGCGCATCAGCCCGTGCAGCGCGCCCGACGGCTCGTAGCGATGCACATTGCCGAACTCCGCCAGCTTTACGGGCAGGTCACGATAGGATTTCAGCCCGTGCTTGAAAATCTGCACGTGGCCCGGGCAGTTCATCGGCTTCAGCGCGAAGATGCGGTCATCGTCGGTTTCATCGCCGGCGACTGTCACCTTGAACATGGCGTCGCGGTACCAGCCCCAGTGGCCCGACGTCTCCCAAAGGCTCTTGTCGAGCACCTGCGGGGCGTTGACCTCCTGGTAGCCCTGCTCGTCGAGCCGGCGCCGCATGTAGTTGACCAGGTTCTGGAACATCTTCCAGCCCTTGGCGTGCCAGAAGACCACGCCCGGCCCCTCTTCCTGGAAATGGAAAAGGTCCATTTCGCGGCCGAGCTTGCGGTGATCGCGCTTCTCGGCCTCCTCCAGCATCGTCTGGTAGGCTTCGAGCTGCGCCTGGTCGGCCCAGGCCGTGCCGTAGATGCGCGTCAGCATCGGGTTGTTCGAGTCGCCGCGCCAATAGGCGCCAGCCACCTTCATCAGCTTGAAGGCGTTGCCGATCTGGCCGGTCGAGGCCATGTGAGGACCGCGGCAGAGATCGAACCAGTCGCCCTGCGCATAGATCTTGAGATCCTGGTCCTCGGGAATGGCATCGATCAGTTCGAGCTTGTAGCGCTCGCCCTTGTCGGCGAAGACTTGTCTCGCCTTGTCGCGCGACCAGACCTCCTTGGTGAACGGCTTGTTGCGCGCGATGATCTCGCGCATCTTCTTCTCGATCACCGGGAAATCGTCCGGGGTGAACGGCTCGTTGCGGGCAAAGTCGTAATAGAATCCGTTCTCGATCACCGGCCCGATGGTGACCTGCGTTCCCGGCCATATCTCCTGAACGGCTTCCGCCAGCACATGCGCGGTGTCATGGCGGATCAGTTCCAGCGCGCGCGGATCTTCGCGGGTGATGATCTCGACCTTGCCGGATTTGCCGAGCGGGTCCGAGAGATCGCGCACGGTGCCATCGATGGCATAGGCCACGGCCTTCTTGGCCAGCGACTTGGAGATCGATTCGGCCAGGCCGGCACCGGTCATCGCGGCATCGTAGTCACGCACGGAGCCATCGGGAAATGTCAGGGAAACGGAATTCAGCATGTGTATCTCCTATCCAGTCCCGCAAACGAGCGCGGGTGGTAAATGCAGACATCAGCGGTTCGGGCTGCGACCTGCCAGGGTGCCGGATGCGTCCGGCGGCGGCAGTCTTTTATGAGCAGATGCCGCCGCCGTAAAGCCCGGCTCACTTAATCAGCCGTGGCAGGTCCTTCAGGAACGCGGCCCGTGTCGCCAACCCCTTCGGCATATCGGTGCGCTTCGTATCGACGACGAGCCGGGCGAACACGATCTGGCGGCCGTCTTTCCCAGCCCAGCCGACAAACCATCCGAGCGAGCGCTTGTCGTTGCCGCCCGCGCCGAGCCTCGTCGTGCCGGTCTTGCCCTGAACGGCCCAGTCGCCAGCCTTGAAGTTCGGCATGATGGCGCGTGTCATTTCATGCGCCCTGGCAGACACCGGCATTGTGCCGGCGAGCAGTTGCCGCAGGAAGGCAACCTGTTCGACTGGCGTGATCTTAAGCGAGGAGTTGACCCAGGAATGGGTGAGCCCGTCATCCTTGCCAGGATTGCCGGTAACGTCACCATTGCCATAGTTGAACTTCGATACGTAGCCGGCAAATTTCTGAGTTCCGAGCCTGCGGGTGATTTCGCGTGAGAACCAGATGATGGAATCACGTTCCCAGATCGTCGGATCGACGGTTTTCTGGTCGCGTTTCACCGCGTTGAACTCGAGCTTGTAGTCCCATGCCGGGGTATGTTCATCGCCAAGGATGCCTGCGTCGTAACCGATCAGCGAAAGCGGCACCTTGAACGTGGAGGCTGGGCTGAAGCGCTGGTCGCATGTACCGTCCTGGTAAAGCGTCTTGCCGGTTACAGCATCGGCGATCAGCGTGCATTGCACATCCGCGAGCGGCTCGGACTGCGCGCGCATCGGAAATCCCAGCAGCCAGGCGAGCAGGAACAGGACACCAGCCATGATAAAGGGAAGACGATCGACATTGCGCATTTTCTGCTCGCTCCAGAAGGGGGTTCGCGAGCGGGCTTAGCGAGGTCTCTTGTCTCGATTTTGTCTCAAATGCGCAGTTGTTGTGCAGGCTTCCGTTAACCCTACCGGAGCGTAAACAGCGCGGCGTGACCAGCCACTTAGCCCTGCGCTTCGCCGCGCTTGCGGCCGATCCGCCAGTACCGCCATGGCATGAACCAGACGTAGTGGGATGGAAGCGCCTGCGGCACGAGATCAACGCCGTGCGTGCCGAACGGACCGCAGCGCAGCACGCGGAACAACCCCATCCAGCCGCCGGCCCAAAGGCCATGGCGGGCGATCGCCTCATGCGCGTATTCCGAACAGGTCGGCAGATGACGGCAGGAATTGCCGACAAAGCCGGACAGCGTCAATTGGTAAAGCCGCACGAGCGAGGTGCCGAGCAAGCGCCCAGGCGTCTTGCGCCAGGGGCCGGGCCAGTTGCGGCCGCGCCTCGACGCTCCGGCAGTATGCGCATGCCTGTGCTGGTCGCCCACTGCGATCTCCGCGTTTTCCAGCTGATAGATGTGCGCTTGCACTGGAGAACGCAATCCCGATCGCCGTGCGGTCACGGGCGGGAACGGCGAAATGGCCGCCGGCTGGCTGGCGGCGCCCACTGGCCAGGATGAGACCACTCTTCGTGATGCCTTGTAGCGCGTCTTTCGTCGCGCCATTGGAACGTAGCGATCCGTATGACGTCGCCAAGGATCTCCAGCAACTGAATCATGGCGGCATCTCCTTTGACGAGATTAGACTGCCGCTGGCGCTCCCCTTCAAACGAGTATAATTTCCATTTCGGATAATCCTGGGTTATGCGAAATGAAGCGTGGACGCTTGCCCCTTACGGCTTTGAGGAGCTTCGAGGCGGCGGGGCGGCATTTGAGCTTCAGCAAGGCCGCCGAGGAGCTTTTCGTCTCCCAGGCGGCGATCAGCCGGCAGATCCGCGAACTCGAAACCTTCCTGTGCCAACCGCTTTTCGACCGGCACCATCGCCGCGTCGAACTGACGGACGCAGGCCGTCGGCTGCTTGCTCAACTGGTCGGAAGTTTCGACGATATCGACAAACTGCTCTCGGAACTGGTCGCGGTCCCCGCGCAGGCCGTGGTTCGTGTCAGCGTCGAGCCGTCGATTGCAGCCGTCTGGCTGGTGCCCCGGCTCAACCGGTTTCGCCAGTTGCGGCCCGATATCGACGTCTCCCTCGAAGTGGACCCAAGGCTGATCGAGTTCCGCAGCGACCAACCCGAACTTGCCTTACGTTTCAGCTCGAACGCGACGTCATGGCCCCGCAGCGAAGCCGAGCGGCTGGCCTCGACAGTCGATTCGCCAGTTCTGTCGCCGGCGCTGCTTTCATCGGGCCCAGCCCTCGAGAAGCCGGCCGATCTTGCTCGCTTCACGCTATTGCACGAGGAAAATCGCCAGGGTTGGGCGCGCTGGTTCGAAGCGGCGGGCGTACCTGCCAACGCCATGCCCACGCGCGGGCCGATGCTTGCGGACGCCTCACTCTCCAAGCAGGCCGCGCTGCTCGGCCACGGCGTGGCGCTGGGCGATCTCCTGCAGATTGGAGAAGAATTGGAGACCGGGGCACTGGTCAAACCGTTCGACATCGATGTCGCATCCGGGGCCTATTGGCTGGTGGCCAGGAGTTTGCACGGTCTCTCGGAACCGGCAGCGGCCTTCGCCAACTGGCTAAGAAGCGAATTCATCGAAAGCAGGCGAACGCTGAAAGCTCCGGCCTGAGCCGTGCGCTGGACGAACCCGGATACGTTACCTTCTTGTATTTTCCGAAAAGCTTATCGAGGTCGTTGATATCCATGGACGGATCTCCCGCCGCCGGGTCGACTGCTGGATTGAATGTGACGACGATGTCGCGTCACAAATCATACCGGGCGCCCCGGTATGCCAGGTTCGGGAAACGGCGCGCAACGCGTGATCGCCCGAATGGCGGCTTCGGCAACCAGGCTATGGCATGAACGACCGCTCTGGCGGGACCCGCTCGTCGTAAGGTCGAAGCCCACTTCAGGCCGCTTCGCCGGCGCGCTTCTTCTCGATCTGGCCGATGGCGTCGACCACGGCGTCGAAGGTCAGCATGGTCGACGCATGGCGCGCCTTGTAGTCGCGCACCGGCTCCAGATAGCCGAGGTCGGCGAAGCGGCCTTCCGGCGGCGCGCCGTTCTCCTTCAGCATCTTCAGCATGGTCTGGCGCACCGCGCGCAATTCCTCGGCACTGGCGCCGACTACATGTTGCGCCATGATCGAGGACGATGCCTGGCCGAGCGCGCAGGCCTTCACGTCGTGGGCGAAGTCGGTGACCACACCGTCCTCCATCTTGAGGTCGACGGTAACGGTCGACCCGCACAGCTTGGAATGCGCCTTCGCGGTCGCGTCGGGATGATCGAGCCGGCCGATGCGGGCGATATTTCCGGCAAAACCGAGAATTTTCGCGTTGTAGACGTCGTTGATCATTATTTTCCAATCCATCGCCGCCAAGCGAACAGCGATTGCCGTTGCTGCGTCTTTCATTCGCTCGGCACGACCATATATAATGCTGGCAGTCCGGTATCGACAAGGCGGCGAACGCCACTGTCCTTGCCGGGAAGTTCACGCCGCTTACGGGGCTGGAAACGGGGCGAGTTTCCGACACCGAAAGGTCGTGGTCCGTTCAACTCGTTCCTCCTCTGAGAGGAACTACGGGAGACGCCTTTTATGGATGCCGTCATCAAGAAACTCATGCCCCAGTCCGCCTACATGGAAAAGCCGGTCACCGACCGCCCGAGCGAGGCCGAAGTCGAGGCCGCCGTGCGCACCTTGCTGCGCTGGACCGGCGACAATCCGGATCGCGAGGGTTTGATCGACACGCCCAAGCGCGTGGCCAAGGCCTATCGCGAGATGTTCGGCGGCTACGACATGTGCCCTGCCGAGGAGCTTGGCCGTACTTTCGAGGAGGTCGCCGGCTACGATGACCTGGTCATCGTCAAGGACATCCAGTTCCATTCGCATTGCGAACATCACATGGTGCCGATCATCGGCAAGGCGCATGTCGGCTATCTGCCCGACGGCAAGGTCGTCGGCCTGTCCAAGATCGCGCGCGTCGTCGATATATTTGCCCATCGGCTGCAGACGCAGGAAGCCCTGACCGCCCAGATTGCCGGCGTAATCCAGGACGTCCTCAACCCGCGCGGCGTCGCCGTCATGATCGAGGCCGAGCACATGTGCATGGCCATGCGCGGCATCCGCAAGCAAGGTTCCACCACGCTGACCTCCACCTTCACAGGCGTCTTCAAGGATACGCCTGAAGAGCAGGTTCGCTTTGTCACCATGGTGCGCGGCGGCAGGGCGTAAGCCCCTTGCCGACGTCGCGGTCAACAGGAAGATAGACCGGCAATGTCGGCACTGGAATTTCCGGAAGCTCCCTCGGACAAGAAGGCCCTGGAGGAAGGCGCGGTGTTTTCGCCGCGCTTCGATCCCGCCGGTCTTGTCACCGTCGTCGTGACCGATGCCGCCGACGGCATGCTGCTGATGGTCGCTCACATGAATGCACAGGCGCTGGCTCTGACGCTTGAAACAGGCATTGCCCACTACTGGTCGCGCTCGCGCACCACGCTCTGGAAGAAGGGCGAAACCTCGGGCAATTTCCAACATGTCGTCGAGATGCTCACGGATTGTGACCAGGATGCGGTGTGGCTTCGCGTGAAAGTGTTGGGCCACGACGCAACCTGTCACACCGGCCGGCGTTCATGCTTTTATCGGACGGTGGGGCTGATCGACGGCAAGGGGACGCTTGCCGACGACGGCAGCAAGCCGCTGTTCGATGCGGAAAACACGTATCGAAAGCCATCAATTTGAACCTTCTGCCTGAGACCGACCACATAGATTCATCATTTCGATACAGCCCGTCAGTATACTAGCCTGGGACAAGGGAGATCATGATGCTCGAATGGGCGTCATTGCGTAACAGACCAGATGTCAGGGAGGCCAATGGCCTGTCCTCGGCAGGCGGCGCGTCCGAAACAACCTCCCCCAAGAAAACAGGCATTTCGCTCGCGCTCGGTGGCGGTTGCGCCAGAGGCTGGGCTCATATCGGCGTACTGCGCGCGCTCGATGAAGCCGGCATCGAAGTCTCGATGATCGCCGGCACCTCGATCGGCGCCCTGGTCGGAGGCTGTTACCTCGCCGGCAAACTGGATGAGCTGGAAGAGTTCGCCCGCAGCCTCACCAGACGACGCATCTTCGGCCTGCTCGATCTCAACCTGCGCGGCAGCGGCCTCTTCGGCGGCATGAAGCTGGACGCGCGCCTGCGCGAGCACGTGGCCGGCATCCGCTTCGACGATCTGCCCAAGCCATTTGTCTGCGTCGCATCGGAAATCCGTACCGGCCACGAGATCTGGCTGTCGAGCGGTTCGCTGATCACCGCCATGCGCGCGTCCTACGCGCTGCCTGGCGTGTTCGAGCCTGTCGATTGCAACGGCCGCGTGCTGGTCGACGGAGCGCTGGTCAACCCGGTGCCCGTTTCGGTCTGCCGCGCCTACGAGCAGCCGCTCGTCGTGGCGGTCAACCTCCACTACGACCTGTTCGGCCGCGCCGCCGTGATCAAGCACAGCGCCGGCGAGCTGGTTATCGAAAAGGATGCGCCAAGGCCCGGCCAGGTCGACGCTCAACACCAATCGCACCAGACGCGTCTGGGCATCACCGGCGTGATGGTCGAAGCCTTCAACATCATCCAGGACCGTATTTCGCGGGCGAGACTTGCTGGCGATCCGCCCGACATGTCGCTGCAACCCAAGCTCAGCCATATCGGTCTCACCGAATTTCACCGGGCCGATGAGGCGATCCAGCTCGGCTACCAAGCGACGATGGCGCAGATCGGCGAACTGACGCGGCTGCAGACGGTTCTCGCCTAGACCGTTTCCTGTATTTGGCCTCAGGACGAACTGATTGCAAAACGCAATTGGTTATGATGATCTGCGTCGATCGAGGCGGAGGTGCCGATGGCCAGGATTGTCTATTCCATGCTGACGTCGTTGGACGGCTATATCGCCCGATCGAACGATGACATCGGCTTGCCGGTGCCCGAGGCGGAACTGCACCAGCATTTCAACGACATGATGAGACAGGCCTCCGCCGTGCTCGCCGGACGGCGCATGTACGGAACCATGCGCTTCTGGGACAGCCCTGAACGCGAGACCGGCGCCACCCAGGTCGAGCGGGATTTTGCCCATGCATGGCGCGAAACGCCGAAGATCGTCTTCTCGACCACGCTTCGGCAAGTCGGGCTCAATGCCCGGCTGGTGGATGGCGATGCGCAGGATGCGGTACGATCTCTCAAGGCGCGGACCAACGGCCTCGTCATGATTGGCGGCGCCGATCTTGCCGCCTCTCTGGCACGAGCCGGCCTCATCGACGAATACCGGCTCTACATGCATCCCGTGGTGCTGGGTGGCGGCAAACCGTATTTTCAATCCGGCCTGTCGCTTGCGCTGACCCCGGTCGGCACCCAAAGTCTCCCCCAGGGCGTGACGCTGTTGCGTTATGCGCCGGCCGGCTGAATTGCCCGGGTTTCCGGCACGCGCCTACGCCCGCGCGGCATCGATGATGCGAAACTGCACCGTACGGTTGCCGTTCCAGTAATTGCCCGACAGCGAGCCGGCGACATGCACCGTCTTGCCGCGGTTCTTGAACAGGAACTCGCCGAGCACTGTATCGACGGCGCGAAAGGCGATCGCCTGGATGCGGCCGCCGCTCTCCGACTGTAAATCGGCGCGAATGTGGCTGGTGCCGACCGGCCTGATATCGGCCAGCCGATGGCGTGGCAGCGCGAAAACCGGCGCGACATGCCCGGCCCCGAAGGGGCCCGCCTTTTCCAGGGCATCGAGCAGGCCGAGCGTCGCGCCTTCGGCGGCAAGCGCGCCGTCTATCGCCAGGCTTTCCTCATCCTGCAATCTGAAAACGTCGGCGGCCGCCCGCTCCTCGAAGAAGGCCCTGAGCTCACCCAGTCTTGCCCGCTCGACGGTGATGCCGGCAGCCATGCCATGGCCGCCGCCCTTGACGATGAGCCCGGCATTGGCAGCTTCGCGCACCAGCCGGCCAAGGTCGAAACCCGACACGGAACGACCGGAGCCCGTGCCGGTGCCGTTGGCGTTGAAAGCGATAGCGAATGCCGGCCGCCGTGCGTGATCCTTCAGCCGTGAGGCAAGCAGGCCCACGATGCCGGGGTGCCAACTGTTGCTGGCGGTGACGACGATCGCAGGGCCGCTGCCGCCCGCGAGTTCGGCATCGGCCTCGGCGCGCGCGGCGGCGAGCATCTCCTGCTCCATCAGCTGCCGCTCCTGGTTCAGCCGGTCGAGCGTCTCGGCGATGGTCTGCGCCTCGACCGGATCGTCAGTTGCAAGCAGCCGGCTGCCGAGTGCTGCATCGCCGATGCGCCCGCCCGCATTGATGCGCGGACCGATCAGGTAGGCGAGATGGAAGGTGCTGATCGGCTCGCCAACGCGTGACACCCTTGCCAGCGCGGCCATTCCTTCATTCTTCTGCTGTCGCGCCACCTGCAAACCCTTGACAACGAAGGCGCGATTGACGCCCGTGAGCGGCACCACGTCGCAGACGGTGGCAAGCGCCACGAGATCGAGCAGGGAAAGCAGGTCGGGCGGCGTGACATCGCTCAGGCCACGCAGCACCTTTGCAGTCTGTACCAAGGCGAGGAACACGACACCGGCGGCACAGAGATGGCCCTGTCCGGAAAGGTCGTCGTCGCGGTTTGGATTGACGACGGCAATTGCCGCGGGCAAGACGCCGCCGACCTGGTGGTGGTCGAGCACCACGACATCGGCACCGGCGGCATTGGCCGCGTCGATCGAAATGGCGCTGTTGGTGCCGCAATCGACTGTGACGATCAGCGTCGCGCCGCGAGATACCAGTTCGCGCATGGCATCGGGATTGGGACCGTAGCCCTCGAAAATACGATCCGGGATATAGATTTCCGACGGCACCGAGAAATGCGTGAGAAACCGCTTCAGCAAGGCCGACGAGGCCGCGCCATCGACGTCGTAATCGCCGAAGATCGCAATTTTCTCCCGCGCCATGACGGCGGCGGCGATGCGGATGGCGGCCTTGTCCATGTCGGTCAGCGAGGCCGGGTTCGGCAACAGGTCGCGGATCGTCGGGTCCAGAAACCGCTCCGTCTCCTCGACGGCCACGCCGCGTCCGGCAAGAACGCGCGCGACGATGTCGGGCACGCCATGACCCTGTGCGATGGCAAGCGCGATCATGTCCTGCCGTTCGGTCAGCCGGTGCTCCCAGGAGAGACCGGTTGCCGACTGCCTGACATCGAGGAAAAGGCGCCTTTCGCCCATCATGCGCTTTGCCAACTCATGGTTGGCGGCAGGATAAGCCAAAGGCCGCCAAAGCCAAGTTCGCGGTGACGCGCCGTGCGGGAGAAGTTCAAGAAATTACGCTTTCCGCCTTTCAGCTTGGCGCCGAAGCCATTCGTCTGCCGCATCTCCCATCGTCTTCTCCGCACCGTCCTTGAGCCAGGCCATAAACGGTCGGTCGAACCTGAAAGCATTACCGCATTCACGGGTGAAAAAGCGGCGCACATTCTGGGTGTTGCGGTAGAATTTCGTGATGGCGGTGGCGCGCGAGATCGTATCCGCGTGCCAGTCGAACGGCTTCATCGTCAAATCCCTGCGGCCAGCATCATCCGATGCAGCCACAGGGCTAACGACTGCGATGCACGTTCGCAAGCACTAAGGCCGACAACAGGATGGAACCTAGAACTTATCCAGATCCTGGTGCCTGGCCTTGATCTCGCGCACGGTCCGCGATGACGATCGCAGCACGATCGTGTGGGTGGTGATGTATGTGCGGCCAAACTTGACGCCGGCCAGCATATTGCCATCGGTGACACCGGTGGCCGCGAACAGCACGTCGCCGCGCGCCATGTCTTCCGCTTGATAGATCCGCTTCGGATTGGAAATGCCCATCTTTGCGGCACGTGCGACCTTTTCCGGCGTATCGAGGATCAGCCTGCCTTGCATCTGGCCGCCGGTGCAGCGCAACGCCGCGGCGGCCAGCACACCTTCCGGCGCGCCGCCGGTGCCGAGATAGATATCGATGCCGGTTTCTTCCGCGTCCGTGGTGTGGATGACGCCGGCGACGTCGCCGTCGCCGATCAGCCGGATCGCGGCGCCCGTGGCCCGCACGGCATCAATCAGCTTGGCGTGGCGCGGACGGTCGAGAATGCAGGCCGTGATGTCGGCCACAGCAACGCCCTTCGCTCGCGCGAGGCTGGCGACGTTTTCGGCCGGCGAGGCGTCGATATCGATGACCCCTTCTGGATAACCCGGACCGACCGCGATCTTGTCCATGTAGACGTCGGGCGCGAACAGCAGGCTGCCCTTCTCGGCGATCGCGATCACGGCGAGCGCGTTCGGCAGGTTCTTGGCGCAGATCGTCGTGCCTTCGAGCGGATCAAGCGCGATATCGACCGCAGGCCCTTTGCCGGTCCCGACCTCCTCGCCGATATAGAGCATCGGCGCCTCGTCCCGCTCGCCCTCGCCGATCACCACCGTGCCCTTGATGGCGAGGCGGTTGAGCTCCTCGCGCATGGCATCGACGGCGACCTGGTCGGCAGCCTTTTCGTCGCCGCGGCCCCGCAACCTGGCGGCCGCGACCGCGGCCCGTTCGGTGACGCGCACCAGTTCCATGGTGAGTATCCGGTCAAGGCCGGCGACGATGTTCTGGGCCACATTCATTCGGCAAATCCTCGTTTGATGCCGCCTCCCGCCAGAGGCGTGCTTGTTTTGTCAAACGACCATGACAACGGCAAGACCTGCCGGGTGGTTAATCGAAAGCTTAGCAATAACAATCGATTGAACCGAATCTTTGAAAACAATGCCGGCCCGGTTTGAGATGAACCGGGCCGGCACAGAACAGAAATTGCCGTGCTTCGCGGTCCTAGAAAACCGCGAGGTATTTGAGCAGCGAAATAATGCCGATGATGATGACGATGACCTGCACGATCTGCCTCATCCTGGCATCAAGCGGCAGCCGCTGCACCAGGTAGAGAACGAGAATGATGACGAGAAATGTAATCAGGATGCCGATCAGCACGGACAAACCCATGGTGCCCTCCTTGAATGATTGCCTGAAACGGAGAAACGAGCCAGCAAGGCCGGCTCGGCACAAGCACGATCAGTACCAGCGACGCGACGTGTCGTTCATCGATTGGCCGACGGCAATCCCGGCCAGAAAGCCGAGTAGGCCGATCACGCCAAGCACGGCTGTGGTCGCGCCCGGATTTTCACGCGCGACTTCCGAAACGGATTGGGCCCGGCTGCGCAACTGCCGCGCTGTCCGCGAGGCGCGGGAAGCGGCTGTATCGTAGAAATCCGATGCTTGCTCACTGGCATCATCGAGCATCTCCGCGCTGCGCTGCGAAATGCTCTTGTTGATCTTGGTGATCTCCTTGCGCAGGTCGGCGATCTGCTTTTCCAGTGTCTTCTGGATGTCGCCGATGTCAGGGGCGTCGGATTTGTTGGTATCGGCCATGAAGCGGCTCCCTTGGTTGCTGACCAAGAGAACGGTACCGACGCCAATTCGTTCCGGGCGGCAGTGGGATGCCCTCACCCAACCAAGACACGCCGCCGGGGGTTTTGCCCACGGCAACGAGGCTGCCTGCTACCCTGCCCGCTCGATGCGGATGACCTGTGGCTTGTCGGTCAGATGGCCGTCCTTGGTGATGCCGTCGACAGCTTTGCGCACGGCGGCCTCGGTGGTCTCGTGGGTGACGAGAATTACCGTCTTCTGCGCCGCCGCCTCGCCGCTGACCGCATGCTGGACGATCGATTCCAGCGAAATATCGTTGTCGGCCATGCGCTTGGCGATCGCCGCGAACACGCCGATTCGGTCATGTACGGTCAGCCGGATGAAGTAGCCGCCGGCATGGCTGCGCATCTGCGCCTTCTTATACGGTCTCAGTTCCTTCGCCGGACGGCCGAAGACGGGACCATGCTGGAAGCCGGGCCGGCTCTTGGCGATGTCGGCGATATCGCCGATGACCGCCGAGGCGGTGGCATTGCCGCCGGCGCCGGGGCCCGAGAGCAGCAACTCGCCCAGAATATCGGTCTCGATCGCCACTGCGTTGGTGACACCATGAACCTGAGCGATGACCGAAGCAGTCGGCACCATGGTCGGATGCACACGCTGCTCGATGCCGCTTTCGGTGCGCTGGGCGACGCCGAGCAGCTTGATCCGGTAGCCGAGATCGCCGGCGGCACGGATGTCGGCCTGGGTAATGTTGGAAATGCCTTCCATGTAGATGTCGTTGGCGGCGATCTTGGTGCCGAAGGCAAGGCTAGTCAGGATCGACAGCTTGTGCGCGGTGTCATGGCCCTCGATGTCGAAGGTTGGGTCGGCTTCGGCATAGCCCAGCCGCTGCGCGTCCTTCAGCACGACGTCGAAGGAGACGCCCTCGGCCTCCATGCGGGTCAGGATATAGTTGCAGGTCCCGTTGAGGATGCCGAAGACGCGGGTGACGGAATTGCCGGCCATCGCCTCGCGCATCGTCTTGATGACCGGGATGCCACCTGCCACCGCGGCCTCGTAGTTGAGCAGCACGCCCTTCTTCTCGGCGATTTCGGCAAGCGCCACGCCATGCTTGGCAAGCAGTGCCTTGTTGGCGGTGACGACATGGCGGCCGGCTTCGAGCGCGGCCTTCACCGAGGCGCGCGCCGGCCCCTCATCGCCGCCGACCAGCTCGACGAACACATCGATCTCGGCGGTCTGCGCCATTTTGACCGGATCGTCGAACCAATTCGCGGAGCTCAAATCGATGCCGCGGTCGCGTTTCCGGTCGCGCGCCGAAATCGCCGACACGATAATGTCGCGCCCGCATTGGCGGGTCAGTTCCGCCGCCTTGTCGCGCAACACGCGCGCCACCGATGCACCGACCGTGCCAAGTCCGGCAATTCCAACACGCAGTGCTTCAGCCATGGAAGGCGACGCCCCTCAAATCAGATCGAATTTGTATTACCGGTGGGCGGACAGCGGCACCACATTGTTGGGCTGCTTGGCGCTGGCCGAGAGGAAGCGCTTGATGTTGCGCGCCGCCTGGCGGATCCGGTGTTCGTTCTCGACCAGCGCTACGCGCACGAAATCGTCGCCATGCTCGCCGAAGCCGACACCGGGCGCCACCGCCACATCGGCGTGCTCGATGAGCAGCTTGGAGAATTCGAGCGAGCCCAGATGACGGAACGGCTCCGGGATCGGCGCCCAGGCGAACATCGAGGCCGCGGGGGCCGGTATGGTCCATCCCGCGCGGCCGAACGCTTCGACCATCACGTCGCGGCGTTTGTGATAGATGTCACGCACCTCGGCGATATCGGCGCCGTCGCCATTGAGCGCGTGCGCCGCCGCCACCTGGATCGGCGTGAAGGCACCGTAGTCGAGATAGGATTTGACCCGTGTCAGCGCCGAGATCAGCCGTTCGTTTCCGACGGCGAAGCCCATGCGCCAGCCGGGCATTGAGAAGGTCTTCGACATTGAGGTGAACTCGACGCAGACGTCGATGGCGCCCGGCACCTGCAGCACGGAAGGCGGCGGATTGCCGTCGAAGTAGATTTCCGAATAGGCAAGGTCGGACAGGATTATGATGTCGTTCTTCTTTGCGAAGGCCACAACGTCCTTGTAGAAATCGAGCGAGGCGACCAGCGCCGTCGGGTTCGATGGATAGTTGAGGATCAGGGCCAGCGGCTTCGGGATCGAATGGCGGACGCCGCGCTCGAGCGCCGGAATGAAGCCGTCATCGGGCTCGACTTGCAGCGAGCGGATGACCCCGCCCGACATGATGAAGCCGAAGGCATGGATCGGATAGGTCGGGTTGGGGCACAGGATCACGTCACCGGGCGCGGTGATCGCCTGCGCCATGTTGGCGAAGCCTTCCTTCGAGCCTAGCGTGGCCACCACCTGGGTGTCGGGGTTGAGCTTCACGCCGAAGCGGCGGGCATAGTAGTTTGCCTGGGCGCGGCGCAAACCGGGAATGCCGCGCGACGAGGAATAGCGGTGCGTGCGCGGATCGCGCACGACCTCGCACAATTTGTCGACGATGGCCTTGGGCGTCGGCAGGTCCGGATTGCCCATGCCGAGGTCGACGATGTCGGCGCCCCGCGAACGGGCGCTCGCCTTGAGCCGGTTGACCTGCTCGAACACGTAAGGCGGAAGCCGGCGGACCTTGTGAAATTCTTCCATGGCAGTTCCAGACAGCAAGGGAGCGTTGGGCGCGCGCTATATACTCATTTGCAGGTAGGGTCGAGGGCGGGGTCGCATTTGCCTTCGATCTGCTTCAGGGTCTGCGGACCATGCTTCTTGGCGAGATCGGTCAGCGCCGCCTGGTTGGTGACGGCCTCGCCACCGCCCTTGGCGCCTTGCCTGTTCGCATCGGCCTTCAACTGGGCGAGCTTGGCATTCTTCTCGGCCTCGGTGAATTGTTTCGCCGCCACCTGCGGCGGAATGTTCAGGTTCGGAAAGGTGCCGGTATCCTTCGGGCCCGCGTCGGTGGCCATCGGCACCGGACCGCCGGTATTCGTGCTCGAGCATCCGGCAACGGCCAGGAGCGTGAGGGCCGCGCTGATGCGGCAAAAGTGGCCGGCACAGAAAAAAACAGTCTCGCCAAACTTAATCGTCATATTGTTTCCTTGGCAGCCGGGGTAGAGCGAGATTGGACCCTGTCGGATGTCCCATGTTAATATGTCAAGAAAACGCTTCCGGAGGAACCCCGCGAACCATGTCCAAAACACCCGATTCGGGCAAAGCGGAAGATGGCGGACCTTCGACGGTCGAGCAATATCTGGTGAAAGACCCGGAACGCTTCGCGCTGAACATGGCTCGGATGATCGAGCAGGCTGGGAAGGCGGCTTCCGCATGGGCCGAACCGCGCGAAAAAGGTGAGGTGCGCGACCAAGTCGCCGAGCCTGTCGTCGACATGGTCAAGACCTTCTCCAAGCTCAGCGAATACTGGCTCGCCGATCCGCAGCGGGCGCTTGAAGCGCAGACGCGGCTGTTCGCCGGCTACATGACGGTTTGGGCGAATGCCATCCAGCGCGTCAGCCCCAATGCCGAGCGCGCCGACGATGCCGTCAAGCCGGAGCGCGGCGACAAGCGGTTCCAGGACCCGGAATGGGGCCGCAACGCCTTCTTCGACTTCTTGAAACAGGCCTATCTCGTCACCTCGCGCTGGGCGTCCGAACTGGTCGACCATGCCGAAGGCCTGGACGAGCATACCCGCCACAAGGCGAGTTTCTACGTCAAGCAGGTATCCAACGCCATCTCGCCGTCCAATTTCATCCTGACCAATCCCGAACTGTTTCGCGAAACCGTCGCCTCCAACGGCGAAAACCTGGTGCGCGGAATGAAGATGCTGGCCGAGGACATCGCCGCCGGCAAGGGCGACCTCAAACTGCGTCAGGCCGACTATTCACCCTTCGAGATCGGCAGGAACATCGCTACCACGCCCGGCAAGGTGGTCGGTCGCAGCGATGTCGCCGAGATCATCCAATATGATGCGGCGACCGAGACGGTGCTGAAGCGCCCGCTGCTGATCTGCCCGCCTTGGATCAATAAGTTCTACATACTCGACCTCAACCCGCAGAAATCCTTCATCCGCTGGGCGATCGAGCAAGGCCATACCGTTTTCGTCATCTCCTGGATCAATCCGGACGAACGCCACGGCGCGAAGAACTGGGAAGCCTATATCAGGGAAGGCCTGCAATACGGCCTCGACACGATCGAGAAGGCCACCGGCGAGCGCGACGTCAATGCCATAGGCTACTGCGTCGGCGGCACGCTGCTGGCGGCGGCTTTGGCGCTGATGGCTGGGGAAGGCGACGACCGCATCAAGTCGGCGACCTTCTTCACCACGCAGGTCGACTTCACCCATGCCGGCGATCTGAAAGTGTTCGTCGACGAGGAACAGGTCGCGGCGGTGGAAAAGTCGATGAACGAAAAGGGCTATCTCGACGGCACAAAGATGGCGACCGCCTTCAACATGCTGCGATCGGGCGACCTGATTTGGCCCTATGTTGTCAACAACTACATGCGCGGCAAGGACCCCCTGCCCTTCGACCTGCTCTACTGGAACGCCGATTCGACCCGCATGGCGGCGGCCAACCACTCCTTCTACCTGCGCAACTGCTATCTCGAGAACAACCTCTCGCGCGGCACGATGGAACTGGCGGGCCACACGGTCTCGCTCGGCGATGTCACCATTCCGGTCTACAATCTCGCCTCCCGGGAAGATCACATCGCGCCGGCTCTGTCCGTCTTCATTGGCTCGAAATATTTCGGCGGCCCGGTCGAGTACGTGGTGGCGGGATCGGGGCATATCGCGGGCGTCGTCAATCCGCCCGCATCCAACAAATATCAGTACTGGACCGGCGGTCCGCCGAAGGGCGACTTCGACCAGTGGATAGCCTCCGCCACCGACCATCCGGGATCCTGGTGGCCGCACTGGCAAGGCTGGATAGAGACCAAGGACAACATCCGTGTGCCTGCCCGCAAACCCGGCAAGCATATGAAAACCTTGGGCGATGCTCCCGGTACCTATGTCAAGGTCCGTGTGTAACGGACTGTAATGTCTGGTGAGTTGACGCCCCCGCAAAAGCGGGCGAAATGGTGTCGTCAACCATCAAGCAGCCGCAATTCGGCAATCGCTGCAAAAATACCTAAAGGCTTGCTGATTTGACACAGGTCTCGTTTCCGGATCGGAGACAAAGGTCACCATGACGCGGACATACCAGTCGGCGCCACGGAAATACCGATCGGACATCGAGGGGGAATTTGACTTTGAAATCAGCAGGATGGAGCCTCGCAAAGGGAGAACGCCGCGCCATTGTGGCAGCGCTCTGCTCCATGCTTCTGGCCTCCTGCACATCGGCTGGTGACCCGACACTGTCGGTTGGAATGCCCGGCTACAATGCTTCCGCATCGGACCTTCACGCCGCCTCCGCGGGCAAGCCTCTCGCCGCCGATTCGTCGTCACAGGTGGCGACAGAGCAGACGACCGTCGTGAGCGAAAGCGATACGGCACTTCCCGAAACGGTTGCTTACGTACCGATGGCCAAGCCGGGGCCCACTTTCCCGCTCACCATACCGGCCGGCGCGGAGACGATCGCGGGACAGACGCCGCAGTCCTTGCAGCAGCCAGTAGAGACGGCGCAGCGGACCGACGCGGTCGCCCAGAAGATCGCCGCCGCCGGTGCCGCCGCGACGGCGCCAACCGCGGCACCGGTGATGAACAACCCGGTGTACGTGACCGCCGGCGAGGCACCGCAAGCTGACACGCCCAAGAAAAAAGGCTTCCTGGCCTCCATGTTTGGCGCCACCCCGGCTTCGGCGACACCTGCTCCGCTGGTCAACACTCGATCGGGCGAACAGCCCGCCGTGCAGCCCAAGCCCGCTGCTGCCGCGGCAAAACCGATCATCACTTTGGCCTCTGCTGATTCCACGCAGAAGCCACTGCAACTGGCTTCACTCGGCGGCGATACCGGTCACATCACCGGCAGCGACGCCTTGCCCGGCGTGCGCCAGACAGCCCTGTTCGAGATAAAGCGCAAATCCGGCCTCGACGATGAAAGCGACGTCGACCTCAACGAGGACGAAGGCTCCGGCGGCTCCTATCAGGTTGCGTCCGCCGCCGGCATGGCTCGGCTCGCGCCCAACGGGCTTCTGAAGCAGAATGAGAGCGTCGACGTCGCCTGCCTGAAGCCGTCCCTTGTACGCGTGCTGAAGACGATCGAAGGCCATTATGGCCGCAAGATGATGGTGACCTCGGGCTATCGCGATCCGGCCCGCAATCGTCGCGCCAATGGCGCCAAGAACTCGCTGCACATGTATTGCGCCGCCGCCGACATCCAGGTGCCCGGCGTCTCCAAATGGGAGCTTGCGAGCTACATCAGGACCATGCCCGGCCGCGGCGGCGTCGGCACCTACTGCCACACCGAATCGGTTCACGTCGACGTCGGCCCCGAGCGCGACTGGAACTGGCGCTGCCGCCGGCGCAGCGGCGGTGACGACGGCTAGCAGCGATTTGGCGGGCTGGAGGCTGTCGGCGGAGTCGCCGACTTCGTCATCCGCCGGCAGAGCAGGAGCGAAGCTCCGTCGCGAACACCCGAGGATGCCGGAGCTGACGTCACCGCAAATCGCAAGCTCTTCCGCCCTCGCGAAAACGCCGATTTGGCAGGCTGGAAAAAAGTTGTCCAAGGCGGCACCTAACGGGTTGCCGGTTGCGCGCAACGCCAGTATAAGCCGCTTCGTCTGAGCGCGCCCATCGTCTAGCGGTTAGGACACCGCCCTTTCACGGCGGTAACAGGGGTTCGATTCCCCTTGGGCGTACCAGATCTTTCAACGGCTTAGCTCGAGTGAGCTTGGTTTCCGTCCAAGTTCTGGCCAATTTCCCCCTTGAAAAAGCTGCTTCGAAGCCAAATTGCAAGCGCGGAGCAATCGGTCCCTGATGCCCATTGAAGTGAGTAACAACGCCCGTGATTCGTGCGAGATTGCGAAGGATGGGCCTGACTTCAATCGGTCCGCGGTTTACTTTCGCGGATATATAAGGCGGAAATTGCCCTATTCACCCAACCCGAGTTTCAGGAGCTGCGTCGGCACTTCTTTTTATAAGGCCAGCGAAATTGCTGGGGCCTGCTGCTCGGGCGCCCCACTGCCACTATGGATCAAGTGCCGCGAGTTTTTGCAATTTATGTAGGTGAAGAGAGCACGTCCAGGCGGTGCGGCTACGCGGTTAACTCGACCCGCTTCGTGAATTGGGTCCCAAATGCCTAGTAAAGGCGATGTCGTCAGAGACAATCGGCCCTTGGGATGACGTATAGACGGAATTTAGGCCCGGAAGCCAAAGCCGCCGGGCCAATCTCAATACCTGTGGCGGTAATAGTGCCTGTGGTGGTGCCTATGGTGGTGCCTGTGGTGGTAGAAATATCTGGGATAATACCTGTGGTGGTATCTGTAGTAGGGCCGGTATGGTCCCTCGTAATACGGGTCGCCATAGTAAGGCCCGACGTAACGGTGGGGGAACGGGAATCCTCCGAGCCCACCGCCATAATAGCCGCCAAAGGGGCCGCCAAAAGGTGAGAAGAGAAATTGCGCCTGGGTCGGCGAGGAGACAGCGGCAGTAGTGGCAAGCGCAAGAACGGATGCGAATATCAGCTTCCTCACGGTTACCTCCATCGGTTTGATGGACAATAACGCTACCGCTGGCCGACTCGTTCCTTGCGCCACACGCAAAGCCCACCACCGTGAGGCAGCGGCACCGGCTCAGACGTTCCGCCGCGCATATCCATACCCAACATAGTTAGGAACGCATGTGAAGAACACCGGCCATGGTCCCTGGCGGCCGACTTGCATCGCAATCCCTAGATGCGCGTGGTGCTATTCTCCCGGCTACCAAAATGTCGCGTCGGCGCCGGCGGCCGATCGGAGCTTCGCTCTTGGTCCGATCCTTCGCTTACAACCTCAATGATTCCAACCAGTGCGCGAACAAACTGAACCATATTGTTTGCCGTGATGGCTGCCTCGTCAGGACTTTGCCCGATGTGCTCGGCGGCTGCGCAACATGACAGGCGGAGGAGGTCGTAGTGTGAATCCCTTTCATCCTCCGGCAACGCCGCTATTTTAAGGGCTCGGCGATGAATCAACTGCAGCAATCGTTCGAGAGTTGCTCTGACGACACTCATGCGTTTGCTCCGCTCCGCATTGGTCGAGCGGCGCTCCAGGTGCGCGCGCGTTGTAACGTCGATGAGGGAGATGCTTTCCCGTCCTCATTATGTGGAAGGGTGCGTCACAGTCCTTAATATATCGTTGCTTGCTAATATAAGGACACATCGCAAGAAAGCCGCCCTGCGCACCAGGCTGGGCGCTTGAGCGCTAGGCTGAGCAGCCCTGCCTGGATAAGAAAAGCGCCCAAACCACGTTTTCCGCACCGGGCGCTAGTTGGGGAGGTATGAACCGCGTCGCGGTCAGGGGGCATCCCCTTTGCCCGATGGTGACGGTACGCCTCGCTTAGCTGGACAATAAGCGCTCGCAGGTTGAATCCCCGCATTTCAAAGTTGCGTGACTTTTCCGCCACATCACGTTCTTCAATCATCAGCACCGGCGCGCTTACCGGGACACCCATCTGAAACTGCCGATGCGAGAAATTCACACCTACTTCCCCGGACTACCGCAGCGATGCCGAATGGCAAGCGACCCTCGAAAAGACTAAACCGACGTGAGTTCCTGGTTTCTACCGCTGTGTTTCCTGCAGCTAGGATGATGATGTGGCCTGCGGAGCAGCCGTGCTCACGCCGCCCTTTTCCGGCAAACGTAAGCGTAGGTTCGCTTCCCGCCCCTTATTTCGGTGACACGCAGCCAGTCTTCCTCCTGGTGCCTCAATGTGACCCGCTGGCCGACGTGTAATTCTGCCGCCTTGAATGGCACCTGGGCCATCACGACCTGCGAAGACACAACCGACCCGCCGGCCATAATATCAACTCGATACTCCAACACTCACGCCCTCCCGATTGTTACCCAACCGCGATTCAATTAGTTCGAGCTAAAATAGTTCCGGAACATTTGGCATGGTCGGATGTTGCAGCCCGCATGATGAAGCTATCTGACCTTGGCCCTCCGATTCCCGGCAAACTGCATGGAGGGCAGCATATTGAGGAGCATCTTCACTTCTATAACTGCCCTAGATGTGGCCAGCGGGTCGACCAACGCGATCTGCGCCAAGTCTTCTGGGATGACCGGGCTGGTCATGAACCGCTGGAGCCGGAGCCTGAGGCGAAGGTGATCGAATTTCCAAGGCGGAAATAACAGAGTACAGGAGGTTAGGTCCCGGTGTCGCGCGGACCGGTACCCAACCTGAAAATCTCAAGCTTTTCGCTGTAAGACAGCCGTACCCTTTGACCGCATCGCTTACAGGTGAACGTCGTTACCGACTTGATCCAGGAGCCTTTCCTGACCAGTGGGGTTTTGCAGCCCGGACACTGAAAGGTCAGGTTTTTGTCGAGCAGCTGATTGGATAGAGCCATTCTGTCTTCTCCCACGACAAAATGGCGTTGCAAGACGAATGCCACAGCGGCGTGTGCTGGATCGACACAGTGGCGCTGCCGAGCATGCCCAGTTTGCCCAATGCTTATCCAGCCGCCGAAGGGCGGCCTGCGCGGATTTCAGGTTTTCGAATGAGCTCACGAGCAGCCGCTCGCCTTGAATGGACAAGGCGGTCTCCTGGTCGCGAACGATGTCAGGAAGGTACTCTTTGACGGGGTCCATGCCTCATCTACCCTGATAGGGGGGACGCATGATTGTCTTCCAAACGGTCCGATGCCGGAAATCTCGGGGGCGACCAGGGCACCGTACGCCTTTTGGAGGCAGATAGCCCCGAGCGATCACATTGACGGCGTGACGACCATTCTGGCTTGTGGGCGCACGGCGGACCTGTAAGGTCGCCTGGCCGCACGGTAGCTCTCAGGCACTGCGTCGGCCTTCACTTCCACTTGAACCGGTGCTGGATCGCTTTTCGAGAGCCGCCTGCAACCTTGCAGCGGCCAAGAGAATGCTGTCCGGGATCGGTTCTGGAGGATCGGCCTTTTCCATAAGCGCCCCAACAAATGTTAATGCCGATTGTTCCGCACCGTACAATTGCAAAAGCCCGCCAGCCGGAGCCAGCGCGCTTGATTGCTGCACTAAATGGGTCAGACGTCGCTCGGGCCGGATACAGGGACGATCTGAGCCGAGATTGACGCAAGCTTCTCTCGCTTGATCAGCGCTGGTTTCTGATAGGTTTTCTTCACACTGGTGCTCACCCGTCTGTAATCGGGCCGGATATGATGACCAACAGGGCCACGATCCTTCAGCTAATCGCAGCGGTCATCACGATCTGCCTGATGGCCGTACTGCATGACTGGCTGGGCTGGTATCTGCACAGGTTGGACCCAAAATTCTTGCAGGGGTTGGCCGTTGGCATATGCCTAACAATCGTCATCGTCCTTATGGCGCTCTGGTACGATCATCGCAAATCAGTGGCGCTGACCCCACGTGAGCAGCAGCGCACGCGCAACATTATCGATCTCTGAAGTCTGTAGCCGAGAGCCGGCATTGGCCGTCAGAAGCGCGCACCGCGCTGTTGTTGCTGGTCAAAGTCCGCGCGATATCGGCCCTTGACGCCTCCGTCTTCAGGCCTTTCAAGGCACCTATCACAGCATTCGTGCCCTTCAGTCCGCTGGCCCGAACCGCCCCTGTACGTCGGCGCACAATGGCGGGAGCAATTTCCTCAACATCTTTGTTTAATATGGACAATCGCGAACAACAGCGCGGACTGATTCTTGGGCGTACCAGACTTTTTTCAGGCCTCGATCTCTCCTTCCCGATTCTACACAGCGAGTGCCCGGCAGATTTGGCAAGGCGGCACCGCATCGACAATTTGAGGATCACGGCGTCCGTTGCGGCCGATGCTCAAGCCCGTTGCGGTGACCGTTCGGATTCTCGATCTTGTCGAGCAAACGGGCCGGTGGTTAAATGGACCGTAAGGGAGCGCTCATATGGCAGTTCACCTTTCGGCGGATACACGCGCTCCTGCGGCAACGCCTCCAAAATATCTCTTTGGTCCGCTCACGGACTTTCTGATGCTTGGCGGCAGCGCATTCCTGATTTTGCCGGTGCTGTATTTCGTGCCGCTGAGATACGAAGGGCTCGTTGCGGCGACGATGCTTTTCCTGGCTTATCTGATCAACTATCCGCACTTCGCCCACTCCTACCAACTCTTCTACCGCAATTTTGGGCGGAAGCTACGCGGCGACGGATACGACAGGAACCTGCAGATCCGCTACATCTTCGCCGGCATCGTCGTTCCCCTGCTCATGGGCGCATTTTTCGCTTATGGCTCGATAACGGCTAACGCCCGGCTCTTGGGGAACGCAACCAACGCGATGTTCTTTTTCGTGGGTTGGCATTACGTCAAGCAAGGCTACGGCATGTTGATGGTTGATGCCGTTCTGAAGCGCCGGTTCTTCACCGATCCGGACAAGAAAATCCTGCTGGTCAACAGCTATGCCGTTTGGCTGTTCGCATGGCTTCAGACGAACACGGCGGTCAGCCAGGGAAAATATCTGGGGCTGGAATATTATACGTTTGCCACTCCTGCATGGCTCAATGCGATTGCACTCTCGGCCGCGGCCGCTTCCACGGCTGCCACCGTTGTGATGCTGATCAATCGCTGGACCAGGAATGGCGGCAGCCTGCCATATAACGGCATCATCGCCTACAGCGCGTCGCTTTATCTTTGGATTCTGATCGTAAGGATAAATCCGCTCTGGCTGCTCGTGGTGCCGGCGCTCCATTCCTTGCAGTACTTGGCGGTGGTCTGGCGCTACCAGAGCAATGTCGAGCGTGATGAGCGCGATGCCGAAAAAATTCCGCAATCCAGAATCCTGTCGATCCTTGGTCCGGCCTACAGAGTGCGGCTCCTGGAGTTCATCAGTGCTGGCCTCCTCCTCGGCGGTCTGGGTTTCTGGCTGATTCCGACCGCGCTGACTGCCATTGTCCCCTATGACCGGGAGGTCCTTGGATCGTCGCTGTTCTTCTTTATCGTGTTGATTTTCATCAACGTACACCACTACTTCCTCGATAACGTGATGTGGCGCCGCGGCAACCCCGAGGTGTCGAGATATCTGTTCCGTTAGAGCTTTTTGCACCCAAGCGGAACCGCTTGGCGTAATGCGGAATGGAACCAGCCGCATCGGAATTTGGAGGCCTCGCCTCGGAATCGAACCGAGGCTTCCGAGATTTGCAGTCTCTAGCGTAGCCGCTCCGCCACGAGGCCATACGTGCTTTCGTAAAGGGCAGACGTTTAAGGATTCTTGATAGCTTGGGTAAAAATTTCGGCAATCCCGCCCTGGCAAAAGAGTCCGTTACTGGGCGGAATGGAACAGTTCCAAGACTCCTTCGCCGACATGGCAGGGATAGCCTACGTGTCTAACTGCCGACCAGCGGCACGGTAACCGTCGTCGCGTAGTTGATCGGGAAGACGTTGAAATAAGGAAAGTCTATGACGAAGGCATAGGTGGCGGTCAGATGCGCCATGCGAAAGCCGCCGCTCACGGGATCGATAGCGATGGTGACGTTGACATCCTTCAGGCCCAGGGCCTGCAGTTTCTGCGTCGCGATCGATTGCAGGGCGGCTTGGGACAACGTGTTCTGGAGTTGCAGCGAACGCGACGTCGTCTCCAGCGTATAGCGAACGCTGGAGACGGCGTTCATCGACCAACCAAAGGCAAAGATTCCGAACAACAGCATGACAAGGAACGGCGCTATGAGCGCGAATTCCAACCCGGCCCCGCCGGACCGATCCCACCTGAACGCGCTTGCTCCCGAGTTGCCTATCGACGCAATTCCGAAAGGAAACCCACCAGGCACCTTTCCTGCACTACCCCTAGCGGACACGGATCACCTCCAGGTGGCCGATGGTGCTGGAGGCGGAAAAGACGCCGAAGGTGACGGGCGGCTCCCAGGTGGCGGACGCCTGGATCTGAACAAAGACCGAGGGCGCCTTCGGCCCGCTGCACAAAGTGGACGCGTCGACAACGGTCGTCCCGCACATATAGATCCGACTTAGGGCGACCTGGCCGTCCGCCGGCCGCTTTTCCCAGCTCGCAATGGCAACGGCCTGGGTCGCCGTATCATTGGTCGACCCAGCCATGATCAGGTTCGCGGCGGTCTTCACGCCGGCGCGCATCGACAGCGAGCTGGTCACATAGGACCAACCGTCCAGGATACCAAGCAACGCCACGCACAGGAAAGGGAGCACTAGTGCGAACTCGACCGCGGCGACGCCGGTATCATCGCTCAGGATCGGAACCGATGGTCGTTCCATGGAAGGCTACTCGACCAGCGCTACGGATTGCGTGGCGGGAATGTCGCGCATTCCGAGACTTGTGCAGTCCTGATTGATGGTCGAGTTGCCGGACCATTGGATCATATCGGCGACAACCTGCGTGCATCCGTTCTGGCCAGAGAAATTGCCGAGATAATTGACCTGCTGCTTGGGAAAATAGAGCGCGCCCGTCAGCAGCGAGGTTGCCGTGCCGTTGAAGGTGCTCTGTCCGCCGGTGGCCGTTCTGTCACCATACATCAGCACGCCCGAGTAGATGCCGGATGTCGCCGCGCTCAGATTGACCGTGGCGTTGCCATTCATCGACACACGCGATCCAGCGGCGAGGTAAATGAGTACGCCATTGCCGGCTATGTTGGCGTTGGCGTTCACTTTGAAATCGCCACCCTGGATGACATAAACGCCAGGCTGCAGCGTCACGCTGCCGCTCAAGCTCAGTCCATTGCAATATGTACCCGGTCCCAGCGCTGATTTGTTGGCATTCTGACAGGGGTTCGAGGCCGCCGGGGCCGGCAGGCCGGCAAATGGATCCGCGGCAGGCAGCGCCTGTGTGATCGGGGCCGCGCAAACGGTGGTGACGGGGTTGCTGAGGGAGATGCCGCCCGCCGTTATCAGGCAATCGGCCTGGAGACCCGCCGATCCCTGAAGCTTGATGGCATCCGAGGCGATCGAATTGGCCATCACCGAGCAGCCTGTGACCTTCACGCTGGTGTTGCCTGAAAAGAGGGCAGCCTGCGAGGCGGTCGGATCGAGCGCCAGCATGCAGGCCTTCGAAGCATTGGTGATCAGGGCCACCGCCCTCGCCTGTTCTGGAACCTGGGTCTGAGTGAAGATCAGAGTGAACATCCGATTGAGCTTTTGGCCGACGATCACTTCAACCGCTTTCTTGGCCGTGTTCGGTCCGGATGCGGGCGGCGTGTTGACAACGATCGTGCCTACGCCAAGCCCATTCGTCGCTGCCGACTGGGTCGCCGCCGCGACGATCGTCGGCGTGTCGGAACCCGAGATCTGCTCCAGCGCGCCGGCATAGGCCGCGGCATCCGCCGTGGCCTGCAGTCTCAAGCTATTATAGTACCAATAGGAGGTTTCCACACCAAAACCCGCCGCGCCGACAACGATCGGCAGGGTGAGGGCAAAGATGGTGGCGACGTTCGCGGCTCTGCTGCGACCTATGCCGGCCGCCGTCAGCCGTATCCGGGTGAAGCAGTTGAACACCATGATCAATTAGAAAGCACGCATATATGAACGAAAGGCTAAAAACTTAGGCTCATTTTCGATCAGGGGTGCCATTGTTTGATTGGCGGCCGCCGCCAAACTGGAAGAACGGGAAGCCACCGGCCGGCAGGCAGGAATGGTCTACCGTTGCCTGATGACAGACACCGCGAATGACATGCCCCGATGGGCACGAGACATTCCCTGGGCACAGTGTTCTTGTTTGCCCGTCTCGGCCATTTGTCCAAGACTCCGGCGCAAGGCCTGAATGGCATGCGCGTCAACAAGGGGATTGCACGAGCCTCTTCGCTTCTCCCGTACCGTTGCCTACTAGTTCACCTTGAAGCCGACATTGCCGCCATAGGTCTGCACGCCGTCGCCGAACTTGCCATCGAACGTGGCAAACATCCTGGTGTTGTTGCTCCAGTTCATCTTCAGGCCGGCGTTGACGGCTGCCGCGGCGCCCTGGACCACGAAGGAATAGCCCGGCGCTGCCTGGAAGCTCGGCCTGACGGAACGGTCAGGTTCGAACTCGTGGACCCATGCCGCACGACCCCAGGCCTGCAGCGACTGGTCGCCGCCGATGGCGATCGTCGTGTCGAGTTGCAGGCCGAGGGAGACCGGCAGCGAGGTGACGACGCGGTGGTCGAAGCTCAAGCCGAGCGCGCCAGTGCCAAGCGACGTTTGCTGGCAGGCGTCGCCGGCGTGATCGTTCACCGCGCTGGATCATTACTGCTGCAGGTGTAGTGCTGCACGCCCGCACTTGGATCAGCGGCGGCAGCGCCTGTCCCGGTAAGCGATATCCGGCTGGATTGATCGTCAGCTTCTTCAGGCAGAAAGAACTGGCACGGACTCGCCGTTCGACTCAGCCAACAATTCTCTTTGCACTGCCAGGAAGAACCTGCGTACTTCGTCGCTGGCTGCCGTTCTGTCCCTGCCCGTCCCGACAACGAGATCGAGCAACTCCGTCGCTTTTGCCTTCCAGAACGAAGTGGCGGTCTCGCCATGCAGATTGCCGAGCTTGGCGGCAACTTCCCTGACCAAGAATAGCTGACGATCGATCGGGAACGCACGGACTTTTTCTGGGTACATCTTCCGAACCATGAAACTGACGCAACGAATCAACCATTGCCGAACAAGCAATGGCTAACCCCGAAGGTGGAAACGGAAGCTTAACGGTGACCGGCCGATACCTCGCGCACGCGAATTGTCATGTACTCTCGAAGCCGGACTGTTTCACCCGGCCATTCGCTGCGGCCCTCAGGCCTCCAATGCTCTCGCCTCGCCGCCGCGCTTGCGCGGCACCATCATGTCGCCGGCCATCAGTCCGGTGACACGGCAGAACGCCATGAATGCCCGGCAGGCGTCTTCGGTCTCGACCACGTCCACCGTGGCACCGAAGCAGGCGTTGAAGGCTTTCTGATACACTGGCCCCTGCCGGCGTGCCGGCCAATCCTGCAGAAAATCGAGCGCCTGCTCGACGCTGTAGATTTCCTCGACGGGCAAGCCAGGGCCTGGTGCGATGCGCACCGGCACCTCGAATTGCAATCTGTCCATTCGACATCTCCCGAACCGGCATCGCCCAAGCAACGCCGTTCGTGGTCAAAAGTTGCTTTGTCCGTTTTGTGCCACGGAAATGTGTCGTCACTGCGGAAAGCCGCCGCTTTGCTGCAGCGGGCAAAGGCAAAGCCTGCCCGCACCAGGCGGCCCGGCAGTGCTTTCCTTCGCCCCCGCAGCGATTACTGGTTTGCCGGATCGGTCTCCGCGTCGAAGGCCATGCGTACCGCCATCAGCNCGCCATCAGCAGAACGTAGGCCGACGGCAAGGCAAACAGCACGCCAAGGACGAGCGCTCCGGCTCCCGACAAATAGAGCGTTTCCGCGATTGCCCAATAAACGGTTCCGATGCCGATGAAAGCCTGGACGGAAAGAAATGAAGCAGCCGAGGCCGCGCCTGACAGGCTTTTGAATGTCTTGATACGCTGTTGCATTGCAATGATCCGAAAATGACGCGCTTCGCCACCAATGCGCGGCTCTCGGCCGCCGCACGGGTCCCGACGCGAATGGTTTGGAATGAAGGTGAACGTGCGGTCCCGGACCGCTCAGGGTCGTATGGACGGTGGCGCACGTGGCTGGTTGGTGCTCACGCGAGGCGCGGAGACCGGCCCACGGCCGGCAACAGACATCTCCCGCGACGTCGGGGCCAACCGACGGAAGACAGCCTGCGGAACCGACAGGGTCGGATGGCCGCCGGCGAACTTGGCGATCACCGGCCGGGCGCCGCGAACCTCCAGCGCCTGGGCCTTGCTGGTGACACGCAGCAGCGCTGCCACCTCCCCCGACCGTTCCAGGCCGATGCTGGCACCGCCTTGCGCACGATCCCAGGAAATGGGCGTGTGCGGCCGGCCGAGGCACAGCATCGCCAGCAGCACAAGGCCCATCAGACATGAGCAGGCTGGCGTCAGTGGCGCTTCAAGCGACTTGAAGCGCCTGGTCGCCGCGAACGGAAGCGATCTCCAAAACATAAACCCGCCCTAACGCACGATTGCCTCAAAGGAAAGCAACGCCGCGAAAAACGGGAAAAAGTATAGCCTCGGCAAGCGAATATCCGGGCGGCTGGGGCCACATCAGGCAGTTCTTCCTTGAACCATTCGCCCCCAAGTGCCAAATCTGGTGGGATCCACGCGCCTGCACTCCTGCCGCGCGCCACCTTCGATATGGACAAAATGGTCACCTATCTCGACGCCGCCACGGCACCGCTCAGAAACACCGGCCAGATCCGCCTCTATGGCGAGGAAGGCTTTGCCGGCATGCGCAAGGCATGCGACCTCACCGCGCGCTGCCTGGACGAGCTGGTGCCAATGGTCGGTCCCGGCGTCACCACGGACACGATCGACCGTTTCGTCTTCGAGTTCGGCATGGACAACGGTGCGCTGCCGGCCACACTCAACTAGATCGGAAGAGCACACGTCTGNGGCACGGCGATTCCTCGCGCATGTATCCGGTCGGCACGATCAAGCGCGCCGCCGAACGCCTGCTCGAGGTCACCCATGAGTGCCTGATGCGCGGCATCGCCGCGGTCAGGCCGGGCGCGCGCACCGGCGCCATCGGCGCCGCCATCCAGACCTACGCCGAAGCGGAGCGCTGCTCCGTGGTGCGCGATTTCTGCGGCCACGGCGTCGGCCAGCTGTTCCATGACGCCCCCAACATCCTGCATTATGGCAGCGCCAATGAAGGTGTGGAAATGCGCGCCGGCATGATCTTTACCATCGAACCGATGATCAATCTTGGCCGGCCGCATGTGAAGGTGTTGTCGGATGGCTGGACGGCGGTGACGCGCGATCGCTCGCTGTCGGCGCAGTACGAGCACACGATCGGCGTGACCGACACCGGCTGCGAGATTTTCACGCTGTCGCCCAAAAAGCTCGACCGTCCGGGCTTGCCGGCTTAGGACGACGTGGCGAGGTTCTTTGAATAGCGGCCTATTCCCAGTGCTTGCGTGGCCGCCAGTCTTCATCCTCGTCCATATCTCGTAGCCAGCGCATTATTTTCCGGCAACTGCGCGGTCGGCCATCGCTGACCCAGCCATCGGTGCAGGGATCGTAGCGTTGGCGCGGGTAATTGTCGTGCCGTTCCCGATAACGATCCCGGCGGTCCAGCATGCGCAAGAGCTCCCGGCAGTTATGCGGCTTGCCGTCGCTGTAACGCCCGTCCGTGCAGGGATCATCGTATTGGATGAAATGGATCGGAAGGCTCTGATCGGAGCGGCTACCGGCGGGTACGGCATCGATCACCGGGGCAGCCATTGCAGGACCGAAGCCTAGAAACAGTCCGACGTATAGCAGGATACGAACGAGGCTGGGCATCTTGGTTCTCCGATGCGGGCCATCAATGGCAATGCGGTGAGCTTGCGCGACCCCCATTGCCGCAACATTGCGTCGAAGTCGGAGGCTACTCATTCCTTGCCGCCGAAAAGACCTCGACCGCACCCTGCCCGCCGTCCTAGTATTTCGCGGGGATCAGCGATCATTGCTCGGGCTGGATGGGCGGCACATGGCGACACAAGGCGATGACGACGAACGGAGTTTCTTCTCCGAGGCGCCGGTGCGGCAAGCCACGAAGGCCAGACAGGCTCCTACCGAAAAGCCTCACTATCTCGGCCATCGCGATCGTCTGCGCGAGCGCTTTGCCTCGGCCGGCCCAGATGCCTTGCCCGATTATGAACTTCTGGAACTCCTGCTCTTCCGCCTGATCCCGCGCGCCGACACCAAGCCGGTCGCGAAGGCGCTGCTGGCCCGCTTCGGCACGTTGGCCGAAGTGCTCGGCGCGCCCGTCGGCCTGTTGCAGGAGGTCAAGGGCATCGGACCGGCCGTGGCGATCGAGCTGAAGGTCGTCGCGGCGACCGCCCAGCGCATGGCGCGCGGCGAGGTTCAGGGCCGCGAAATCCTCTCGTCGTGGCAGCAGCTTCTCGACTATTGCCGCTCGGCAATGGCGTTCGAGGCGCGCGAGCAGTTCCGCATCCTTTTCCTCGACAAGAAGAACGCGCTGATATCAGATGAGGTGCAGCAGACAGGCACGGTCGACCACACGCCCGTCTATCCCAGGGAAGTGGTCAAGCGCGCGCTCGAACTGTCGGCTACCGCGATCATTCTGGTCCACAATCACCCCTCCGGCGACCCGACTCCGTCGCGTGCCGATATCGCCATGACGAAAGAGGTCATCGAGGCCGCCAAGCGGCTGGGCATTTCCGTGCATGACCACATCATAATCGGGCGCAAGGGCTATTCCAGCATGAAGGGCCTGCTGCTGATCTAGGTCCAGAATTCAGCGAGGCAGCACCGCCACGGCGCTGGCGATTATCCTCGCCCGAATTTGAGATCATTCAATCGTTGAAAGAACGATGCTGATACCGCGCATTTCGCGGATCAATCTTCCAGTAGCGACAGCCCAAAAGATCGCCACTCTTCTAAAATCAAGGCCGACCGGTCTTGCAGCTGCCGGCAATCTGGCTGACCGCCTCGTCGAAGCCGGCGAGGTCGAAATCGGCTTGGCCCCGCCCGGACAACAATCCGAAGCGCCATGACAGCAGCAGGCGGTTTGCCGGAACGAGGCGCTTGATGCCATCGGCGCCGTCGCGCATCAGCTGCCTGCCGCGCGTGCCGACGGACCAGCTCTCGTCGAATTTGCCGGCGCCGTCGATGGTAACCGACATGGTGATTTTCCGGCTGGCGGAGACCGCGTCGTTCAATTGCAGCCATTCGGTCCAGGCCGGCTCCCCGTCAGCCCGGCAAGCGATGGTCAGCACCGGGCTGTAGCTCAGCGCGCCGCCTCCGGTGATGAGCTTGTTGGTGGCATAGACCGAGGCGGTGACAAGGCCGTCATTGGCGGTGTCAAAACGCCAATTGTCCGTACCGGCCCCGGCAGCGCCGCAGGCCCAGGCAAGGAAAAGCACCGTGGCGGCAGCGCGCCTCATTCCCACGAACACCCCAACGACATCACCAATTACCTCTGGTCTTCCAACCAACCAGATAATGATCAAGGCTTCGTATCGCCACCGGTGCCCATCAGGAACGAATCCGATGTTGCAGTTTGGCAACGAAAAAGGCCGCCCAGAGGCGGCCTATCGGAATTCGCTGCAATGAGCGACCTATTCGGCGTCCTTGGCGGCCTTCTTTTTCGGCGCGGCCTTTTTCTTCGGCTCTTCCGCCTCGTCAGCGGCATCGCTTGCCTTGGCTTCGGCCTTCTTCGACGCGGCCTTCTTGGCCGGCTTCGCCTTGCCCTTGGTGTCGTCTTCCTCGTCGTCGGCCATCAGCTCTTCCTTGCTGACCTTGACGTCGGTGACCGAGATCTGTTCGAGCAGGTGGTCGACAACCTTCTCCTCGAACATCGGCGCCCTCAGCGCGTTGAGCGCCTCGGGATTGCTGCGGTAGAACTCGAAGGCTTCCTGCTGCTGGTTGGCCGGGAAGCGACGAACCTGCTCGAACAGCCCGCGCTGCAGTTCCTCGTCCGAAACCGTGACGCCCGCCTTCTCGCCGATCTCGGCCAGCACCAGGCCAAGGCGCACGCGGCGCTCGGCAAGGCGCATGTATTCGGCGCGCGCTTCTTCCTCGGTGGTCTCTTCGTCGGCGAAGGTGCGGCCAGCGGCTTCCAGGTCGCGGTTGACCTGCGCCCAGATGTTGTTGAACTCGGCTTCGACGAGCTTCGACGGCGCTTCGAACGAATAGGCCGCATCGAGCTGGTCGAGCAGCTGGCGCTTGACCTTCTGGCGCGTCATCGAGCCGAACTGGTTCTCGATCTGGCCGCGCACGATGTCACGCAAGCGCTCGAGCGATTCCAGGCCAAGGTTCTTGGCGGTCTCGTCGTTGATTTCGAGGTCGCCGGGCTTCGATACGTCCTTGACGGTTACCTCGAAGGTCGCTTCCTTGCCGGCCAGATGCGCCGCCTGGTAGTTTTCCGGGAAGGTCACCGTGACCTGCTTCTCGTCACCGGCCTTGGCGCCGATCAGTTGATCCTCGAAGCCCGGAATGAACTCCTTGGAACCCAGCACCAGCGGCTGGTCAGTGCCGGCGCCGCCAGCGAAAGCCTCGCCGTCGATCTTGCCGACATAGTCGATCGTGACGCGGTCGCCTTCGGCGGCCTTGCCGGTCTTCGGCTCGTAGCTGCGCGCCGATTCGGCGACGCGCTTGACCTGGTCGTCGATTTCCGAATCCGGCACGTCGAACACCTGGCGCGTCACCTTGATGTCGGAGAAATCCTTGATCTCGATCGCCGGAATGACCTCGTAGTTGAGGCGGAACTCGAAGTCGGCGCCGCCGGCCAGGATCTTCTCGGCTTCCTTCTCGTCCTCGGTCATGATGACCTCGGGCTGCATGGCGGCCTTTTCGCCGCGCCCGGTGATGATCGAGCGGGTCGAGTCGTTGAGGATCTCGTTGACCACTTCGGCCATGAACGACTTGCCATAGACCTTGCGGAGGTGCTGCACCGGCACCTTGCCCGGACGGAAGCCGTTGATGCGGACCTTGTTGCGGGCGTCCGACAGCCGCGCCATCAGCTTGGCTTCCATATCACCGGCCGGCACGGTGATCTTGATCTCGCGCTTGAGACCGGAATTGAGTGTTTCGGTGACCTGCATCGTAAAACCTTTGTTTTCACCAATGAGGCTGCCAAACGGCTCCCTGCCGTTCACAGCCTGCCGGTAATTCTTGCCGGGAATGGCTTTTGGTACGGAACCTGGCGATTTGACCGGAAATACGGCTCAAACTCTCCCAAACTGCGTTCCAAAATGTGAATAAGTTCTTGTTTTTCCTACTTCTTATCACATTTTGTAGAAGCGGATCGTCGCGTTCCGTCACATTTGACACGCCTTTTGTCACAGGCGAGCCCAATTTTCAACAGTCTTCGCGTTCAGGCGAATAACCAACATTCCGGCCCTGAGCCGACATCTTGTCTCCGACATTGACAGAATGATGGCTACATGGGATTGCCGGGCCACGCGGGTATGGCGGAACTGGTAGACGCACCAGATTTAGGTTCTGGCGAGAGATCGTGGGGGTTCGAGTCCCTCTACCCGCACCACCCTTCGCGCTTCGAGCGTCGGGTGGCAGGCCACCCGACGCTCGCTAGACGAAGGAGCGTGCTCCGAAGCCTGGCGAAGGAGGACCGGCCTCGTTATCGCGCGTCTCACGACCCTAATAAAGCGGCTCCTCGAAAAGCGTCTTGTCGCCATCCATCAGCGCCTTGATCTGCGCCGTGCCGTCGGCGGCGAGCGCCAGCTTGATCCCGAACGGGCGCACCCGCATGTCGCTCTGGATCGCCATCCCCTCGCCTTCGGGCAGATAGAAGCGCTCGATGCCGTAATCCGGGGCGATCGTCATGCCTTCGCCGCGAAGGTCCCAACCTGCGGCGACATGGCCCGAAATGTCGGCTTCGTCCGCGGCGGCCGGCGTCGGCGCCGTGCCGAACCAGGCGGCGGTCGGCGTCCAGTAGCCGTCGGCGCCCTTCTTTAGCCGGACCACGATCGAGGTGTCGTCGCTGGACTGTTTGTCCGGCGCAATGTTGGCGATCATTTTCACCGGTATGCGCGAGATGTCATAGCCAAGGACGATATAGTCGCCGCGCAGTAAGTCGCGGGGATCGACCGGTTCGATCTTCAGCAGCACTTCCTTGCCGTTACGCAGGATCGCCGCCCGGCTGGCGATGATCCAACTGAGAAAACCGAGCTGGGCGAGCGCCAGCACCAGCGCCGAGATGACAAGTCTCTTCCCGGTCATCATGCCGTGGCTCCCCCAATGGCCGGACCCTTCATGCGTTTTTCAACGCGGATGATGACGATAGCAAGCACCCCGAGCAGCAGCGCCGCGGCAAGGAAGAAGCCGGCGGTGTCTAGCATCGACTGAAGCGTCACGACATAAATCATGGCGAGTTCGAAGGCGAAGCCGAGATAGGCCAGCCAGCGCAGGCCACGGCTCTCACGGCCTGCGAACACGATTGCCGCGACGATACCAGCCAATGCGACGACCGAAGCGGTCGCGAAACCGCTGTTGTAGGTGCTCTCGTCAGCCAGTTCGAACTGGATGATGGCCAGGCCGGTGAGAAAGCCAAGCAGCGCGTGCAGGGGCAAACGGCCGCCAAGTTGCACGATCCTGTCGACCGGTTCCGGCGCAAGGACGGCAGCAGCGAAAAGCACGACAGAGACGATGACCAGAGGGATCGCCACTGGCAGGGTCGCGTGATCCATGGCCAACAGCACGAGATAGAAGAGCAGCGACAGGATGATCAGGTGCCTTGCCGACTGGCTGCGGGTCCAGAACGAAACGGCAAACAGCACCACCGCCATGACGACGAAAGCGTGCGGAAACTCGCTGCGGCTGTAATAGTCGAACCCTTTCAGGAACAGCCAGGCATCGGCGACACCGACCGCTGCCACGGTCAGCGCGTTGGAGCGCAGCGCCACCGCGGCCAACGCCGTTCCGGCGCCCCAGGTGACCAGGGCGGAAGCCTGGTCGCCGGACAAATGGTACATCTGCCCGATCAGGGCGATCGAACCGCCGAACGCGGCAGCAGCCACGATCCACAGGGCTTCGCCGATCGCCGCATGGTCGCGCGTCTTCAGCACCGCGCCGCCGACATAGCCGCCAAGGATAACCGCGAACAGCGCGGCCACCCGCGCCAGTCTTGGGATCGCTTCCCAATTGGCGGCGACGAAGATCAGGATCGCCGCGCCAAAGAGCAGGGCCGCCATCATCGCGAGGATCGAGCCAAAGCTGAGCGACCGGCGGGCGTTTGCGTCGACGTCACGGGTCAGGGAATCGGCTGTGGCGGCGTCGATCAGGCCTGCCTGCCGCCACCGCGCGATATCGGACTTTAGTCGTGATGAATAGCCCGCCATTCCCCTTCCTCCCCCAGCTGGTTTTTTTTCAGCCGATCAGGCCAAACCGTTGACGTTACGGCACTTTCTGATTCCGACTTCCTTGCGTCGGGTCGGTGAAGCCGCGTTAATGCTGCATTGCACAATTTGCATTGCTGCCATGCAGCCATAGCGCTTTTAAATCGATATGGGTCCCCCTACTTATGGTTCGTACACAAACGGAATGATCCGCAAGAAAGACGAAACGAGAACTACCATGAACCTGATCCGCAACTACCGCAACTGGCGCCGCTACCGGGACACCGTCTCCGAGCTGAGCCGCCTGAGCAACCGTGAACTGACCGACCTCGGCATTAGCCGCAGCGACATTCCTTACGTCGCTCGCAAGGCGGTCTAATTCTTCGGACCGCGAATGGTCCGAACAAGTTTCTGAAAAGAGAACGACAATGAACCTGATCCGCAACTATCGTAACTGGCGCGTTTATCGCGAGACGGTTACCGAGCTGGGTCGCCTTTCGAACCGCCAACTGCATGATCTCGGTATCGTCCGCGACGAAATCAAGATCGTCGCCCGCAGGGCGATCTAACCAAGGAATTTCGCTGGGGTCGACCTCCTCCCCGACCCAGGCGAATACGGTCAGCCCTTACCTCCTCCCAAGGGTTGACCACCAAAACGGCGCCCGCCGCACCTCCTCCCGCGGCGGGCGTTGTTCCCCCCGGGGCAAACGAATTTTGCCCCAGAGGTTTCGCCCTCTCTAAAAATGCGAAGAGAATTTCGTCCGAGCCGACCTCCTCCCCGGCGATGACGAATAGGCCCAACCTTCACCTCCTCCCCAAGGTTGGCCACCCAAACGGCGCCCGCCGCACCTCCTCCCGCGGCGGGCGCTGTTTCCCCGGGGAAAACGAATTTGCCCCAGAGGTTTCGCCCTCTCTAAAAATGCGGAGAGAATTTCGCCTGAGCCGACCTCCTCCCCGGCGATGGCGAATACGGTCGGCCTTCACCTCCTCCCGAGGGTCGACCCCCAAAACGACACCCGCCGGACCTCCTCCCCCGGCGGGTGTTGTTGTATTCAGGGGCAGATGTTCCCGACCCGGCGTTTCGCGTTACCGCCACGCGACAATTGCAATCGCCGCGGCAAGCGATTATTCCGGCGACCATGAGCAAAAATCCAATCCATATCATCGGCGGCGGCCTCGCCGGTTCCGAAGCGGCATGGCAGGCGGCCGAGGCCGGCGTTCCCGTCATCCTGCATGAAATGCGCCCGGTTCGCGGCACCGATGCCCACAAGACCGACGGCCTGGCCGAACTCGTCTGTTCCAATTCCTTCCGCTCCGACGACGCCGAAAACAACGCCGTCGGCCTGCTGCATGCCGAAATGCGGCTGGCCGGCTCGCTGATCATGAGCGCCGGCGACGCCAACCAGGTGCCGGCAGGCGGCGCGCTTGCCGTCGACCGCGATGGTTTTTCCGACGCGGTGACGAAAAAGCTCGAGGCACACCCGCTGATCACCATCGAGCGCGAGGAAGTTCCCGGCCTGCCGCCGGCGGAGTGGGACCAGACGATCATCGCCACCGGGCCGCTGACCGCGCCATCGCTTGCCCAGTCGATCGCCGAAGCGACCGGCGCCGATGCGCTCGCCTTCTTCGATGCCATCGCGCCGATCATCCATTTCGACACGATCGACATGGATACCTGCTGGTTCCAGTCGCGCTACGACAAGGTCGGGCCTGGCGGCACCGGCAAGGACTACATCAACTGTCCGATGGACAAGGATCAGTATCTCGCCTTCGTGCAGGCGCTGGTCGACGGCCAGAAGACCGAGTTCAAGCAATGGGAAGGCACGCCCTATTTCGACGGTTGCCTGCCGATCGAGATCATGGCCGAACGCGGCGTCGAGACGCTGCGCTACGGACCGATGAAGCCGATGGGCCTCACCAATGCGCACAATCCGACGGTGAAGGCCTATGCGGTCGTCCAGTTGCGGCAGGACAATGCGCTGGGCACGCTCTACAACATGGTCGGCTTCCAGACCAAGCTGAAGCATGCCGAACAGGTGCGCGTGTTCCGCACGATTCCGGGCCTCGAAAACGCCGACTTCGCGCGCCTGGGCGGCCTGCACCGCAACACCTACATCAATTCGCCGACCTTGCTCGACGGCTCGCTGCAGCTGAAGTCGCATCCCGGCCTACGCTTCGCCGGCCAGATCACCGGTTGCGAGGGTTACGTCGAAAGCGCCGCCATCGGCCTGCTCGCCGGGCGCTTCGCCGCCGCCGAGCGCCTTGGGCACACACCATCGCTGCCGCCGCTCACCACGGCCTTCGGCGCCCTGCTCAACCACATCACCGGCGGCCACATCGTCTCCGACGATGAACCGGGAAAGCGTTCCTTCCAGCCCATGAACGTCAATTTCGGCCTGTTCCCACCGGTGGAAGCGGTGAAGATCGAAGGCAAGCGCCTGCGCGGCAAGGACAAGACCGTTGCCAAGCGCCACGCCATCACCTCGCGTGCCCTGCAAGACTGCCGTGAATGGCTGGGCGTGCCGGCGCAAACGGCTGAGGCTGCCGAATAACCTCGCGGTTCTGATTGGAACGCTCGGTGTAAAGTATACACGAGCGGAGCCGTTCCATGGAAGCAGCCGAGAAACTATCCGTCACCGTCACACCCGCGATGGCACGCATGATCCGCGAACGAGTCGAGGACAGTTCGTTCGGCTCGGCCAGCGAGGTTATCCGCGCGGCTCTTCACGCTTTCCAACGCGAAGAAGAGGAACACGCCGAACGCATGGCCTCGATCAGGGCGCGTGTGAAGGCGTCGATCGAGGATACGAGACCCGCCATTCCACTCAATGAGGCAATCGACAGAGTTAAGGACCGCATTTCGCAACTGGCGCGAGACAATGATAAGTCAGCGTCTCGCCGTCGTTCTTAGTGAAGGAATATCCGAACCTGACCAGGTTGAAACCGAAGGTGAAGGCAATCACGGGCAAGCTCATGAACGGGATCTCCTCCGGGCCAGCCTGTCGTCTTCGGCGACAGTTCTCGGCAGGCGGACTTCCATCACGATTGACGTTTACGTCAATGTTGGCCAGCCCTTGCCCGCACGGCGCAACAGCAGCCAGTGCCGGCGCAACGCCGACAGCCGCGCCACGTCCCTGATCGGACCTTGGCGCGAGCCTTCCATCTTGTCGAGATAAGCGCGTGACAGCACCAGCGGCAGGAATGCCGGACGCAACGGCCCCGGCAGCGCGGCAGCACCCCGCTCGAAGGCGGAAAGATGTTCGCGCGCCAGCGAAATCATCGCGGCCACGGCGCGCTGCGCACCAGGGCCGCCATCGCCGGCAACGAATTCTTCCGGTGACGAGCCTGCCGCCGCCAGGATGTCAGCCGGCACAAAACACTGCCCGCGCCTGCGGTGCAGCGGCAACAGAAGCAAAAGGCCCGTCATTGCCTGCGCGCAGCCCGCCCTGCCCGCCAGTTCGGCGAACCTTGGCGCCTCGACAGGATCGAGCACCATTGCCGCAAGCTGGATCAGCGCGGCTGCCGTCTCGCCGCAATAGCCTTCCAGATCGGTGCGCGACGGCATCGGATCGTCGTAGAGGTCGAAGATGCGGGCTTCGAGCATGTTCTCGAAAGCTAATTTCGGCAGCTTGAACGCCGCAATGGTGGCGTTCAAGGCTTCGGCAGTGGGATGGCCCGCGCCCGTCTCGCCGCCGGCGGCGATGACATCGCGCCACCATTGCAGCCGCACTTCGCCGGGCAGCGGCTCGTGGATGCGGTCGCGAATGCCCGCGATCTCGGCATTGAAGGCGTACAGCGAAAACAGCGCGTCGCGCTTGTCGGCTGGCGCGTAGAGCGCGGTGAGATACCGATCATGATCGGCGACGCGCACCGCATCCATGACGATTTCAGTATTCTGCGACATATCAATCGACGGCGATGAGCGCGGCCGCCACGGCGCGGTTTTCGGCCAGAAGGACATTGTAGGTCCGCACTGCTGCCCCAGTCGACATCGGGTCGGACGCTATGCCGGCATCCTTCAGCGCCGCCCGCAGCACCGCCGGCAGCGGCCTGAGATCCCGCCCCATGCCAACCAGCAGGATCTCGACCTTGTCGGCCTCGGCGAGCAGCCTGTCGAAATCCGCCACCGTCAGCGCCAGCGGATTTGCCGGCTCCCAGCCATGGATGCCTGTGGGCAGGCACATGAGAGAGCCGCGATGCGACATGTCGGCAAAGCGGAAGCCGCCGTTGCCATAGGCCTCGATCGGCGCGCGGCCGGGGAAATGCGCCTCGCGGATGATGATGCCTTTGCCGCCCATCACTCTGCCACCCCTCGGGGCCGCGCGTCAGGTCGCGACGGCCTTGCCGCCGCTGACCGGCTTTTCCTCGTCGGCCGAAGCCTGCGGCCGCAGCTTGAACAGGATCAGCAACGGCGCCGCGATGAAGATCGACGAATACGTGCCGAACACGACGCCGAACAGCATCGCCAGCGTGAAGGAGCGGATCACTTCGCCGCCGAACAGCACCAGCGCCAGCAGCGCCAAGCTGGTCGTCACGGACGTCAGCGTCGTTCTCGACAACGTCTCGTTGATGGCGTTGTTCAACAGCTGCGGCAACGGCATTCGCTTGTATTTTCGCAGATCCTCGCGGACGCGGTCATAGACCACGATCGTGTCGTTCAGCGAATAACCGATAATGGTCAGGATCGCCGCCAGCGACGACTGGTTGAATTCGAGCCCGGTGATGACGAAGAAACCGAGCGTCATGACCACATCATGAACCGTCGCGACGATGGCGCCAACCGCGAACTGCCATTCGAAGCGGAACCAGACATAGATCAGGATGCCGGCCAGCGCGACGATCATGGCGATCGTGCCTTGCTTGGCCAACTCGCCGGAAACCGTCGGACCCACCACTTCGACGCGGCGGAAATTATACTGATCCTGCAGCTCGCCGCGCACCTTGTCGATCACGGTCTGCTCGGCATTTTCACCGGCATCCTGCGTGCCGACGCGGATCAACACGTCGTTGGGTGCACCGAACTGCTGCACCTGCACTTCGCCGATGTTCAGTTCCGTCAATCGGCTGCGGATGTCACCAATATTGGCATCGCCGCTCTTCGACTGCACCTCGATCAGGGAACCGCCCTTGAAGTCGATGCCGTAATTGATGCCGACGCTCATGAACAACACGACGGACAATATCGACAATGTGCTCGACAGCGCGAACGTCCACCGGCGGATACCCATGAACGGAATTTTCGTGCCGGGTGGAACGAAGGTCACCGGTGCGCGCGGCAGTTCCTTCGGACGTGCGCGGCGCAGCCAGATCGACACCAGCAGGCGGGTGAAGGTGAAAGCGGTGAAGACCGTGGTCAGGATGCCGATGGCATAGGTGATGGCAAAGCCCTTCACCGGTCCGGTACCGAGATAGAACAGCACCACCGTGGCAATCAGCGAGGTGACGTTGGAATCGACGATGGTCGCCAGCGCCTTCGAGAAGCCGGTGTCGATCGCCTGGATCACCGAGCGACCGGCGCGTCGCTCCTCGCGGATACGCTCGTAGATCAGCACGTTGGAATCGACCGCCATGCCGATGGTCAGCACGATACCGGCAATACCGGGCAAGGTCAGGGTCGCGCCGAGCAGCGACAGCAGTCCGACGATCATCGCCACGTGCACCGCCAGCGCGATGTTGGCGAGGAAGCCGAGGAAACCGTAAGCGACGAACATGAATGCCACGACGAGGATCGAACCGATGATGCCGGCGACCTTGCCGGCATGGATCGAATCCTGGCCGAGGCCCGGGCCCACGGTACGCTCCTCGATCACCGTCAATGTCGCGGGCAGCGCGCCGGCGCGCAGCAGGACGGCGAGGTCGTTGGCGCTTTGCGCGGTGAAATTACCGGAGATCTGGCCGGTGCCGCCAAGGATCGGTTCACGGATCTGCGGTGCCGATATCACCTGGTTGTCGAGGATGATGGCAAAAAGCTTGCCGACATTCTGCGCGGTGGCCTGGCCGAAGCGGGCGGCACCCTTGGAATCGAAGCGGAACGAAACCACCGGCTCGTTGTTCTGCGAATTGTACGTCGCCTGTGCGTCGACGAGGTTTTCACCCGACACGATAACGCGGTTCTCGATTAGGTACGGAACCGGCGGATCGTCCTGGGAATAGAGCACCGACGAACCGGCTGGCGGGCGCGCCTTGAGCGCGTCCTGCACCGGCATCGACTGGTCGACCATCTGGAAGGTCAGCTTCGCGGTCTGGCCGAGAATTTCCTTAAGCCGCTGCGGATCCTGCAGGCCAGGCACCTGGACGAGGATGCGGTCCTCGCCTTGCCGCTGCACGATAGGCTCGGTCGTGCCGAGTTCGTTGACGCGGCGCTCGACCACCTCGATCGACTGCGCCAATGCAGTTGACGTACGGTATTTGATGCCGGCGTCGGTGACGGTGAACTTGAGCAGGCCCGGCTCGGAATCATCGAGCGCCATTTCCTGGATGGAACCGCCGGTGAACAAGCCGGCGGCGACAGGATCGGTCAAAGTCTTCAATGCCTTCTTGGCGGCATCGAGCTGGGCGGGATCGGTGATGCGGACCTGCAGGGTCTTGCCGCTGCCGGCAAGACCGGTATAGCCGATCTTGGCATCGCGCAGCAGTGTACGGATTTCGTCGCGCGTCGTCTCCAACCGATCCTTGATCAGATCGTTCTGGTTCATCTCCAGCAGGATATGCGAACCGCCCTGCAGGTCGAGGCCGAGCGTCATCTGCCGCTTCGGCACCCAACTGGGCAGCTGAGCCAGCGTGCTGGCGGGGAACAGGTTGGGCGCGGCGAGGATCACTGTGGCGGCCACGGCCAGCCAGATCAGGATCATCTTGAAGCGCGAGAAATAAAGCATAGGGCGTCGTCCGTCAGAGCGTGTCCGCGGATCGCTCCGCCTTGAATTTGGTTATTTCTTGGCGTTCTGGTTGGCCACCGGTTCGCCCTTGACGCGCACATCGGCGATCGTCGAGCGCAGCGCCGTTACCTTGGTGCCGCCGCCAAGATCGATCTCCAGCTCGTTGTCGTCGATCACCTTCGTCACCTTGCCGACAAAGCCGCCGCCGGTGACGACAGTGTCGCCGCGACGAACCGCCGCCAGCATCTCGCCGCGCTTCTTCAGCTGCGTGCGCTGCGGGCGGATGATCAGAAAATACATGATCACGAAAATCAGGACAAACGGCAAAATGCTGATGAACATATCGGGAGAGGCGCCGCCGATGCCTTGGGCGTATGCCGGTGTCACGAACATCGAGGTACTCCTGAATTTTGAAAAACAGCCACCAAACGATCAAGCGAGATTTGGCGGCCCCTAGAAATTTGGCCGGAATATAGTCGGTAAAGTTGTCAATGCAACTGCGCGGCCAGGCAAATCGGCTGCTTTTCCGGCCTGTTTAGCCGTGTTAGAGCAGGATCGCGAAAACCGCGAGCCGGTTTTCGGAAAAGATGACGCTCGAACAAATGGTTGCAGCCGGTTTCGCAACCGCCGGAATCGAACCGGACCTACCCGCCACCGCAAAAACCGAAGCAAAAAGACCCGACATGACCGATACCAGCATCGACGCTCTGAACCAGAAACTCGACCGCCTGATCGAGGCGGTCAGCCGCCTCGCGCCGCCGCCGGTGCCTCAAACCGACCTCGACGTGGCCGACTGCTTCGTCTGGCAGGCCGATCCCGGCTATCTGGAGCCGGTGCGCAAGGTCAACCGCGTCGATATCGGCCTGATCCGCGGTGTCGACCGCGTCCGCGACATCCTCGTCGACAACACCGAGCGCTTCGCCGCCGGTTTCGCCGCCAACAACGTCCTGTTGTGGGGTGCGCGCGGCATGGGCAAATCGTCGCTGGTCAAGGCCGTACACGCGCGGGTAAATGCCAAGGCGAAGCCCGGCCTGCCGCTAAAGCTGATAGAAATCCACCGCGAGGACATCGACACGCTGCCGAAGCTGATGGGCCTGCTGAAGGCGGCCCCCTTCCGCGTCATCCTGTTTTGCGACGATCTGTCCTTCGATCACGACGATACGTCCTACAAGTCACTGAAGGCGGCGCTTGAAGGTGGCGTCGAGGGCCGTCCGGCCAACGTGATCTTCTACGCGACCTCGAACCGCCGCCACCTGTTGCCGCGCGACATGATCGACAATGAGCGCTCGACCGCCATCAACCCGTCGGAAGCGGTCGAGGAAAAGGTCTCGCTATCCGACCGTTTCGGCCTGTGGCTCGGCTTCCACAAGTGCTCGCAGGACGAATATCTCGACATGGTCAACGGCTATGCCAGCCACCATGGCCTCGACATCGACCCCGAGCAGTTGCGCGCCGAAGCGCTGGAATGGGCAACCACACGCGGCAGCCGCTCGGGCCGCGTCGCCTGGCAGTTCACCCAGGATCTGGCCGGCAGGCTCGGCAAGCCATTGAAGGATTGAGCCATTGGATCGCGTCGCCATCCCGATCGACCGGCAACGTCATTTGGGCGGCGGCGTCGGTCGCAAATCGCGCGGCGTTTGACCGATCTCGCGGCGCATCCAATGCGCCAGGTGTGACTGGTGCGCGAAGCCTGTCATTTCAGCTACTTCGCTTGTGCTGAGGTCGCCTCGCCGCAGCAGAACGCGTGCGCGCTCAACGCGACGCCGTAACACATACCGGTGTAGGGTGACGCCCGTCGCCACTTTGAACCATGTCCGCAAATGCGAGCTGCTCGCGCCGGCAACTCGGCTTAGACGATGAATCGAAAGCGGCTCGTGAAGAGCCGCCTCGATGTGCTCCAGCACGCGTTTGAGCTGGGTATCCGACAAACGGTTCGTTCGACCGATATCAGGTTCACCAAGGCCGAGCAGCCTCACCGCCAGTGCGGCGCCAATGCTGTCGGCAAACAAGGGGCCGCTCGGCGAATCTGCATTCAGTTCGCTCTCGAGCGCCCGGGCGAGATGTTCGATGCGCTGGTCGCGAAGCAGGTGGCGCGTGTCGAGCCGCAATGCTTGGCCCTTGCCACCAAGCTCCGCCACCACCCTTTCCATCAGCGCTGGTTGCAACGCAATTTCGATCGTGTCGAACGGGGTTTCGGCCTCGAAGCCGCCCTCCTGGCCGGCTGGTACCAAGTCGATATCCCCGGCGCGCCTGACGAAATATCGCCCAACCTGATTGCAGTAGGAGCGTGTCGCCGCGCTGGCATGCACCATGATGCGATGGTGTGGCGCCCGGGACAGGCGGTGGACTCCGGCTTCGATATGCCGGGAGGCCATTGTTACGTCGGACACGGCTTGAGCCGGAGCGTATTGCGACCGCATGCTCTCTCTCGATTCATGGCAGAACCTGTCCGAGATTTGGCAATTCCCGCGCGATTTTCAATGCCGTCGACCTGTACTCACGCCTCTCCATCAAACTTGGACGAGAGGTTACACCATGAGTTTCTATGTTGTTGTCGGAGCGGGCCCGGTCGGTCGCGAAACCGCTCGCCTTCTTGGCGAGGAAGGACATGATGTCGTTCTCACCAGCCGAAGCGTCGGCTCGAACGCATTGCGGAACGTGCGGGCCATGCAGGCCGACGCTACCGATGCGTCGGAACTCGCGCGCGTCTGCCAAGGCGCCGATGCCATCTTCATGTGCGCCATGGCCACCTATCACAGGTGGCCAACCGATTTTTTCCCCATCATCGACGGCACCGTGCGCGCGGCCGAAGCGGTCGGCGCGAAACTCATCGTGTTGGGAAACCTGTATGGCTATGGGGAAAATGCCGACAGCCCGCTTCGTTCCGACCTGTCTCTGAATCCGACTTCGAAGAAGGGGACGGCTAGGACGATCATGTGGCAGCGAGCCGCCCGTGCCGATGTACCGGCAATCGAAGTGCGGTCCAGCGACTATCTCGGCCATGGCGCGATCAGCTACTTCTCGCTGGTCGCTCTGCCCTCCATCATCGAAGGGAAGCCTACCGCTTTCATTGGAAACCTCGATGCGACGCATGCCTGGGCCTTCACCAACGACGTCGCCAGGACGCTTGTCGCGGCTTCCCGCTACACGGGCGAATGGGGACGGGCGTTTCACGTCCCCTCGCAATACGCCTCACCCCGGGAGCTCATCCAAAAAACCGCTGCAATGCTTCGACAGGAGATCTCAGAAATCCGTTCCTATTCCATTGCCGAGATGGAAGCACTGGGCATGCATGAGCTTATCGAGATGAGCTATCTTTTCGAGAACCCCTTGCTGGTGGATTCTTCCGACGCCGAGGTGCTTCTCGGTATCAAGGCCAGCAGCCTTGAGGTCATGATCGCCGACACGCTGCGTGATCATCGCCGCGCTTGAGGGCCGGCCTTCGGGAAAACTGAAAAAGCCCGCTCCTTGCGGAACGGGCTGAGCCGGCGGGCTGGACTGGAGGTCAGGCGGCCCGCATATCGCTTTTTTTCTTCTATTCGAGATAGCCTGACGGATCGACCGGAGCCGAATTCTTGCGCACTTCGAAGTGCAGCTTCGGCGAATCCGTGGTGCCGCTCATGCCGGACAGCGCGATCTCCTGGCCGCGCTTGACCTTCTGGCCGCGCTGGACCTCGATCGAGCTGGCATGGCCATAGACGGTGACCAGGCCGTTTTCGTGGCGCACCAGCACCGTGTTGCCGAATTCCTTGAGCCCGTCGCCGGCATAGATGACGACGCCGTTCTCGGCCGCCTTGACCGGCGTGCCCGTGGGCACGGCGATATCGACGCCGTCCTTGCCGGATCCGAAACCGGAGATCACCCGGCCGCGCACCGGCCAGCGCATCTTGCCGATGCCGGTGGCATCGGGTGCCACCGCGTCGTCGTCCTCGGCCTGCTGGATGACCTTGGCGTCCTTCTTCGGCGGCGTGTAGGAAGCCAGCGTTTCCGAAGGCGTGGCCTTTGCCGGGGCTTGCGTGGTTGCGGTGGTCACCGGATCGACCTTGGCCGGCTTGGCGCTGGCGACCGTCGCCGTTCCGCCGCCCGGCACCTTCAAGGTCTGGCCGATTTTCAATATGCCGTCCTTCATGCCATTGGCCTGCTTCAGCGCGACCACGCCGACGCCGGTCTTTCTGGCAATCGAGGACATCGTGTCACCCGACTGCACCGTATAGGTACCGGCGGCGCCCGTTGCCTTGGCCACCTGCGCCGGCTTGGGTTCCTTGGGCTGGTTCGCCGCGGCCGACGCATCGACCTGGGCGGCGGACTTGCCCTCCTTCAGCTTAGGCTGCTGCGGCAGCACTGCCACCTTGTCCGGCGCGCTGGCCGGCAGGTCATGCTTGCCGTCCTTCGCCGGCTTCGCGTCGGCGACCTTCGTCTCGGCCTTGCTCGAATAGGCATAGGCTGGGATGACGATCTTCTGGCCGGTCTTCAGCCCCTTGGTCGGGCTCAGGCCATTCACTTTCACGATGACATCGGCCGGCACCTTGTAATGCGCCGCCAGGCCGGAAATGGTTTCGCCGTCCCTGACGGTGATTTCGGTCGCGTGCGGCCTGCCTGCCTGGGCCATCCTCGGCTCGTCGGGCTGGGCATTCTTGAAAGGTTTGGCGGCCGGCGCGACAGTGCCGGTCGTCGTTCTGTCGACATGAGGGGCGGGCCGAACCAAGGCCGGCGCCGATGCGACGCGCACCGGATTGGCGGCAGGCGCGAGCGCTGGAGCCGGCTGCGCCTGCGCGGAGGCTGGCGGCGGCAACGGCCGGCTCGAAACCGGATCGAGGCTGGAACGGCTCACCGACTGCGTGTGGCTGCCATCAAGCGGAGCAGCCGAGACATCGCCTGGATAAGGCTGCACCGCATCCTGCTTGTTGATGATGGCGCGCTGATTGTTGGTCGAGGACGTGAAGACGTCGTCGACACTGTTGAACCGCGAAGCCTGGGAACTGCACCCGGCCGCCGCGCCCGCAATCATCAGAACAGCGCAGCCCCGCGCCAGATTGCGACTATTTGTCTTCAAAACACTGAGTTGCATCGCACTAACCCGCACAAACGCTGCACCAACTGGACAGGATTAAAGCGCGTTAATGTTACTGGCCGGTTAACCCATTAGAATCCGACGAAAATTTTCTTAAAACATTTGGGGACGATCAGCGGCACGATGGCGAGCCCGAAAGAGATCCTGCGACCGGCCGGAAACTAGATAACCGCTGCAATGCTGCGCAGGATCGGCTGCAGCCGCACGAGACCGATATCCTCGCGCTCGAAACGGCTGCCGACCTTGGTGAGCTTGGCCAGCACCTGCTCGCCCTCCTCCGGCCCGATCGGCGCGATGACGATGCCGCCGCTCGACAATTGGTCGAGCAGGAAGCGCGGCAGGCTGTCGAATGCCGCCCAAGCGACGATGCGGTCAAACGGCCCTTCATTGGGCAATCCGTTGGAACCATCGGCCTGCCGCACGATGGCATTGCCGATGCCGAGTGCCTCGAAACGCTGCCTGGCCTGCTCGACCAGCGTCTTGTAGCGATCCACGGTCACGACCCGCGCCGCCAGCCGCGACATGACAGCCGACGTGTAGCCGGAGCCGGTGCCGATCTCGAGCACGCGGTTTCCCGTTTCTATGGCGAGTGCGGCGATCACCGCCGCCTGCAGATCCGCCCCTTCGATCGCTTCGCCGCATTCGATCGGCAGCATGCGGTCCGACCAGGCGATCTGGTGATATTGCGCTGCCAGGAAGCCGCGCCGCGGCGTTGCCTCGAAAGCCGCGATCAGCGCCTTCGGCACCGTTCCCCTGCCGCGCAGGCGCAGCAGGAAGGCGGCAAATCCTTCGCGATCATCGATTGGAAAGCCCTGATTCATGCAAGCGCCTTGCTCAGCTGGTCGCGGATCTCATGCGCGGTAAGGTCAAGCTGCAGCGGCGTCACCGACACCAGCCTGTTGCGCAGGGCAAAGAGGTCGGTGCCCTGCTTGCCCTCGACCGGCTCGCGGCCGAAGCGCAGCCAGTAATAAGGCAGGCCGCGCCCGTCGCGGCGCTCGTCGACCCACAGGCTGTGCACCAGCTTGCCCTGCGTGGTGACCACCGTGCCGGCCACTTCCTCGGGAAGGCAGTTGGGAAAATTGACGTTGAGCAGGACGCCGTCCGGCAGCGGCGTCGCCACGAGCTTCCTCAGCAGTGCCGGCGCCAGCGCCTCAGTGGTCTCGTAAGGGACGACGCGGTCCTCGCCGACAGTGCTGTAGCCCTGGCTGAGCGCTATCGACCGGATACCGAGCAGCGCGCCTTCCATGGCGCCGGCGACGGTACCGGAATAGGTCACGTCGTCGGCGATGTTGGCGCCCGAATTGATACCGGACAGGATCAGGTCGGGCGCACCGGGCAGGATCTTCTTGACGCCCATGATGACGCAATCGGTTGGCGTGCCGCGCACGGCAAAATGCCTTTCGCCGATTTTCCGCAACCGCAGCGGCTCCGAGATCGACAGCGAATGCGCATAGCCGGACTGGTCTTGCTCCGGCGCCACCACCCAGACATCGTCTGACAGCGTGCGGGCGACGCGTTCGAGCGACGCCAGGCCTTCGGCATGAATGCCGTCGTCATTGGTCAGAAGAATGCGCATTATTTCGATTCGATCTTTTCCAGACCGCCCATGTAAGGCCGCAGCACTTCAGGAATGGTTACGCTGCCATCCTCATTCTGGTAGTTTTCGATGACAGCTATGAGCGCGCGGCCGACAGCGGTGCCCGAACCGTTCAGCGTATGGACGAAGCGGTTGCTCTTGCCATCCTTGTCCTTGTAACGGGCATCCATGCGGCGCGCCTGGAAATCGCCGCACACCGAGCAGGACGAGATTTCGCGATAGGCGTTCTGTCCCGGCAGCCAGACCTCGATGTCGTAGGTCTTGCGCGCGCCAAACCCCATGTCGCCGGTGCACAGCACCATGGTGCGGAACGGCAATTCCAGCCGCCTCAGCACCTCTTCGGCGCATTGCGTCATCCGCTCATGTTCGGCAAGCGAAGACTCCTGGTCGGTGATCGACACCAGCTCGACCTTGTAAAACTGGTGCTGGCGCAACATGCCGCGCGTATCGCGTCCCGCCGAGCCTGCCTCCGAACGGAAGCAGGGCGTCAGCGCCGTGAAGCGCAGCGGCAGCTTATCATGCGCCGTGATTTCTTCGCGCACGAGGTTGGTGAGCGGCACCTCGGCGGTCGGGATCAGGCCAAGCCTGCCCTCCCCATGTGGCGTGAAGAACAGATCGTCCTCGAACTTCGGCAACTGGTTGGTGCCGAACAGAACGTCGTCCTTCACCATCAGCGGCGGGATCACTTCCTCATAGCCATGCTCGGTCGTGTGCAGGTCGAGCATGAACTGGCCGATCGCGCGTTCCATCCGCGCCAGGCCACTCCTGAGCACGGTGAAGCGCGATCCCGAAAGTTTCGCCGCGCGCTCGAAATCCATCATGCCGAGCGCTTCGCCGATTTCGAAATGCTCCTTCACCCAGTTTGGCCGCGTCGGCGCCTTGCCGACAAGATGCTTGACGACATTGTCGTGCTCGTCCTTGCCGACCGGCACGTCGTCGAAGGGCACATTGGGCAGCACCGCCAGCGCATCGTTCAGCGCCTTGTCGAGCTCGCGCTCGCGCGCCTCGCCGTTCTGGATGAAGGTCTTGATCTCGCCGACTTCGGCCTTGAGTTTCTCGGCAAGCGCGGCATCGCCCGAACGCATGGCGTTGCCGATCTCCTTCGAGGCGGCGTTGCGGCGCTCCTGCCTGGTCTGCAGCTCGGTGAGATGTTCGCGCCGCGCCTCATCCTTGGCGATCAGCCCGTCGACCGTGGACTGCGCTTCATCCGCCGACCACGAGCGCTTGGTGAGCGCCTCGACAAGGGCCTTCGGGTTGTCGCGAATCCATTTGATGTCAAGCATGGTTGTCCGTCCTCAAGCTAGGTTTGAGGGGCGTAAACCGCATCCTTGATCGATGCAAGATGGGCAGGGCGGCGGTTGTCGTTTTCCGCCGCCGCCGATGCCCTACGAGGCTGCCGGCGCTGGCGGCTCGTCCGGCGCCTTGTCGGCCACGGTCTCGCCGGCTTCCTGCTTCTCGCGCGCAAGCCGCTGTTTCTCCTGGTCGCGCTCGATCCACCGCGCGGCCCAGATGGAAACCTCGTAGAGAAGGATGGTCGGAATGGCCAGGCCGATCTGGCTCATCGGATCCGGAGGTGTCAGCACCGCGGCAACGATAAAGGCGATGACGATCGCCCATTTGCGTTTTTCGGCCAGCGCCTTGGACGACAGCATGCCGACGCGCGTCATCAGGCTGGTTACCACCGGCAGCTGGAACACCAGGCCGAAGGAGAAGATCAGCGTCATGATCAGGCTGAGATATTCCGACACTTTCGGCAGCAGCGAAATCTGTACCTGGTCGTCGGTGCCGACCTGCTGCATGGCGAGGAAGAACCACATCACCATCGGCGTGAAGAAGAAATAGACCAGCGAGGCGCCCATCAGGAACAGGATGGGCGATGCGATCAGGAACGGCAGGAAGGCATTGCGCTCGTTCTTGTAGAGGCCGGGCGCAATGAATTTGTAGATTTGCGTGGCGATCAGCGGAAAGGCGATGACCATGCCGCCGAACATGGCGAGCTTGACCTGCGTAAAGAAGAATTCCTGCGGCGCGGTATAGATCAGCTCGACCTTGTGCGGGTCGAGCCCTGCCCATTTCGTCGCCCATTTGAAGGGAACAACCAGAAGGTTGAACAGCCGCTTGGCGAAGAAGAAGCAAACCAGGAAGGCTACGAAGAAGCCGCCAAGAGACCAGATCAGGCGTCTGCGCAGCTCGATCAGATGCTCCATCAGAGGCGCCGACGATTTTTCGATCTCGTCCTTTTCCTTGTCCGAAACGCTCACTTGGCGGCTCCAGCCGTCTTTTTGGCTGCCGGCTTCTTGGCCACAGCAGGTTTCGGTTCGGTTTTCGCGGACGCCTTGGCAGCAGGCGCCTTGGCCACGGCAGGCTTCGTCACAGCCGCGGTTTCAGGCGCTGCCGGTGTCGTGGCCCTTGTCGAGGCCCTGGCCACGGGTGCGGTTTTTGCCGCCCCCGCGGGTAAAGCTTTTGCCGCCACCGCCTTCATGGATGCCGAGGCCTTGGACGGCGCTTTTGCGGCCGATACCGCCTTGGCGGTTTTCTTGGATGCCTTCGGTTCCGTGGAAGCCGCCACCACCGATTCATCAGTCATCGCCGGGAAAATCGATCCCGGTGTCGTGGCTTCCGGGCCATTGACGCCAGGCATGGTCGTTGCACCGTTCTTCAACGGCTCGGCCGCCTGTGGCGTCGCCGCGGCAGGGGCCGACGGATCGGCGGCCGGCTTCGGCTTCATCGCCGCGTCGACGCCGGCGCGCACATCGACCGCCGCCTGCTCGAACGGATTGAGCTGCTTCTTGATCTCGGCGACTGGACTGAGACCCCGGAGTTCGTCGACCGACTTTTTGACCTCGTCGAGCTCGGCTTCCTTCAAAGCCTCGTTGAATTGCTTCTGGAAATCGGCGGCCATGGCGCGCAGCTTCGCCGTCGTGCGGCCGAATGTGCGCAGCATGTTGGGCAAATCCTTCGGCCCGACGACCACGATCATGACGATCGCGATCACCAGCATTTCGGTCCAGCCGACTTCAAACATGGCAATCTGTTCCGACTAGAACTTCTGGCTCAGCTCTTGCTGGCCTTTTCCTTCGCGGCCGAAACGGTCTCGTCGGCACGGTGTTCGACGGTGCGCTTGTCGTCGGCAACGTCATCGTCGGCCATGCCCTTCTTGAAGCTCTTGATGCCCTTGGCCATGTCACCCATCAGCTCGGGAATCTTGCCGCGGCCGAACACCAGCAGCACGATCACCAGCACGATCATCCAGTGCCAAATCGAAAATGAACCCATAGCCAAATCTCTCTCGAATGTTTTCCCTGGCGATGATCTATGCGTTTTCGCTTTGGGATTCAAACACAACCGCGACAGAGTTTATGAAAGGCCGACGGATGTCACGCATTTTCGCCGATGCGGCCCGCTACCAAACGGCGCATGTAAAGCCGGAAAGCAGCTTTTGAAAGGCGCTCGTGGTCAATCTTCCGTGACGCGCGGCGTCAGCAGACCGAGCTCCTCGAGGTCGATGTCGGTCAGCGGATCCTCGTCCTCGGTCAGCGCGTCGGGATCGGCCGGCGGTTGCGGGATGGAGAAATTCGACGGCATGCGGCCTGAAAGCAGGCCGGCGCCCTTCAGTTCCTCCATGCCTGGAAGATCACGGATTTCCTCGAGCGCAAAATGGTCGAGGAAGGTTTCCGTGGTGCCATAGGTGACGGGGCGGCCGGGCGTCTTTCGGCGGCCGCGCATGCGCACCCATTCCGTCTCAAGCAGCGTGTCCAGCGTCCCCTTCGAGGTCTCGACGCCTCTGATGTCCTCGATCTCGGCGCGCGTCACCGGCTGGTGGTAGGCTATGATCGCCAGCACCTCGAGCGCCGCCCGTGACAGCTTGCGCTGCTGCACCGTATCGCGGCTCATCAGGAAGGCCAGGTCGCCGGCGGTTCGGAAGGCCCAGGCATCGCCGACCCGCACCAGATTGACGCCGCGCCGGGCGTAGATCCGCTGCAGCTCCCTCATGGCTAGCGCGACATTGATGCCATCGGGAAGGCGTGCGGCAAGCTGCTTTTCGCTGACGGGTTCGGCGCTGGCGAACACGATCGCCTCCGCCATGCGCACGGCATCCGCCATATGCGGACGCTCGGCCGGGTTTTGCACCTGCTCGGCCAAATCCTCGGAGAACGACTCCTGCCCAGGCTCGTCCTCGACGTTGAACGGGATAACCGAAGCGTTGGCGCGTTCGCTCATGGTGCCACCTCGACTGCCTTGATTGCTTGCGTGCGGCCGCGCAAATAGATCGGGGCAAATGTCTGATCCTGCCGCACGTCCATCGTGCCGTCGCGCACCAGTTCCAATGTTGCCGCGAAGGAACTGGCGATCGCCGTGCGCCTTTCCTCGGGGCTGGTCATGTACACGATCAGGAAACTTTCCAGTGTCATCCAGTCGCTTACAGCCCCGACAAGGCGGGTCAGGATGTCGCGCGCGTCCTTGAGCGACCAGACACCGCGCCTGGCGATCGTCACGTTGTTGATCGCCTGCTTCTGCCGCTGCTGGGCATAGGCCGTCAGCAAGTCGTAGAGCGACGCTGAATAGGCGTTGCGCTTCTCGATGATCACCATTTCAGGCATGCCGCGCGCGAACACGTCGCGACCGAGCCGGTTGCGGTTGACCAGACGCGCCGACGCGTCGCGCATGGCTTCGAGCCGCTTCAGCCGGAACTGCAGCACCGCCGCCAGTTCCTCACCGCTTTCGCCCTCCTCGCCCGGCTGCTTGGGGATCAGCAGCTTCGACTTGAGGAAGGCCAGCCAAGCCGCCATCACCAGATAGTCGGCGGCAAGTTCGAGCCGCAGCGCCCTCGCCGTCTCGACAAAGGTCAGATATTGCTCGACCAGTGCCACGATCGAAATGCGCGCCAGATCGACCTTCTGGGTACGGGCAAGGTGCAGGAGAAGGTCGAGGGGGCCTTCGAAGCCGGCCACGTCGACGACCAGCGACGGATCGCCGGTGACGCGTGAATCGTCATTCTCGGCCCACAGGCGGTCCATCGGTGCGGCCTTCGGAGCCTTGCTTTCCAATGCTTCCGCCACTGCCCTGTCGCTTCCCCTGGTTATGCCACCGCGTCGAAATAGGTGGCGAATTCAGCGCGTATCTCGGTTTCTTCTACCGTGTCGCTTTTCTTTATATAGGTCATTGCCCGCTTGGCACGCTCCAGCGACTTGCCTTCAAGGCCTTTGGTGCGCGATGCGATCCCCGCCATCTCCTCGAAAACGCCGTTGCAGTGAAGGACCAGATCACAGCCCGCCGCAAGGATCGAGGCGGCCTTTGTCGGGAAATCCCCAGAAAGTGCCTTCATCGAGGTGTCGTCGCTCATCAAGAGCCCGTCGAAGCCGATCTCGCGGCGGATGATCTCGTCGATGACCTTGCCGGAAGTGGTCGCCGGGTTCTTGGGATCGATGGCGCTGTAGACGACATGCGCGGTCATCGCCATCGGCAGATGGTTGAGTTCGCGGAACGGGGCAAAGTCGTGCCGTTGCAGATCGCTGAGCGACGCGTCGACGACAGGCAGCTCGAAATGGGTGTCCGCAAACGCCCGGCCGTGCCCCGGAACATGCTTCATCACGGGCAGCACGCCGCCCGACATCAGGCCTTCGGCCGCGGCGCGACCGAGTTCGATGACCGGACGCGGATCCTTGCCATAGGCACGCGCACCGATGACATCGCTGGCCCCTTCGATCGGGACGTCGAGCACCGGCAGGCAATCCGCCGATATGCCGTAGCGCAGCAGGTCGAAGGCATGCAGCCGCGCCATCAGCCAGGCGGCGCGCGCGCCGGCGTCGTGATCGTCGCGCCAAAGCGCCCCCAGCGCGCCACCGGCCGGATAGTTCGGCGCCAGCGGCGGTCGCAGGCGTTGCACCCTGCCGCCTTCCTGGTCGATGAACACCAGCGCGTCCGGGCGCCCGATACAATCGCGCATCTCGGCGACCAGGTCGCGGATCTGCTCGGCCTCGCCGATGTTGCGGGCAAACAGGATGAAGGCCCACGGGCACTCATTGCGATAGAAACGGATTTCTTCGCGGGTGAGCGTTTTCCCGGCACAGCCGAGGATCATGGATTTTGATTCGGTCATTTCAGGAGTCTAGGGCTTCGCGCGTTCAAAGGGAATCATCCCTGACCGCATGGCCGGCTGCAAAACAAGCTTCCCCATGAAAAAGTCGGCGCGGCCTTGGGGCCGCGCCGACTTTGAGAGATTCGATCGACGTCTAGCGCGAGACGAAGCAGTTGCCGCCCGCGGTCTTGTAGCTGGTGCACAAATTGATCGCATCGTTGCGCGACTGAGCCGGAACGCGCACGCGGTAGAACGTGCCCTTGCCGGCGATCTCGGCCTTGACGATGTTGGCCGTGCGGCCGGAAAGCACGCTTCCGTAGCGGCGCTGCAGGTCCTGATAGGTCGACTGGGCACTCTCTACCGTCGGCTGAGAAGCGATCTGCATCGACCACGAACCGCTGCCGGTCGCGGTCGAGGCGGGATCGATGGAAGCGACCTGATCTGGCTTGACCTCGCCGACCACGTCGACCGGCTGGTCGGACGGACGCTGCGGCGCGATAGCAACCTTGGCCGGCGTGTTGGCAGACTGCGCCTTGGCTTCAGCCTTGGCAGGCTTGGCCGCGGGCTTCAGAGCCGGCTCATCGTCGGCCTGCGCGGCGGCGGGCGCCACGGTGCCAGTCTGGTCGGTGCCAGCCTGGGCGGTACCGGTGCCAGTCTGGGCGGTACCGGTCTGGGCGGTACCGGTCTGGTCGGCGCCAGTCAGGTCGGCGCCAGTCTGATCAGCGCCAGTCTGGTCGGCATTGGCCTGCGCGGCAGGCGCCACATGCTGTGGTGCCGGATCGGTCGGCTCCGCCGCGGCGACCTGGGGTGCCGCCGGCGTCGGATCCTCACGCGCCACCAGCGAGCCGTCGGACTTGACCACCATGGTCCTGACCTTGCGCGGCGCAACGGCAACGACGTCGTTGCTGGTGCCCTTGTCGGCTTCCTGCAGGACCTGCGCGATGCGATCCTCCGACTTCGGCGTGGGCGCTGCTATATTGGCGGGGGCCGCACCAGCGGTCGAGATGTCGCCTCCGCCATCCGTGCCGCCGGCAGCGTTCTGGTCGGAAGAAAGATCGGCGGCGCGGGCCGGGTCCTTCGCCTGCACGTCCACCGGCTCCTCGGCGTTGGTGACGAGCTTCTGCTGGACCGGCTCGGCCGGCTTCACGCCCTTGACCACCGCGTCATAGACCTTGTTGTCCTGGTTCGGCACCACGGTGCCGCCCGGATTTTCCGGCTTGATCTTGATCGGTGAATTGTCGGCCTTGACGATCACCGGAGCCTCACTGCCGCCCTTGCCGCCGAAAGACAGCGCAAAGGCGCCGAGACCGCCCGCGACCGCCACGGCACCGACAATCGCCGCGATGAAGAGGCCCCGCCGGCCGGACGACCTGGCGGCTTCGCGCTCGCCGAGACCCGGAACCGACATCGCTTCGTCCAGTTCGGGATCGTAGTCGAGTTCATCGACGGTGAAGTCGTCCGCCTGCGAGATCGGCTGGCTGCCGGGCAGATCATCGAACCCTTCAGCAGCGTCGGCATAGGTCGACGCCGCCGCCGCGCGGGCAGGCGTTTCCGCCGGCCGTGCCGCATAGGTCCGCGCTTCCGGTTGATAGGCCGGCCTGGATTCTTCATATCCCGGATTGACCGCGTCATATCCCGGATTGACTGCGTCATATCCCGGATTGACCGCGTCATATCCCGGAGTGACCGCGTCATATCCCGGAGTGGCGTTGCCGTATCCCGGAGTGGCGTTACCATATCCCGGATTGGCCGCACCGTATCCCGGATTGAACCCGGCATTATAGGATTCATCCGCATAGGCGGCGCTGCTGGCGGAAGCTGGCGCGACCTCCACCGAATTCATTTCAGTCAGAAGGCTGGCGAATTCAGCGTCGAGATCGTCATAACCGGATGCTACCGGCTCATCGTCCTCGAAATGCAACTCTGGAATGTCGAGATCGTCGGCCAGCGCCACCACGCGCTCCGGCACATCGACCGTCTCGACATCGGGCATCTCTTCGTAACGGGAGGACTGCTGCGCCTGCGGTGCCGATGGAGCCACGTAGGGAGCGGCCGCAACCGGCTCGGCCGGACGGTAGGACGGCACCGCGGCCATTTCCGGTGCTGCCGTCCAGGCCGCCATCGAGGCGGCAGGCTGCGCGGTAAATGCCGGCTGCTGGGGAACCGGTGTCACGCGGCTCCACGAACGGGCCGGCTCCGACGGCGCGGAGCGTTCCGCCAGCCAATCGAGCGAATCGGCTTGATCCTGCAGGGAAGCTGTTTCCTCATGCGGGTCGATGCCCTTGGCCCGGGTTGCGTCGGAGACGCCATTGTCGAAATCGACCTCGCCCTGTTCAGCGGCCTCCGAGCCGAAATCCTGATCCCGAAGCTCGTCGAGCAGCAGGTCGTCGAGGTCAACATCGGCGGCCTGGGCGGAACCGGACTGATGCACATCCTGGGACGCTGCTTCATCGAGATCCCAGTCGAGATCACCAACAAGATCGACAGGTTCCTCCGCGGCCTTTGCAGTCGTAACGAGTGGCGGCTGAACAGGCGCGGCGGCCGGCTGGGTCACGACCGGCTGAGCCATGGCCGGCTCCTTGGCCGACGGCAGCGTGCGCGCGGTCATGGCGCCAAGAAGCGCGTTCAACTCGTCTTCGAGGCTTCGTTCGTCCGTGATGGGCGCCTGCAGTGGCGACGCGATGGCTGCCGCGGGCGCCATCGGCAGCGCGGGAGCCGCTGCAATTCCGGCGACGGGCTCTTCGGCGGGCTCTGCAAACGCCTCGTCCAAATCCAGGTCGAAAGCGTCATTCGAAATGGCTTCAGCGCCTGGAATCTCGTCCTTCGTGCCGATGACATCGGCACGCAACTCATGCGCTCGCGGCTCCTCGAAAGCCTCTGGCTCATCGGCCTGAACGTCAAAATCCACGTCGACATCGGCCATGGCGTCGTCGAACTGACCAACAAAATCGTCGCCGGAGATCGACTGGGTCTCATTCGCGGCGGCCGGCGCCGGCTCTGGATATTCGGCAGCAGCCACTTGGCGCTGATCCGTCGAATGGTCGTCGAGCATCAGCTCGTCTTCGAGCGAGATCGCAACGGCATCGTCGTATTCTTGATGGAAAGCCGGCTCGGCCGCCGCCGGCACTTCCGCAACCGGCGATTCAACGGCATACCGGGGCTCGGCGGCCTCGTCCTCGATATGGAAGTCCCGGTCGAGGGAAGCGGCAAGCTCGTCTTCCATCGGCAGATCGTCGTCAAAGGCCGAAACGTCTTCGAGCGAGCTGGCCACTGCATTGTCGAAATCGGCGTCGACGGCAGGCTCGACGGACGGCACGGCTTCCGCGGCGCCGGCATGGCTGGCGGCCACCGTCCGGTCATCGACCTCAGCCATGTCCAGGTGAAAATCGTCATCAAGCGACAGCGCGAGATCGTCATCCGACACATCGATTGGCTCGAATGCCGGCTCATGAGCCTCGACAAGCGGAGCGGCGACGCTATCGGCAGCGTCGAATTCGCCCATCAGTTCCTTCTCGAGATCGATGTCGAAATCGCCCCCTCCCGCAGCCTGATCGGCGACCGCGGCTTTCGGCTCCGCCGGCGCCTGCGGCTTGACCGGCTGGCGGGGGTCGAATCCCATGATCCTGGTCAGTTCCGCGAACGGATCATCGGCGGCGATGTCGTTGTTGTCGGCTACTCTCAGCTGGGTTCTGTCTGCCATTATTGTTCCCGAACTCGCACTCATTCGGACGCCATGGACGTCGCGCAGGGTTGGCCCTTACCAGCGCAATGTGGGCAAAAGGTGACAGGTTTTTTAGTCAAACCTAACGCATCTCGGTTGGCGCGGCGGCCCCGATCAACGTCAGGCCGGACGTCAGAACATCCGAAACAGCCTGCACCAGCCCTAGTCTGGCATGCGTCAATTGTCGGTTGTTAACCTTAACAAAACGTAAGTCCGGATTATCCGTACCCCGGTTCCAGTGTCCATGGAAACTGGAAGCAAGATCATAAAGATAAAATGCCAGCCGATGCGGCTCGAGCGCAAGAGCGGCGGACTCGATCAGGCGCGGATATTCGGCAAGCTTCCTGATCAAGCCGATTTCACCTTCGTCGGTCAACGACGTTGACGCTGCCGCCAGGCTGTTGCGGTCGAAATTCGCCTCGCCCAATTGTTCGCTCGCCTGCCGGAACACCGAATGGCAGCGCGCCGAGGCGTACTGCACGTAAAACACCGGATTGTCCTTGGACTGTTCGGTCACCTTGGCGAAGTCGAAATCGAGCGGCGCATCATTCTTGCGATAAAGCATCATGAAGCGGATCGGATCGCGTCCGACTTCTTCCACCACCTCGCGCAGCGTCACGAAGTCACCGGACCGCTTCGACATCCGCACCGGCTCGCCATCGCGAAACAGCTTGACGAGATTGCACAGGAGAACGGTGAGCTTGACATCGTCGCCGGCAATGGCCCGCGCCAAGGCTTCCAGGCGCTTGACGTAGCCGCCATGGTCGGCGCCGAGAACATAGATCAGATCGACGAAGCCGCGGTCGACTTTGTCCTTGAGATAAGCCACGTCAGCCGCGAAATAGGTGAACGAGCCGTCGGACTTGACCAGCGCCCGATCCATGTCATCGCCGACGGCGGTCGAGCGGAACAGCGTCTGTTCGCGGTCTTCCCAGTCGTCCGGCTTCTCGCCCTTGGGCGGCGGCAGCTTGCCCTTGTAGATGTGGCCCTTCAGCGTCAGGTCGTTGATCGCCGAGCGGATCTTCCTGGCACTGTCGGCATGCAGCGTGCGTTCGGAGAAGAACACGTCGTGATGCACGTTGAGCAGAGCAAGGTCCTCGCGGATCATCACCATCATCGCATCTATGGTGCGATCCTTGACGATGGCCAATGCCTCGTCATCGGGCATCTGCAGCAAGGAACGGCCAAACTCCCTGACCAGAGCCTCGCCGACGGAGACCAGATAGTCACCGGGATAAAGTCCTGCCGGAATCTCGCCTATATCGTCGCCAAGCGCCTCGCGATAGCGCAACATCGCCGAGCGCCCGAGCACGTCGATCTGCGAGCCGGCGTCGTTGATGACATATTCCTTGGTCACGTCGTAACCGGCGAACGCCATCAGGTTGGCGAGCGCATCCCCGACGACGGCGCCGCGGCAATGGCCTACATGCATAGGCCCGGTCGGATTGGCCGAGACATATTCGACATTGGTTTTCCGGCCGGCGCCGACCATCGAGCGGCCATAGTTGGGACCCTCGCCCAAAAGCGCCGACAGATGCGCCTGCCAGAAACCGTCCTGGAGCCTGAGATTGACGAAGCCGGGACCGGCGACCTCGGCGGCGGCGACATCCTTGTCGGCCCGCAGGGCGTCTGCCAATCTTTCGGCCAGCGCGCGCGGGTTCTGTCCGGTTGGCTTGGCCAGCACCATCGCCGCATTGGTCGCGAGATCGCCATGGCTGGCGTCGCGCGGCGGCTCGACGGCAATACGCGACAGATCAGGCGAAACGCCGTCCTGGTCCCTCAGATCAAGCGCTTGGACAGCCTTTGTGACTCGCGCGGTGAAATCGGCGAAGATGTTCATGGTGTATGCTCGGTGGCTTATGACGAATCCGGCCCTTTGGCCGGCAAATCGAGCCCGCCCTAGCTCAAATCCGGGGTGCGGTCAAACAAACGCCTATGTTCCTTGAGCGCGTAGGTGTCGGTCATGCCGGCCAGGAAATCGGCGACGCTGCGCGCTTTGATGCGATCCTCGGCGCGGTCCAGCCCTTCGCGCCAGCCGTCCGGCATGGCGCGCGGGTCGGCGAAATAGACGTCGAACAGGTCCCGGACGATCTGCTCGGCGTCCGCACGCACCCGCATGACCTCCTCGTGCCGGTAGAGATGCTTGTAGAGGAAGGCCTTCAGTTCCTTCTCGGCTTCCGCCATCTCTATCGAAAAGGTTACCATCGTTTCGCCAGCCGCCCTCACCGCGTCGGCGCTCAGCGGCCTGATCCGCTCCAGATTAGCGGTGGTCGACTTGATCACATCCTCGACCATGGCCGTGATCTGGCGTCGCATCAATTCGTGGCCGGTGCGCACGTCATCAAGCCTGGGATAGCGCTCGCGCACACTCTTCAGGATCGTCCCAGGCAGCGAAACGGCCTTCAGCATGTCAAGCGTCAGCAGCCCTGACCGCAGCCCATCGTCGATATCATGCGTGTTGTAGGCGATATCGTCGGCAATCGCCGCGCACTGCGCTTCGATGCCGGCGAACCGGTCGAGTTCGAGATCCTGCAATTGCGAGTAGTCGCGGATCGCCTGCGGCACCGGCCCTTTCAGGCCTTGGCCGTTACTGTCGGTGAGCGGACCATTGTGCTTGACCAGGCCTTCCAGCGTCTCCCAGCTCAGATTGAGCCCGTCGAATTCAGCATAGCGCGCCTCCAGCCTCGTCACGATGCGCAGCGATTGTGCGTTGTGATCGAAGCCGCCCCAGGCCGCCATCTTTTCGTTCAGCGCGTCCTCGCCTGTGTGGCCAAAAGGCGTGTGGCCGAAATCATGCACCAGCGCCACCGCCTCGGCGAGATCCTCGTCGCCGCGCAGCGCCCGCGCCAAGGCACGTGCGATCTGTGCCACTTCGATCGAATGGGTCAGCCTTGTGCGGTAGTGGTCGCCTTCGTGGGCGATGAAGACTTGCGTCTTGTGCTTGAGCCGCCGAAACGCCGTCGAATGGATGATCCGGTCGCGGTCACGCTGAAACGGCGTGCGGGTCGGACTTTCCAGCTCGTCGAACAGCCGGCCGCGCGAACGTGCGGGATCGGTGGCGTAGGCCGCGCGCGGCCGATAGCCAAAACCGATGTCGCCAAGCTCATTTGTCATGGCTGATGCTGCCGCAGTTGACTTGCCCCGTCGCGCTTCATACCTATCATGTGAAACCGAAAGCAAGGTGACGCCCATGGGCGCGGATGCCAAAACTACCATGAAAGTCGATATGACCGAGGCCGCGGCCAAGCGGATCGCCAGGATTGTTTCGGCCGAAGCCGGCAAGACGGCGCTGCGTGTCTCCGTCGAAGGTGGCGGCTGCTCCGGCTTTTCCTACAAATTCGATCTGGTCGACACACGCAACGACGACGACATCGCCATCGAGAAGGATGGTGCCACGGTGCTGATCGACGATTTGTCGCTGGTCTATATGGGTGGTTCGGTGATCGACTTCGTCGACGATCTTATGGGTCAATCGTTCCAGATCAGGAACCCGAATGCGGTCGCCTCCTGCGGCTGCGGCACCAGCTTCTCCATCTAGGACCGAGATGCCCGCAACTGGCGCGGTTCGTCAGGTTGCGCTCTCGGCCGGTCGCGACCTTGACGCGACGCTGGCCTTTTGGCGCGACGTCCTCGGTATGAGCATTCATGCCCGCTACGATCCGCCCGGCATCGCCTTCATCATGGCCGGCGATGTCAGGTTGTTGTTCACCGATGGCATCCCCGCCGGCACCCTCTATCTCGACATGTCAGGCCTTGAAGCCTTCCACGCCGAGGCCAAGGCAGCCGGCATTCCCNCAGACGTGTGCTCTTCCGATCTCCATCGCGACACCGAAGGCCAGTTCGGCCCGGCGGGGGAAAGCGAATGGATGGCCTTTATAAAGGACCCGGCAGGCAATACGATCGGTTTGGTCGAACGCCTTCCGTCGCAAGAACAATGAGACCGTCATGAAAATCGTCACCTGGAACATCAATGGCGTGCGCGCCCGCATCGGCAACCTGACCCATTGGCTGACCGAGAGCGCGCCCGACATTGTCTGCCTGCAGGAGATCAAGACTGTCGACGAGCAGTTCCCGCGCGCCGAGATCGAGGCGCTTGGCTATAATGTCGAAACCCATGGCCAGAAAGGCTTCAACGGCGTCGCCCTGCTGTCGAAGCTTCCTTTCGACGAGGTCATTAGGGGCCTGCCGGGCGATGACATCGACGAGCAGGCACGTTTCATCGAAGGTGTTTTTTCGACCGACAAGGGCGCGCTTCGTGTCGCCTCGCTCTATCTGCCCAACGGCAATCCGGTCGATGACGAGAAGAAGTTCCCCTACAAGCTGTCGTGGATGGCGCGGCTGGAGCGGTGGGCGCAGGAGCGCCTGACGCTGGAAGAGGCGCTGGTGCTGGCCGGCGACTACAATGTGATCCCCGAGCCGATCGACGCACGGTTTCCGGAGAACTGGCTGGGCGACGCGCTGTTCCAGCCGCGGACGCGGCAGGCCTTCCGCCGGTTGCTGAACCTCGGCTTTACCGAAGCGGTGCGTGCGGTCACCGATGCGCCTGAAACCTACACGTTCTGGGATTATCAGGCCGGCGCCTGGCAGAAGAACAACGGCATCCGCATCGACCATCTGCTGTTGTCGCCGGAAGCCGCGAACCGGTTCTCATCGGCTTCGATCGAAAAGCATGTGCGCGCCTGGGAAAAACCGTCCGATCACGTCCCGGTAGCGATCAACCTCGCGCTGCAGCCGGCCGGATAACCAGAGAAACCCTCATATCGCCACATTCCGACGCATGATGGGAGATCATCATGGCGGCTGGGGTTCCCATGACCGTTCGATCTGCTCTTTGTCCGATCGGCTTGGCATTCGCCACGGCCGCGATCGTGCCGGCCTTCGCCGCGCAGGAATGTCTTGCCAATGGAAAATCCTATCCGGTCGGCCAGGTCGCTTGTCTGACGGTCGCCGATCAGAGTCATTTGGCTCGCTGCGACATGGTGCTCAACAACACGTCGTGGACAAAGGTCGGCGATAGCTGCCCCGCAAAACACGATGGCGCCGCACCCGCTCGTCACGCCGATCTCCACACCCGCGCCAAGCATGGTGCCGACGGAGCCAAGCGAAAACTGATTTTCAGGTTCCTCGAAAGAACCTTACTGATCGGCGTTGCTGCCCTTGGTCAGGATATCGTCCGCCAGCGAGATCGCGGTGCGGCGGTCCGCTTCGCCGGCAGCGGCGAAGGCCTCTTCCTGCATGCCGCGGATCCAGGGCTGATCGGCCGGGGAAGCACGCTCGAGGGCCGCTGTCATCATCGCTAGGCCGCGCACGACCTTGCCGCTCTGGAACAAGAGATGGCCAAGCGTCGCCTGCGCGCCGGCATGGCCCTTCTCGGCGGCGAGTTGGAACCAGCGCCCGGCCTGCCTGACGCTGGCCTTCACGCCGCCCTCGCCCTTCAGGAACATCTGTCCCATCTCGAACTGGGCGTTCGGATTGCGGTAATTGGCGGCGGCGCGCATGTAGTATTCCTGCGCCGCCACCTCGTTCTCGCTGACCGGGCTGCCGGGAATGCCCTTGCGCAGATAGTCGCCCAGCGCCACCAGCGCATCGGAGACGTAGCTTTCTTCAGGAGAGCCGGGCTCGACATCCTGGTCGACAATCTCCGAGAAGAACTTGAACGCCTCATAATCGTCGCGGGCCACGCCGTCGCCTTCGGCATACATGCGGGCAAGCTTCCAGGTGGCGCCGATCTGGCCGTTCTCGGCGGCGTATTTATAGGCCTCGGCTGCCTGTTCCTTGTGGCCGTTCTTGTAGGCGGAGAAGCCGAACTGGAACACCGCCCAGGGGCTCGACTGCGGCTTCACTCCGGTCTTGTCGTCGAACACCTTGTCGTCGAAAGCCATGGCCTGGCCCACGGCGCCAAAGATCGCAACCGCGACCAGTGCCGGAAGAACAGATGACCTCAGCAACTCTGGTGTTGACTTCAACAACTCAGATATCCGCATAGCAGTGTGTTTCTTTCGCACCGCCCGGATGGGTGACCGCGCCATCCCGGGCGGATCCCACCGTCTGTGCGTATTTCCATATCGCGCCCGACTGATAGTCGGTCGTACGCGCCTTCCATGTCTTCGCCCGAGCCGCCAGCTCGCTATCGGACAGCGCCACCTCTATCGTGCCGTTCACCGCGTCGATCGTAATCACGTCGCCATCCTTGACGAGACCGATCGGACCGCCAACGGCCGCTTCTGGCCCGACATGGCCGATGCAGAAGCCGCGTGTGGCGCCCGAGAAGCGACCGTCGGTGATCAATGCGACCTTGCCGCCCATGCCCTGGCCGTAGAGTGCCGCCGTCGTCGACAGCATCTCGCGCATGCCAGGGCCGCCACGCGGTCCCTCATAGCGGATGACCAGAACCTCGCCTTCCCGGTAGTTGCGATGCGTCACCGCTTCGAAACATTCCTCTTCCGAATCGAAGCAGCGCGCCGGACCGGAGAATTTCAACTCCGCCATGCCCGCGACCTTCACGATCGCGCCTTCGGGGGCTAGGTTTCCCCTCAAGCCCACGACACCACCGGTTTGGGTAATTGGTCTGTCGGCCGGGCGGACCACATCCTGGTGTTCATTCCAGACAACGTGCTCCATATTTTCGGCCAAAGTGCGGCCAGTGACCGTCAGGCAATCGCCATGCAGATAGCCATGGTCGAGCAGCGTCTTCATCAGCAGCGGAATGCCGCCGGCCTCGAACATGTCCTTGGCGACATATTTGCCGCCCGGCTTGAGGTCGGCGATATAAGGCGTCTTCTCGAAGATGCGCGCCACGTCGAACAGGTCGAACTTGATCCCCGCCTCATGCGCGATCGCCGGCAGGTGCAGTGCCGCATTGGTCGAGCCACCGGTGGCCGAGACCACGGTCGCCGCGTTTTCCAGCGCCTCCAACGTGACGATGTCGCGCGGGCGGATGTTTTTGGCGATCAGCTCCATGATTTTTTCGCCGGAAGCGAAATTGAAGCGGTCGCGCATTTCGTAGGGTGCCGGCGCTCCGCAGGAATAAGGCAGCGCGAGACCGATTGCCTCCGCGACGGTGGCCATGGTGTTGGCGGTGAACTGGGCACCGCAGGAGCCGGCCGAGGGACAGGCGGCCTGCTCGATTTCGAGCAGCTCGGCATCGCCGATGGTGCCGACCGAGTGCTGCCCGACAGCCTCGAACACATCCTGCACGGTGATCTGGCGGCCGCGATAGCTGCCGGGCAGGATCGAACCGCCATAGATGAAAATCGACGGCACGTTGAGCCGCACCATGGCCATCATCATGCCGGGCAGCGACTTGTCGCAGCCGGCGAGCCCGACCAACGCATCGTAGCAATGGCCGCGCATGGTGAGCTCGACCGAATCGGCGATGACCTCGCGCGACACCAGCGACGACTTCATACCCTGGTGGCCCATGGCGATGCCGTCGGTGACTGTGATGGTGCAGAATTCGCGCGGCGTACCGTTGGCGGCCGCGACGCCCTTCTTGACCACCTGCGCCTGGCGCATCAGCGAAATATTGCAGGGTGCCGCTTCGTTCCAGCAGGATGCGACGCCGACCAGCGGCTGCGCGATCTCTGCCGAAGAGAGGCCCATGGCATACAGATAGGACCGGTGCGGTGCACGCGCCGGACCGACAGTCACATGGCGGCTAGGGAGCTTAGCCTTTGAGATGACCTTGGCGTCCATTCTCTTCCTTGCCGCGGGCGGTGCGGCCTGTCCCATCGCCGAGCCTTTTGGCGCGTGTCCCGAGACGAGGTTCGAGGTGCGCCGGGTTTATGGCGGGAAATGGGCAATTTCCTCGGCCTGACTTCTAGCGCAGGGGTTGTTCAGAAAGTGTTGCCAAAACGTCACAATTGCGGGAGGGGGTCTACAGCGCGGCCATATGCAACGCGCTTGCATAAATGGATTACCGAAAAAGCGGAGCTAAACGTAGAAGGCCGGACAGAGCCCGACCTTTTACTATTATTTTCAAAGACTTAGAACTTGATCTTGAGGCCACCGGAAATCGCGGTGACCAGGTCGTTGCCGAAGTCATAGCTGACCTCTTTGCCGGCAACGTAGCCGTTCTCACCGGCCACTGTGCCCGAATGGCCGCTGGTCAGGACGCCAATCGCGCCAGCCAGACGAACCTCGATATTGGGCTTGGGTGTGTAGGCGACGCCACCGCCCAGCGTCCAGGTATCGGTTTGCGAACCATAGCCGTGCGAGGTGCCGCGATCCCAGGAAAGCTGACCGGCCGCGCTCCAGGCGTCGTTGAATTTATGGCCGATACCGCCGGTCACCGTCCAGCCGTCACGGTACATCAGATCCAGCGAGGTGATCTGGCCTGAATGCAGAGCATCTCCTGTAACGCATGCCGCAGCGGGAGTGCCTTGGACGCAAATCGGAACGCTCTGCAACAGGCTCCAGTTGACCCACTTGAGCGATCCAAAGGCGAGCCAACCTGGCGCTATGCCTGACTGCAACTTCAATTCTACCGTATCCGGCATGTACTCGGTCGCGCCGTAGATCGGGAGCACGACGCTGCCAACATGTGTCAAATCCAGTGTGCCCGTGATGTTGTCGAGCTTGACCCGCGAATTATAGACGAGGCTCGCTCGCAGCGCGATCTCAGGAATTTCATAGGCCAAGCCGGCGCGCCAGCCCCAGCCCGTGCCTTTGAGATCAACACGGCCGGTGCCCTGGAAGCCAGGCACCAGCGGCGATACCAGATCTTGCTTGAAGCCATGGACTTCCTGATAGTAGACGCCTCCGATAAAGCGGATCTGGCCCTTGCCGGCGTCCATCTTGTAAGAGCAAGTACCAGCATAGTTGTTGCTCTTGATGTCGGTTTCCATATTGGACTCGGCACCGGCCCACAGGCCTGGATTGGTGTGTGCACCCCAGGGCTGCGAATAGTCGAACATACAGTCGACGCCCTGGACGACCTGCGCCTTAACGCCGATGCGAGGCACCCAATAGCTCTCGCTGTCATTCGCCGTGCTGCCCAAGAACGTCACGTTTCCATCACTTGGATCTGTATCCACCGCATTCTTGAGCTTGCGTTGCGGCATCACATAAGTCGCTTCCGCTTCTGTCGCGAACGGCGCCGGATCGAAAAGCAGATCGATGTCGTAGCCGCCGCGCTCAATGCCGCCGGCATGCGCCGGGTTCATCGCCGCACCCACCAAAGCCAGCGAAAAGCATCCTGCTCCCAGCAGTGCTTTCAGACGCGAATTGTTCATGGATGTCCTCCCCGAATAACTAGTGCATCAAGCTAGAACCAATTCGGGTTAACGGTGCAATAACGAATTCTTGGGGCGTACGTGTACATGCTTGCCAAACGCATTTCCGACAAAATGCTGAGGGCAACCGCAGGGCGGAAAAACGGCCCTAGGCGCACTTGTCCGACCCTGAAATGAAGAAAAGCCGCCTCAAAAGGCTCAAAAACAGCCATTTCCAGGGGGTCTCGGCCCCATTGTTACATTATGGCAACAATGGGGCTAAAACTTCCGTTTACGTCAACATTCACGCAACGGAATGCCTCCTTTCGAGGCAGAAGCACTGCCATTTTAGACGGGGCTAAAGTCCTCGAATCTATCCCTCAACCTGCGTCGCGAACCCTAGTCAGCGCCACCAAAAGCTTGTCCTGCGCGTCGCGATATTCGGCGAGCTTTTCCCGCTCGCCTTCGACGATCTCGGCCGGCGCGCTGGCGACGAACTTCTCGTTCGACAGCTTCTTGTGCAGGCGCGCGATTTCCTCGGTGACCTTGGCCAGTTCCTTCCGCAGCCGCGCGGCCTCCGCGGTGAGGTCGATCAGGCTGCCGAGCGGCAGGCAGATCGTCGCCTCGTTTAGCACGATCTGTGCCGACCCCTTGGGTGCCGCATCGGCGAGCGAGATGTCGCCGACACGCGCCAGCCGTTTGATCGCGGACTCTTCGCGAACCAGCCGCTCGCGCGTCACCTCGTTGGCGCCGACCACCACCAGCGGACCAATGGCTGCCGGCGGCACGTTCATCTCCGAGCGCACCGAGCGGATGCCAGAGACGAGATCGACCAGCCAGTTGATGTCGCCAGCCGCTTCATGGTCCTCGAAATCCGGCGACGGCCATGCGGCATGGCACAGCAGCGAGCCCCGATCCCTGCCCTCGCCCGCCGTCTGCGCCCAGAGCTCCTCGGTCATGAACGGCATCATCGGATGCAGGAGCTTGTAGATCTCGTCGAGCACAAAGGCGACGCAGGCGCGGCTTTCGGCCTTGGCGGCCCCGTCCGAGCCCATGAACACCGGCTTCAAGAGTTCCAGATACCAGTCGCAGAACAGGTTCCAGACGAAGCGGTAGGCGGCTCCAGCCGCCTCGTTGAAGCGATATGAGGTGATGCCGTCGGTGATCTCGCGCGCGGCGCGCGTCAGTTCGGTCAGGATCCAGCGGTTGACCGCGAGCTTGGCGTCGTTCAGCCAAAAATCGTCGTTGCGGGCGACCTCGTTCATCTCGGCGAAGCGCGTCGCGTTCCACAGCTTGGTACCGAAATTGCGGTAGCCGGCGATACGCGCCGGATCGAGCTTCACGTCGCGCCCCTGTGCCGCCATCACCGTCAGCGTGAAGCGCAGCGCATCGGCGCCATATTCGTCGATCAGGTCGAGCGGATCGATGACGTTGCCTTTCGACTTCGACATCTTGGCCCCGTTCTTGTCGCGCACCAGCGCATGCACATAGACGGTGTGGAAAGGCTCCTCATCCATGAAGTGCAGGCCCATCATCATCATGCGGGCAACCCAGAAGAAGATGATGTCGAAGCCGGTCACCAACACGTCGGTCTGGTAATAGGTTTTCAGTTCCGGCGTCTGGTCCGGCCATCCCAAAGTCGAGAACGGCCACAGTGCCGACGAGAACCAGGTGTCGAGCACGTCCTCGTCACGGGTCAGGATTTCGCCCGGCTTGAAGTTTTCCAGCTTGTCCTCGACCCAGGCCTTCCAGGGGCCTTCGAGCGCCAGATAATATTCGATCGCCGCACTCAGCGCCTCTTCCTCGGTCTTCTCGACGAAGACACGCCCGTCCGGCCCGTACCAGGCAGGGATCTGGTGGCCCCACCAGAGCTGGCGCGAAATGCACCAGGGCTGGATGTTCTCCATCCAGTCGAAATAGGTTTTTTCCCAGTTCTTCGGCACGAAGTTGGTGCGCCCCTCGCGCACCGAGGCGATCGCCGGCTTGGCGAGTTCCGCCGCGTTGGCGTACCACTGCTCGGTCAGGAACGGTTCGATCGGCACGCCGCCGCGGTCGCCATGGGGCACCGCGTGGCGGTGCGGCTCGACCTTGTCGAGGAAGCCGCCGGCCTCCATCAGTTCGACGATCTTCTTACGCGCAACGAAACGGTCGAGGCCGTCGAGCTGGTCCCAGACGGCCTGGCGCTCCGGTGTCACCTCGACGCCGGCGAGGAAGTCCTCATTATCCCTGAGCTTGATGGCGGCCTCGACGGTCAGGATGTTGATCGCCGGCAGCTTGTGGCGCTTGCCGACCTCGAAGTCGTTGAAATCATGCGCCGGCGTGATCTTGACCGCTCCGGACCCCTTTTCCGGATCGGAATACTCGTCGGCCACGACAGGGATCTTGCGCCCGACGATCGGCAGGACGACGTTCTTGCCGACGAGATGTCGGAACCGGTCGTCCTCTGGATTCACCGCGACAGCAGTGTCGCCCAGCATTGTCTCGGGACGAGTCGTCGCCACGATGACGAAGCTTTTTGGATTCTCGGGATCGAACGTCCCGCCTTCGACCGGATAGCGGAAGTGCCAGAGATTGCCGTTGACCTCCTGCTGCTCGACCTCGAGATCGGAGATCGCGGTCAACAGCTTCGGGTCCCAGTTCACAAGGCGCTTGTCCTTGTAGATCAGCCCTTCCTTGTAGAGCGTGACGAAGACTTCGAGCACGGCCCTGGACAGGCCCTCGTCCATGGTGAAGCGTTCGCGCGACCAATCGGCGGAAGCGCCGAGACGTTTCAGTTGATTGAAGATCGCGCCGCCCGATTCGGCCTTCCACTCCCACACTTTCTCGATGAATTCCTCGCGCGTGAGATCGCGGCGATGGATCTGCTTTTCCATCAATTGCCGTTCGACCACCATCTGCGTGGCGATGCCTGCATGGTCCATGCCGGGCTGCCACAGGACATTCTTGCCGCGCATGCGCTCGAAGCGGACCAGAATGTCCTGCAGTGTGTTGTTGAGCGCATGGCCCATATGCAGCGAGCCGGTGACGTTGGGCGGCGGAATGACGATGGTAAAGGCCTCCGCCCCCTCCTCCGCCCCAGCGCCCGCGCGGAAGGCGTCCGCCTCTTCCCATACTTTGGCGATCTTCGGCTCTACGGTCTTTGCGTCGTAGGTCTTTTCAAGCATGGGAAAACGGTCCGCGCTGTCGGGATTTTTGCTGGTTCGGTGTAAACCGGAAGGTCTTGGCCAAGTCAACCGCAAGGGCCGCCTCGGTTCATGAGAAGCAAATAGGTGTGTCCACGGTCATTTCAACGTAAGGTCGTGGCGCGTGGCATTCGCACCTTGACCGCCAGGCGTCGCAGCCATACCGTGCGGGCGCTGCAGTAGGGCGCATCGGCTTCCAGCCGGAGGGGCATTGCCCGCCTACGCCACCTCAACCCCACAATGCGTCCATGCCGACCCTCGAACACCACAAGAAACAGGCCAAGCTCTATCTGAAATGGCATCGCGAACGGTATTATCCCGTCGCCGCTGTGATTGGATGGCTCTTGCCGCGTTTCCACCATCTCAGCGACAGCCAGATTCTCGATCACGGCTTCAAGCTTACCGACGCCCAGGAACTCGTCGCCAGGAAGTCAGGATTCGAGAGCTGGCAGGCGCTGAAGGAAGGCCTTCAAACCATGACCGATCATGCAGCAACAGACGCCGCAAAACCGCATCTCGCCCTTGCCGAGCCACAGCTCTTTGTCTGCGACATCGTAGCGGCCTGTAATTTCTACCGGCAAAAGCTCGGCTTCGAGACGCGCTTCACCTATGGCGAGCCGCCCTTCTACGCCCAAATCATCCGCGATGGCGCACGGCTCAACCTGCGCCATGTCGACAAGCCTCCACTCGCCGCCAATTCGACCGATGACCTACTGGCGGCGACGATCGTTATCGACAACATCAAGGCTCTGTTTCTGGAGTATCAGGCGGCCACGGCCCCATTCCACCAGACATTGCGTACCGAACCCTGGGGCGCCCGCACCTTCATCATCAAAGACCCCGACGGCAACCTCATCTGCTTCGCGACCAGCGCGGGCTGACCTCATCGACAAAAACGCCGCCTCATGGGCGGCGTTTCGAGAGTGGTCATTGGAGGAGATTATTGCGCGCCGCGCGCAACGCGCTCGATCTCCTCGCGCACCAGGCGCTCGACCAGCGTCGGCAGATTGTTGTCCAGCCAATCCTGCAGCATCGGCCGCAGCATTTCTTCGGCCATCTCGTCGAATGTCTTCTTGCTGCGGCTGGCAAAGGCGTCGGACAGCTCGCCGAAGGCGGCCGCGACCTGGCGGCCGGTATGTTCGGATAGAATCGCGGGACGCACCACGGGCGTTTCGTTCGCCCCCGCGCGCGCCTCAGCCGTACCCGTTGGAGCATCGCTTGAAGGAGCCCGGTCGACCGCAGCTTCCGCCACCACTGGTTTGCTTGCCGAAACCTCCGGCTGTGCCGCTGGCTTGCGGATGCTACGATCCGGCATCGCCTTGGCTTGCTCGCCAACCGCCGCGATCTCGCGCCGCCAATCGGCGACGATGGCTTCACTTGTCCCAATCTCCGGGGGAGCCGGTGGCGCGTCCGCGGCAGGCTCGGCAGCAACCCGGGCGCCGACCTCGGCCAGTGTCATCGGCGTCCTGTCCGGAGCCGGATCGGCACGCGGCGGCGCGTCCATGCGCGCGATCGCCGGCTGCGCCTGGATTTTTTCGGCCGTAGCAACCGGATTCCTGACCTCGGGCACAGCATGCAATTCGGCGCGGAACGCATCGATGTCGGCGGCCGCGACAGCGCTCGGCGCCGGTTCCAGGTCCTGCTGCAATTCGTCGGCCTCGCCGGGCTGCTTGCGGCCATTGTCGCTGTCTTCGATGATCCTCCTGATGGAAGCCAGTATCTCTTCCATGGAAGGTTCGCGCTGCGCGCTGCTTGCCGTTGCCATCGTCACATCCGCCGCCCTTGTGACCCGTTGCAGATTTTCCGCTCCGGCAAAGCCGGATTCGAATCATGGAGACAGCGTAACCGACGGATCGCCGCACGAGAATCCCCAATCTGGGGACATGTGGGATTTCAACAGATTAGAGCAATTCCGCCAAAGCCGTGTGACGGTCCCCGTTAGCAACCGGCAAAAGGACAACGACGATTGTCGATCGAATCGCCCAGCCAGGAAACGCCGATCGAACGAACGGCCTAGCGGCCGTCCGGCGTGCGCAGGCCGAACCACTTGTCCTTGACGGCATTGTAGTGCTCTTCAGGCCTGTACTTCGTCACCTGCAGCGCAAGCCGGTCGACAGACAGGCGGCCGATCGCCTGAAGGATGGCATAGCTTGCCACGACCACATCGTGTTCGGAATTGGCCTGGTTGATCTTGGCGGTAATCACGGTGGCCTGCGCATTGAGCACGTCAAGCGTCGTGCGCTGGCCGACATTGCGTTCCTCGATGACGCCGTTCAGCGCCAATTGTGCGGCGTCGATAACCTGCCTGTTGGCGGATACGCTTTGCTGCGCGGCGGTGTATTGAGACCATGCCGTGGCGACGGCCTGGCGTACCTGGTCGCGGGTGACGTCGACCTGGATGCGCGCTTGCCCCAGCGATTCCTTGTTCTGCCGCACGACCGCCGACGTCCGGCCGCCGGAATAGATCGGGATGGTCAGCGTCGCGCCAATATTGGCCGAGGTCGAATTGCCGTTGGAACCCGTCACGTCGGGGATGGCGTTGCGGTAGTTTTCCGAAACGCCGGCCGAAGCAGACAACTGCGGCAACAGCGCGCCCTCTGACGATTTAACCGAGAAGGCCGCGGCGTCGACCAGATGCTGAGTGGCGAGGATGGCCGGGTGCTCGGCCGAGCCGACGGCGATCGCCGCATCGAGGCTCGACGGCAGCAACCGACCCAATGGCGAAGCGGGCTTGAGCTTGCCAGGCTCGTCGCCGACGACCTGGTGATAGGTTGCAGCGCTGGCCAGCGCCTGCGCGCGGGCGGCACTGAGCGATGCCACCGCCGAAGCGCGTGACGCATCGGCCTGCGCGACGTCGGTGCGGGTGCCTTCGCCGACCTCGAAACGCGAGCGCGCGGCGCGCGCCTGCTCGCTCAGGAACTGCAGGTTCTGCTCGGTCAACACCGCGATCTGCCGGTCGCGAATCACGTCCATATAGGCCATGGCCGCGTTGAACAGCGTGTTTTCCTCGGTGTTGCGCAGGCTTTCTACCGACGCCTTGACCTGGGATTCGGCGGCCGCGACATTGTTCCTCGTCTGAAAGCCGTCGAACAGCGATTGATTGATTTGAATGCCGTAGCTGCCGCTTGTCAGCTTCGAACTGCCGCCGCCATTTGCCTGGCGTGTGTTCGTATAATCGATGTTGGCTGAACCTGTAACCGTCGGGCGCCAGCCCGACTTGGCGATGGCCACACTCTCGTCGGTGACACGCACGCCAGCGCGCGATGCATTCAGCGTGGAATTGTACTGATAGGCTTTTGAAAGCGCGCCGGTGATGGTTTCAGCCGAAGCAGCCAGTGGGGATAGCGCGGTCGCCGAAACAAGGACGGCGGTGAAAAGTGACTTACGTACTGACGGCACGGTATATCCCTCATTCGTTTTCCATGGGAACCGCGCCGCGCCGGCTTCTCCTTCCAGAGCAGGCGGCGTGGCGTGTGTATGTTCCCTGTCGCTCAACCCAAAGTGCCCCCAGTCTGGGATCAACAACGATCGTTCGAATGCAAGCGACCATGACAAGGTCTTTGCTGCAAGGCAAATCATTCAGAATTCGAAAGCATGCTCACGTTCGAACCCGGGTAGTGGCTTAATTGCCGCATTAAACGCCCTTCTCCCGGTTACAACCCCCCCGGCTTTGACAAAAAGTCGCGCCACGCCCGAATTGCCCTGGCCCTCGACCGCCACCAGGCGGCCGCCTTCGGCGAGCTGGTCGAGCAGCGCCGACGGCACTTTGCTGACACTGCCGCCGATGAATATGACCTGGTAAGGCGCCTTCGCGGCATGGCCTTGCGCCAGGGCGCCCTGAACCACGGTCACATTGCCGCAGCCAAGTCCAGACAGGGTCGACGCGGCGGTTTGCGCCAGTGCCGAATCGCTTTCGAGCGCCACGACGTATCTCGCCAGGCGAGACAGGATGGCCGAGGCGTAACCGGTGCCGCACCCCACATCGAGTGCCGAATCGGTCGGGTTGATCTCGGCCAGTTGCATCAGCTTGGCCAGCGGCGAAGCTTCCATCAGGTAACGCGGGCCATCGGCGCTATCGGCGATGCGGATGTCCTCGTCGATATAGGCCAGATCGCGCTGGCGATCGCCGACGAAAACCTCGCGCGGCACGGAAAGCATCGCGTCGAGCAACGGCGCGCTGGTCACGTCGGTGGTGCGAACCTGACCATCGACCATCTTGAGGCGAAGTTCGGAAAAATCAGCGCTCATGCTCCAACCAATCTGCTTGCCGCGTCAGAATCGCGGTTCATTTCGACCGGAACTTCAGGCTCCGGCGCCGACGCGCTGGAGCCCGGGTATTGGAGGCCTCGCCCGGAATCGAACCGGGGTGCAAGGATTTGCAGTCCTCTGCGTAACCACTCCGCCACGAGGCCTCATTGCTCCCGGCGTTCCACCCGGTTCCAATAGGTTGCGGCGAAAATGCCGTCAAGCGGCCACGCGCATTCCGAAACGGTTTCCTTGCGCCGCCTCCGCCCCCTCGGATCGCCGTCAGAGCCGCCCATTCACATTGGCAAACCGTTAAGCATGGCGGATGATCGCGCGAAACTCCGCGCACCGGCTTGCGTTGACAAACGGGAGGAATGCGCCATGGCCCTGGCCAAACCGAAGGACGAAACGCACGAAACCGAGAGCGTGCCGCTGCTGGGGTGCGAAGAATTGGTGCGCTACGCCATCGAGTGCCTGAGAATAGAAGGCACAGGCAGGCTTTCCCCCCGCGACCGGGCGCGCCTCGCCTCGGCTTCAGCCGTCCTGAAGGAGATCAGCGAAGACTTGGAGGCAGGCCAGCAACAGGACTCGGAAGAATCCAGCGACACCGAGGGACAGCGCGACGATTGATTCTGGTCGGAGGCCACCGCCGTGCGACATGCATCGGTATCAGCCGCTCAGTTCGGCCGGCGTCGCCGCTCCCACCAGACGACCAGGCGGCGCCGGTGGCGGCGCACCATGGCAAATTCGTAGGAGAGCACAAGCAGTCCGAGCGGCACCATCCAGAAGCCGAGGATCGGCAAGAACCCGAGAATGCCGCCAAGGGTCAATAGCACGCCGATCGTGATCCTGAGGCCGCGCGACTGCGGCATGGTGAATTCGCGCCCGAACACCGAGATCTTTCGTGCGGGTATCGGGTTTTCGTCCGCTGCCGTCATCGCGAAGAACTGCCTGTGTCAGGGCTCGACAATCTCATTTTACGAAAGCCGCGACCGCCCTTTCGGTTCCGCGCCCCGTTGCCAAGACGGCTAATATGAGGGTGGGCAAGACCGATTGCGAGAAACGCCTGAGCGAAAAAGTCTCGGAAAAATGCGAAATGCTTCTTTGCAAAGCCGAAACGGGTTTGCTATAGGCTGCGCCACTTGCTCAAAGAGCCTCCGTTCCCCGGTAGCTCAGTGGTAGAGCAACCGGCTGTTAACCGGTTGGTCGCTGGTTCGAATCCGGCCCGGGGAGCCAAAATCTTTTTATCGACTTAACGCCTTTCCTTATCCTGGAAATGCGATGCCCTGCCGCTAGGGCTACATATTGGCTACATCGGCGGAATCTATAACCTTCGTGTTCTTTCCTTTTCCGTTCGATAAGCCTTTCCTTTTCCGTGCGATAAGATAGCGCTGGCCGCACTTATTGAGGCGCTGACAGCATTCGTCATGTCCGTCTACTTCTGGAGGCGGCAATTCAGAACGATCGTAACGGCGATGGTGAAGACCCATCATGGCGGCGACACCGGAATCACCTACAATCTCGTGTTGCTCAACTCGGGCACAATCCCAGCCAAGAATATCAAGCTGACGGGCGCCGATCACGTGGCATTAGAAGCTGCTCTCGGGACAGGCGCCGATGATGGGACTAGAAAACTCTGGTTAGCCTGTTTTGATCCGGGCACACAAATTCTGATCCTACACAACGGCGAAAAAGCTTCTTGTTGGTTTGGCACGACGACCAGAAACAAAGCTACTGGAGGCCGAAGGCGCAATTTCCAATCCGTATCGACAAGGCTGGTTCGGAGCGGAGTACCATCAACTTCAGACCCTACAGATTGCCGACTCCGACAACTTCACCGGAGGAATGTGGGCGCCAGTCAAATAGAAGCCCGGGCAGGCCAGTCCGCTCAGCCGTTCCGCCGCGCATCCACCCCCAAATAAGTCCTCCGTTCCATATTGCCATATTAGCAAAAGCGCATATATCTTGCCATGCGGCGCCTAGATTGGAGTTCCAGATGGGCGGGCATAAGGGCTGGCATGATGCTATTCACGACCATCAGGTCGAATGTTTCGCTTCGGAGAACGGTTTGACAGCGGACGTGGTCTGGGAGTTGATCCTAAAACACGGTAACAACCGCAAGGCGGTGATCAAAGCCGCGCAGGGCTTAAAAGGTGATGTCAGGCTACACGGCCGATCAACACCCCGCTCCCCTGTCGAGCCGACGTCGACCCTGACGATGAGCGTGGGCCGACGAAAACAATAGCCGGCTTGCCGAAGCAGGGCGCGGCGGCTGCTGCTGATGCTAGGCCAAGGACAGATGAGCCCGCCACCGTAGCGGGGGTTTGCCATGGCTGCGATTCGACCAGTATGAGACTGCGGGCAGCGACACCTCTGGGCAGTGCCGCTGCCGTCGTCTCGGTTAGGCGGCCACCCCACCGCGGCCTGATTTGGTGCCGCTCATCCAGGGCAGCGGAGCAAGCGGCTCCTGCAGCATCTTGACGGATCTCGCGAACCCAGCGACGGCATCGCGCGCGACCGACAGTGGTATCTGGCCATCGTAAGCACGCTGGCAAGCCCGGAAGGCCGTTTCGAAAATCGGGCCTCGACGCTCCCGCGGCCACTCGTCCAGGAAATCGAATGCATCCTCAAGGCTTCCTATTTCTTGGATGAACTGGCCATCCTTCACCAGCACCGGCCGATCGAATGTCCTGTCGCTCATATAGTCCTCCATTCAGTTGAGCGAGTTAGTTTGTTTCAGCTTTTCACGCGACGGCATGCTCAGCCACCGCGAACATGCCACCATCCCCACATCTGGGTGGGACTCCGGCATATGCCGGAACCGGTGGCGGATCGTCGTCATCGTCATCTCGCCAGGGGTACCGCAGCCAGTAGCGCCTCGTTTTGTTGCGACGCCGGTCCGAGGATTGATTGCGATCAAACGGTGCCCTGGCGGGCGGCTTGCGCGCAATCTCGTCCAAGGTGTGGAGCGCACGAAGAATCTCGCTGACCTGCGCAGTCGCACCGTTGTCCAATTGACGTAGGGTTGGTTTGTCAGGAACCGCATGGGCGTCCGAGGCCCAGAAGGCGAGCAGAGCCCTCTTCTCGCCAATCGCCATGTTCTCGTTCAGGACGTCCTCGGGCGTACGCAGCGCAGCGAATTCCGCTGCGTAATCCGTCGGTTTGGATTCATGAAAACTGTAAGCTTGCGATCTCATCTCCGTTCTCCGCGATCTGTGCCTCCCGGCCGAGCCGGGAGGCGGACCACAGACTGAGGTTTCCTGTATCAGGCCACCTTGCGTTGCGGCCCGGCATCCACATCTATGGACTGCTTGTTGCCGCCATCCTGAAGCGGAACCGCTGCGGCGTTGGAACCGATCTCGATGCGCCGGGGCTTGAGTTCCTCGGGCACTTCGCGGACGAGGTCCACCGACAGCAGGCCATTATGGATATTGGCCGCCTTGACCTTGACGTGGTCTGCAAGTTTGAACACCTGCTTGAAGTTACCCATCGCCAGGCCCCGGTGGAGGATTTCCCGATGTTGCTGATCGGGCTTTCTCTGTCCGATGACCGACAATTCAGGGCCGTTCTGCACAAGGTCCACTTCGTCGAGACCGAAGCCGGCGACGGCCATCGTGATACGATAATCGTTGTCGCCATTCTTCTCGATATTGTAGGGCGGCCAGTCGGAGCGCACGCTGTTTTCGAGCATGTCGAAGAGCCGGTCGAAGCCGACCGTGGTGCGGTAAAGAGGCGAATAATCAAAGCTTCTCATAGCCATATCCTCCGTGAAGCAACATGGTTTACGGGTCGCCGCAGCGTCGCCGCGACGCGGTATGTCGAGCCGAAGCCTCGACGAAAAACGATCTGGGAATCACGATTTTTTTGTTCAAGAGGTCGCCCGAAATTTTTTTGAAGTGGCACCACGGCCATTCATGACCGGGCATGCATCAGACCTTGCGGCGACAGCCTTCCGGTTAGAAGCGGGTGAGGAATATGGCCCGGGTGGATCAACTGCCGGTGCAAATGCACGCCAGTTCGGCCTCTGGTCACGAGCGACCTTGCACGCTGCCGCCGCCGCGCGATAGATGCGTCGGTCAAGGGAGGACATCGTGCGGAAAATCCTGGCATCAGCATTGCTGCTCACGGCAGCATCGTTCGCGACCGGCGCTCATGCGCTGGACAGCAGCGGAACCCCGGTCGTCGTGACGCCACTCGCATCACGCACCACCACTGCATCGGGGCAGCCGATCACGCTGCCACGGAAGAACGTGCAGGTGTTGGTCTCGGCCTATGACATCGCGCCCGGCGCGACCTTGCCGGTCCATCGCCATCCGTTCCCGCGCTACGCCTATGTCGAGGCTGGAACGCTGAAGGTTACCAATGTCGAAACCGGCAACAGCAACACCTACAAGACTGGTGATTTCATCATTGAAATGATCGGGCAGTTGCACCAGGCCACCAACATTGGCGACGGGCCGGTCAAGCTCCTGGTGATCGATCAGGTCGAGGAAGGCGCCAAGAATACCGAATTGCGACAGTAGCCACCAGGTTGCATAGGTGTTTGCAGCGGGCGGGAAGGAAATGCGCCGCCCGCCCCTCGCCTCGTGGACCAGCCCCATTTGAACCAGGCGCTCAGCCCCAGGCGCCAACCGGCTGCCGGGTCGTCGCGTTCAGCCTATTGAAGGCGTTGATCACGGCGATCTGGATGACCAGTGCGGCAAGCGCCTTCTCGTCATAGCGCCGGGCCGCCTCCTCCCAGACATCGTCCGGCACCGCGTCCGGCCGGTCGGCGAGCCTTGTGCCGGCTTCTGCCAGCGCCAATGCCGCGCGTTCGGCGTCGGTGAAATAAGGCGTTTCCCTCCAGGCCGCGAGGGCAAAGATGCGCTCGTCCTTCTCGCCGGCTTTCTTGAGTTCGCGCGCGTGCATGTCGACGCAGACGCTGCAGCTGTTGATCTGACTGGCGCGCAGATGCACGAGCTTGCGTGTCGCATAGGGCAGGTCCGCTGCCTCGGTCGACTTGTCCAGCGCCAGAAACGCCTGCAGGGCGCCTGGGATGAGCATCACCGGGTTCTTGATTCTCGCTTGCATGTGTCTTCTCCTTTTGAACTGTTCTCCGGGCGTGTTTTCCCGGCCCGGACGCCCTCGCATCCAGGGATTCGACTTGATGAAACTGTTAGCTGCCTGCCGCGTGTCAGGTCTGTTTTGAGGTAACCTGTTCGAGCCGTTCGAGAATGCGCGGCCAGCCACTTCCCATGCCGATATAGCCACGCTCGTCGGCGGGCCGGAATCCCGACTGCTCCATTCGCACCCGGGTCGCCATCCCCTCGGGTGTCAGTGACCACGTCACCACGGTTTTCAACCCACTGTCCGATTCCGTTCCATCGCCCCAGCTATAAGCCAGCAGCCGCGGCGCCTCGACTTTCAGCACCACGCAGTTCGTCACCCCGGACCATCCGGGAACTGGCGTCGCACGGAATGTGAAGCGATGCCCCTCTAGGGCAGCGAAGTCATTCTGCATGAACCATTCGCCGACGAGTGCCGGCACGGTCAGTGCTCGCCATATCTTTTCGGCCGAATATGGAATCAGCCTCTCGACGACGATCGATTTGGTTTCCGTCATGCCTTGATCCTCTCGTTGCTGTCGTGGTGCCATGCGCAAAATCATAACCCGCCAGCTATGTATCATCCATAACCCTGCAGTTATGCGACTGTCAAGAATGGAATCTGCCGTCTGGTCCAGTGGCGGCGTAGCGTTCACGCTTCCGCGCCCGGCGCCCGGGTGCTAGGGCTTGCGTAACACCATGGATTGGATCGCCCCTTGACCCCAAAAATTCGCCCGCCGCTTATCGAAATCTGTGTCGAGGGCATTGATGGCCTGCTCGCCGCGCAGGCTGCCGGAGCCGACCGGGTCGAACTCTGCGCCAGCCTTGTCGAAGGCGGCACTACGCCGAGCCTCGGCACCGTGCGCGCCGCTCTCGACCGGGCGACCGTGCCGTTTCATGTCATGGTACGGCCGCGCGGCGGAGATTTTCTCTACAGCGAGACCGAATACCGCTCCATGCTCGCCGACGTCGCCGCGCTCCGCGAACTGGGCGTGCCCGGCGTGGTGTTCGGCTGCCTGAACCCCGACGGCGCGATCGACGAGCAGCGCATGCGCGAATTGACCGAGGCCGCAGGCCCCTTGAACGTCACCTGCCACCGCGCCTTCGATATGGCGCGCGATCCGGCCGAAGCCCTGGAAGCGCTGATCCGCTGCAGGGTCGGTCGCGTGCTGACCAGCGGCCAGCGCGACACGGCGATCGAAGGCCTGGCATTGCTGCAAGAGCTGGTCCGGCTGGCCGGCGAGCGCATCATCATCCTCGGTTGCGGCGGGCTCGATCTCGGCAATATCGCCGAGGTGCGCGCAAGGACCGGCCTGGCCGAAATGCACTTCGCCGCCCTCAAGGACGTGTCGAGCGCCATGCGCTACCGCAATCCGAAGGTCGGCATGGGCGGCTCCGATCTCGACCGCGAGTATCGCAACACGCTGACCGATACAGCGCTGGTGGCGGCGACAATAGCGGCGGCCAAGGAATGACCTCGCCCATAAACCGCATTGCGCAGGCCGACGAAGCGGCCATACTGGCGCTCAACAACGAGCACGCCGCCGAATTGTCCTGGCTTGAAGCCGAACGGCTGTCGTTCCTGCTCGGCGAGGCCTTTTACGCGCGCCGCATCGGCGATCTCGAAGCCTTCATCATGACCTTCGACCAGGATGCGAATTACGACAGCCCGAACTTCGTCTGGTTCCGCGAGCGCTACATCAGCTTCATCTATGTCGACCGCGTCGTCGTGGCGGCGCACGCAAGAGGCCGCGGCCATGCTCGCCGGCTTTATCGGGACCTGTTCGACCACGCGCGGAGCGCCGGCCACGCGCTGGTCACCTGCGAGGTCAACACCGACCCGCCCAACCCCGCCTCGGACGCTTTCCACGCCGCACTCGGCTTCGCCGAAGTCGGCGACGCGGTGATCCACGGCGGTAAGAAGGCGGTGCGCTATTACGTCAGGCAGATAGCCACCTGATCGGGTGGCAACCGCCGACTCGCCTGGACGTTGCGCCAACCCGGAAAACAGCTAAGCGCTTTCTGGAGAAAAGGACCTCGCGGTCGTGCGGCTATCGTCTGGCCACTACCAAAACAATCGGGCGGCTCACCAATTGCGGTTGAGCCATTCGCGTGCCGGGCGCTCGATGAGGTAGTAGCTGCAGAGCGCGCAGGCAAAAACCCCGGCCAGCATCGGCCATGGATTGCTGCCCTGCTCGTAGACGAATTTGTAGAAGGGCTGCTGCCACAGATAGAGCGAATATGACCATAGACCCAGCGTCGTCATCGGCAGGGACGACAGCCATCCGGACAAGAACCGCGTGCTGAAATCCAGCGCGTTGACGGCAATCGCCAGCAATGGCACCGCGAGCAGGTAGTGGATCGGTGTCGGTACCGAGTCCATGAACAGGCAAACCGCGCCGACGGCCGCCGCAACGGCGACATAAGGCCCCTTCAGCAAGGTCGGCAGCTTGCCGTCCGCTTTGAGCAGGCAGATCGCGGCCGACAGCAGGATCGAGGCGATGTGCACGTCGGTGCGCCAGTACGTGGTTTCATAATCCATGTGCAGGACCCAGTAGGAAACCGCGCCATTGATCATGGCCAGCAGAGCCAGGACCAGCAGCAGCGGGATGACACGGCTGCGGCTGGCAACGACTGCGCTGATCGCCGCCAGGATGATGTAGGCATGCTCTTCGATGCAGAGCGACCAGATGTGGTCGAGCGCGCCGGCCCGATTCAAGAGAATTCCGGCATAGTTGTAGGTGAAGGTCAGCGCCGTCAGGGCCGCCTTCCATTTGAAGGCGATGAACGTGCCTGAGAGCGTGATCATGGCGACGACGACAAAGACCAGAAGCGCCGGATAGATGCGCGAGAACCGGCGTTTGAAAAATTTCTTCAGCGGATAGCGTTCGATAAATAGGATTTCGGCCATCAGCCGGCCGCTGAGCACGAAGAAGAATTCGACGCCCAGCACGCCCAGATTGATCCCGGGAACGGGAAAAAAATGCCCGATTAGCACCAGCGCGATCGACATACCGCGCCAGCCATCGAGATAGGCCAGTCTTGTCCTGGCCGTTCGCTCGACGATCGCTCGGGGCGGAACCAGATGGGTCGCGGAAATTTCGGACATGCCGATCCCTTCGCATTGTAATGCGAGCCGATCCCTTCGCATTGTAATGCGAGCCGATCCCTTCGCATTGTAATGCGAGCCGATCCCTTCGCATTGTAATGCGAGCCGATCCCTTCGCATTGNGCCGATCCCTTCGCATTGTAATGCGAGCCGATCCCTTCGCATTGTAATGCGAGCCGATCCCTTCGCATTGTAATGCGAAAGGCACGGCCAATTCCCGAACCCGGCTCGCATTCCCGCACTGATCTATACTGCAGTGCAATATAAGTTTGTGCAAGTGCGAGATTGTCGCTGATGCATATCCCCGGCGGCATGGGCCGGAATTGCCTCAAGCAAGGATGGGCACGGCCGCCGGGAACCGAGCAACTACAGTCGCCGGGAATGAAAACGGGGCCGTGACAGCCCGTTGCCTCGTCCGTAATCGATCTTGCGTCAGGCGTTCGCTGCCGCCACCGCGCGCTTGGCCATGACCGTGATCAGATCGGCACGGTAGTCCGATGAAGCGTGAATGTCGCTCATCAGGTTCTTTGCCGGCACTTTCACACCATTGAGCGAAGCGGCATCGAAGCTTTTGGCAAGTGCTGCCTCGATCTCCTTCGAGCGGAAGACGCCGTCGTCGCCGGCGCCGGTGACGGCAACACTGACGCCGTCCTTGCCCTTGGCCACGAACACGCCGACGATCGCGTAGCGCGAGGCCGGATTGCGGAATTTTTCGTACGCTGCCTTCGCCGGTGCCGTAAAGGAGACCGCCGTGACGATCTCGCCGTCCTTCAAGGACGTTTCGAACAGCCCCTTGAAGAACTTGTCGGCCGACATCTCGCGCTTGTTGGTGATGATAGTGGCGCCGAGCGCCAGAAGTGCCGCCGGGTAGTCCGCCGCCGGATCGTTATTGGCGATCGAACCGCCGATCGTGCCCTTGTGGCGTACCGCCGGATCGCCGATCAGCGACGCCAGATGGGCAAGTGCCGGACAGGCCTTGCGCAGCTTCTCGTCATTGGCGACGTCGAAATGCGTGGTGGCGGCGCCGATCGTGACCGTCTTGCCTGATACCTTGACCCCCTGCAGTTCCTTGATGCGGGACAGGTCAACGAGATCGGACGGCGCCGCCAGCCGCGTCTTCATGGCGGGGATCAAGGTCATGCCGCCCGAGAGCAGCTTGGCGTCGCCATTCTTCACGAGCTTGGCGGCTTCAGTGAGCGAGGCGGCACGGTGGTAGTTGACTGCGTACATGGGATCCTCCCCCTAAGTGGTTAGTCAGCAGTGAGTAGTCAGTAGGGAGCAGGGAATGGCCGCTGCCGGAGGTGGCACGCTGCCCGTATCCGCAACTCACTACTTCCCTACTCACTCATTTCGCGGCGCGGATCGCGGCCCACACGGTGGACGGTGTGGCCGGCATGGCTATATCGACGATGCCGATGGCGTCGGTAATGGCATTGATCACTGCCGGCGGCGAGCCGATGGCACCGGCCTCTCCGCAGCCTTTGATCCCGAGTGGGTTGCTCGGACATGGCGTGTTCGACGTCGAGACCTTGAACGACGGCAGGTCGCCGGCACGCGGCATGGTGTAATCCATGTAGCTTGCCGTCAGCAGTTGCCCGCTGGCATCGTAGTGAGCGCCTTCCAGCAGCGCCTGGCCGACGCCCTGGGCGATGCCGCCGTGCACCTGGCCTTCGACGATCATCGGATTGATGATGTTGCCGAAATCGTCCGCAGCCACGAACTGGACGATCTCGGTCGTTCCGGTTTCCGGATCGATCTCGACCTCGCAGATATAGCAGCCCGCCGGGAAGGTGAAGTTCGCCGGATCGTAGAACGCCGTTTCCTTCAGGCCTGGCTCCATGCCGGCCGGCAAATTGTGCGCGGTATAGGCGGCCAAAGCCACCTGGAACCACGGCAGGCTCTTGTCGGTGCCGGCGACCTTGACTTCGCCGTTCTCGATGACGATATCGCCCTCGTCGGCTTCGAGCAGGTGGGCGGCGATCTTCTTGGCCTTGGCCTCGACCTTGTCGAGCGCCTTGGCAATCGCCGACATGCCGACCGCGCCCGAGCGCGAGCCGTAAGTACCCATGCCCATCTGCACCTTGTCGGTGTCGCCGTGGACGATCGACACCGAATCGATCGGCACCCCGAAACGCTGGTTGACCAGTTGCGCGAAGGTCGTCTCGTGCCCCTGGCCATGGCTGTGCGAGCCGGTCAGCACCTCGATCGTGCCGACGGCGTTGACCCTTACCTCAGCCGATTCCCACAGGCCCACGCCGGCGCCGAGCGAACCGACAGCCGCCGACGGAGCGATGCCGCAGGCCTCGATGTAGCAGCTCATGCCAATGCCGCGTAGCTTGCCATTCCTGACCGAATCCGCCTTGCGCCCGGCAAAGCCGGTATAGTCAGCGGTCTTCATCGCCGCATCGAGCGAAGCGCCATAGTCCCCGGCGTCATAGTTCATGATCACCGGTGTCTGGTGTGGAAACGTGGTGATGAAATTCTTGCGCCTAAGGTCTGCCGGAGAGACGCCGAGCTCGCGTGCCGCCGCTTCCATGGTGCGTTCCAGAAGATAGGTGGCTTCCGGACGCCCTGCCCCGCGATAGGCATCGACGGGTGCCGTGTTGGTATAGACAGTGCGCACATTGGCGTGGATGGCCGGGATGTCATATTGGCCCGACAGCAGCGTTGCATAGAGATAGGTTGGCACACAGGACGAGAACAGCGACATATAGGCGCCGAGATTGGCGATCGTATCGACCTTGAGACCGGTAATCCTGTTGTTCTTGTCGAACGCCATTTCCACCGTCGAGACGTGGTCTCGGCCATGCGCGTCGGTGAGGAAGCTCTCGGTGCGATCGGCGACCCATTTGACCGGCACGCCGGTCTTCTTCGAGGCCCACAGGCAGACGATCTCTTCCGGGTAGATATAGATCTTGGAACCGAAGCCGCCGCCGACATCCGGCGCGATCACGCGCAGCTTGTTTTCAGGTGCGACATTGTAGAAGGCGCTCATCACCAGCCGCGCGACATGCGGGTTTTGCGATGTCGTCCAGCAGGTGTAATGATCCTCGGCCCTGTCGTAATGGCCAAGTGCGGCGCGCGGCTCCATGGCGTTCGGCACCAGCCGGTTGTTGACGATCTTCATGCGCGTGACATGCGCCGCCGCCCCGATGGCGGCGTCCGTGGCTTTGGCATCGCCGATCTCCCAGTCGAAGATCAGGTTGTTTTCGGCCTCGGCATGGACCTGCGGGGCGCCCTTTTCGAGCGCCTTGGTCGCATCGGCGACCGCCTTCAATTCCTTGTAGGTGATCTCGACCGCCTCGGCCGCATCGCGTGCCTGGCCCTTGGTTTCAGCCACCACCACGACGACCGCATCGCCGACATAACGGACCTTGTCGACGGCCAGCGGCGACCATGCGCCCATCTTCATGGGCGTGCCGTCCTTGGAATGGATCATCCAGCCGCAGATGAGATTGCCGATGCCGTCGGCCTTGAGTTCCTTGCCGGTCAAGACGCCGATGACGCCCGGCATGCCTTGAGCCGCTTTCACGTCGATCTTCTTGATCTGCGCATGAGCGTGCGGGCTGCGAACGAAGGCCGCATGCTTCATGCCGGGCACCACCATGTCGTCGACATAGCGGCCGGCGCCGGTGATGAACCTTTTGTCTTCCTTGCGCGCGACCCGAGCGCCGACACCTTCGATACCCATGCAAAGATTCCTCCCGAAAAGTGAATAGGAAGTGTGAATAGGAAGTAGTGAGGACAGCCGCCGGTTCAGAACGATTACTGACTCCCGACTACTCCACTCCTCTTTTCCCTCACGCCGCTTGCTTCGCCTTGCCCCTGGCCCCCTTCGACATCGTCGTCGATGCGGCGAGGATGGCTTTCACGATGTTGTGGTAACCTGTGCAGCGGCAGATATTGCCTTCGAGTTCTGCCCGCACCGTGGCCTCGTCGAGGCCTTCGGGGTGGCGGTTGATCATGTCGGTCGCGGCCATGATCATGCCCGGCGTGCAAAAGCCGCATTGCAGACCATGATGTTCCTTGAAGGCTGCCTGGACGGGATGCAGGTCGGCGCCGTTGGCCAGGCCTTCGATCGTAACCACGCTCGACCCCGAGGCCTGGGCCGCGAGCATGGTACAGGACTTCACCGCCTTGCCGTCGACATGGACGACGCAGGCGCCGCATTGGGAGGTATCGCAACCGACATGAGTTCCGGTCAGGCCGAGATTCTCCCGCAGGAAATGGACGAGCAGCGTTCGATCCTCGACAGCACCGCCGACCCGCTTGCCGTTCACCATCAACGAAACGTCCGACATAGCCCCTCCCTGGGTGTCAACCTTGGTCATTACGCTGCCGACGCGCCGCTGGCACTTCGGCTGTGCTAGTCGTACACCGCACAAGGCACAAACAACAGCACGACGGAAAAGGCGGATCATTGTACTTTCGGTCATGGCCAGAGCACCAAAGCGCATTCCTCGGCCCCATTGCCAAAACGCCTCCTGGCGGCAACAATGCCCTCGTCGCCCGCGCGCCAGAAGCACTTGAAAAGCCGCGCACAAGAAGGCGTCGGAGGAAATGCGGGAGGACGCCGCTGACAAGCTCACGGACGCGCTACGCATGCGGCTTGTCGGCGCTGACCACGGACGAGCCCGACCCGGATGTCTTCGCACGAGCGGTAGCCGCCGAGGCCGCCGCCATCAATGCCGGCTTTGCCCTCGTGTTCTTTTCCCAGAGCCTGATCGAGGCCGGCGCCCTGTCACGGGCACTCTCGGCCCACGCGCCGTGTCTCCACCATGCAGGCTGTTCCACCGCCGGCGAGATCACGCCGCAGGGGCTCGAGGAAGGCCATATGCTGGCGATGCTGCTGCCCTCGGCGTCGTTCACGGCGGTCAGCACGATGGTCGACAATCTATCGACGTCGGGCATGGACAGGATCACCGAAGAGGTCGAGGCCCTGCGGCGCACGCTGCGCGCCCGGCTCGGCGGCGAGCAGACCCGCAACACCTTCGCGCTCTGCTTCATCGACGGGCTGTCCTATGCCGAGGAAGCTGTGAGTTCGGCCATCCACTGGGGTCTCGACGACATACCGCTTCTTGGCGGCTCGGCCGGCGACGATTTGAAATTCGAGACGACGCGCCTGATCTCGAACGGCACGGTCACTTCGGACAGCGCCATCATCGTGCTGGTCGCCACGGAAATTCCGTTCCACGTCTTCAAGACCGACAATTTCGTTCCCACCGACGAAAAGCTGGTGGTGACCGCGTCCGACCCTGATCACCGCGTCGTGCGGGAATTCAACGCCACGAATGCAGCGGAGGAATATGCCGCTTCGGTCGGGATCCTCCCACAGACCCTGACACCGTTGAGCTTCGCCTCGCATCCGGTGGTGGTGAAGGTGGGCGGAGAATATTACTGCCGCTCGATCCAGAAGATGCACGCGGATGGCTCGCTGTCGTTCTTCTGCGCCATCGACGACGGTGTAGTGCTGTCGATCGCCCAGCCCAAGGACATGGTGGACGCGACACGAGCGGCATTGCGCGAGGTCGAGGAAAGGCTTGGCGGCATCGATATGATCCTTGGCTTCGACTGCGTGCTGCGCCGGTTGGACGCACGCAACAGGCAGGTCTTTCGCGACATTTCGGAACTCTACCGGGTCAACAATGTCATCGGCTTCGGCACCTACGGCGAACAATATCGGTCGATGCACCTCAACCAGACTTTCACCGGCATCGCTTTCGGCGACCGCCAGGCGGCTGAATAGAGCGGCGCAACAGCATGCCGCTCAGGGACATAAACGATCTCGACAGGCTGAAGAAGATCAACGCCGCCCTGGTCAGCCGCGTCGAGCGCTCGATGGACCAGCAAGGCAATGCCTTTTCGCTGTTCCAGACCGCGATCTCGCTGGAAAGCCGAGTGCGTACGCGCACCGAGGAACTGCATTCGACGTTGCGGCGGCTGGAGCAGTCGAACATCGACCTCAGCGCCGCCAAGGAAAACGCCGAACAGGCGAACCTGTCCAAGACACGGTTCCTCGCCGCGGCCAGCCACGACGTACTGCAGCCGCTGAACGCCGCCCATCTCTCCGTCTCCGCCCTTGCCGAGGTGCAGACCAGCGATGAGGGAAAGAAGCTCGTGCGGCAGGTCGAGCGCTCGCTGGAAACGATGGAAGACCTGCTGCGCACCTTGCTCGACATCTCCAAGCTCGACGCCGGCGTGGTCCAGCCCGACATTGGCGACGTCAGCCTGGAGGCGCTGTTCTCGTCGCTGCGCTCGGATTTCCAGCCCGTGGCGGAATTGAAGGCACTGTCGCTGAAATTCCGGCCGGTCAACGCCGTAGTCCGTTCCGACCGAACTCTTCTGCGCCGCATCCTGCAGAATATTCTCTCCAATGCGCTGGGCTATACGCGCTCGGGCGGCGTCCTTGTCGGCACACGCCATCGCGGCGACACCATCCGCATCGATGTCGCCGACACGGGCTGCGGCATTCCCGAGGATCAGCGCGAAGCGGTGTTCGAGGAGTTCCACCGCGGCACCTTGCCGGCTCCTGCCGAACTCGACAGCGGCGGTCTTGGGCTGGGGCTCGCCATCGTGCGCCGCATGGCCGGCGCACTCGGCCATCCCGTGACGTTTTCATCCAAGGTCGGACGCGGTACCATCTTCCACATCGATGTCCCCGTCGGCCTCGGCGCGCCCGCCGATGCCATCGCCAGCGCCGCTAGCATGGAGCGGCCGCGCGGCTACGGCCTGTTCGGCAGCAAGGTGCTGCTGGTCGAAAACGACGCCGAAGTGCTGGAAGCCATGACCTTCCTGCTCGAACGCTGGCAGTGCCTGGTGCGCGCCGCGACCTCGACCGCCGATGCGCTGGACATGCTTGGCGACACCGACTGGGTGCCCGACATCGTCATCGCCGACCAGCACCTCGACGGCGGCGATCTCGGCACTGCTACCATATCGGAGGTCCGCGACTATCTCGGCCGCGCCGTGCCGGCGCTGATCGTCACCGCCGACAGCTCCGAAGCCGTGGCCAAGGCAGCACGGGCCGGCGGCATCGAACTGATGCGCAAGCCGGTGAAGCCGGCGCAGCTAAGGGCACTGTTGGCGCATCTGCTGGCTTAGCGGGAGGGTTTGGTTCAAAACCCTACCTGATCCCGAAACAGCTCGGCACTGTCGAGTTTCGAGACCTCGATCACCGCTTGCGTCCGGCTATACACATTGAGCTTGCGCAGGATCTCAGACACATGCGCCTTGACCGTGGTCTCGCCGACCTGCAGCTCGTAGGCGATCTGCTTGTTGAGCAGGCCCTGGCGCAGCATCTGCAGCACGCGCAATTGCTGCGGCGTCAGCTTGGAAAGCCGCTGCACCATATCGGCGCGATCGGTGCTGTCCGCCCCCGGCGGAAGGCCCTCATAGGTTTCAGGCACATAGATCGCGCCGTCCATCACCGAGCGAATGGCGGCGGCGAGATCGCTCTTGCGCGCCGATTTCGGAATGAAGCCGGCAGCGCCGTAGGACAAGGCCTCGGAAATGATTCTCGGCTCCTCATGACCCGACACGATCACCACCGGCAGGCGCGGATAGCGGGTCCTGAGCTGCAACAACCCCTCGAAGCCGTGCACGTCGGGCATGCTGAGGTCCAGAAGCGCAAGGTCGAAAGGCTTTGCGTCGGCCAGCAAGTCCAGCGCCTCGGCGATCGAGCGCGCCTCGACCGTATCGACCTCGGGATAAGCCATTTGAACGGCGCTGTGCAGCGCCTCGCGAAACAGCGGATGATCGTCGATGATAAGGAACCGGGCGCGATCGGTAGGGGCTGTCATGGGGCTCGTTCCGGTTTACCGGGCACACCATAGTCTCCTGACCATGGCCGGATTATTGGCAAATAGTCTATCGCCGTTGAACAGGATTCATCGCTGCAAAAATGATCGGAAGCCTGGATTCCTTATACAGCCACGGCGAAGGCCACGCTTTATGAAAAGCGACGCCTTGCCCGCCCCCGGAAATCGGCCGAATGTGCCGCCAACTCCCCATCAAACGCAGAGACCGTCATGACCGCCTTTGTCCTTCCCGCCCCGCCAACGCCTTCTGTCGCCATTGCGGGTTCCGGCGAACGCTTTGCCGTGCGGCGCATTTTCTGCGTCGGGCGCAACTATGCGGCGCATGCGCGCGAGTTCGGCAATGACGATCGCGATCCGCCCTTCTTCTTCACCAAGCCGGCCGACGCGGTGGTCGATTCCGGCACTGATATCCCCTACCCGCCGCTGACGGAAAACCTACACTTCGAGATCGAGCTGGTGGTGGCGATCGGCACCTCAGGCTTTCGCATTGCCCGCGACAAGGCGCTGGATCATGTCTGGGGCTACGGCGTCGGCATCGACCTCACCCGCCGCGACCTCCAGGATGCCGCCAAGAAGGCGGCGCGGCCCTGGGACTGGTCGAAGGCCTTCGACCGTTCCGCGCCCTGCGGCCCGCTGGTTGCCGCGGAGAAATCCGGTCACCCGACGAAGGGGCGCATCTGGCTCGCCGTCGACGGTGTGGTGAAACAGGATGCCGACCTCGCCGAACTGATCTGGCCGGTATCGGACATCGTCTCGATCTGCAGCGAGGGCGTGGAATTGCAGGCCGGCGACCTGATCTTCACCGGCACGCCCGCCGGTGTCGGCGCGATCAAGCCGGGTGAAACGATATCAGGCGGTGTCGATGGCATCGGCACGATCGAAGTGACGATCGGCCAACGGAAGTGACCGTATGAGCGACATTGTCCTGCACAACTACTTCCGCTCCTCCACCTCGCACCGGGTGCGGATTGCCCTGGAGATGAAAGGTGTGGGCTATGACTACATCCCGCATCACCTGCGCCATGGCGAGCATCTCGAAGCAGCCTATCTCGCGGTCAATCCGCAGGGGCTGGTGCCGGCACTGATCTGGAGCGACGGCATGCTCCTGACCCAATCGCTGGCGATCATCGAGTTTCTCGACGAGACCATACCTGAACCCCCGCTATTGCCGAAGGATCCGCCGAGCCGGGCACGAGTGAGAATGCTGGCGCAGATGATCGCCTGCGACATCCATCCGGTGAACAATCTGCGCGTGCTGACTTCGCTGCGCACTCTGTTCGGCGCCGGCGACCAGGATGTCGCCAACTGGTTCCGGCATTGGGTCAATGAAGGATTTGGGCCACTCGAAAAATTGCTCACGGCGTCGTCCGAAACCGGCGCATTCTGTCATGGCGAGGCGGCGGGGCTGGCCGACATCTGCCTTGCCGCGCAAGTCACTAGCAACGCCCGCTTTGGCGTTGATTTGACGCCCTACCCGACAATCGCTCGTATCAATGCCGCCTGCATGGCGCTACCCGCCTTCCAGAAAGCCGCGCCACAAAACCAGATCGACGCCGAATAGAGTTGTCACCGACCCCGACTTCAAGGCGCGCCGGGCACACATACGCGGTCCAAACGCCGCGCTCGAACCGATTTCCGCTTGACCAGACAGGGAATCGGCTATCGTTTCCCTGAGTCCGTGCAAGGGTGGAGTTGCCGATGAAAGCCGTCGTCTTTGAACAGTTCGGCGAAGCGCCGACGATCCAGACCGTGCCAGACCCGAAGCCGGCGGCCGATGGCGTCGTCATCAAGGTCGAGGCGACCGGGCTTTGCCGCAGCGACTGGCACGGCTGGATGGGCCATGACGCCGATATCCGCCTGCCGCATGTGCCGGGCCACGAACTGGCCGGCGTCGTGGTTGCCGCCGGCAAGCACGTCACTCGCTGGAAGGCGGGCGAACGCGTCACCGTGCCGTTTGCCGTCGGCTGCGGCCACTGCTTCGAATGCACATCCGGCAATCACCAGGTCTGCGAACACCAGTCCCAGCCTGGCTTCAACGCCTGGGGCTCGTTCGCCGAATATGTCGCTATCGAACACGCCGACACCAATCTCGTGCGCCTGCCCGATGAAATGGAGTTCGCGACGGCCGCCAGCCTGGGCTGCCGCTTCGTCACATCGTTCCGCGCCATTGTCGATCAGGGCCGGGTAAAGCCCGGCGAATGGGTGGCGGTGCATGGCTGCGGCGGCGTCGGCCTGTCGGCAATCATGATCGCCAGTTCGATGGGCGCCAATGTCATCGCCATCGACCTCACCGAGGAGAAGCTGGACTTCGCCAAACAGATCGGCGCCGTGGCGACCATCAACGCTTCGACGACACCGAACGTCGTCAAGGCCGTCAAGCAGATCACCGATGGTGGCGCTCACATGTCGATGGACGCGCTCGGCCATCCGACGACGTCCTTCAACTCGATCGCCAACCTCCGCCGGCGCGGCCGTCACGTGCAGGTCGGCTTGATGCTGGGCGAACACGCCCGCCCGCAGGTGCCGATGGACAAGGTGATCGCCTTCGAACTCGAAATCCTCGGCACTCACGGCATGCAGGCCTATCGCTACCCCGCGATGATGGAGATGATCCGCCACGGCAAGCTCAAACCCGAACTGTTGGTCGGCAAGAAGATCAGCCTCGACGAAGCGCCAGCGGCCTTGATGGCGATGGGCGGCTTCGAGGGTATCGGCATTGGGGTGGTGACGAAGTTCTCGTGAGGGTCGGGATCGCTATGCAGCCGCACGGCGCGGCAAATCCTGCTTGGCAAACTTCTTCGCGCCGAAAACGCAAAGCACCACGCCGAGCGTGACGACGATCATCATCGGACTGACCTGTTCATGCAGCAGCGTCGCCGCTAGTGCGAGCCCGAAGAATGGCTGCAGAAGCTGCAACTGCCCCACCGCCGCAATGCCGCCTTGCGCCAGGCCGCGATACCAGAACACGAAGCCGATGAGCATGCTGAACAGCGAAACATAGCCAAGACCGATCCAGGCATTGGAGCCGACGCTGGCGAAGGATGGCGGCAAGGTCGCAAAGGTCAGCACCAGCATGACCGGCAGGGACAGCACCAGCGCCCAGCAGATCACTTGCCAGCCACCGAGCCTGCGCGACAGCGCGGCACCCTCGGCGTAGCCAAGGCCGCAGGCGATGATGGCCGCCAGCATCAGTCCATCGCCGGCCGGCGAAGCCGTCACGCCTTGCGCAAGCGCAAAGCCCGCCACCAGGGCACTGCCCAGGCATGAGAACAGCCAGAAGGCCGGCCGGGGCCGTTCACCGCCGCGCAGCACGCCGAAGATCGCGGTCGCCAGCGGCAGCAGGCCGACGAAGATGATCGAGTGGGCCGAGGTGACATGCTTCAGCGCCAATGCCGTCAGCAAGGGAAAGCCGACGACCACGCCAAGCGCAACGATGATGAGCGACAGCAAGTCTTGACGCCCGGGGCGCTTCTCACGAAACACAAGCAGCAGCGCGAGACCGAGCAGGCCGGCAATGACCGCGCGGGCCGATGTCAGGAATATCGGATCGAGATCCATCACCGCCACGCGCGTCGCGGGCAACGAACCGCTGAAAATCAGCACGCCGATAAATCCGCTCACCCAGCCGCTCGCCGTCTTGTCCATCGCAGGCTCCGTTTGTCTCGCCCTCTATTGGGCCTGCAGCTATGGCGCCACCAGAGACAATGCAGTACAATTCGACAAAACTGTCATGGTTTCTGGAAGGTACAGATGGATGAAGCAGTCAGGCTCGACAGCGGCGGAACTCTCGTCGAAGGGGTCATGGCCGCCATCCGGCAGCGCATTGCCGCGCGCAGCCTGACGCCTGGAGCAAGGCTGCCCTCGATCCGCGCTTTCGCCAAATCCATGCAGGTGTCGAAATCCACGGTGGTCGAGGCCTACGAACGGCTTGCCGCCGAAGGCGCGATCCGTTCGCGGCCCGGTTCCGGTTTCTATGCCGCCGGGGCGCTGGCACCGCTGTCGCTCGCTGAGATCGGTCCCCGGCTCGACCGTGCCGTCGATCCGCTCTGGGTCTCGCGCCAATCCCTGGAGGCTGGCGACGAGGTCCTGAAACCCGGCTGCGGCTGGTTGCCGGCTTCATGGATGCCGCAGGCCGGGCTGCGCCGGGCATTGCGCACGGTCGCGCGTGCCGAAGATGTCGCGCTTGCCGATTACGGCACGCCGCTCGGGCTGCCGCCGCTGCGGCAATTGCTGGCGCGGCGCATGGCCGGGCACGGCATAGAAGCCACCCCCGACCAGATCATGCTGACGGAATCGGGCACCCAGGCCATCGACCTCTTGTGCCGGTTCCTGATCGAGCCCGGCGACACCGTGCTGGTCGACGATCCCTGCTACTTCAATTTCCACGCTCTGCTACGCGCCCACCGCGCCAAGGTCGTCAGCGTGCCCTACACGCCGTCGGGGCCGGACATCGAGCTGTTCGCCCAGGCGCTCGCCGAACACCGGCCGCGCCTCTACATCACCAACTCGGGCATCCATAACCCGACCGGCGCGATCCTGTCTCCGGTGACGGCCCATCGTTTGCTCAAACTGGCCGACCAGTCGGATCTGACCATCGTCGAGGATGATATCTTCGCCGACTTCGAGCACATTCCTGCCCCAAGGCTGGCGGCGTTCGATGGCCTTAGTCGCGTCGTCCAGATCGGCAGTTTCTCCAAGACACTGTCGGCGTCGGTTCGCTGCGGTTTCATCGCCGCGCCCCGTGACTGGATCGAGGGCCTGACCGATCTTAAGATCGCCACGACTTTCGGCGGCGGACGGCTGGCGGCCGAACTTGTGCTGATGCTGCTGAAGGACGGCAGCTACCGTAAGCACATGGACTTGCTGCGCGCCCGCCTTTCGCGGGCCATGGGCGAGACCAGCGCCCGGCTGAAAGCGATCGGCATCACACCCTGGATCGAGCAGCCGGCCGGACTGTTCCTGTGGTGCACCCTGCCGGAAGGCGTGGATGCGGCCGAAACCGCCCGCCGTGCGCTCGCTGACAACATCGTGCTGGCGCCCGGCAATGCGTTCAGCCTGTCGCGGTCCGCCAGCCGCTTCCTGCGCTTCAACATCGCCCAGTGCGCGGACGAGCGGATTTTCAAGGTGCTCGAAACGGTGATGGCTCGCTGACATCGCACGCGCCTCCCGTTGCCTGGAAAACTTCAGGCTGCTAGTCGACTGCTCGCACATTCGAGGGAATGTCGGCGCAATCATTTTTCGGGACGGCGGTATGGCCTGGCGGGTCGCCGTTCAGGCCCCTGCCCGCTTGCGGCGCTCGTAGAGCATGACGAGTGTTTCAGCTATCAGCGCCGGCTTTTCCTCGCCTTCGATCTCGACCGTGTTGTCTGCCTTCATCAGATACTGGCCCGGGCCTTTGTCTTCCATGGAAAGCAGTGTCGTGCGCAGGCGAATGCGTGCACCGACCTTGACCGGCGCCAGAAAACGCACCTTGTCGAAACCATAGTTGAAGGCTGCCTGCGTATTCTCGGGCACGATCCCCATTTCGAGGGCCAGCGCGCCGATGATCGACAGCGTCAGATATCCATGCGCGATCGTGGTGCGGAACGGGCTTTGCCGCCGCGCCCGTTCAGGATCGACGTGGATCCATTGATGGTCGCCGGTGCATTCGGCGAACTGGTTGATACGGTTCTGGTCGACCGTGGTCCATTCCGAGACGCCGAGCTCCTGTCCGGACATCGTTCTCAGCTGCTCGTAGGTTGGCGGCGTTTTAGGCCGTACTTCCGTCATTCCTGCTTTCCCGATCGCTTCCAAAGCTTCCGGACCACGAACCGGCGGCCTCTGTCAATTCGTCCCGCGCAAAATCCGTTCCGGCGGATTCGCGCTCACTCGTGGCATGTCTTGCCAGGCGATGGCAGGCGAATTGGGTCTTTTCCGACCTTTTCGGACTGGCGGGAGCTTATGGCGTGGCGCTAATGCAACTGTGCGAAAGGTTGCGGTATCGGGAACGGGGTGTGCCCGGCCGAGAGCGGAACGACAGCCCATGAGAACCTACTTCTCCCCGTAACCGGCGCGGACCTCCTCCATCGCCTCCTTGATGCGCGCGCGCAGGATGTCGATCGAGTCTGTGCCTGATTTCCTGGCCAGCTCAGCCACTTCCCCGGCGTTCTTGAGCGCAGCCTCGAAGGATTTTCTGGCAAACTCCGTCTGCCTGGCCATCAACTCCTGCGGATTGCCCGATGCGCGGTAGCTCTGCGCCATGTCGGCGATTTCACGCAGCGTGTCCTGCAGCATTTCGCGTTGCCTAGACAACAGCGAGGACGTCCCAGCCGCCCCGGCACGCGCGGATTTCTCCAAAGCTTCGAGATTCTTGCGGTGATGCGCAAGAGTCGCTTCGACATCCACATTCGGCACCTTCAGGTCACGGCCGAACCTGCCGAACATTTCCATGAAGGAATCGGATTCCGATTGTCTGGCCATGATTGTCATCTCCCCTTTGCCGCGGTCGCGGTCGCCCTCATCGAGGAGAATAGCACTCGAACGCCTCGTGTCCATTTCGAACACGGGCCTAGGCGATCGATAGGGATCAATTGACTGGGAGCAGCAACTCGATCGCGTAAAGTGCGATGCCCGCCAGCCCGCCGATGATCATGCCGTTGAAGCGGATATATTGCAGGTCCCTGCCGATGTTCATCTCGATCAGGCGTGTCAGTTGGGCGAGGTCCCAGCGCTTGACCTGGTCGGCGATGAATTTCGACACACCGCTCTTCTGGCTCTCGACAAAAGAGGCGAGCGCCACCACGAATCCTTGGTTCATGTCGGCCCGGATCTGCGCGTCTCCGGCAAGATGGCGGCCGACTTCGACGAACATGTTGGCTAGATGCTCCCTGATCAACGAATTCGGCGCCCTGGCGTCCTGCTCGATGAACAGGCTGAGGCTCTCCCACATGTCGCCGGCCAGCGCCCTGATTTCGGGTCTGGCGAGGAAGTCGCGCTTCATTTTCTCCGCTCGCCTGGCATATTGCTTGGACGTGCGCAGCTTCTCGACGAAACCTTGCGCGAAACGGTCGAACTCGGCACGCATCGGGTGGTCGGGATCGGCACGCACCTCGTCCAGCAAGGAGCCGGCCGAAGCGACGATCTTCTTCAGGAGATAGGCGTCGGCCCGGAACAGGTTGAACAGCGACGGCAGTTCCTCGCGGATCTTGTCGCGCATCGTCGCCAGCGCCTGTTCGTCGTTGAGAAACCGGCCGATGACCTTGATGAACTCGTCGAACAGCTTCTGGTGGCGGCGGTCGTCGGTGAGCGCCGACAGAAGTTCGGCCGCAAGCGGTGCCAGCGGCACCTTTTCGATCTGTTCGAGCATGCGGCTGGTGACGAAGCCGCGCAGACCGGATTGTTCGACGGCGGCAAGCGTCCGCGGCACCAGCCGCACGACGAAACGCGACAGGCCGGCGGCACGTTCGGCATCGGCCAGCCAATCGGCCACGAGCGCCGAAAAATCAACTTCGCCGAGTTTTTCACGTACCGGTTCCGGCGCCAGGAAATTGACCTCGATGAAACGGCCGAGATTGTCGGCGATGCGGTCCTGGTTTTCCGGGATGATGGCCGTGTGCGGGATCGGCAGCCCGAGCGGCCGTTTGAACAGCGCCACCACCGCATACCAGTCGGCGAGGCCACCGATCGTTGCCGCCTCGGCAAAGGCGGCGACGAAGCCGAGCCATGGATAGCTGCTCTGGAAAGACTTGGCCAAGGCAAAGACCACCACGCAGAGTGCCAATGCCGCCGTGGCGACGAACTTTGTCCGCCGTAGCGCGGAAAGCTTGTCGCCAGCGTCGGCATCGAACCGCACTGGCGCCAGGGGTAGGTCGGACTGAGCCATGGATGGGCCGCTCCTCGTCTATTTCAGGCCTATCTAGTGCCGCGGCCGGAATGCCCGTGGCAGCCGGTTTGTCTGTCCCGGCTTTTGCCCGGTGACGCACGTAAAGTTGACGAGCCTATTCATCTATGATGCCCGGCTAGTCTGGAATTATTCCAAGGTATAGGCCATATTCCGTCGAAACCAGTGCAGCGATCCGGATTCCGGACGAGGGCCGCGCCAGCAAAGTTTAGAATCTGGCGTGGTTGCATCAGATCAGCGCCGAGTGAGGACAAGATGCGGCTTACGCGCCAAACCAACTATGCCATGCGCATTCTGATGTATTGCGCCGCCAACAATGACCGGTTGAGCCGCATCCCGGAGATCGCGGCCGCCTATTCGGTGTCGGAACTGTTCCTGTTCAAAATCCTTCAGCCTCTGGTCGAGAACGGCATGGTCGAGACCGTGCGCGGGCGGAACGGAGGGGTACGGCTCGGTCGTGCCGCCGAATCGATCAGCCTGTTCGACGTCGTGCGCGTGACCGAGGAAAGCTTTGCCATGGCGGAGTGCTTCGAGAACGATGCCGCCGAATGCCCCCTGATCGACAGCTGCGCGCTGAACTCCGCATTGCGCGAAGCGCTCAACGCCTTCTTCGCTGTGCTTGCCCGCTACACGATCGCCGACCTTGTGGCGGCACGGCCGAATGTGCGCGCCCTTCTCGGCATCGACATGCTGACGGAGCGCCGCGCCCCGGCGGCTTGATCACTGCCGCGTCGCGCGAGGATCGGCTGAATATCAGCTGACGGACGATTGCGGGAGCACGAACGGCATGTTGCCGGGCGGCAGCACGCCGACCTTGAGCCGGCAATCGAACACCTTCTCGATCAGCTCATCACTCAGCACGTCGTGGGGCGAGCCGCTCGCGGCCAACTGGCCGCGATGCATCACGAAGATGCGGTCGGCGTACACGGCCGTCAGATTGAGGTCGTGCAGGATCGCAACCACGCCCCCGCCCCTTCTGGCGAAGTCGCGGGCGATGTTCATGATGATCAGCTGGTGCTTGATGTCGAGGCTGGACACCGGCTCGTCCAGGAACAGATAGCGCGGCTTGCCGTCGAGCACCGGTGCCCAGACCTGGCACAGCACGCGCGCAAGCTGGACACGCTGCTGCTCGCCACCGGAAAGCTCCTGGTAGAAGCGGCCGGCAAAACCGTCGAGATCGACCCGAGCCAGCGCCCGTTCCGGTAGGCGTCCGTCCTCGCCCGGCAGCACGCCCGAACGGCCACCGACCAGGCCAAGCGTGACGACCTCCCGCACAGTAAAAGGAAACGACAGAGTCGTCGCTTGCGGCAGCACGGCCCGCTGGACGGCGACCTCCACCGGCTTCATTGCCGCGAGGTCGCGGCCGTTGAGAACGATGCTTCCGATATAGGCGAGGTCCCCCGACAACGCCTTCAGGAAGGTCGTCTTGCCCGAACCATTAGGGCCGACGATTGCCGCCACCTCGCCCGGCCGCGCATCGAAATCGACACCGGCAACGATTCTCTTGCCGGCGATGTCAATCGAAACATCCCTCGCCTCGATCATTCCAGCCTCACAAATCGATCACGCCGCGCTTGCGCAGCAATATCCACAGGAAGAACGGCGCACCTGATATCGCGGTAACGATGCCGATCGGCAGCTCGGCCGGCGCCACGATGGTGCGCGCGACCGCATCGGCGAGCAGCAACAACGAGGCGCCGAGCAGCGCCGATGCCGGCAGCAGGTAGCGATTGTCGGGCCCGATCAGCAGGCGCAGCAGATGCGGCACGACGATGCCGACGAAGCCGATGCCGCCGCTGACGGCGACGGAGGCGCCGACCGCCGCCGAAACGCCGATGATGGCGGTGTATTTCAGCCGCTGCACCGGAATGCCGAGATGGCCCGCGGTCGCTTCGCCCAGCGCCAGCGCGTTAAGGCCGCGTGCCAGGAACGGCATCGCCGCCAGTGCCAGGACGATTATGGGTCCGACGGAAGCGATCTTGGCCCATGTCGCACCGCCGAGCGATCCCAGTGACCAGAAGGTCAGGTCGCGCAGCTGGCGATCGTCGGCCATGAATATCAGTGTTCCGGTCAGCGCCATGGCAAGTGCCGCCAGGGCTATGCCGGCGAGCAGCATGGTGGCGACCGAGGTTTGGCCCCGTCGCGTGGCGACCTGATAAAGCGCCAATGTGGTGACGAGACCGCCGACGAACGCCGCAAGTGGCAGTGCAAGCGTCCCGAGCAAGGCGGTCACTGGGGCCAGCGCGGTCCCGCCAAGCACGATGATCACCACCGCGCCAAGGCTGGACCCTGCGGAAACGCCGATCAGTCCGGGGTCGGCAAGCGGATTGCGGAACAGCCCTTGCATGACGGCGCCACAAACCGCGAGCGCCGCACCCACCAACATGCCGAGGATGATGCGTGGCATGCGGATGTAATAGACGATCAAGCTGTCGCGGGCGTTGGGCACCGCATCGCCGGGGGCGGAGCCAAAGAGCCAATACCTGAAGACGGTCACGGCGGATGCATCCGACGCCCCGGATGTGAGCGACAGCAAGACGGCGATCGCCAAGCACACGCACAGCAGAAGGATGACGGCACGGGCGCGGCCGGAACGATCCCCTTCGGATGCCCTCGTCGCCTTCACCGGACCGGCGATCGACTGGTCGGCCATGATGCTCGGTCCGTGACCTGTGCGCCATAGAGAGAAACGGCGAGATCGTGGATCGCGTCGGCCGTGCGCGGCCCGAAGCCGAGTAGATAGGCGCCATCGATTCGGATCAGCTTGCGCGCCGTTCCGGCCGGCGTTGAGGCGATGGATGGATTGCCGAACACTTCGTCGTCCGAGACCGGCGGCCCGGCATTGCTCATCATCAGGATCACGTCCGGCCTGGCGGTGATGATCGCTTCGTCCGACATTTGCTTGTAGCCGGAAAAGCCTTCCACCGCATTGACCCCGCCCGCCAGCTTGACCATGCCGTCGGCAGCGGTTTCGCTACCGGCCGCCAGGATCTTGCCACCCTGCGTCGAGAGAATAAACAACACGCGCTTGCGCTCCCTGATGGAGGCTGTCTGCTTTTCGGCGGCTGTGAGTTTCGCATCGAGCGCCTTGGCCAGCACCTCGGCCTTGGCCTCGACCCCGATCGCCTTGCCGACAATGCGAACCTTCTGGAGGATGCCTTCGCGGTTGTACTGCTCGGGCACTTCGATGAAAGGAATGCTCGTCTTCTTCAGCACGTCGACGGCTTCCCTGGGGCCGCTGCCGTGCAATGCCACTATGCCTGTCGGATTGACCGACAAGACGCCTTCCGGCGACAGCTGGCGCATGTAACCGACATCAGGCAGGTCGAGCGCGGCCTCTGGATAGAGGCTGGTGGAATCACGCGCCACCAAATGTCTCTCCTCGCCAAGCGCATAGACGATCTCGGTGATGGACCCGCCAATGGCGACGATCTTCGAAGGATCGGGAAACACCGAAACGCCTTCGCTTGCGCCAGCTGGTTGCAGCGCGGCGAAAGCCATGGAAAGGCCGATTGCACAACCGATCATCGATCCGCGCAGGACGGACGGTCTCGAAACAAAACGCATCACACTTTCCTCAGGCTGCCGTCGGGTTCGGAATGCGCGGCAGGTGCTCGGCCAGAAAACGCCAGTCGTCGCGCTCGCTTTCGCCTTCATGGCGCTTGCCGAAGAACTGGATGATCATATCGCCATTGGCGGCATAGACCTCGAGCGATGTGACATGGCCGTCCTTGGTCGGCTTGCGCACTGCCCAGACTTCATGGATGTGGTCGGTGCGCAGGTGCAGGTGGAAGGTCTCGTCGAGCACGTTGATCCACGGGCCCATGGACTTGATCGATTTGATCGGACCGGAGTGGATCTGGATGCAGCCGCGGTTGCCCACGAAGCACATGATCGGCATCTCGCTTTCGGCGGCGTGATGGAACATGGCGCGCACCGCGTCATTGTCGAGCAGCCAGGCGTAGTCCTGGCCAACCATGCGCACCGCCTGGCGGCGGCTGAGCTTCAGCGTCTTCAGCATGCCGAAGAATTGGTGCACGTCCGTCAGCCGGCTCCAGCGGTCACGCAGGTCACGCAGGCTCGCCGTCGATGCTTCGGCCCCGCTTTCCTCATCGAGAACCGGCCCTGAAACGTCTATCGTCGGCTCCTGGTTCGGCGGTTCCAGCGAGGCGACCAGTTTCTGGTAGGCATAAAGGCTGGAGGCCGGGCGCAGATGCACCTTGTGCACGGCGTCGCCGGCCGCATCGAAGAACTGCAGGCTGCGGCGGATGTCGTCGCCGTCGCGCTTCTCCACGGCAAAGCCATGCGCCCAGACTTTCGGAAAGATGCGCAGGTCGATGTTCTCGCCGAGCACCATGGCATTATTGTTGCCGGTGACAACCTTGTCATAGACGCCGATCTTCTCGTGTACGGCGCTTTCGTTGCGGGTCAGCGCCATCACCTCACCAACAGCCTCGAGACCGGTCAGAAGGTCGTTGACGCGGGGTTCGACGCGCACGACGCCGTCGCCGCAATGCGCCGCCACCAGCTCGGCCTCCGAAATGCCGAGCTGCGCGGCAAGGTCACGCTCGCGCGCTTTCGGATTCTCGGTCCGGGCCCGCCGGATTTCATGCGGAGCGGGTTTTAGGCGCTGATCCATGTCTTTACCCCTGATGCCTTGCGTTACTTGTTGAGAATGAGCTTGCCCTGGCGGGTGATCTTCAGCCGGTAGAGCGCGCCATGATGCTCGATGCCGATTTCGTGCTCGCCCTGGAACAGCGTGTTGCTGGACAGTGTCCGCACCGCCAGCGAGACCCGATCGAAACGGGTGGAGGTGTCGTCGGAACGGCGGACACGATAGCGAAACTCGTTGGGATTGTGCGTGTTCATCTGGGTCGATCCCTTTCCTGTGCCGGGCATCTGGCTAGGCGTTGCGAACTGCCGATTAATTTCTTGACTCGAAAAATCATGTTTACTAGTCAGTGCAATACCGGACTAAATGAGTCAACATTTAAGATGCCGGATACGATCAAAAATGCCAGCAAGCCCCGGGCCAGCCAGCATGGAACCTGGGATTTGGAGTTGGGGCATGGGGTTGATAGTTAGGGAATGGCGCGGCCGGTCGGCGGCGAACGGTGCGGCGGCTTTGCTCGCAAGCGTGGCGGCGATCGCTCTATCCGCGCCATCGGCGCACGCGCAACAGGCGACGCACCCCACTGATCAATCGAAAGGGGCTGAACAGCAAAGGGCAGCCCTAGCGGGCGCTACGCTTCTCGACAAGATCCTGGTGCTCAGCCGCACAGGCGAAACGGCGATTCAGTCGCTGGCCTCGGCCAGCCATGTCGACCAGGAACAGCTCGATCGCCGAATGGCGACGACGCCGAACGAGATGCTTTTCGGTGTGCCTGGTGTCGCTGCACAGGCCGACGCCAGGCGCGTCAGCACCAGCATCAACATCCGCGGCCTGCAGGATTTCGGCCGCGTCGCGGTGATCGTCGATGGCGCGCGCCAGGATTTCCAGCGTTCCGACCACGGCACCCAGTCGACCTTCTACATCGATCCCGAGCTCGTCAAATCCGTCGACGTGATCCGTGGTCCTGTCGCCAACACCTATGGCTCCGGCGCCATTGGCGGCGTCGTCTTCTTCGACACCAAGGATGCGGTCGATTTCCTCAAGCCCGACGAGACCTGGGCCGGTTCCGTCACCGGACGATACGAGAGCAACGGCAAGGGCTGGACCACCAGCGCCACCGGTGCCTATCGCATCAATGAGAACTGGGACGTGTTGGGCAACATCGTTTACCGCGCCTACGACAACTACAAGGACGGCGACGGCGACACCGTCAACGGCACCGGCTTCGACGTGCTGAGCGGCCTGCTCAAGACGACCGTCCGGCCCACCGAGAACAGTGAGCTCAAGCTCGGCTGGGTCGGTTCGAGCGACGACTGGGACGAGACCAGCGGCGGCGTGCCGGTCAACGACGTCGACCTGAAGTCGAACACCTTCACGGCCCGCTACAACATCACGGACGAAGACAAGAGCTGGCTCGATCTCCACATCAACACGTCCTACAACAAGACCAATCTCGACCTGACCAGTCTCGCGCCGCAGAACCGGTTCGATCCGGTGACCGGTCTTCCCGTGGTGCTGCCGGCAGGATCACTGTCGACATTCGATGTCGGCTCGACCGGCATCGATATCTGGAACACGTCGCGGTTCGAAACGAGCGGCATCGCGCATGAACTGACCTATGGCGGCGATTGGGTCGGCGACAGCGTCAAGACGGGTGGCGCGGCCGGGGGCGACAGTTTCTACACGCCGTCGGGCAAGCGCAACGTGTCCGGCGCCTATGTCCAGGACAAGCTCACCTGGGACTGGCTCGAAGTCATCGCCGGCCTGCGCTACGACAGCTACAGCCTGAAGGATGACACGCATGATATTTCCGGCGACAGGCTATCCCCGCGCGTCACCGTCGGTGTCTCGCCATTCAACAGCGGCGGGCTTGCCGGCCTGCAATTCTACGGCACTTATGCGGAAGGCTACCGCTCTCCCTCGATCACAGAAACGCTGATCAGCGGCAATCATCCGGCCGGCGTCAGCTTCCCGTTCCTGCCCAATCCAAATCTGCGGCCTGAAACCGGCAAGACGACCGAGCTCGGCGTCAACTACAAGCAGAACGATATCTTCGAGCCGGGCGACGCCTTGCGCCTGAAAGCAGCCTATTTCAACAACGATGTCGACGACTATATCGACGGCGTAACGCTGTCGCCGTTCGCTCCAGGCAGTGGCTGCCCCTTCGGCCCCGGCATCCCGATCTGCTTCCAGTATCAAAATTTCGCCAAGGCCAAGATCAACGGTTTCGAGCTGGAAGGCGTCTATGACGCGGCATGGGGCTATGCCGGCCTCTCGGCCTCCATCACGGATGGCCACACCGTTTCCTACAAGGGTGTGGAAGCCGACCTCGCCACTATTCCCTCCTCTCAGGTCACCGCTCAGCTAGGCCTGCGTTTCCTCGAGGACAAGCTGACCGTCGGCGGTGAGGTGCAGTATAACGGCAAGCCGAAGGGCAATGCCGTCGCGGCGGACTACACACTGGTCAATGCTTTCGCCAGCTATCAGGCGACCGACGATCTGAAAGTCGATTTCCGCGCCGACAATCTGTTCGACGTCAAATACGCCAATCCGCTGAACGGCAGCACCACAATTGCGGTCTACGAACCCGGTATCACGCTGAAGCTGGCGGCAACCATGCGCTTTGGAGGCTGACCATGACGCGCTTGACGACATCCCTTCGTCCGCTGACCTCGACGCTGGCGATGTCGCTGACGACAGTTCCGGCGTGGGCTGAGCAGTCCGCGCCGGTCCTGACCCTCGAACTTTAATGCCGCGCAGCCTTCCGACAAGGGCTGCCGGCTGACCTTCCTGGTCAGCAAAAATCTCGGCGCCGACCTGACCAAGGCGGCGTTCGAGATCGCCCTGTTCAACGAGGCCGGCGTCGTCGACCGGCTGACCGTGCTCGACTTCAAGGACCTGCCGCACGGCAAGACCAAGGTGACGCGCTTAGACCTGGCCGGCACCGACTGCACCAGGGTGGGCCGCGTACTGATCAACAGCGCGACGGATTGCGCTGGCACGGGCGTCGAACCAACTGCCTGCGCGCGCAAGCTGAGGACGGACACCAAGACCCCCATCGCTTTCGGCGCCTGAGGCGGGACCGCATCCCGCATTCCCAGGAAAAACCGTGGCAGGGCCGCTGGCCGGCTTCGATTGGTTACCGGTTGAGGCAACCGATCTTGATTTGACAAGTCTAGGCGCATCGCTGCAATTTCGCGCCCGCGACATGCAGGAAATCAGTCCTTCCCCCGACGCTGGCAACGAGCTGGCAATAGCGCCGGCAGAGCGACTTGCCCAGGCGCGAGCGCAAGCCAGCAACGGCAAGTGGCAGGCTGCGATCGCCATCTCCTGCCTGCTCCATGCCGGCGTGGCGGCGGTTTTTCTGATCTCGTCCGCCGGCAGGTTCGATTCCAGGGAGGCAGAGCAGTCGGAAGGCGGCGATCACAAAGGTGACAAGGTCGCAGGCAGTGCATTGGACAAGGACCCGGCGGCAATGAATGTCACGCTGGTGCCGCCCCTGCCGACGGCCAAGCCTCATCCGGCAAAGGCGGCCGGGCCGGCGCCGACCCAACCTTCTCAGCCCGCGGAGGAACCGATGACACACGCTCCCGAGCCTGCCCGGGACGCCGCGAAGCAGACTTCGGAGCCCTCGGCGGAACCGGTCAAACAGCCCGTGGCCACGCCGGACATACTGGTGGCGGCAACCCCGCGCCCGGATGACCAGAGCGTGGCTGCCAGGACAGAAACGCCGGCACAGCCGAACGCCCAGGAAACCAGCGAAATGCCTGTCACCGTTCCGGACCAACCGCCGATCCCCGTTGCAAGGCCAACTCCAACGGCTGCCCCTGCGACTGCTCGAGCGGAGGAACGGAGCGGCACGGCCGATGGCCAGGACCGGCTGGCGGAAGCGGCCAGCAAGGGCAAAAGGCAAGAAGACCCGGGCGGCGCCGCGGAAGACAGTTACCGCGGCAACGTCTTTCGAAAGCTCGGCAGCGTCAATCGTACTCTCCCGCCTTCGCTGCAACTGGCCGCCCGTAACAATGCGGTTGTGGCATTCGCCATAGGCAGGAAGGGCAACATAGACCAGTTGCGCATTCTGGAAAGCTCGGGATCGCCGACTTTCGACGAGGCCGCGCTTGGCATCGTGCGCAAGGCCGCTCCCTTCCCTCCAATTCCGTCACAGGAATCGAACCCGAGCTTGGAGTTCGAGGTCGGGATCGGCCCGTTTTGACCAGGCCCGGAACAGACGTTGCGGCGCAACCATCAACATCCGCATGAAAGAGACCCCATGTACATCGCCATGAACCGCTTCAAGGTCCAGACCGGCTCGGAGCGCGCCTTCGAAGCCGTGTGGAAGAACCGCGACTCCAGCCTGGCCGACATGAAGGGTTTTCGCGAGTTCCACCTGCTGCGCGGTCCGGTCAACGAGACCGAGGGCTACACGCTGTTTGCGTCGCACACGGTGTGGGCAACTCACGATGATTTCGTCGCCTGGACCAAGTCGGAGAATTTCCGCGCCGCCCACCGGAATGTCGGCATGACGAAAGTCCACTATCTCGGCCACCCGCAATTCGAGGGTTTTTCCGTCGTCGAGGGCGCGTAGATATCGACCTATGCGGCGGCCAACAAGCTGGCATTGCCGCCCGCGGCGGTCGTGTCGACGCAGACCGCTCGCTCATGCGCATAGGCCGCGGGATAAAGCACCTCGCTGACCAGCGGGATGATCGGCCCGCTGCGCTCGGCGATGACCTTGCGCACGATGCGCGCCGCCTCGGGCGTGCCTGAAAAAGCAACCACATCGACGCGCAGCGAGCGCGCCTCGACAGGATCGGGGCGGCCGTCGATGGCCGCCAGCGGCAGGCCTTTGCCGGTCAATGCCGAGAGCACCGCCGGTGCACCAGGCGCAACGGCCAGCACCGCATTGCCGGCGGCGAGCGCCTGGATGGTCTGCGCCAGCAGCGTGTCGCCGTCCGGCCCCAGGCACAGCACCCGGCCGCGCGGCGACAGCGACAGCGTGTTGGCCTCGCCGGTCGGCCCGGGCAGATCGACCTGGCCGAAATCAATGCCGGCGGCGGCACCGATCGCGGCCGCGCCCTTGCCGCGCAGATGCTTCCTCAGGATGGCGACCCGGTCCGGCCGCGTCGCCCAGCCGCCTAGAGCGGGATCGGGCAGATTGTCGGCCAGTTCGGTCGCCGTCACCTTATGGCCTTCGCCGACTTCCGTGCCCGCTTCGGGCCCCTTGCGGAAACGCCTGAGATAGTGCGGCCCGCCGGCCTTCGGCCCGGTGCCGGACAGGCCCTCGCCGCCAAATGGCTGCGAACCGACGACTGCGCCGATCTGGTTGCGGTTGACATAGATGTTGCCGGCATGAATGCCGTCGACGAAATGCTGCACCCGGCCCTCGATACGGGTGTGCAGGCCGAAGGTCAGGCCGTAGCCCTTGCGGTTGATGGCGGCGATGACGCTGTCGATCTGGTCGGCGTCGAAGGTCGCGACGTGCAGCACCGGCCCGAACACTTCGCGCTCCATCTCCTCGATGCCCTTGACCCGGAAGACATGCGGCGCGACGAAGCGGCCATCCTTGGGCGCCTCAAGTTTAGCGATCAGCCGGCCCTGCAGGCCCATCGTCGTGCAATAATCGCGGATCGAACTTTGCGCTTCATCGTCGATCACCGGACCGACATCGGTCGAAATCCGCCAGGGATCGCCGACGTTGAGCGCCTCCATGGCGCCTTTCAGCATCTCCAACATCTTCTTCTCGACGTCTTTCTGGACATAGAGCACGCGCAACGCCGAGCAGCGCTGGCCGGCACTCTGGAAAGCCGACGCGAGGATGTCACGCACCGCCTGCTCGGGAAGTGCCGTGGAATCGACGATCATGGCGTTGAGGCCGCCGGTCTCGGCGATCAGCATGGCGTCCGGCGCCGCGGTCTCGGCCAATTGCTTTTCGATCAGCTTGGCGACCTCGGTCGAGCCGGTGAAGCAGACGCCGGCAATACGCGGGTCCGCTGTCAGCGGGCCACCGACCGTCGGGCCGTCCCCTGGCAGGAGTTGGATAACGTCTTCCGGCACGCCGGCCTCGCGAAGCATCTCGACGGCGCGGAAGGCGATCAGCGGGGTCTGCTCCGCTGGCTTGGCGATCACTGAATTGCCGGTGACGAGTGCTGCCGCGATCTGGCCGGTGAAGATGGCGAGTGGGAAATTCCACGGCGAGATGCAGACGATGGCGCCGCGCGCTTGAGTGCCCGTTTCGGCGTTCGCCGCCTCGGTGGCGTAATAACGCAGGAAGTCGACCGCCTCGCGCACTTCAGCGACGCCGTCGGCCAGCGATTTGCCGGCCTCGCGCGTGGCGAGCGCGAAGAACTCGACGGCATTGGCCTCGTAAAGATCGGCGGCGCGGTTGAGGATAGCGGCACGCTCGGCGACGCGGCGTTTAGCCCAGGCCGGCTGCGCCTCGACAGCGATGCGCACGGCGGTCGCGACTTGCTTGGCGGCGGCCTCGTGAACCGTGCCGACCACCTCGGAAGGCTTTGCCGGATTGAGGATCGGGCGCTGCTTGCCGTAGCCGGCGGCGCGCGTGATCGGCTTGGCGTGCCAGCGATCGGGACCCGCGAATGCCGCTCTGGCCTGCTCGATCGCCGCCAGCGTCACCGTGTCGGTGATGTCGAACCCCTTCGAGTTGCGGCGCCCGATCCCAAATATCCGCGAAGGCCGGGCAATCGCCGGATTGATGGCGGACCCCTGGCTTTCGATCGTTTCCAGCGGATCGCGCGCGATATCCTCCGGCTCGACCTCCTCGTCGGTCAATTGGTGCACGAAGGAGGAGTTGGCGCCGTTTTCCAGGAGCCGGCGGACCAGGTAGGCCAGCAGGTCCGAATGCGCGCCGACCGGCGCATAGATACGGCAACGCGTGCCTTCGGCCTTGCGCACCGTTTCGTGCAAGGCCTCGCCCATGCCATGCAGGCGCTGGAATTCGAAGGTGTCACGATTGTCAGCCATCGACAGGATGGCGGCGACGGTGTGCGCGTTATGAGTGGCGAACTGCGGATAGATGCGGTCGGTCATGCCAAGCAGCTTTTTCGCGCAAGCCATGTAGGAGACATCGGTGTTGGCCTTGCGCGTGAACACGGGATAGCCGGCAAGCCCGAGTGTCTGCGCCCGCTTGATCTCCGTGTCCCAATAGGCACCCTTGACCAGCCGGACCATGATGTTGCGATTATGCTTCTTGGCCAGGGCATACAGCCAATCGATGGTGAAAGCCGCGCGCGGACCATAGGCCTGCACGACGACGCCAAAGCCGTTCCAGCCGGCGAGTTCCGGCTCGGCCAGCACCCGCTCGATCACGTCGAGCGACAGGTCGAGCCGGTCGGCCTCCTCGGCGTCGATGTTGAGGCCCATCCGCGAATGCCGTGCGGCCAGGGCCAACGACAACAGTCGTTCGGCCATGACAGGCAGCATCTCTTCCTTTTGCGCTTCTTCGTAGCGTGGATGCAGCGCCGAAAGCTTGACGGAGATGCCATGGTTCTGGCGGATATCTGGCCCGTTCGAGCCGGCATCGAGCGAGGAAATGGCGTCGGCATAGGCCTTGTGATAGCGCAGCGCGTCCGCCTCGGTGCGGGCCGCCTCGCCCAGCATGTCGAAGGAGTAGAGATAACCCTTCTGCGTCATCGGCCGGCCGCGCTTGACGGCTTCCGCGATCGTGCGGCCAAGCACGAACTGCTCGCCCATCTCGCGCATGGCGGCGGCCACCGCCTTGCGAATGACCGGTTCGCCCAGCCGGCGCACCATCGAGCGCAGCGTGCCTTCGATACCGCCTTCACCTTCCTCGAGCACGCGGCCGGTCAGCATCAGCGCCCAGGTCGAGGCGTTGACGAAGATCGAACTCGAACCGCCCGAATGCGCCGACCAGTCGTGCGGGGCGATCTTGTCGGCGATGAGATCGTCCATCGTCTCTGTGTCGGGCACGCGCAGCAGCGCCTCGGCCAGGCACATCAGCGCCACGCCTTCCTTGGTGGAGAGGCCGTAGGCCGAGAGGAAGACTTCCATCAGCCGTGGATCGGACGAACCCCGCACCGCTCGCACCAGGTCGGCCGCCCGCGCCGAGATCGCCTTACGGTCTCCGGCCGAAAGCCCGGCCGCCTCGGCCAATCGCTTAACCGCTGCCTCTTCGTCGGGCAAATAATTGGCGCGGATCTGCTGGCGGATGGCGTCGAGCGGCATGGCGGTCCTATGAGCAAGCACAAGGGAACGGGCCGGCGGTCACCGGACCGAATGGCGCAAGCTAGCACAAGTACCAGATTTCCAGCGGTCTGAAAAAATCGACAGGGCAGCTCAATTGACCTATGGTGTTGCCAAAAATTGCTCATTCAGGCTGCAGTTTCGATGACAGAAGATCAATTGGACCGCATTGACAGGAACATCCTGTCGGCACTGGCCGGCAACGGCCGGCTTTCGATGTCGGAACTGGCGGCCAAGGTCGGCCTGTCGAAGACACCGGTGCAGGCGCGGGTAAAGCGGCTGGAGAAGGACGGCTATATCAGGGGGTACCAGGCGATCATCGACCGCGAGCGCATGGGCGAAGGCCATGTCGCTTTCGTTCAGGTGAAATTATCGGACACCCGATCCGCCGCGCTCGACGCTTTCAACCGGTCTGTCCAGGCCGTGCCGGAGATCGAGCAGTGCCACATGATGGCGTCGAGCTTCGACTATCTCCTGAAGGTCCGCACGAAGGACATCGCCGCCTATCGCCGCGTGCTCGGTGAGCGCATCTCCGCCCTGCCCCACGTCGCCCAGACCTCGACCTTCGTGGCGATGGAGACGGTCAAGGACAGGTAACCTATTCCGATAGCGTCTTCAGGAACGCCACCAGTGCGGCGCGCTCGCGGTCCGAGAGCTCCAGCGGGTGAATTTCAGAAGTGCCCTCGACGCTTGGCCCAGCCTTGGTATAGTGAGCGACGACCTCGTCGAGCGATGAAAATTGCCCGGCGTGCATGTAAGGCGGCCGCGTCGCCGCACCGCGCAGCGACGGCGTCTTGTAGGCGCGCACAAGTTCCGGCGCATCCTTGACCATGAAGCGCAGCTCGCCGCAGGCACTGGCCTCGCCATCGCGATAGGCGCCGAAGCAGTTGAACGGGTCGGCCTCGACCTGAGCCACCGCATCGACGCGCCCACGATCCGCCGGCAGGTCGGCAACAGGCGGCACACCCGTGTTGTGAAAGCCGTTGTCGCTGAAGCGCGGGCCGTTGTGGCAGGTCACGCAATTGGCCTTGCCGACGAACAGTTTCAACCCAAGGATTTCCTCCGTGGAAAAGACGGCATCGCCTTTCGGCTCGGCACCTGTCGCAAGGTCCAGCGCAAAGCGGTCGAAGCGTGTCGGTGCCGGCTCGATCGAGCGTTCGAAAGCGGCGATCGCCTTGCCGATATTGGCATAGACGCCGTTGATTGCATCACGCTGCGCGTCGCTCATCGCGTTCCAGGCGGTTTTTTCGGCATCGCTTCCAAGCGGGCTGGCATTTGGCGGAATGCTGGATAAATCAGGCAATGGCCCGAAGATGCGCTCATAGCGTTCGCCGAAACGCGCCTTCATGTAATGCGCGTAGGCAGCACGGTTTCCCGCCTGTTCCAACGGGTTTTCGAGAGGTGTCAGCGCCTGCGCCCACAGGCTGTCGCGCCGTCCGTCCCAGAAAAACCAGGGGTCGCGCGCCACGCCGGCCAGCGGCATGGTGCGCCGGTTGGTGTGGCCGACCCCGACCGCCTGCGGCAGGTCGTCCTGGAACTGCCGGTCGATCTTGTGGCAGGTCGAGCAGGACACCGTACCGTCGCGGCTCATCCCGACATCGAAGAACAGCGTCGAGCCGAGCGCCGCCGCGGCCGGCTCATCGGCGAAGCGGTTGGTGGTATCAAGCTTCAGCGCCGGCAGCGTATTCAGCGCGAGCGATGCAATCGTCTTCTTCTCGGCATCCGAAAAATCCGGCTTGCCGCAACCGGCAAGGATGGCTGCCACCGTCAGTGCCAAAAAGCAGAAAAAGCGCTTCATCGACCGCTCACAGCACCACGTTGAACAGCACAGTGTCGGAGCCCGCGCCGGATGATATGGCGAAACGCAGTTGCCACCAGCCGCTCATGGTGAATTTCACCCCTTCGATGCGGTAGCGTCCTTCGCCTAGATAGTCGGTCGCCTGCGGGCTGGTCGGCAGACCGTGATTGTGTTGCGGCATGCCGCCGGAGATGGCAATCGCGGCTCGTTCCACCGAGGCCCCTGTCTTCGTCTTCAGCGTCAGCAGCCAGGATTCCAGTTCGCCCTGCCGCACGACGCCTCGTTCCGGCACGAAACTCGCTACGTACAGCCCGTTGTCGGTTTTTTTCGTCCGCGAGACATCCGGGCCGACGGGCTGTGCCGAATGCGGCGCGGTCAGATAGACAGCCGCGAGAACGCCGACCAGCAAAGCAGCCAGACCAAGACCTGCCAGGAGATAACGCCATAATGATGCCAAACCGGTTCCTCTTTCGCGGATAACGTCCTGCCGGGCGGATCGCATCCCGCCGGCCTGTGGGAAAACGCTGTGGCGGAAAAAAGCCTGCTTGCCAAGCATGGCGCCGCGTCCGGCAAAAAGCTACAGCACCGAAATCACTGGAGGATTGCAGATGGTGGGAAACGGCGTCGCCTCGATCGGCGAATGCATGCTGGAACTGTCGGGCCAGACCGGGCCGAACTGGCGCATGGGCTTTGCCGGCGACACGTTCAACACGCTGTGGGCCTTGCATGCGCTAAGCGCTGGCCGGCCGGCAACCTATGTCTCGGCCTTCGGCGACGACCCTTTCTCGCAGGGTCAGATCGACTTCTTCGCCGAAAACGGCATCGGCATCGGCTCCAGTCCGGTCATACCGGGCGCGCGCCCTGGCCTCTATGCCATCACGCTGACCGGCGCCGAGCGCTCCTTCACCTACTGGCGCGGTGACGCCGCCGCCAGGCAGCTCGCGTCGGACCCGGCGGCACTGGCGAAAAATTTGGAAAATCAGGCGCTTGTGTACTTTTCCGGAATCACTTTGGCAATTCTCGATGAGACCGCGCGCAAGACGCTGTTGGCCGCCGTGGCAAAGGCGCGCGCGGCGGGCTCGCTGATTGCCTTCGATCCAAATTATCGGCCACGGCTCTGGCGCAACCGCGAGGACGCGCAAACAGCGGTTGCCGAGGCGCTTGCGGTTACCGACATCGCGCTGCCGACGTTCCCCGACGAGCAGATGCTGTTCGGCGATGATACACCGCAGGCGACCGCCGAGCGCCTCGGGCAATTGGTCAAGGAGGTCGTGGTCAAGAACGGCGAGGCACCGGCGTTGATTGGCAAGGGTGGAGCGCCGCGGGAGATCGCCGCAATCCACGTGGCTGCGCCCGTGGACACGACAGGTGCGGGCGATTCCTTCAACGGCGGCTATCTCGCCGCACGGCTTGGCGGGATTGACCCGGCGGACGCTGTCCAGCGTGCGCACCGCGTCGCGGCCGCCGTCGTGCAGGTCCGCGGCGCGCTGGCGCCGTTCGAGACGCTACGGGCGGCGTTCGAGCAGTCCTGAAAAGGTTAGCCCTGCCGGAAGCGATATTCCGTCACGTGGTGGTAGATCGCGCCAGGCCATAGCGTCGCCTGCGGGAAATAGGGCCGGTTCGGCGCGTCGGGCCATATCTGCGGCTCCAGACAGAAGCCGCTGAAGGCCTTGTAACCCCGTCCGTCCAGGCCGCTGCGTGGCGTCACATACTGCCCGGTATAAAGCTGAACACCGGGCTCGGTGGTCCAGACTTCCATCTCGACGCCGGAACTCGCCCCTTGCACCCAGGCTGCCTGCTTGAGCGGACCGCGCGCCGCGGCCAGGCAGAAATTCTGGTCGTAGGGCAACTGTTCGCCCTCGGTCTCCATGCGCAGCGGTCGCGCCTGGCGAAAATCGAAGGGCGTGCCGTTGACCGGCTTGACCACGCCCGTCGGGATCATGTCGCCGTCGACAGGCAGATAGGCGCCCGCGTTCAGCATCATCCTGTGGTCGAGAATGTCGCCCGTGCCGCCATCGTCGAGGTTGAAATAGGAATGCTGGGTGAGATTGCACGGCGTCGGCTCTTCGCAGGTCGCCGTCAGTTCGACGCTGAGAGTGCCGGGGATTTTCAGCCGGTAGGTGCAGGTAACGTCGAGCGCGCCGGGAAAGCCCATAGCGCCATCGGGATCATGCAGCGTCAGCGTGACGAAGTCCCTGCCATGCAGCGAAACCGTCCATGGCCGGTGGGAATAGCCTTGCGAGCCGCCATGCAGCGTATGCTTGTCCAGGAAGTTGCGCTCAGTCTGATAGCGGTTGCCGCCAATTGTAAAACGAGCGTCGCCGATGCGGTTGGCGTAGCGCCCAACCACCGCCCCGAAGAAGCCAGTATCGGTCTCATACGCTTCCAGAGTGCCGTAGCCGAGAACCAGCGGCGCATCATGCCCGGCCAGGCGCAGGTCCTGGACGATGGCGCCGAGCCCGATGATGTTGGCGGTGAGGCCACCGCCCGTGATCGTGAAGCGGCGGACCGGTTCGCCTGCCTGCGTCGTGCCGAAAACCTCGCCGTCCTTCATCATCATGCCCGCAAAACGTCAGTGGATCCAAAGGACTTCGGCTGGTTCTTCAGCCTTGAGGCAGGTTTACGAGCCTGCCTCAGGACTAGCCTATCAGAGGCCGAGGCCGCCGATGCACACATATTTCGTATCGAGGTAATCCTCGATGCCCTGATGTCCGCCCTCCTTGCCAAGTCCGGATTCCTTGACGCCGCCGAACGGTGCTTCAGGTGTCGTGATCAGCCCTTCATTGACGCCGACCATGCCGTATTTCAGGCCTTCCATGACCCGGAAGGCGCGGCCGAGGTCGCCGGTGTAGAAGTAGCAGGCAAGGCCGAACTCTGTGTCGTTGGCGAGCGCCACGGCCTCTTCCTCGGTCTCGAACTTGAACACAGGTGCGACCGGGCCGAAGATCTCTTCCTTCATGAAGCGCATTTTCGGCGTCGCGTTGGCGATGACCGTCGGCTGGAAGAACGAACCGCCGAGCGCGTGGCGCTTGCCCCCGGCGACGACCTTGCCGCCCTTGGCCGTGGCGTCGGCGATCAGCTCCTCGACCTTCTCGACCGCCTTCTCGTCGATCAGGGGCCCCTGCTGGACGCCCTCTTCCAGGCCGGAACCGACCTTCAGCCCGTTGCTGGCCGCGGCGAGTTTCTCGACGAACTTGTCATAGACGCCGGCCTGGACCAGGAAGCGGTTGGTGCAGACGCAGGTCTGGCCGGAGTTGCGATATTTGGCGGTGATCGCGCCGGCCACGGCACGCTCGATATCGGCGTCGTCGAAGACGATGAAGGGCGCGTTGCCGCCGAGTTCCATCGATACCTTCTTGACGGTCACCGACGATTTCTGGATCAGGATCTTGCCGACCTCGGTGGAGCCGGTAAAGGTGATCTTCTTGACCAGCGGATTGGCGCAAATCTCGTCGCCGATCTCACCGGCGGCGCCGGTCAGGATGTTGACGACGCCCTTGGGAAAGCCGACTTCCTCGGCAAGCGCCCCCCAGGCAAGGCCGGAATATGGCGTCTGCGAGGCCGGCTTGACGACAGCGGTGCAGCCCGCGGCAAGTGCGGGACCGAGCTTGCGGGCCAGCATCGAGGACGGGAAATTCCATGGCGTGATGGCGGCGATGACACCGACAGGTTCTTTCGTCACCAGGATGCGGCGGTCCGCCCACGGCGAGGGCACGACATCGCCATAAGTGCGGCGGCCTTCTTCGGCGAACCACAGGATGTAGGCGGCAGCCGAACCGATCTCGCCCTTGGACTCGAACAGCGACTTGCCCTGCTCGATGGTGAGCAGTTCGGCGAGCACGTCCTGATTGTCCATCATCGCGTCATGCAGCTTGCGCAGCAGCTTCGAGCGCTCGAGCGCGGTCGTCTTGCNAGCACGTCCTGATTGTCCATCATCGCGTCATGCAGCTTGCGCAGCAGCTTCGAGCGCTCGAGCGCGGTCGTCTTGCGCCAGGTTTTGAATGCTTCATCGGCGGCCTCGATGGCGCGGCGAGTTTCTGCCTTGCCCGACTTCGGTACGGTGCCGATCTTGAGACCTGTAGCCGGGTTGTTCACATCGACCGTCTGGCCGCTGTCGGCCTGCACCCATTCCCCGTTGATGAGATTGGCCTGCCGCATGAAATGGCTGGTTTTCTGAAGCATGGTCTAGCCTCCGTTCGGCGCTCACGGGCCGCTATCTGGATGTCTTCGGTAAAGCGCAGGCAGGACCGCGCGCTGGAGCCATTGCTCTTAACCTAGGGAAAGCCCCGCAAGCAATCGCAAGATGGCATATAGGGGTTGGACCAGCACAAGACGAGAGCGCGTTGCGTACGCCGTCGCCAACCTTATCCGAAAACATGCAGGACAACCGTCAGCCAGAAAGCGGTTGTGATCGCCGCGCAGGCCGTGGCGATGGTCATCTGGTTCGATGCCAGCGCCTGGCCGGTGTTGAACTGCACCGCGATGAGATAGGAATTGATGCCGGAGGGCAGCGCCGCCACCACGACCGCCACTTTGGCGGTCAGGGGCGGCAGGCCGAGCAGCCAGACGAAGGCAAGAACCAGTGCCGGCATCAGGAACAGTTTGAGCGCCGAAAGCGCCAGCGCCGGCCGGACATTGCCTGATATCCCGAAGCGGCGCAGGCTGAGCCCCATGGCAAACAGCGCCACCGGCCCGGCCGTATCTGCCAATGCATCCACCAGGCGCATGGCGAGACCAGGCAGCGGCACGCCGCTGAGCCGCCATGCCAGCCCCAGCACAATGCCGATGATCAGCGGATTGATGAACAGCCGCCTGAGGAAACTTCTGATAACGCGCAGGGGATGGACGTGTTCGCCGCTGCCGCGCCCGAACATCTCGAACAGCACGATCGAAGCCATCATCATGATCGGCAGATGCACCGAGACCAGCAGCGACAGCACTTCGAAGCCGCTCGGACCGAATATGCCAAGGATGAAGGGAGCGCCGAGCAGCACGACGTTGGAGTAGGCAGACGACACCCCGCCGACAACCCCGGCGCGCGCATCGCGACCGAAGACCCGCGTGGTGACGACATGGCCGGCAGCCCAGGTGATCGCCACGGCGGTGAAATAGGCACCCCATAGCGGCCATGGCGCCACGCCATGAAAATCGGCATTGACCATGGTCTGGAACAAGAGCAGCGGCATTGCCACCGAAACCGCGAAGTCGGATATCCCCTCGCCGCTCGCCGGTCTCAAATAGCCCGTGAGCCCGGCGAGATAGCCGAGCGCGACAAGACTGAAGACGAACAGGACGGTTTCGGTAAGCGGAGACATTTTTCAGGGATAGGCGAGCCACGGTCGCGGCGCAATCGCGCCCGAATTTGATCATCGTCGGCTGGCGGGGTTATAGATGGCTTGGATCATCAGGGCGGAACGACAAATGACCTTTGTCGAAACCTCGAAACCGCGTCTTTTCCGGCGTGCGTGGCTGGCGTTGTTAGTCGCCATGCTTGTCTGCGTTGCCGCGTCGATGCTTCGGCCTGTCGAGGCAAAAGACCTCAAGGGCGTGGCGCTGACCGTTGGCCAGTCCAGATACGAACACCTCGCCGCCCTGCCCAACCCGGCCAATGATGCTCGCGACATGGCCAAGATGTTGACGGATCTCGGCTTCGACGCCCGCAATGTCACCGACCGCGATGCGAGTAAGCTGAAGCGCGACCTCGAACGCTTCGTCGAGGATGCCGAGGGCGCCGACGGCGTGCTGAAGGCGCTCGGCACCGAGAAAATCCCCGAAGATCCGACCGACCTGCGGAAAGTGCTCGATGCGCAGGCCGAGCGCCTAAAGAAGATGATGTCCGAGCGCGCCGCGTTGCGCACCGACGACCCGGATATCAAACGTCTGGTCGCCTCCGCCGACAAGGCCGTCGGCCAGGGTGCGATCGCCACGGCGCGAAAATTCCTCGACGATGCCGTGGGGCGGGTCGAGGAGACCAACGACACGGTCGATCAGGCTGAGGAATTGATCAAGCGGAAGCGCATCGCCGATGCCGCGATCTACGCCAAAGGGGCCGACGCCTCGGCGCTGGTCTTCGACTACAGATCGGCCGCCAGCGGCTACGCCAAGGCGTTCTCGCTGGCCGAGAAATGGGATGACAAGCTTCGCTGGAACTACAAGAACCAGGAGGCGGAGGCGCTTAATTCCTATGGCTACGCCACCGGCGACCTGGATGCACTTCAGCACGCGATCGAAGCTTATCGCGCCATCTTGAACTTCATTCCCAATGGCGAACAGAATCGCGACTGGGCCATCACTCGCAACAACATGGCCGTGGTGCTGCAGAACATCGGCGAGCGCGAGACCGCGCATCTTGAAGAGGCCGCGCAGATTTTTCGCGATTCGCTTGGCGTGTTCGAAGGTGTGAAAGACGATCTCAACTGGGCCGCCGCGCAGAACAATCTCGGCAACGTGCTGTTGAAGATCGGCGAACGCGAGAGCGACCCGAAGCGCTTGAACGAGGCGGTGGCGGCGATGCGCGCCACACTGGAGAAGCGCCCGCGCGACAAGGTTCCCCTCGACTGGGCTTCCTCGCAGAACAATCTTGGCCTCGCGCTCTATGCACTCTCCGAACGTGAACCCGGCGGCGAGCATCTGGCGCAGGCGGAAGCGGCCTACCGGCTGGCGCTCGAGGAATACACGCGCCAGAAAACGCCGGTCGAATGGGCGATGGTCGAGAACAATCTCGGCAATACGCTTGTGACCTTCGGCATCCAGCTCAACGACAAGGCCAGGATCAACCAGGCCGCCGACGCCTTCCGCGCCGCGCTCGAAGAACCCGCGACACATTCCCCGTCTCGTGGGCCACCAGCCGGCTCAACCTCGGCAATGCGCTGAGTGGTATCGCCCGTTTCGACATGGGCACCGGCACGCTCGAAGAGGCCGCGGCAGCCTACGACGATGCGCTGACGGTGTTCACCAGGCAGCGCTTTCCGATGGACTGGGCGTCGGCGCAGAACAATCTCGGCTCGATTTACCAGACACTTGGCCAGCGCACCCGCGATGCAGCCAGGCTGGAGCAGTCGGCGGCGGCGTTCCAGGCAGCCCGGCAGGTGTATGTCAGGCGAAAATTCCCGCTAGACTGGGCGATGAGTTACTACAATCTCGGCAACACGTTGCAGCTTCTTGGCGGCGTGTCGGACAAACCCGAGCACTACAGCGAGGCGATCGCCGCCTACCGCGACGCATTGCGCGAGTACAAACGCGACACCAACCCGCGGCAATGGGCGCTGAGCCAGGCCGGCCTCGGCTCGACGCTGCACTGGTTGAGCATGAGTAATGCCGACGCCGGGACCTTGCGGGATTCGATCGCCGCGCGGCGATCGGCACTTGAAGTGCTGACCCTCGAGGCGGCCCCCGTCGACTGGGCCAACGCCCAGAACGGCATCGGCATGAGCCTGCTCAACCTCGGCAACATCGAACGGACCGGCAAATATCTCGATAAGGCCGAGGCGGCGTTCACGGCGACGCTGAAAGTGTTCACCAGGCAAAGCCAGCCCTTGCAGTGGGCCTTCGAACAGAACAACCTTGGCGATGTCAGCTGGAACCGCGCCAGCCATGGCGGCGGCAAGCCGGAATACCTCAAGGCGATTGCATTCTTCGAGAACGCCAAACAGGGCTTTACCGAAGCCGGCTACACGATCCCCATCCCGCTCACCGAACAGAAGATCGATCTGGTGAAGCAGCAGCTCGCAAAATGTGAGGCGTGAGACGCGGCTGACGCCCGGCTTGTCTTTGTGCCCGCTTTCCAATCCCTATATGCGAATGGTTGGAGCCCGATACGGACTCACGGAAGGGTGGCGATGATCCGGTTAGCCTTGGCGTTGTTCCTGCTTGTCGTCCCCGCTGCCGCGCACGCGACCGACGCTGGCTGGGCGCTGCTGCGCGATGGCGGCCATGTCGTGCTGCTGCGCCACGCCATGGTCACCGGCACCACCGACCCGGCCAATTTCGACATCGGCAATTGCGCCACCCAGGTCAATCTGTCGGCGCGCGGCAAGCAGCAGGCAAGCAAGATCGGCGCCCTGTTTGCCGCGCGCGCGGCTCCCATCGAGCGCATCCTGTCCAGCCGCTATTGCCGCTGCCTCGACACCGCGCGCACCGCCTTCGAGGCCGAGCCGGAGCTGTTCGCGCCGCTCGATCTCTTGAAAGGTGACGACGCGCGGAAAGCAGCGCAGATCGCCGCCATCATGAAGGAAATTCGCGCCTATTCCGGCTCGGACAACCTGGTCCTGGTCACCCATCTCGAAAACATCGTGGCGCTGACCGGCGTGTCGCCCCGCGAAGGCGAAGCCGTGGTGGTCGAGCCACAAGGCGACGGCTTGCGCGTACTTGGCCGCGTCACCTTCTGAGGCCACTGCTCCCGATCGCGGGCGCGGCATGAGTGTTGCCGAAATGCCACCGCCGGAAGAAGCCGCGAATTCGACATGACAATGTCGCTTGCGACAACCAGTCGCAGGGGCTATAGGCGCGCTCCCGGTCACGAAACCGAAGCGAGCACAGCGGTTGGAGCTTTCGTCTCCGCTCGTGCAGGCTGCTTTGCAGTCCTGTATACGGCGCCGTTTCGGGGATTGGGATTGAGGATGTAGCTCAGAGGTGAGAGCGCCGGATTTGGGTCCGGAGGTCGAGGGTTCGAGTCCCTTCATCCACACCACGGATAGCTCAGTTGGGTAGAGCATCAGATCGTTAATCTGATTGTCGAAGGTTCAAATCCTTCTCCATTGGCCTGATAAGCCAGCACCCTGCCAGGTGTTATCTGAACCGGTCCGGGGACTGCAATGCTGAAGACGTGACGGACGGCCGAAGCCTTCGGGCCAGGACGTATCGAAAGGTCCGATGCCATCGGCTCGCGGCCAGGCTCGCGGTAATGGTCAAGGCGCATCGATGCCGGCAAGGGAGGCTCGCTCCGGCGCCCGCTTCGCTGCCCCGCGATCCGCTCCCACAGGCCCGCCGCGCATCGATGCCAGTCCCCGGACCATTCGTGTCCGGAATTGGAAGTGAACGAGAAACGAAGGGAAGATCGACGCATGACGTGACGCCCGCATAGGCCATGCCCGACAGGAGTAAGACAATGACTATTCTCGATACAGTTCTTGGGCGCGAGCGCGTCCTGGTTAAGGAAAACGAACGTGCCCTCACTCTCTACAAGGGAGAGATCAAGGCTGTCCTGCTGCCGGGTGAGCACTGGCTCGCCAACCGGAACCAGAGCCTTGAGGTGTCCCGGCACGATCTGAAGAGCCCGGAATTCGTTTCGGCGTACGAGAAGGCGTTGTTCGACAAGCTCCCGGACGTGGCCGCGCGTCATTTCACCGTCGTGCGCACCGGGCGCACGGAAGTTGCGGTCATCGAGCGTGATGGCAACCTGCATTCCTTGCAGGCCCCCGACCGTAAGCTGGTGCTGTGGACGGACGCCGGACCGTGGAAGGTGACGGTTGTCGACACCTCGGCCGATCTTGCCATCGATCCAGCGGTCATGCGCCGGCTCGGCCAGGCTCGGAAGACGGAATTGATGTCCGTTCACCCGGTTGTCGACGGCCAAGCCGGGCTGCTGTTCATCGACGGTGTCCTTGTGCGGACGCTTGCCGCTGGCGTGCACGGCTTCTGGAACGTCGGACGGATGGTGCAGATCAAGGTCGTCGACCTCAAGCGTCAGTCGCTCGATGTCGCCGGGCAGGAAGTGCTGACCAGGGATCGCGTCACGATCCGCGTCAACATCGCGGCCGAATACCGGGTCGTCGATCCGGTCAAGGCGGTGAGCGCGGTGAAGGACTTCTCCGAGGCCCTCTACCGCGCCCTGCAGTACGCGTTCCGCAAGACGCTGGGCGCGCTCACCCTCGACCAGATCCTCGAAAAGAAGGTGACGGTCGACGAGGAAGCGGCGGCCAAGGTCCGTGCCGACATGGCCGAGATCGGGGTCGAGGTCAGCGACATCGCGCTCAAGGATGTCATCCTGCCGGGTGAGATGCGCGAGATCCTCAACCAGGTGGTTTCGGCCGAAAAGCAGGCCGAGGCCAACGTCATCCGCCGCCGCGAAGAGACGAACGCCACGCGTTCCCTGCTCAACACGGCCAAGGTGATGGCGGAGAACCCGGTGATGCTGCGGCTGAAGGAGCTCGAGGCTCTGGAAACCATCGCCGGCAAGGTCGAGCGGCTGACCGTCCACAACGGAACGGGCGGGCTGCTGAACGACCTGGTCAAGCTCCGCGACGGTTGAGCTTACGTTGCGTCAACGGAAGGGCCGCCGGGTCGACCGGCGCCCCTTCTTGCGTTTCCTGGGCATCCCACCCATCTGCGCCCGGCTTAACAGGCCTTTTCCTGCCGGGAAAAACCGATTAGACAGCGCCCAAACGAATGCGGACAGATTCCGCCCGCAAAGAAGGAAAAGCCCCTTGTCCACCACGAACTCCACCACGTTCGACAAAGTCGCCAAGATCATTGCCGACACCAGCGAGATCGATATCGACACCATCACGCCCGAGAGCCACACCATTGACGATCTCGGCATCGACAGCCTTGACTTCCTGGACATCGTGTTCGCCATCGACAAGGAATTCGGCATCAAGGTGCCGCTGGAAAAGTGGACCCAGGAAGTCAATGACGGCAAGGCTTCGACCGATGATTACTTCGTCATGAAGAACCTGTGCGCCAAGATCGACGCGCTGGTTGCCGCCAAGACCGTGTGAGGTCATCAGGGCGCGTGACTTGACGCGCTCCGTCACCTGACCCACAAAGCCGCTCATGAGCAGCCCCCACGACGTCGTCATCACAGGGATCGGCCTAGTTTCCTCGCTGGGGGAAGGTCCTGAAGCCCATTGGCAGAAGCTGGCGCAACCCGGCCCGGAGCCGGTGCTCGATCCCGCGCGCTTCGCGCCCTACACGGTTCATCCACTGCCCGAGATCGACTGGAACCTGCAGATCGCCAAGCGCGGCGATCAGCGGCAGATGGAGACATGGCAGAGGCTCGGCACCTATGCGGCGGGCCTCGCGCTCGACGACGCCGGCATCAAGGGCAATGACGAACTCTGCACCACAATGGACATGGTTGTGGCGGCCGGCGGCGGCGAGCGCGACGAAGCGGTCGACGCCGACATTCTAGCCGCTTCGGAAAACCGCAACGACCGCGACGTGCTGCTCAACGAGAAGCTGACCACCGAATTGCGGCCGACGCTTTTCCTGGCGCAGCTTTCCAATCTGCTCGCCGGCAACATCTCCATCGTCCACAAGGTCACCGGCTCGTCCAGGACCTTCATGGGTGAGGAAGGCGCTGGCGTCGCCGCCGTCGAGACGGCCGCCGCGCGCATCCGCTCCGGCCAGTCGACGCACATCCTGGTCGGCGGCGCCTTCCAGACGGAACATTCCGACATGCTGCTGGGCTACGAGCTGGCCGGTTATCTGCATCGCGGCCCGTGGAAGCCTGTCTGGCAAAGGCAGGGCGCCGAGGGCGGCGGCGTGGTCTCTGGTTCCGGCGGAGCCTTCCTGGTGCTTGAGCAGCGCGAACACGCGGCAAGCCGCGGACGCAAGATCTATGCTGAACTCGGCCCCGTCGTCTCCGGCCGCGCCAGGCGCGCGCGCGGAGAACTCGACACCGAGATCGCTCTCCTCCTCAAACAGGCGCTGCTGCCGAACGCCAAAATGCTCGCCATGTCGGGAGCATCAGGCGCGCATGCGGCAACATCGGCCGAAAAGGCGGCGCTCGACGCCAATCCGGCGATATCGGCGCGCGGTTTTGCAACGTTGACCGGGCACATGAAGGAAGCGCAGTTTCCCTTCGCCGTGGCGCTGGCGGCACTCGCGGTCGACCGCAAGGCCGCCTACCCTGTCTTTGACGCCACGGCCGAAAAGCCATTTGCAGGCATTCCCGTGAGCGTCCTTGCAACGGCGATCGGCTATCACCAATTCGAGGGCATGGCGCTGGTCAACGCCGCTTGAGGCGGCGTTTGGCGAACGCACTGCAGAGATAAGAGGGCTCCCGGATGGCCAATTTCAGAGATCACATGGGCAGGCCCGTGGTTGCCGTCACCGGTATCGGGGTGGTGACCTCGCTGGGCGTCGGCAAATCAGACAACTGGGCCGCGCTGACCTCGGGCAAGTCGGGCATCCACCCGATCACTCGCTTTCCGGTCGACCACCTCAACACACGGATCTCCGGCATGGTCGATTTCCTGTCGTCGAGCTCAAAGGGAGCAAGCCTCCTCACCTATGAACTGGCGGAAACCGCGGCGCAGGAGGCTGTTGGCGAAGCCGGCCTGACTTCCGGCGATTTCGGCGGCCCTCTCTTCCTCGCCTCGCCGCCGGTCGAGCTCGACTGGCACGACCGCTTTTCGCTCTACAATTCAGACAAGCACGATTCCGGCGCCGAAAGGTTGCTGCGCGTGGCGCGCGGCCTGAAGGAACTCGATCTCTTCGAAACCACCCAGTTCGGCTCGATCGCCGACCGGCTCGCCGACCGGTTCGGCACACGTGGCCTGCCGATCACGCTTTCGACGGCTTGCGCCTCCGGCGCCACCGCCATCCAGCTCGGCGTCGAGGCGATCCGCCGTGGCGAATGCGATCGGGCGCTGTCGATCGGCGCCGACGGCTCGGCGACCGCCGAGGCGCTGATCCGCTTCTCGCTGCTGTCGGCGCTCTCCACCCACAACGACAATCCGGAAAAGGCTTCCAAGCCGTTTTCCAAGGACCGTGACGGCTTCGTGTTGGCCGAGGGATCTGGCGCTCTGGTGCTGGAATCGCTGGAGGCGGCGCTTGCCCGTGGGGCCGCCGTTCTCGGCATCCTCAGCGGCTGTGGCGAAAAGGCCGACGATTTCCATCGCACGCGCTCCAAGCCGGATGGATCGCCGGCGATCGCCGCCGTCCGGGCCGCACTTGCCGATGCGGGTCTCGGCGAAGACGAGATCGACTATGTCAACGCACACGGCACCTCGACGCCGGAAAACGACAAGATGGAACACCTGTCGCTGTCGACGGTGTTTGGCGAGCGCATCGGCTCGATGCCGATCTCGTCCAACAAGTCGATGATCGGCCACACGCTGTCGGCGGCGGGCGCTGTCGAAGCGGCGTTTTCGCTGATGACGATGCGCGAAAGCGTCATTCCTCCGACCATCAATTATGACAATCCTGACCCGGCGATCGTGCTCGACGTCGTGCCGAACAAGAAGCGCGATGCGCAGGTTCGCTCCGTTCTGTCGAACTCCTTCGGCTTTGGCGGCCAGAACACTTGCCTTGTCATGGCGCGGGAACCGGTCTAAGCGAGCCCTTTCCGCTTAACAGAACCGACAGGCTCCATGCGCGCACTGCAACTTATCGAGGACCGCCGCCTTGAAACGGTGGACCTGCCACTCCCGCCGCCTCCCGCGCTTGGCGAAGTGACGCTGCGCATCAAGGCGGTGGCGCTGAACCATATCGACGTCTGGGGCTGGCGTGGCATGGCCTTCGCCAAGCGCAAGCTGCCGCTGGTCGTCGGCGCGGAGGCCTCCGGCGAGGTGGAGGCGGTCGGTCCCGGCGTTTCCAGCCTGCTGCCCGGACAATTGGTATCGATCTACGGCGCGCGCACCTGCGGCCTCTGTCGTGCCTGCCGCGAAGGTCGCGACAACCTGTGCGAGCATGTTTCGGGCGTTCACGGCTTCCATCTCGACGGTTTCGCGCAGGAGAAGATCAACCTGCCGGCGCGCCTGCTGGTCCCCGCCCCGCCCGGTGTGACCGATATCGGGGCCGCGGTCGCGCCCGTTACCTTCGGCACCGTCGAGCACATGCTGTTCGACAATGCCAGGCTGCAGCCCGGTGAGACGATCCTCGTTCATGCCGGCGGGTCCGGCATCGGCTCGGCGGCCATCCAGTTGGCCAAGCGGATGGGCTGCACGATCATCACAACGGTCGGCTCGAACGACAAGATCGACAAGGCCCAGGCTCTCGGCGCCGACCATGTCATCAACTACCGCGACGATCGCTTCGAGGGCGTCGTGCGCAAGCTGACGAAGAAGAAAGGCGTCGACGTGGTGTTCGAGCATGTCGGCACCGACACCTTTGCCGGCTCGATGCTGTGCCTGAAGCGCGGCGGTCGCCTGGTGACCTGTGGTTCGACCTCCGGCGTGTCGGCGCAGATCAACCTGATGCAGCTCTTCCAGCAGCAGTTGAAACTGCTCGGATCCTTCGGTTGCCGCATGGAGAACATGGCCAACGCCATGCAAAAGATGGCCGCGGGACAGGTCGCCCCGGTAATCGACACCGAGGTCGGCTTCGACGATATCGATGCCGCGCTGAAGCGCATGGAAGGCCGCGACGTTTTCGGCAAGATCATCCTGCGCGTCGCCTAGAGTCGGATGATTTCAGGTCGAATCGACCTGAAATCTGAATCCGCCTCTAAATCAAGGAATAGAGCATGATGTCATCCGAAAACCGCTTCACACTTTTCGGCATCATGCTCTAGGGCCTCGATGTCCGTGCTCAAGAAGCTTCGCCGCGATCTGAAATTTCGCCATGGCAGACAATTGCGCCAGGTGAATTACTGGTTTGTTGCGCGTCTCGCGATGGTCATCATGTCGCTGCTGCGCCTGCTGCCGGTTGACAGCGCGCTGAATTTTGCCGACCGCACCGCACGCCTCATCGGTCCAAGGGTCGGGCGCCACCAGGTCGCCCTCGACAATTTGCGCAAGGCGTATCCGGAAAAGAGCGAGGACGAAATCCGATCCATCGCGTCCGACATGTGGGGCAACATGGCCCGCCTTGCCGCCGAATACATCTTCCTCGACGCCCTCTTCGACTATGACCCAGCCGCCGGCAAGCCCGGCCGTATCGAGGTCAAGGGAACAGAGCATTTCGTTGAGATCGCGGCCGAGAAGCAGCCGCACATCGTCTTCACCGGCCATCTCGGCAATTTCGAGCTGCTGCCGGTGGCGGCCGCGACCTTCGGCATGAACATCACGGCGCTGTTTCGGCCGCCCAACAACCCTTACCTCGCCGACTATATCCTTTCGACAAGGCGATCGACCATGGGAGGCTTGCTGCCTTCGATGGCCGGCGCCTCGTTCGCGCTGGCGGGAGTGTTGGACAATGGCGGCAATATCGGCGTTCTCGTCGACCAGAAGTTCTCCAACGGCCTGGACACGACCTTCTTCGGCCGCCCCTGCCAGAGCAACCGCGTGCTCGGCACCCTTGCCCGCCACTATGACTGCGACGTCTATCCGGCGCGTTGTATCAGGTTGCCGGGCAACCGCTTCCGGCTCGAGATCGAGGACAAGTTGGTCCTGCCGCGCACCGCCGACGGCAGCGTCGATGTCCACGCCACCACCCAGATGCTGAACGACGTTGTCGAGCGCTGGGTCCGAGAGGATCCAGGCCAATGGATGTGGTTCCACAAAAGGTGGGAGATCAGCAACTGGCGGCGAAAAAACCGCACCAAGCCGGCTCCCGCCTCAAACAGCTGAGCAAGCCGCTGGCGGGAACGTGCGTTCCTCCGCCAGCAAACAAAGCCATATCAACAAACCGCCAATTGCCTAATTGGTGACGACAATGCGCGTATTCCCGAAGCCCACTTCGCGGACCATCGAATAGAAGGCCGCGGCATTGGCGGTGTGCAGCCTTACGCAGCCATGCGAGGCCGGACGGCCGAGTTGCCTGACGGCGCCCGTTCCATGGATGGCATAGCCGCCACGGAAGAACACCGAGTACGGCATCGGCGACATCTCGTACTTGCGCGAATACCACATCCGCGCCGTGCGCTGCGGCCGGTAGGTCCCGCGCGGCGTGAAATAGCCCGGACGGGCGGTGGAGACGGCCCACCGATAGACAGAATCGCCATAACGAACGGTCATCGTCTGCGACGACACGTCGATGTTCGCCACCAATGTGGCGGCCTGACTTGCTGCCGATGCGCCAAACAGCGCAACGACCAATACTGCTGCCTTGAGAAATGACGTATTCATGCGATCAAACCCCTCTGATTGCCCATGCCTGCTCGCCATCACGTTGTTTTTCACCTCTTTAATGGCGGCGAACAGATAGCACACAGTCTTTGACCAATTCGCCAATCCGAAGCAGTGAATTTGAACGATTTCCCGCGATAGTTGCCACAACGACACGTTGCACGGTTTGATCGACGGGCTTGCAAAACCACTGGGATCGCTGCTCAACTCGCGGCATGAACGGGCGACTCCTCAAGGCAATCGACATCAGGCGCGACGAGTTGGTGGCGCTGACCGCCGACCTAATCCGCTTTCCGACCATAAATCCACCCGGCGAAGCTTACGGACCGTGCGCCGACTATATCGGTGAGCGGCTAAGGAAGAGCGGCTTCGAGACCGAGTTCATCCGCGCCGAAGGCACGCCCGGCGACACCGATCGCTATCCGCGCATCAATGTCGTGGCGCGGCTTGATGGACGGTCACCTGGTGCCTGCGTCCATTTCAATTCGCATATCGACGTTGTCGAAGCCGGCGACGGCTGGACCGTCGATCCCTTCGCTGGCACCGTCAGGGACGGCAAGGTCTATGGACGCGGCGCCTGCGACATGAAGGGCGGCCTCGCTGCCTCCATCATCGCTGTCGAAGCCTTTGTGGAAGTCTTTCCCGACTTTCCCGGCGCCATCGAGATCTCGGGAACGGTCGATGAGGAATCCGGCGGCTTCGGCGGCGTCGCCCATCTGGCCGGCCTCGGCTATTTCTCGAAACCCAGGGTCGATCACGTCATCATTCCCGAGCCTCTCAACAAGGACCGCATCTGCCTCGGCCATCGCGGCGTCTGGTGGGCGGAGATCGAGACCAAGGGTGAGATCGCGCACGGCTCGATGCCGTTTCTCGGCGACAATGCGGTGCGCCATATGGGCGCGGTGCTGCAGGCATTCGAGGACGAACTGTTCCCGGCACTCGACCGAAAGATCACCCGCATGCCGGTGGTGCCGGAAGGCGCCAGGCGCTCGACCATGAACATCAATTCCATTCATGGCGGCCAGACCGAGGATTTCCGCCCCGGTCTGCCCTCGCCCAACGTGCCCGATTCCTGCCGTCTGACCATCGACCGCCGTTTCCTCCTCGAGGAGGATCTGGCCACGGTCAAAGCCGAAGTGACCGGCGTTCTCGACCGGCTGAAACGCGAGCGCAAAAAATTCGACTACGAGATCCGCGATCTGATGGAAGTACTGCCCCTGATGACCGAGCGCGACGCCCCCGTCGTCAAGGCGGTGGCGCAAGGCATTCATGCGATCTTCGACCGCGAGCCCGACTACGTCATTTCGCCCGGCACCTACGACCAGAAGCACATCGCCCGCATCGGGCATATCTACGACTGCATCGCCTATGGCCCGGGCATTCTCGACCTCGCCCATCGGCCGGACGAGTGGGTTGGCATATCGGACATGGTGGAATCGGCCAAGGTGATGGCGATCGGGCTCAACGTGCTGCTGCGCGGCACGGCCACGGGATGATCCTGCATCGCGATAAGCTTCGGCCCGCCGACAGGGCTGGCACGGCAAAAAACATTCCCGGCCACCCTGCCTGGCAGCACGAAACGCAATTTACTCCCACGCGAAATCACGCTTCTATCGCCCGGCTTGAGCACGTATCCTGAACGCATGGGGAGTTGCACGATGAGATTGTGGAAAACCATTCTGGCCGCCGCGGTTCTCGCATTGGCCGCTGGAACCTCCGCCTTTGCGGCCCGAACCGACCTGGTCATCGGCATTCCGCTCGAACCGCCGCATCTCGACCCAACCGCTGGTGCCGCTGCGGCGATCAAGGAAGTGCTCTACGCCAATGTCTTCGAGGGGCTGACCCGGATCGGACCCAATGGCGAGGTGCTGCCGGATCTGGCGGAAAGCTGGACCATTTCCGATGACGGCAAGGTCTACACCTTCAAGCTGCACGCCGGCGTCAAATTCCACGACGGCGCCGATTTCAGCGCCGATGACGTGAAATTCTCGCTCGACCGTGCCCGCGCCGACAATTCGGTCAACGCGCAGAAGGGCTTGTTCGCGGCCATCGACAAGGTCGACGTCATCGATCCAGCGACGGTGAAAACCACGCTGAAAAACCCGCAAGGATCCTTCCTTTACAATTTGGGCTGGGGCGACGCGGTGATGGTGTCGCCGAAATCCGCCGACACCAACAAGGAAAACCCGGTTGGCACCGGCCCGTTCAAGTTCCAGAACTGGGCCAAGGGATCATCGATCACGCTGGTCAAATCTGACCATTACTGGGGCTCTCCGGTGTTCCTCGACAAGGTCGAGTTCCGCATCGTGCCGGATGCCGCGGCCTATGTGCCTGCCCTTTTGTCCGGCGACATCCAAGCCTTTCCCTTCTTCGATCCCGACAGCCTCGCACAGATCAAGGACGATCCGCGTTTCAAGGTGGTGATCGGTTCGACCGAAGGCGAAACCATCCTCTCGATCAACAACAAGAAGCCACCTTTCGACAAGCTGCAGGTCAGGCAGGCGATCTCCTATGCGCTCGACCGCAAGGCGATCATCGACGGCGCCTCGGCCGGCCTTGGCCTGCCGATCGGCTCGCATATGTCGCCGGCGAACAAGGACTATGTCGACCTCACCGGCCTCTATCCGCACAATGTCGACAAGGCCAAGGAACTGCTGAAGGAGGCCGGGCTGGAGAACGGCTTCAAGGCAACGCTGAAACTGCCGCCGCCCAGCTATGCACGGCTGGGTGGCGAGATCATCGCCTCGCAACTTCGCGATGTCGGCATCAACCTGGAGATCATCCCGGTCGAATGGGCGCAGTGGCTGGACCAGGTGTTCACCAAGAAGGATTACGACCTGACCATCGTCTCCCATACCGAGCCCAACGACATCGATATCTATTCGCGCAAGGACTATTACTTCAACTACGACAATCCGACCTTCGACAAAGTGATCGCCGACCTCAACCTCACCTCCGACGAGACCAAGCGCAAGGAACTGCTTGGCGAGGCGCAGAAGATCCTGGCCGACGACGCCGTGGTCGGCTTCCTCTACGAATTGCCCAAGGTCGGTGTCTGGGACGCCAAGCTGCAGGGCCTGTGGGAAAATGCGCCGATCCAGGCCAACGACCTGACCAAGGTGAAGTGGAGCGAGTGAGGTTCTTGGTGCGCGCGGCACTCCCTTGCCTTCCATGAGCGCCTACCTCCTCAAGCGTCTCGCCGTCGCTTTGGCAACGCTGGTACTTGCCTCAATGGTGGTGTTCGCCGTGCTGGAGATCCTCCCCGGCGATCCGGCGCGGCTGATGCTGGGCATGAACGCCAGTGCCGACCAAGTGGAACTCTTGCGCAACCAGATGGGCCTCAACGCGCCGATCGTCCTGCGCTATCTGCACTGGGCCGGGGGCTTGCTCACCCTCGATTTCGGCCGCTCCTATACCTACTCGGTCCCGGTCATCGATCTCGTGCGCGAACGGCTGGCCGTCTCGCTGCCGCTGGCGCTGATCGCGCTCGCGCTCTCCACCTTGATCGCCATTCCGGTCGGCCTGTTTTCCGCCAGCCGGCGCGGACGGGCCGGCGATACGATTTCAATGGGCATCGCGCAGCTTGGCGTTGCCGTGCCCAATTTCTGGTTCGCGCTGATGCTGATCTATATCTTCGCGGTCTGGCTGCGTCTGGTCCCGGCCGGTGGTTTTCCCGGTTGGGGCGCCGGCGCCTGGCCGGCACTGAAATCGCTGCTGTTGCCGGCGGTGGCGCTTGCCTTGCCGCAAGCGGCAATCCTGGCACGCGTCACCCGCTCGGCGCTGATCGAGGTGCTCGACGAGGATTACATCCGCACCGCCCGCGCCAAGGGCCTGCCCTATCGGGCCGTGCTGTGGCGGCACGCGCTACGCAACGCCATGATCCCGGTGCTGACAATCCTTGGCCTGCAGTTCGCCTTCCTGCTCGCCGGCACCATCATCATCGAAAATGTCTTCTATTTGCCCGGGCTCGGCCGGCTGGTGTTCCAGGCGATCACCCAGCGCGACCTGATCGTCGTCGAGAGCGTCATCATGCTGCTGGTCGCCGCCGTCATCGCCGTCAACCTCGTCGTCGACCTTTCCTATGCGGTGGTCGATCCCCGCCTGAGGACCCGGCAATGACGCTGCGCATCGACATCCCCGACGAGACGTTCCGCAGCATCCTGGCCAAGGCGTTTGGGAATACCGCTTTCGTTACCGGTTTCGTCATCACCGTGCTGATCCTGGCGATGGCCGTCGTGTCCTATGTCTGGACGCCCTTTGATGTAACGAGGCTCGTTATAGCGGACAAGACGCAAGGTCCCTCGCTAGCGCACTGGTTCGGCACCGACCATTTCGGCCGCGATATCCTGTCGATGATCATGGTTGGCGCCCGCAACTCGATCGCCGTGGCGCTAGTCGCCGTCGGGATCGGCATGGGTGTCGGCGTGCCGCTTGGCGCCTTCGCCGCCGCGCGCGGCGGCCTCGTCGACGAGGCGTTGATGCGCATCAACGACCTCGTCTTCGCCTTCCCCGCACTGCTGTCGGCCATCATGATAACAGCCATTTTCGGGCCGGGCGCCGTCAATGCGATCATCGCCATCGGTATCTTCAACATTCCGGTGTTCGCCCGCGTCACCCGCGCCGGCGCGCTGGCCATCTGGCCGCGTGAATTCATCCTTGCAGCGCGCGCCGCCGGCAAGAGCAGCACGCAGATATCGATCGAACACGTGCTGCCCAACATCGCCACGCTGCTGATGGTGCAGGGCACAATCCAGTTCGCGCTGGGCATCCTGGCCGAAGCCGGGCTCTCCTATCTCGGCCTCGGCGCTCAGCCGCCAATGCCGAGTTGGGGCCGCATGCTGTTCGACGCCCAGACGCGCATGGTGGTGGCGCCGTGGATGGCGATCTTCCCCGGCATGGCGATCGTCGTCACCGTGCTCGGCCTGAATCTTCTGGGCGACGGCATCGCCGACATTCTCGACCCGAAATCGCGGCGGCTGCGATGAGCCTGCTCGAAATCGATAATCTGTCGCTGGTCATCGGCGACACACAGATCCTGAAAAATATGGAGCTCTCCGTCGCGCCCGGCGAAGTGATGGGGCTGGTCGGCGAATCAGGCTCCGGCAAATCGATGACCGCGCTCACGGTGACGCGGCTCGTGCCCCATGCCGCACGCGCCACCGGGCGCATCACATTCGACGGCATCGATATTCTGGGAGCGACCGAGGACCAGATGTGTGCCTTGCGCGGCGACGACATCGGTATGGTGTTCCAGGAGCCGATGACGGCGCTCAACCCGGTCAAGACAATCGGCGAACAAGTCGCCGAAGGCATACGCTGGCACACCGGGGCGAGCCGTGCCGACGCCGAGGAGCGGGCGCGAAAAATGCTCGACCGCGTCGGCCTGCCCGAAGCAAAATTCCCGCTGTCGCGCTATCCGCACGAATTGTCGGGCGGCCAGCGCCAACGCGTCGTCATCGCCATCGCCTGCGCGCTGAAGCCGAAGCTGCTGATCGCCGACGAGCCGACGACGGCGCTCGACGTGGTGCTGCAGGCACAGATCCTCGACCTCCTGCGCGATCTCGTGGCGGAGAACCGCATGGGCCTGCTGCTGATCTCGCATGATCTCGCTGTCGTGACAGAGATGGCCGACCGCATCACCATCCTGCGCCATGGCGAAGTGATGGACGCCGGCGACACGGCGCGCACGCTCTCCGAACAGTTCCATCCCTATACGCGCCAGTTGGCGCAGGCCTCGATGCATGTTCCGGCGCGCTCCAAACCTCATCATGTCGGGATGGACCAACCCTTGCTGCAGGTTGAGGGCGTCAGCCGCGACTACCCCGGACGCCGCATCTCGCTGTTCCGGCGCGCGCCAGACATACGTGCGGTCGACGATGTCTCCCTGTCGATGGCGCCGGGGCAGTCGGTGGCGCTGGTCGGCCGCTCCGGCTGCGGCAAGTCGACCCTTGCCCGCATGATCCTGGCGTTGGACCGGCCGAGTTCGGGAACGATCCGGTTTGGCGGCGAACCCATCACCGGCAGGAGCGAGGCCGAGCTGAAGCCGGCCAGACGCGATATGCAGGTTGTCTTTCAGGATCCCTACGGCTCCTTCGATCCGCGCCAGAAGGTCGAAAAACTGGTCGCCGAACCCCTGCATGTCCTGGAGAAAAAACCGACGCGCGCCGAGCGCCGCGAGATGGTGGCGCATGCGCTCCACGAGGTCGGCCTCGACCAACGCGACATGGACAAATACCCGCACGAATTTTCCGGCGGCCAGCGCCAACGCCTGTCGATCGCCCGCGCCATCATCACGCGCCCCAAGCTTGTCGTCGCCGACGAGCCAGTCTCGGCACTCGATGTCTCGATCCGTGCACAGATCCTGGACCTGTTCGCCGGATTGAACCAGAAACTCGGCATCGCTTATCTCTTCATCACCCACGACCTGACCGTCGCCCGCGCCATCACCGACGACGTGCTGGTCATGCATGACGGCAAGATCGTCGAGCGCGGCAGGACGAGCGAAGTGCTCGACCATCCGCAATCAGAGGCGGCGCAAGCGCTGGTCGCCGCAGCGCCGGATCTTCGCCGGGCGATCGCGAAACGGATGCAGGAACAAGGGTAAGCTGCCGATCCGCCCGCTACTCTTCCGGCTTTACCACATCGACCGGGCTGATGTCGAGCAAATCGAGCGTGCGGCGCAACAGACGCACCTCGGTCTCGGCCAGTTGCGAATCCGCCTTGGCGATTTCCGCCATGTGCTGCGCCAATTGCTTGCGCCGCCCGACGTCGAGGTCACGAAACAGCGCGATCGCCTGCGAGCCGTTGGTCTCATAGCCGTATTCGTTGAGATATTCGACAACCGCGTCGATGCTGGCCTCCGGAATGCCGAAAGCATCCTTGCAGATGCGCCGGAAGGCAACCATCTCGCTCTCGCTCACCGTGCCATCGGCCAGGATCATCCGGAACAGCATCAGCAGTTCCGCCGACAGGACGGGATCGTCCGCGACCTTGCGCACGCCCGGGTCGCCGTCGAAGATCGAGCGTATCTGGTCAAGCAATGCGAATGCCATGAACGGGCCCTTTCCGATTCTTCTTCAACAGAATTAGCGCGGAATCGGCCTTGCGCAAACCGGGTCGGCGTGGTCGAACGCGCGCTACAGCCGACGGACATCTTGACATATCAGATGATCGACCTCACCGCCCAGACAATCGCCATGCTCGCTTTCGCCGCCTTTGCCGGGGGGTTTGTCGATTCGATTGCCGGCGGCGGCGGGCTGATCACCATTCCGGCGCTGCTGCTCGCCGGTTTTTCGCCGGTCGAGGCGCTTGGAACCAACAAGCTGCAAGGCATGTTCGGCTCCGGGTCGGCGACGATCCACTATGCCTCGAAAGGCCATGTCGACCTGCGCCGGCAGCTGCCATCGGCGCTGCTTGCCCTCGCCGGCGGCGCCATCGGCGCATTGCTGGCCACGATCGTGCCCGGCGACCTGTTGCGAGCGGCCCTGCCGCTGGTACTGATTGCCATTGCGCTCTACTTCGCGCTCAAGCCCAACATGAACGATGTCGACCGGGCCGAGCGCCTGTCGCCCTTCCTGTTCGGCGTGACCCTGGTGCCGGCTATCGGCTTCTATGACGGCGTATTCGGGCCGGGCGCCGGTTCCTTCTACATGCTGGCCTTCGTGACGCTCGCCGGCTACGGCGTGCTCAAGGCAACGGCGCACACCAAACTGCTCAATTTCGCCTCCAACATCGGCGGCTTCATCATCTTCGCCGCCGTCGGCGTCATCTCGTGGAAGATTGGCCTGGTGATGGGCGTCGCCCAGTTCCTCGGTGCCCGCGTCGGCGCGAGCTTGGCCATGCGCATCGGCGCCAAGCTGATCAAGCCGCTGCTGGTCATCGTCTGCGTGGCTCTGGCGGTGAAGCTGCTGGCCGATCCGGCCAACCCGTTGCGCGTCATGATTGGTGTGTAATCACGCGCCTGTTACAATGCCGCTGTTCGAATCATGTTGGAGGAGCCAGACATGAATCTCAGCGCGCCTACCCAGATTGTTTTCATCATCTCCGTTGTCATCGCCATCATCGGCATTCTTGCCGCGCTTGGCGTCCTTGCGTTCATTCCGATCGCATCGGTGTGGATCGTGCTTATCGCCTATATCGTGCTCGCCGCCGGCTGCCTGATGCGCGGCGCCTGACAAGTTTCCGTCGACAAGCGGGGACCGAGAGCGCCCGGCCAAAGCCGGGCGTTTTTGATTATGATGCGGGCTCTGCTAGATTCGCTTGGCGGAAGGACGGCCAATGCCAATCGAGATGCAGCGCCGCAAAGAACAGGATCGCTCCATATCGGGGCTTTTCGAAATGCGTCGACGGCTTCCCAGTGCCGCGCTTGACGGCGTTGTCACCGATATCTTCGGTTATCGCGAAACCGCGCCCGGCTATTTCCATAACATCGAATATGCCTCGCTGACCGTGCCGCTGGTGATCAGCTTTGCCGAACCATTCGCTATCGGGCTTGGCCGAACCCCCGGCGATAACGACCGTTTCGCCAGCTTCGCCGCCGGCCTTTATGCCGGACCGGTGATGATCCAGTCTTTCGGTGGCGCCTGCTGCGTCCAGGTCAACTTCACCCCGCTGGGCGCACGCCGGTTTTTCGGCCGGCCGATGAGTGAACTGGCCGATCGCATGGTAGCCCTCGACGACGTGCTCGGTCTCGAAGGCATCGCCCTGCGCGAAAAACTTGGCAACGCGCCGGATTGGAACATGCGATTCGACTTGGCGGAAATGTTCGTCGCCGGCCGGCTGGCCGCTGCCCACGAGACCCGGGCCGAGATCGCTGGGCTTATGACAGGATCATCTTTTCGGGCGGCCGCACGCGCATCGCCTCTCTTGCGGAAAAGCTGGGCTGGAGCCGCAAGCATCTTGCCGAGAGATTCACCGACGCCACCGGCATCGGTCCGAAAACCCTGTCGCGCATCGTGCGCTTCAACCGAGCCCTCGGCCTGTCCAGGCAACAGGCGAGCGGGTGGGCCGACATCGCCGCCGATTGCGGCTATGCTGACCAGGCGCATCTGGCCCGCGAGTTCCGCGACCTGGCCGGCGAAACGCCGACGACACTGTCGTTGGGGGTGTAGTTCCGAACAAGCCGCGGCGCACTGGCCGGCAGGTAACATTTCTTCAAGACGCCGGAACGGCCTTCGAACAGAGTGGGTTATCGACCAATCCGGATGAAGGAGGCAGCCATGCCCACAACCAATGAAGCACCACGGCTCTACCCTGCCCTGCGCTACAGAAACGCGGCGAAGATGATCGACTGGCTGGGCGAAGCCTTCGGCTTCAGCGTCCGCGCCCGCTACGGCGAAGGCGATGTCGTGCACCATGCCGAACTGGTCGTCGGCTCTTCGATGATCATGCTGGGCTCGGTCCGCGACGACGATTACGGCAAGATGGTAGGCGAACCCGGTTCAGGCGGCGGCAAGTCGATCTATGTCGCCGTCGACGATGCCGATGCCGCGTATAAGAGAGCCAGGAAGGCCGGCGCCGTCATCATCCAGGAATTGACCGACCGCGACTACGGCAGCCGTGAGTTCGTCTGCCGTGACCCGGAAGGCAATGTCTGGTCGTTCGGCACCTACTGGCCGAAGGCCAGTGAGAAGGTCTGACCTTCAACGCGCCAGCGAAAAAATCGCGTCGCAGTCGAGATGGGTCTCCAGCTCGGCCGCGACTTCGTCCAGCGCCCGCTCGACTTCGGAACGATAGTCGAGGCCACCGCCCTTGATGCCGAGGCTTTCGAGGAATTTTCCGCGAAAGCCGTCGGCGCCGAACAGGCCGTGCATGTAGGTGCCGATCACCTTGCCGTCGGCGGAGATCGCGCCATCCTCGGCGCCGTTGATGATCGCCGACGGGCGCCTGGTGTCGGGGCCCGTCGTGCGGCCGAGGTGGATCTCGTAGCCTTCGAGCGGCAGGCCGAACGGCACTGACCGGGCGCTGACATTTCGCACCGTCTTTTCCGGCTCCATCACCGTCTCGACATCGAGCAGGCCGAGCCCCTCGGCTTCTATGACGGAGCCTTCGATGCCGTCGGGATCGCGCACCATGCGGCCGAGCATCTGGAACCCGCCGCAAATGCCGACGACATGGCCACCGCGCTTGCGATGCGCCGCAAGATCCCGATCCCAGCCATTCTCGCGAAACTTCAGGAGATCGCCGATTGTCGACTTGGAGCCGGGAATGACCACCAGCCCAGCATCGGCCGGCAGCTTCTTTCCCGGCGGCACGAACACCACCTCGACCTGCGGTTCGGCCTTGAGCGGGTCGAGATCGTCGAAATTCGCGATGCGGCCGAGCATCGGCACCGCCACTTTGAGCGCGCGCGCCTCGCCGGATGCCAGCCGCTCCAGCACCACGGAATCCTCCGACGGCAGCCGTGCCGCGGCCCTCAGCCACGGCACGACGCCGAAACAGCGCCATCCGGTGAATTTCTCGATCGCCCTCAGGCCATCATCGAACAGGGAGACGTCTCCCCGGAACTTGTTGATGAGATAGCCGACGATCATGCGCCGGTCTTCTTCCGGCAGGATCAGATGCGTGCCGGCGAGCGAGGCGATGACGCCGCCGCGATCGATGTCGCCGACCAGCACCACCGGCACATCGGCGCGCGTGGCAAAGCCCATATTGGCGATGTCGCGGCTTCTAAGGTTGATTTCGGCCGGCGAGCCGGCGCCCTCGACGATGACGAGATCGGCACCCTCGCCGACCTTGCCCCAGGACTCCAGCACCGCATCCATCAGCCGGCCCTTCAGCGCCTGGTAGTCGCGCGCCCGTGCTTCGCCGAACACCTTGCCCTGGACGATGACCTGCGCGCCGACATCTGTCTGCGGTTTGAGCAGCACCGGGTTCATATGCACCGATGGCGGCACGCCGCAGGCGATCGCCTGCAGCCATTGCGCGCGGCCGATCTCGCCGCCGCCATGGTTGTTGTCGCCGGGAATTTCGGCGACGGCGGCATTGTTCGACATGTTCTGCGGCTTGAACGGCCGCACCTTCAGACCGCGCTTTTTCGCGACGCGACAAAGGCCCGCGACCAGCACCGTCTTGCCGACGTCCGACCCTGTGCCTTGCAGCATGATTGCCCTGGCCATCAGCCTCTGCCCTGCGTCGCCGTGCCGGTGATCGTGGATTTTTGCGCCAACGGCCCGCCGCGCCAGATGTAGAGCGCCAGCAGCGGCTCATTATCCGTACGCATGGCGTGGTTGACGGTGGAGGCATGGTGGACGACCTCGCCGGCCTCCCGCCTGCGAAAACCGCCCTCGCCCATGCGCCACTCCGTGCCGCCGGTCAGCGGAATATAGATTTCCTCGGCGACATGATGATGGTCGGGGTAGACGATCCCGGGTCCGAGAATCAGCAGCCCGGCGGCAACCTCTTCGTTGACGAAGTGCCCACGCGTGCCAAACATTTCCAGCCAGCCGTAATTGTCGATGAAGGCCCTGCCAAAATCGGCCTCGGTGTAGGTCTGCCCCCAATGCAGTTCGTTGCGCTGCTCGGCCAGCAATCGCACCAGCGGCCTCGCATCCAGCGGCGCCAGTTCGGCCGCGCGATCGAGATGGCGCAGGCAACCAAGCCGGTGCGGCTCCAAATTTCGGGCTGGCATAACCCAGCCGATACGCGCCACCGCCTCGCGCACCGGAACGTCATCGACGGAAGCGAGACAGGCGTGGAACTTTTCCAGCAGTTCGTCCAATTTGGTCGTCACATCTTGCTCCGGGCATGCATCGATGCACAGCCGCTCCGCGATAGGTCGGGTTGCGCGGCGGCATCATTGGTCTAGATTGATGCGCGCGCAAAGCCAAAAACGACAGGCCAGCGGGCTAGCTGGCCAGCCTGTAGGGAGCACGCCATGGACGCCGCGGTCGATGCGAGCACCAACCAGTTCGAACTCAACGAGGAACAGCGTGCCATCCAGGAGATGGCCCAGGCCTTCGCCGCCGATCGCGTGGCGCCCAATGCGCTCGACTGGGACCGAAGGCGACATTTCCCCGCCGATGTGATCCGTGAAACCGGGCCGCTCGGCCTCGGCGGCATCTATGTCAGGGACGATGTCGGCGGTTCCGCGCTCGGCCGGCTCGACGCCGTACTGATCTTCGAGGCGCTGTCGCACGCCGACCCGGCCTTTTCCTCCTTCATCTCGATCCACAATATGGTGGCCTCGATGATCGACCGCTTCGGCAATGATGAGCAGCGCCAGCGCTTCCTGCCGAAGCTCACCTCCATGGAATGGCTGGCGAGCTATTGCCTGACCGAGCCTGGCTCGGGTTCGGATGCGGCGGCGCTGAAGACGCGCGCGGTGAAAAGCGGCGGCGATTACATCCTCAACGGCGCCAAGCAGTTCATCTCCGGCGCCGGCGACAGCGATGTCTACGCCGTCATGGTGCGCACCGGCGCCGACGGCCCGAAAGGCATCTCCACCATTATCGTGCCCAGGGATGCGCCCGGCCTCTCCTTCGGCGCCAATGAGCACAAGATGGGCTGGCACATGCAATCGACCCGCCAGGTCATCTTCGAGGATTGCAAGGTGCCGGCGGAGAACCTCTTGTCGGGCGAAGGCGCCGGCTTCGGCATCGCCATGGCTGGGCTCGACGGCGGCCGCCTGAACATCGCCGCCTGTTCGCTGGGCGGCGCCCAGTCGGCGCTCGACAAGGCGCTCTCTTATACCGCAGAGCGCAAAGCCTTTGGCTCGAAGATCAACCAGTTCCAGGCGCTGCAGTTCAGGCTGGCCGACATGGAGACGGAGTTACAAGCAGCGCGCATCTTCCTCTATGCGGCGGCCTCCAAGCTCGACCGCAAGGCGCCGGACGCCGGCAAATGGTCGGCAATGGCCAAGCGCTTCGTCACCGACACCGGCTTCGACGTCGCCAACGATGCGCTGCAACTGCTCGGCGGCTACGGCTATTTGCATGATTACGGCATCGAGAAGCTGGTGCGCGATCTCAGGGTGCACCAGATCCTCGAAGGCACCAACGAAATCATGCGCGTCATCATCGCGCGCGCCCTGATCGGCCGCTGACGCCACCAACTCCGGGAGAGAGACTATGACGACGATCGCCTTTATCGGCCTCGGCAATATGGGCAATCCGATGGCCGCAAACCTGGTCAAGGCTGGGCATGCCGTGCACGGTTTCGACCTGATGCCGGAAAACCTCGCGGTCGCGCGCGAACATGGCGTCGTCGTCATGGCCAATGCCGTCGCCGCCGTGAAGGACGCCGATGTGGTCATCACCATGCTGCCAGCCGGCAAGCATGTTTTGTCGGTCTATGGGGACATCGCTCCCAAGGCCAGGAACGGCGCGCTGTTCATCGATTCCTCGACGATCGACGTCGAATCGGCGCGCAAGGCGCATACGATCGCGGCAAAGCACGGCCTGCTGTCGATCGACGCGCCGGTTTCGGGCGGCACCGGCGGCGCCACGGCTGGCACATTGACCTTCATGGCCGGGGGAGCCGACGATGCCTTCTCGGCCGCCGAGCCGATCCTGAAGCCGATGGCCGGTCGCATCGTCCATTGCGGCGGTGACGGCGCCGGACAGGCGGCGAAGATATGCAACAACATGATCCTCGGCATTTCGATGATCGGCGTCGCCGAGGCGTTCGTGCTGGCGGAAAAACTCGGCCTGTCGCATCAGGCGCTGTTCGACGTCGCCTCGACCTCGTCGGGCCAGTGCTGGTCGCTGACCACCTATTGCCCGGTGCCGGGCCCGGTTCCCACTTCGCCCGCCAACAGGGATTACAAGCCGGGATTTGCGGCGGCTCTTATGCTGAAAGACCTCAAATTGTCCCAGGAAGCAGCGCTTGGCGCGGGCGCGGTGACGCCGCTTGGCGCCGAAGCGGCGCAGCTCTATACCCTGTTCAACGCCCAGGGCCATGGCGGCGCCGATTTCTCCGGCATAATTAATTTTCTGCGCGGCAACTCGGCGTAAGCAGTTAGTTTTTTCAGGCTCTTCCGGACTAAGGACCGCAAATTTAGATTTGCTTAAGCTCTCGATAACTCGGCGGTAACGATGTTCCTATAAAACGGATTGCGAGGCGGACATATCGCATCCGCCCGGCGCTCCGGATCAGGTCTCGCGTACCGGAGCCCGTAAGTTTCGCAAGTGTCTTGGTAGCGAAACGCCATGCGTATCTGGCAAAGCCGCGTTCCCGATGGGGCGCGGTTTTTGCATTTCCAGCCCTTTATTACCGACGATCCGTCTATATTCCGATCGCCGCACCCGGGATCGGCACATGGTCTTCATTGGTCAGCACCATCGGTGCATCGACGCCGTCCACGCGGACGACGAGCAGGCGCGTGCTCCATGTGCCGGCATTGCGAACCAGGTGGGAATAAACCGTGCCCTTACCCTTGGCGCCGTGGACGGGAATGCTGAACTGGGCGTCGCCCGCGCCATTCGCATTGACGTTGAGATGACCGCCGACCCAGAAATTGTCGGCCAAATCGTCGCCGATGGCGGCCTTGACCCGAACATCGGCGCGGACGACGTCCATGGTCATGCGGTAGGCGTCGCTGCCTTTGAGCACGAAAGGGATGCTGCCGACCATCGTCGCACAACCGCCGATACTGACCACCCATACGGCAAGGCCGGCAATCGCCCAATTGCGCTGCGTCTTGCGGAACTGCTCGGCGTCGCGCCAGGCCCGGTTCTGCCAGGCCCAGCGGCTGCCGCGCGCGCCGAGCACGAAGATCATGATGAGGTTGACGACCGGGATCAGCGCCAGCAGCGCGATGAAGGTGCTGTTGCCGATACCCCAAATCCAGTTGAGGAAGAAGGCGCCCCAGTTCCAGCGATCGAGTTCGGCTGGAATTTCAGCCGGTTGGTTGAGCGGTTGTCCGGCCATGTTGTTCCCCATCGGCGTGTATGCCGATTGGTTCTAGCGCAAGACTTCGACGATGCGCAAAAAAGTTCCGGGGCTTCCGCTTCAACCCTTTGTGGAAAGTCGGCGAAAATTTGCCCTCACCGCGCGGCCGGCCGGCTTCAGCGCTGCGCTGATCGACCGTTCGGCCGCGACGCCGTTGAAGAGCGACGGCGTTCGACCCGAGAGAACCTCCGGCCAGAAACGTGACGCCGATTGCAGGAAAGACATTTGCGCCGCAAGCGCGCCCTCGGCCATGGCGACGGTCTTCTCGCTGACCGCCATTGCCGTCTCCGCGCTCCAGGGCTCGCCGCTTCGCGCCTCCACGGCCATCAGCGGCAGCCGCATCATCACCACCAGCGGCGCCAGCATCAGGTCCGCGCCAAGGCTGGCCGCCTCTTGCACGCGTCGGCTTTTGCCGGTCTTTCTCATGTGGGCAATCCCCTGTCGCGGCCGGATCGGCCGCCTCTTACACTACGCGCCGAAGGCGAAATTCGTTCCCGCTCAAAGAGCATTATTTCCGGGGATTGGGCGTTTCTTCGCAGAAACGCCCAACCGAGGGTTGCTCCTATCGCTTGCGCAGGTCCGCCTGAGCCAGGTCGAGCGCCTTGCCGATGCGCTCGCAAGCCATGTCGATCGTATCGCGGGTCCAGATCAGCGGCGGCGACAGGATCATCGTATCGCCGGTGGCGCGCAGCATCATGCCGTTGGCGATCGCGTGGTCGCGCACCGTCACCGCGGCACTTCCCGACGGCAGGAAGCGCTCCTTCGTCGTCTTGTCCTTGACGATCTCGATCGCGCCCATCAGGCCGATCGAGCGCACCTCGCCCACCAGATCATGCCCGGCTATACGCTCCTGCAATGCGCTAGCGAAATAAGGTCCGGTGTCGTTCCTGACACGGTCGACCAGCCCTTCCCTCTCGATGATCTCCAGGTTCTTCAAGGCCACGGCGCAAGCCACTGGGTGCCCTGAATAGGTGTAGCCATGGTTGAATTCGCCGCCCTTCTCCACCAGCGTCGAGGCAATGCGGTCGCCAACCAGCAGCGCCGAAAGAGGCTGATAGCCCGAGGTCAGCGCCTTGGCCGTGGTGATGGTGTCCGCTTCGATGCCGAAGGTCTGCGCCGCGAACCACTCACCGGTGCGGCCATAGCCGGTGATGACCTCGTCCAGCATCAAAAGCACATCGTATTTGCGGCAGATGCGCTGCACTTCGAGCCAGTAGCTCGCCGGCGGTATCTTGACGCCGCCCGCGCCCATCACCGGCTCGCCGATGAAGGCCGCGACCTTGTCGACGCCGGCCTCGAGGATGGCATCCTCGACGGACTTTGCCGCGCGCAGGCCGAAATCGTGGTCGCTTTCGCCCGGCAGAGCCAGCTCATAGGCATAGGGCATCATCACATGGACGATGTTGGGCACCGCACCGTTGAGCTGCTTGTGCATGGCATCCATGCCGCCGAGCGAAGTGCCGGCAATGGTCGAGCCGTGATAGGCCATCTTGCGCGAGATGACGCGGTTCTTCTCCGGCTTGCCCTCAAGCACCCAGTAATGGCGCACAAGGCGCAAGGCGGTGTCGTTGGCCTCCGAACCGGAGGAGCCATAAAACACCTGGTTCACGTTGCGTGGTGCGATCTCGGCCAGCTTCTTCGACAACAGCACCGGCGTCGGCGTCGAGCATTTGAAGAAGGAATTGTAGTAAGGCAGTTCCTTCATCTGTGCATAGGCGGCCTCGGCCAGCTCGTCGCGGCCGTAGCCGATATTGACGCACCACAGGCCGGCCATGCCGTCCAACAGTTCCGTCCCTTCGGAATCGTAGATGAACGGGCCATTGGCGCGGGTGATGACGCGCGCGCCTGCCTCACGCAGCTCCTTATGGTCGGTGAAGGGATGCAGGTGATGCGCGGCGTCGATCTGCTGAAGCTGCTTCAGCGAATAGTTCTGGTAAGTCATTGATTTGGTCTTTCCTCTGAAATCATTCCGGCGGTGCCGGGGCGAATTCTTCAGAGGACGGCAGGCGGCGAATAGCCGATGCGGGCACAGAGCCGCAAAAGCTCGGCGCGCAGCGTGCGTGACGACGGTGTCACCGCGACCCGGAATGCGCGAGCTGATAGTCTAGCGAGAACCATGAAGGTACCTTAGAGCAAAGGCCGGTCGAGGTGAACCACCCTTTGCTCAGGGGTGCCATGGGGATGAGGTCAGGCTTTTCCGCTCAGTGCCCGCTGCAGGAAGACATATTTCATCGCCGTCTGCGCCGCCTGCGGCCGGCGGTCGCCGCGCCCGCCATGTCCGCCTTCGGTCTCCTCGAAGAACAGCGTCTTGCCGTGTCCTGCCTGCTGCAGGCGGGCCGCCATCTTGCGCGCATGGCCGGGGTGGACCCGGTCATCGGCGGTCGAGGTTGTCAAGAGCACCGGCGGATAGGCGGCGTCGGCCTTGACATGTTGATAGGGCGAATAGGCGGAAAGCCACTTGGCGTCTTCCGGCTTTGACGGATCGCCATATTCGGCCATCCACGAAGCGCCCGGCGGCAATTCGGTGTAGCGCAGCATGTCGAGCAGCGGCACCTCGATGATGACGGCACCGAAAAGCTCGGGATGCTGCGTCAGCGAAGCGCCGGTCAGCAGGCCGCCATTGGAGCCGCCCTGGATGCCGAGCGATTGAGCCGTGGCGATACCGCGCCTGACGACATCTTCGGCCACCGCCGAAAAGTCGTCGAAGCCGTTCTGGCGCTTGCCTTTCAGCGCCGCCTGGTGCCAGGCCGGTCCGAACTCGCCGCCGCCGCGAATGCAGGCCTGCACATAGGCATTGCCTTTCTCCAGCCACAGCCTGCCGCGCACGCCGGCATAGCCGGGCAACAGCGGCACCTCGAAACCGCCATAGCCGTAGAGTAGCGTCGGCACCGGACCGTTCTGGTCGCGCCGCCGGACGACGAAATAAGGGATCATCGTGCCGTCCTTCGAGCGCGCCTCGAACTGCTCCGAGATCAGCGGCGAGGCATCGAAGCGGGCCGGTTGCGATTTCACGGTCGCCAGCGTCTCGCCATTGTCATCGGACCAGATGATCGAGCTTGGCGTCAGGAAATCGGTGAAGGAAAAGGAGACGGTGGAACCGAAATGCTCGGCATGGCTGATGCCGACAGTGCCGTTTTCAGGCAGCACGACTGACTTCAGCGACCAGGCGCCGCGCTCGCGCTCGCAGACGAGAACCTTGCCGCGCACATTGTCCATCAAGCTGATGAACAGGCGGTCCTGTGTTCTAGCCAGCCCGGCAATGGAAACCCGATGCGCCGGCGCCAACAAGGTTTCGATGGCGCCAAAACCGCCGGTTTCGATCCAATGCGCGAAGTCGAAGGAGTAAAGCCCGTCCGGCTGGCATGCGGTGCCGTCCGGCGCCGTCCATGGCGTGCGCACCCCGAACACCAGTTGATCCCGAAAGAGCGAGGTGTCGGTGACGTCGTCGGGCAGCGGGATGCGACGGTTCTCGCCCGAAGGCAGGCGCAGGAAACTGTGCGATGCGAAGAAGTTGAGTGTCCGCGCCAGAAACAGGTGACGCTTCTCGCCGTCGAACTCGACACCGGCGCCTACTGCAAGATCCTCGGTCTTTCCCTCGAAGATCGGGGTCGCCTCTTCCAGCCTTGTGCCGCGCTTCCAGAGCTTGACCACGCGCGCATATCCGGACTCTGTCTTGTCGGCCTCTTCGAAAGCGGCCGAGACGATGATCGTATCCTCGTCCAGCCAGCCGAAGCCCGATTTCGAGGCCGGCGCCTGAAAACCGCCTTTCACGAAGGACTTGGCAGCGATGTCGAACTCGCGCATCGCGCTGGCATCACCGCCATCGGGCGACATCGAGACCAGGCAGCGGTTGAAATCGGGATAGAGCCTGACGGCGCCGCCGAACACCCATTTTATCCCCTCCTTCGCAGCCAGCTGGTCGAAGTCGATGATTGTCTCCCAGTCGGGCTTGTCGGTCTTGTAGGAGGTGACCGTCGTGCGGCGCCACAGGCCGAGCGCATTGGTCTTGTCCTGCCAGAAATTGTAGACATGACCGGCGATCGCCGCGCCAACCGCGATATTGTCCTCGGCCGTCATCAGGTCGAGAGCCGTCTGGAATGACGCCTCATAGGATGGATCGCCCTGCAATTCCGCCACAGTGACCTCGTTCTGGCGATGCACCCAGTCGAGCGATTCCTTGCTTGTCCTGTCCTCCAGCCAGAGGAAGGGGTCCTGCATCTCGCCAACTGAATGTAGCTGCGTTTGTGCGATCGAATTGGTCATGTGGTCTCCGAAAAATTCGTCAAGCTCGGTGCCACAAACATCGGCACGACGCTACCGACATTCAACAGGAACACGTAAAACCAGCAGACTTAGTAGACGCGATAGATCGGCCGCGCAGCCCGCGAGGACACCCATGCAACAACTTTACATTGCGATGGAAAAGTTTGGCCCATCCGGGAGCGGATGGAATGAGTATATCGAGTGGTCGGGCCTCACTCAGTTAACCGAGGTGGTCACACTCGACGGGATACTTTGCCCGTTTGCACTCCCACAAATCAAGGATCACCACTGGGCTCACATCGTCTGCGAAGACAACATGCTCAATTTCTTCGTCGACCTGGATTTCCTCCTCTCGGAACTGCCCGATACCGGCAACCTCAATATCCTTGGGGTTATCCGCGGACCCACGGTGGACGTGCGCTCACTCGGTTGGGATGAGTTCGCCTTCATGGGCTATGACTTGCTGGACAAGGATGTCGGCACCAGCGCATTGAGCAATTGCGGCGGATTCGCCGACGTATTTGCAAACGCAGAGCTATCCAGCGTCGGACTGATTGATGACTTCGATCGAGCCGTGAACATTCGGAATTTGCTACATGAGATGTACCCCGAAGAGCATCATGCCGATTGTGACCTTTGGGCTATTTTCAGGCGGCGGAGCAGCTCGGGAGCATCCCGATAGTTCAGGCAAGGGCTAAACAACTCGTCTTCGAACGACGGTGGCGCCTGCGAGCATGGCGCAGATCGCACCAAGCGTGGCCGGCAGGCCACCCGCGCCGAGCACATCCATCACGCCGCCGGTGAGCGGCGGGACCAGAATGCCGCCGACACCCCACATAAGGGAGAATGCCGCATTGCCGGCAACCAGCGCCGAACCGGTGAAGCGCTCGCCAAGTTCGATGATCGACATCGTGTAGATGCCGTAGGACACAGCCCCCCAGACGAAGACGCAAGGCCAGATCAGCGGCGTTTCGATCAGCATCGGCAAAAGCACGCAGCCAAACAGCGTCAGCAGTACGCAGATGAAGCGTACGAGACGGGCCGTCAGCCGCTCGGCCAGCAGGCCAAGCGGAACCTGCATGGCGATGTTGCCGGCGATCATGACCGACAGCAGCGCCGACATGCGAGCCTCCGCGATGCCATGATGCGTGCCGTAGACGGGCAGCAGCGCCAGCACCGCCTGCTCGAAGCCGGCGGCCACGACCACCGCCGACAGGAGCAGCCAGGCGAGAGGCATGAAACCCATTACCGAAACCTGGTGCCCGGCCTCGTCCACCCTGGGCAGGCGCCTGACCACCAACGCCAGGCAGAAGCCGCAGAGCACGAAGGCGGCAATGCCGACGAGGAACGGGCGCCAGCCCTGCGTGCCGACGGCGAGCAGGCAGAGCGGGCCGGCGGCGAAGCCGGCCGAAATGATCGTTGAATAGAGGCCCATGATGCGGCCGCGCCGGGCCGGCGGCGCCAGGGCGATCACCCAGATTTCGCTCAGCACATAGAGCGGGTTGGTCACGGCGCCGATCAGCAAGCGCAGCGGAAACCAGAGATAGACGTTCTGCGTCCAGCCGATCAGCGCCAGCACGACAGCCGAAAGCGCCGCGCAAGTGAGAGCCGTGCGCCCTGCTCCGAACCGCCTCGCCAGCGCTGGAATGATTGGCGACGAGACGATGAACCCGATCGGCGTCATGGCAGCCGACAGTCCGATCATCGCCGGCGAGACGCCCTGGCGCTGCAGGATGAAGCTCAGCAGCGGATAGGAAAGGCCCTGCGCGATGGCGAAAACGGACACGGTCGCGATCACACCGGTGATCGCCGCCCATTGCATCGTCTCGTCGCTTCTCGTGTCCACCAGTTCAAGATCCATACTGCTGTCGCGGTTGCAGACTTACCGGTTCGGCCCGGCGGCGGTAAGCCCCGCGGCCCGAACGGATGCCCGGCTCCAGCCAAACCCTGTCAGGAGCCTCAGCGGTTGGCCGATCTATAGAGCGCGAAGGCGACCAGCAAAGCGTCGAGGCCAATGATCACGGTTGGCAACCCCACCGGCCCGATCGCCTGCATCAGCAGGCCCGCGCCCGGCGGACCAACGATACCGCCGACGCCCCATAGCAAGGCGAACGCCGCATTGCCGGTGACCAGCAGCGAACCCTTGAAGCGGCTGCCGAGTTCGACCAGTGCCATCGTGTAGACACCGTAGCCGACCGCGCCCATCACCAGAAGCACGCCCCAGATCAGTGGTGTGGTGATCAGCAGCGGGAGCAGAACAGCGCATATGGTCGTCGCGACGGCGCAGGCCAGGATCATCGGTCGGCCACCGAAGCGTTCGGCGAGCAGGCCGAGCGGAATCTGCAGAAGGATGTTGCCCAGCGACAGCGACATCACCAGCGCGGCGAGCACCGCCTCCGGCAAGCCATAGCCGGCCCCAAACACAGGAACCAGGGCATAGGTGCTTTGCTGGACGGCGGCCGAGACCAGCACCGCCAGCAACAGCGCCGGCGCCAGCCGGGCAAAACCGACAAAACTGCCGGCAGGCTGGCCGTCATCCTCGAAACCGGCGAGCTTCGAGGAGACAAGGCGCAAAATGATGGCACAGAGCAGGAAACCGACGATGCCGACGCTGAAGGGAGCCCAGCCCTCGATGCCGACCAGAGTGAGCGTAAAGGGGCCGGCGGCATAGCCGGCGCCCATTAGTGTGTTGAACACGCCCATCACTCGCCCGCGCCGCGACGGCGACGCCAGCGACAGCGCCCAGACTTCGCCCAGCACATAGAGCGGGTTGATGACGATGCCGATGATGAATCGGATGACGTACCAGGCCACCCAATTCTGGAGGTAACCGATGCCCAGGAAGCACATCGCCCCGATCAGCGAGCAGCCAACCGCCAGATTTCGCGCCCCGAACAGCCGCACGGCAGCCGGGACGAAAGAGGCCGAAAGGATGAGGCCAACCGGCATCATCGCCGCCGACAGGCCGATCAGGGCGGGCGACATGGCTTGCTTCTGCATCAGGAGCGTGAACAGCGGCGAGCTCAACCCTTGCGCCGCTCCGAACATGGCCAACGCGGCGGTGACGCCCGCGAGCGCCGCCCATTGCGTTCCCGCTTCGCCTTCGCTCGAGCCGGTCGCGACCATGCCGTCATCCATGTGAGTGCGGCCATCGGCCAGCAAGCAAGACTAGCTACTGGTTCGACCGGAGAAAGAGAAGAGCCGGACCGGAGATCCGCTTGCACCAAGGAAATCGACCGACCGACCGACGCCAATCGGTCCCGAATGAACGAATCTTTGATGCAGACGCGATGGCTACGGGAAGTAGCGGGCGATTGCGCCTTTCTTGCCGTCCGCATAAGGCTTCAGCCACTTGTCGTCGATGGCAATCCCATCAGCATCGGACGGCCCCTTGCCGATCGTCCTGCGCCAAGCCCGGAACTTATAGTGGTCGAAGACGTCGAGCATGTGCACGGCATAGGCCGCGGCAAAGGTCTTGTCGCCTTCCACGATGACCAAATTCTCGTCGTTTTCGTAGGACGCCTTGTAACCGAGGTTGTGGCTGCCGGTAATGACGGTGGCGTTGTCCTCCATCGGATCGATGACAACGATCTTGTCGTGCACGATCGCGTGGCCGACGGTGAGCACTTCGGCCTGGAAATCGGTGGCAATCGTGGCGCCGGTCAGGTTCGCCGCCCTTACGATGGAGACATTCGGGGCCTCCCAGACCTTCTCCGGATAGACAAAGGGCGACTTGCCGTCCTTGTTCGACTTGTGGGTGACCGGATCCTTGGTCGGAGCGACATAGTTGGGCATGGCCGTCTCGTCGCTGATCGCGCCCTGCACGATGAGGTTCGGATCCGCTTTCGCCGCCGCAACCGCCTGGTCTACGATCGAATTTTCGCCGAGCAGCGAAGGGTTGAACACCAGGAACAGCACGGCCCGCTTCGCCGCTTTGATGCGGGCAAGGACGTCCTGGAGGTCAACCGGACGCACCGAAATGTCCTTTTTGTTGCGGGTCGGATCGTTGGGCGAAAACCACACCGTCATGCCGTCCAACACCACCGAGGCGCCGTTGAGCGGGTTTGGCATGTGGTTCTCCTTGCGGAACGGCACGCCCTGCGTCTGCACGACGTGGCCGGCAGCACTTTCCGAAGCCGGTGGCGGAAACACATCGGCTTTCATGCGTTCCCAATAGGCATCGAATACCTCCGCCATCGCCGGATCGTCGCGGACAAAAGCGTTGTTGGACTGGCCGCATATGCCAGTCGACGTCCAGTTGGTACTGCCGGTCATAACCGCTTGCGGATTGCCCTGGGTGTCGCGGTAGACGGCGAACTTGTTGTGGCCGATATGGTTGTTGTTGAACAGGCGGTCCGTCACCACGACCCCAGCATTGTGCAAACGCTTCCTGTAGGGTGCGTTGCCGGCATCCCAGGCCTTGGTCTGGTCATCCCTGCCCGAATTGGACAGGATGACTTCGACTACATCCCTGGCCGCGATAATGGCGTCGCACAATTCGTCGTCACCGAGCTCATAGAGCGCAAGCCTGACGGTGCCGCCTTCGGCCTTGGCCCGTTTCAACAGGCTGGTCAGGACGTCAGGCACGTCGCCATGCAGATAGGCGCGGATCTTGCTGGTCGGGTCTTGCAGCACCGCCCTGATCTTGTCGCGCTGGCCGACCTTGATGCCGGCTTCCGCCAGCGCATGAGACATCCATTGCGTCGAAAGCACGCCGTTGGTGAAGGCAACGCGTGCCTTGCCGAACATTTGGCCCAGGAAGATTGGCGGACTGACCGCGCCCTGCCCGAGATAGCCAAGGGGTCGCGCCGGTCCGGTATAGGCGGGTTTGCCGCCGACGACCTGATCGGGGCGCACCGGCACGGGATCGAGGCCCGGCTTCATGCCCCCAACGGGACGCACGCGGTAGGCGATCATTTCGCCGTCCGGCCTGACGTCTATGCTGTCGCGGCGGCGTCTGACAGTCAAATCGCGCCAGAATGTCTTCTGTACCGGCCAGACACCCGTATCCTGCGGAATCCATCGGGCATTGCGCTGACCCTTGAAGGGCACCCAGGACGCAAGGCAACGCTCCTCGCCTGTATCGGGATAGAGGCGCACGATCTCGAAACCGAGGCAGCCTGGGATCATCCCGTCAAGATCCCAGGAAAGGAACGCGACTTCGTTGTTTGTCGCGGCACGCACTTTGACGACGTCAGGCATGGCTGTCCCTCCAAAACAGTTCAACGCGCAAGTATGTCAGAAGTAAAAGACGGTACTGTAACGTCTTTTTAAATCTGCACCATCCGACGGCCTCATTCAGGCGCCTGCCGGCGCGCCGGTGTGGCCAGGGCGGATGTCGCGGCCACCCGGCTGCCGTTCCGGCATGTCGCTTCCCTCGCTCTAGTGGTCGCCGCCTCCGCAATGGCCGGAGGGGCGCCGGTCCATTATGCCGCCCGTTATCGCATCCTACGAGGACCATCATGACCGCCGCCCTACAACCCTCAGAACCGGCATTGGCGCCCGACCGTGCCCGCCGTGGCGGTCGCGCCGGCAAACGCGCCGGTGGCTCGGCCGCGTTCGAGCAGCCGGCTTTCCGCCAACTGAAAAATCCGCTGACGCCGACCAAGCTGGTGTCCGAGGATGAGCTGGAATCGATCCACCTCGCCTCCTTGCGGGTGTTGCGCGAGATTGGCGTGGACGTCCTGCACGACGAAGCACGCAGCATCATGAAGGCGCATGGCGCCGACGTACGCGAGGGCTCGGAGCGCGTGCGCTTCGACAGCGACATGATCCTGGAACTGGTGTCGAACTGCCCGTCCGAATTCACCATCCATGCCCGCAACCCCGCGCACAATGTGCGCTTCGGCGGTGACAATCTGATCATCTCGATGATGGCTTCGGCGCCCAATTGCTCCGACATCGATCGTGGCCGCCGGCCCGGCAACCAGCAGGATTATCGCAATTTCCTGCGGCTGGCGCAGATGCACAACATCCTGAATTGCACGGGCGGCTATCCGGTCGAGCCGACCGACATCCACCCATCGGTTCGTCACCTCGAATGCATCCGCGACCTCGCCACGCTGACCGACAAGGTGTTCCACATCTATTCGCTCGGCAAGGAGCGCAATGTCGACGGCATCGAGATCACCCGCATCGCGCGCGGCATCAGCCATGAGCAATTGCTCGCGGAACCATCCGTCTTCACCATCATCAACACCAATTCGCCGCTCAAGCTCGACGTTCCGATGATGGAAGGCATCATCCAGATGTCGAGCAAGGGCCAGGTTGTCATCGTGACACCCTTCACCCTCTCGGGAGCGATGGCGCCCGTAACCATCGCCGGGGCGCTGGTGCAGCAGAATGCCGAGGCGCTGTCCGGCATTGCCTTCGCCCAGATGGTGCGCAAGGGCGCACCGGTCGGGTATGGCGGCTTCACCTCCAATGTCGACATGAAGTCCGGCTCACCGGCCTTCGGCACGCCCGAATACATGAAGGCGCAACTGGTCGGGGGCCAGCTCGCTCGCCGCTACAAGATCCCCTACCGCACCTCCAACACCTGCGCCGCCAACACCGTCGACGCGCAGGCAGCTTATGAGAGCGTCTTTTCGCTGTGGGGCGCTGTCCAGGGCGGCGGCAACCTGATGATGCATGCGGCCGGCTGGCTAGAAGGCGGCCTGCGCTGTTCCTACGAGAAGACCATTCTGGATATCGACCTGTTGCAGATGGTTGCCGAATTCCTGACCCCGCTTGACCTTTCCGCTGAAGCGCTCGGCTTCGACGCCATCCAGTCGGTCGGCCCCGGCGGCCACTTCTTCGGCACCCAGCACACGCAAGACCGCTACAAGACCGCGTTTTATTCGCCCATCCTTTCGGACTGGCGCAATTTCGAAACCTGGGCGGAAGCCGGCTCGCCAACGGCAATGGAAAAGGCCAACAAGGTGTGGAAAGAGCGGCTGGCCTCCTATGACGAGCCTTACATGGATCCCGCCATCCGCGAGGAGCTCAACGCCTTTGTTGCGAAGCGCACGACCGAAGGCGGCGCGCCGACCGATTTCTAGACAGACCATTCTCCGGGCCGTTCGGTTTCGCTGCAAAGCGGGTCGGGGTCTTCAAAATATCTGATTCAGTTTACACGAAAACGGAACTATCCTCATGAAATCCCACGTTAAAGCGGTTGTCATTGGCGGCGGCGTCGTCGGCTGCTCGGTGCTCTACCACCTGGCCAAGGCCGGCTGGACCGACATCATGCTGATCGAGCGCTCGGAGCTAACCTCCGGCTCGTCCTGGCATGCGGCCGGCGGCTTCCATACGCTGAACGGCGATCCGAACGTCGCCAAGCTGCAGGCCTATACGGTCCAGCTTTACAAGGAAATCGAGGAGATTTCGGGCCAGTCCTGCTCGCTGCACCTGACCGGCGGCGTGATGTTGGCCGATACGCCCGAGCGCATGGACTTCCTGCGCCTTGCCCACGCCAAAGGCCGCTATCTCGGCATGGACACCGAACTGATCACGCCGTCCGAGGCCAAGGCGATGTTCCCGCTGATGGATGAGACCAATTTCGTCGGCGCCATGTGGGATCCGGTCGAAGGCCATCTCGACCCCTCCGGGACCACCATTGCATATTCCAAGGCGGCCAAAAAACTCGGCGCCGAAATCGTGCTGCGCAACCGCGTGGTCGACCTGACACAGCAGCCGGACGGCACCTGGAACGTCGTCACCGAACAGGGCACGGTTCACGCCGAACACGTCGTCAACTGCGGCGGTCTGTGGGCGCGCGAGATCGGCCGCATGGTCGGCGTCGAGCTGCCGGTACTGGCCATGGAGCACATGTATCTCTTGACCGAGCCGATGCCGGAGGTCGAGGAGTTCAACAAGTCGACCGGCCGCGAAATGATCGGTGTGCTTGACTTCAAGGGCGAGATCTACACCCGCCAGGAGCGCAACGGGATCCTGCTCGGCACCTATGAAAAGGCTTGCAAGCCGTGGTCGCCGGTCAACACGCCGTGGGACTTCGGCCATGAACTGCTGCCGCCCGATCTCGACCGCATCGCGCCGTCGCTGGAAATCGGCTTCAAGCATTTCCCTGGCATCGAAAAGGCCGGTATCAAGCAGATCATCAACGGCCCCTTTACCTTCGCGCTCGACGGCAATCCTCTGGTCGGCCCTGTGCAAGGCCTGACCAATTTCTGGTGCGCCTGCGCCGTCATGGCCGGCTTCAGCCAGGGCGGCGGCGTCGGCCTTGCTCTATCCAACTGGATGGTGCATGGCGATCCGGGCTTCGACGTCTGGGGCATGGATGTCGCCCGCTTCGGCGAATGGGCTGGGCTGCGCTACACTAACGCCAAGGTGCGCGAAAACTATTCGCGCCGCTTCTCCATCCGATTCCCCAACGAGGAACTGCCGGCTGCCCGCCCGGCACAGACGACGCCGCTCTACGACACGATGCTCGCCAACAATGCCGTGATGGGCGACTCCTGGGGCCTCGAAACCCCGCTCTGGTTCGCGCCGAAGGGCAGCGAGCCGAAGGACGTCGTCTCCTTCCACCGCTCCAACGACTTTGGTCCGATCGGCGAGGAAGTGCGCGCCACGCGCGAGCGCGTCGGCGTCACCGAGATCGCCAACTTCGCCAAATACGAAGTGTCGGGACCCGGCGCGGAAGAGTTCCTCAACCGGCTGATGACCAACCGCATGCCGAAGACCGGCCGCATCGTGCTGACACCGATGATCAACGAGTTCGGCAAGCTGATCGGCGACTTCACCATCGCCAAGGCCGGTGAAGACCGCTTCATGATCTGGGGCTCGTCGGCCGCGCAGAAATACCACATGCGCTGGTTCGAAAAGCACCTGCCCAAGGATGGTTCGGTGCGCATCCACCGTTTCGACCAGACACTGGTCGGCCTGTCGATCGCCGGCCCGAAATCGCGCGACCTCTTGCAAAAACTGGTCGATGTCGACATCTCGACCAAGGCTTTCCGCTTCATGGACTTCCGCAAGATGGCGGTCGGCGGCGCGCCCTGCCTGGTCAACCGCATCACCTATACCGGAGACCTCGGCTACGAGATCTGGATGGCCCCAGCCTATGAGCGCCTTGTCTACAAGGCGATCAAGGACGCCGGCGAGGAATTCGGGATCGTCGATTTCGGCATGCGCGCCTTGCTGTCGATGCGCCTGGAAAAAAATTTCCCGACCTGGTTCCGTGAGTTGCGGCCGATCTATGGGCCGTTCGAAGGCTCCATGGACCGCTTCATCAAGCTCGAGAAGAACGATTTCATCGGCCGTGAAGCCGCAGCCAAGGAACAGGCGCAAGGGCCGAAACTGCGCCGCGTCTCCTTCATCGTCGATGCCGCCGATGCCGACGTGATGGGCGACGAGCCTATCTGGGCCAAGGTCGGCAAGGATTACGGCACGGTTGAAAAGCCGCATGGCTACGGCGCGCCGCGCTTCGACACATCAGGCAAGGAAATACGTGGCTCGAAGGCCGCCGAAGGCGCGTCCGCCGTGCGCGGCATCGTCGACGGCGACTGGCGCGTGGTCGGCTGGGTGACGTCGGGCGGCTATGCGCATTACGTGCAAAAGTCGATGGCGCAAGGCTATGTGCCGGCCGCCCTTGCCGAGGATGAAAGCGCGGGCCTGTTCGAGATCGAGATTCTTGGGTCTCGGCGCCCGGCCCGCATCAATGTCGAGGCGCCCTTCGACCCAAGCGGCGAGAAGATGCGGACCTGAGGGCCCGATGGACAGCGGGGCGCCAAAGGGAAGCTTCGGCCGCCATCGCAAGATCATGCCGTTTGTATCAGGCTCGATCGAGGCGTTGCGCGATGCCTCCCGCGAAAAGGCGGCTTCGCTCAACCAGCATGTGCTGGGCTATGGCGCGCAAGCCGAAGCGGAATGGGCGGCGGCGGGTATTGCCGCGCCCGACCTGCCGGCAATGCGAAAATACCGGCTCGATCGCATCCGCGCCGAGCTGAAGCGCCGCGGCTATGCCGGCGCCTTGCTCTATGATCCCGTCAACATCCGATATGCGACCGACTCGACCAACATGCAGCTCTGGGTCGCGCACAATCCGACGCGGCATTGCTTCGTGGCCACCGAGGGTCCGGTGGTGCTGTTCGACTACTTTTCCTGTGAGCACCTGTCCGATCATTCCGGCATCGTCGACGAAGTGCGGCCGGCGGTGTCGTGGATGTACCTCTATGGTGGGGAACTGACCGAGCAGAAAGTCCGCCGCTGGGCCGCCGGTATCGCCGATTTGGTCAGGGCACATGGCGGCGGCAACAACCGCATCGCCGTCGACCACATCAATCCGGAAGGTGTTGAAGAACTCCACCGCCTTGGCATTTCCATCGGCAATGGCGAGGCGGTGATGGAAAACGCGCGGCTGATCAAATCGCCGGATGAAATCCTTGCCATGCGCCGCGCCGTCGTCGCTTGCGAGGCAGCGATGGGCGAGATGGAACAGGCGCTCAAGCCCGGTATCTCCGAGAACGATTTGTGGGCGCAACTCCATCGCGGCAACATCGCGCGCGGCGGCGAATGGATCGAGACCCGGCTGCTGACGTCGGGACCGCGCACCAATCCATGGTTCCAGGAATGCTCGTCGCGGATCATGGAGGCGGGCGATCTCGTCGCCTTCGATACCGATTTGATCGGCCCCTACGGCTTCTGCGCCGATCTCTCGCGCACCTGGCTCTGTGGCGACACAAAGCCGACCAACGAACAGCGCGACCTGTTCCGCATCGCCGCCGACCAGATCGAGTACAACACCGCTTTGATGCAGCCCTGCGTCTCGTTCCGCGATCTGGTCGGACGCTCGGCTGTACCGCCTCGAGACTGCTTCCCAACTCGCTACGGCGTGCTCTACCACGGCGTCGGACTGGCTGACGAATATCCGACCTTGCCGCATGCCAGCGACTGGACATCCGATACACCCGACGGCGTGCTGGAACCGGGCATGGTGCTGTGTGTGGAGAGCTATATCGGCCGGCTTGGCGGTCGAGAGGGTGTCAAGATCGAGGAACAGATCCTGATCACCGACACCGGCAACGAAAAGCTTTCAACCTACCCGTTGGATCGGAGGCTGCTCGGCTAGCCCGGCAAGGGCTTCACGCATCGCGCGCACGTTTTTTTCCGGCGTCGTCCTGGCGGTGATGAACGGCAAGCCTTTGCGCCTTCCCGTCCAGCCGACGATCCTTACAGTTTTCGCCGCCGGCTCGAAACGTTGTGCCAGCGCCCAGCTTTCGCAATCTATCGCGGCAACATCCGCTTTGCCTTCGGCGACCGCCACGATCGAGTCGCGATGACCGCCGCTTTCGCTGCGCGATGAAAATATGGTCATGTTTTCGCCGGCCGCTTTCAGGTCGCGTGTCAGCGCGATGATGCCCGACATGGAATCGAGGCTGTTGAAGGTGAAGCGCCTGTCCCGGATGAGGTCGAGCGGCAGCAAGGCCTTGCCATCGGCGGGCGACCGAACCTCCGGCCCCTCGCCCGAACGCATCACCAGCGCGCTCGAATAAAGTTCGCCCTGGCCGCCTTCATAGGCATCATAGCTTGGCTGGCCGACCACCTGCACATGCCGGGACAGACCGAGTTCCATCGGCCCCCAGCAGGTCTGCGCGAACAGCAGCGCCGGATGCATCCAGAGCTTGTGGAAATCGAGTTCGTCCGGCGGCAGGGTCGTCGGATTGGGCGCGACGAGTTTACCTTCGCCGTCCCGAATGCCGCCCGGCACCGGCGGCAGGTCGCCATTGCGGCGCACGATGGATTGCGGCGCATCGATACCCTTTCGCCGGAAGGCATCGCGCAACGACGCCCATTGGGCATCGACCTCGTCGCGCGCCTCCGGCCAGTCATACATCGGCAACGCCGCAATCAATTCGCTCATGCGATATCAAACCACCATGCCGGGATAAAGGATCGCAAAAACGCGGCGCCCAATCAGAATTGGCCGACACGGTATCCACTCTACACGCGGATACTATTCCTTGGGCGGTTCGGCGGGAACCGGCGCGCTGCCAAGCCCACTGATGCTGCGCGCCCTGACGCGCGGCTTGAACGCCCTGCCCGGCTCGGGCGCGCGCCGCAGAACCGGATGCACGATCGGCTCCTTGGCCTTGAAGGCATAGGATCTGAGCAGCGCGAAATAGTTCGGATAGGCATAGCCATTGTTCATCCGCAGCCATTCCTCCCGCCGGTCACGAAACAGCTTCGGCAGCCGGTACCAGGCGATGGTCGGGCTCTTGTGATGGACGAAGTGCAGATTGTTGTTGAGGAACAGGAATGACAGCGGCGAGCGCTCCACAATCACCGTGCGGCCTTCCGGATGCTCCGACCACTGGTGCTCGGCATAGGTGCGAATCGAGATCAGCGACTGGCCGAGCCAGACCGGCACCAACACATAGAGCCAAACCGGCATGCCAAAGCCGAACTGCACGACCGGCAGCACCACGGCAAGGCCGATCGCATGCAGCAGCCAGGCCTTGCCGATCGCCTTGTCTCCGGCAATCACATGCTTGGCGTCATCGATGAAGAAGCCGATGCAGGACAGCCATGGCCCCAGGACGAGGCGACCTGCCATGGTGTTGTTGACCTTCAGCACGAATTTCATCAGCGGCGGCATTTCTTCGTGCATCCAGAGCGCCTGATAATAGCTCTCGGGATCGTCGAGAGGATCGGTCAGCCGCTCGTCCGCATGGTGGCGCAGGTGAATAGTCTTGAAACGGCGAAACGGCCAGGCGAGGCCGATCGGCAAGAAGACGAAAGCTTCATTGACGAGGCCGTTGCGGGTCGGGTGCCCATGCAGCACCTCATGCATGATAGAGGATTGCAATGCCAACGTGACGGCCATGACGATCAGCGCTGCTGTGGGATACGATGGCCAGAGGAAGAAGCCGGCGGCGAACCATGTCCCGTAGCAGAAGAGAGCGAGAACCACCGTCGGCCATTCGATGGCCGATCTGCTGCTTCGACGGATGCTCTTGCCAGCCATGCTATCGACCACTGTCCCTCAGTCGCCGGAACCCCAACTGGTTCCTGACAGCATTGTGTCAGGAGAGATGATTCCACTCAACGCGACAAAGTGCACAAAATGTTGCGATTGCGCCTTCTTGACCGCATATGTTGCACATTGTAAACAATCTTAGGGATTCATTTACGCCTCGGGCACCAATTAGCTTAGCTCCGGCGCAAATTTTTCCTACGGAGGATAAGGGCGAGGCCATGGACAAGCGCGATCTGTCGACGATCTTCCGGGAGCGTCTGAAGCTCCTCCTGACACGATCCGACCTCAACCAGTCGGCTTTCGCGTCAGCAGTCGGCATCGACAGGTCGGCGTTGTCGCAACTGATGTCGGGTGCCTCGACCCGCCTGCCACGTGCCGAAACGCTTCTGAACATCGCCGCCGAATTCAAAGTGTCGCTAGACTGGCTGCTTGGCCTCAGCCAGGATGAAGGCGTGACCGGCGAAATCCGCGAGAGCCTTGAGATCGAGGAAGCGCCCGACGGTTTCGACCGCACGCTGCTCGCCAAATGGTTCGCGGAAGCGGCGGGCACCAAGATCCGCTATGTGCCTGCTGGCATTCCCGATCTCCTGCGCACCCACGCCCTCGTCGACTATGAGGCCAACATCACCAACAGGAGCCGATTGGCGCAGGCCAGCGAAACGCAATACCGCATCGAGTACAACCGGCGGCCGGAAACCGACATGGAAGTCTGCATGCCGCGCCACACGCTGGAGATCTTCGCCCGCGGTCTCGGCGTGTGGGACCGTTTCCCGGCGGCCGACCGGCAGCAGCAGCTTGCCCATATGGCGACGCTGCTCGACGACCTCTATCCGACCTTCCGCCTGTTCCTCTATGACGGCCGCATGCGCTATTCCATACCGCTGACCATTTTCGGCCCCTATCGCGCGGCGATCTATGTCGGCGACATGTATGTGGTGCTGAACGCCACTCAGCCGGTCCAGGCCTTGACCCGACATTTCGACAATCTGATCCGCGCCGCCGACATTAATCCGCACGAAGCGGCAGCCTTTGCACGCAACCTCGCCGGTATGTCGTTCGCATCAGCCTCTGCCTGAGCACTCAGCGCCGCATTTTCATTGACTAGACATAAAGACTTCTTTATATCCTTATTCGAATTTCCAGACATGTTCGAATTCCAAGACACGAAAGCCAATCCGATGACGAGCAATCCGATCGATGCGTTGCTGGCTGAAAAGGGCGTGCTGCTGGCCGATGGCGCCACGGGCACCAATTTGTTCGCCATGGGTCTGGAGGCCGGTGAGGCGCCGGAACTGCTGAACGAAACCGCGCCCGACACCATCACCAGCCTGCACCAGAATTTCGTCGACGCAGGCGCCGACATCATCCTGACCAACTCGTTCGGCGGCACCCGCCACCGGCTGAAACTGCACCATGCGCAGGACCGCGTGCATGCGCTGAACAAGCGCGCAGCCGAGATCGCCCGCGCCGTCGCCGACAAGGCCGGCCGCAAGGTGATCGTCGCCGGCTCGGTCGGTCCGACAGGGGAATTGCTGGTGCCACTTGGCGCCATGACCTATGACGAGGCGGTCGACGCCTTTGCCGAGCAGATCGAGGGTCTCAAGGAGGGTGGCGCCGAAGTCGCCTGGATCGAGACGATGTCGGCGCCCGGCGAGATCCGCGCGGCAGCCGAAGCCGCCATACGCGTCGGCCTGCCCTACACCTATACCGGCTCGTTCGACACCGCCGGTCGCACCATGATGGGCCTGCTGCCGAAAGACATCCACGGCGTCGCCGACGGCCTGTCGCAAGCACCGCTCGGGGTTGGCGCCAATTGCGGCGTCGGCGCTTCCGACATCCTGGCCTCGCTGCTCGACATGACCGAGGCCAAGCCGGAGGCGACTGTCATCGTCAAGGGCAATTGCGGCATTCCCGAATTCCGTGGCACCGAGATCCACTATTCCGGTACGCCGGAACTGATGGCCGATTATGTCAGGCTCGCCGTGGATGGCGGAGCCAAGATCATCGGTGGCTGCTGCGGCACCTCGTTCCAGCACCTGGCCGCGATGCGCAAGGCGCTCGACGCCCACACCAGGGCGGATCGCCCGACGGTCGAAAAAATCGTCGAGCGCATCGGCCCGATGCGCAACAAGGTGGCGACGGCAAACACCGCCGAAACCAGCGAAGCCCGCCGCGAGCGGCGGCGCAGCCGCGCCTGACGCGATTTCCTTTGCGGTTATTCGCTGTTGTCGGCGTAGCTTGACAGGGCCGACTTGAAATCAACCACGTTGTCGCCGCGCATTGTTGCCAGCGCGCCGGATGCGCTCGGATCGGAAATCTGCTCCAGCATGGCGCGGAAGCGGTCATTGGTCAGCGCCGACATGGCGGTGTGGCGCGCCTGCGCGACATCGTCGCTGATGCGTCTGGATTCGGCTGACGGTGATAAACCCGCCGAAGCATCACGTGCCGGCGGAGTCGGGTTGGCGGTGGTTGTGATTTTCAATTCCGGCTCCCTCAAGCCTTAGACATGACCGGTGTAGCGAGAGGAAATTGCGATCCGGTACCGGAAATGCCGAGCAATTTAACGATCCCGTGCGGATCGCTCCAACTTGCGGCAGTATCGTCGTCGACCAACTAGATCAAAGGCGGAAAAAGTTTACGCAGGAACCCGTTAAACCAGGAGGCCTGCGCTGCATCATGCAGGCTTATAAGACGATCCTGTTCTTCACGCGTCTGCGCGCCCGGCTTGTCATAGTTCGCGGTCGGGCGGTCCTGCACACGTCGAAATCCTGTAGGCGTGACTTCCGGATGGAACTGCAGTCCGTAGATCTTATCGCCAATGCAAAAAGCCTGGTTGGGAAACGAGGCGCTCGAAGCAAGGTGCCGAGCGCCTTCAGGCAATTCAAAGCCGTGCCAGTGTGATTGCGTGACATGGATCGGCTCGGACAGAAAATCCTCCGCTCCCTCTGTCGGGTAGAGTGGATAGCAGCCAAATTCGTGCACGCCGCTAACCGGCGGACCGACATGAGCACCGCGATGCCAGGCGATCTGCTGCGCGCCCTGGCAGATGCCGAGCAAGGGGATATCGGAGCTCATGCAGAAGTCGATAAATCGGTACTCGTTCAGCAAGAATGGATGCAATGACGTGTCGTAGACATTGTACATTCCGCCGTAGACCACGCCGCCCGCGACATCCTCATCAACGTCCAGCACCTCTCCGGCATAGGCTCGACGCAAGACGGGCTCGTAGCCGCTTTGCTGGAGGTAGGCGAACACACGGTCGTCGGCAGGTTCGTCGCTGTGCCGCACCAGGATAATACGTCTCTTCATTGCTCTCTGCCTCCCGCTCGCCAGAATGGGTGGCGGACAAGCATGGCGCAACGAAAAAAAGGCCGGCAAGGGCAAAGATCCCTAGCCGGCCTGCCTCACCCGCCCGTCGGCCGGTGATCAGAACGATCCCGTCATCTGAAAGAAACCGGCCGTCATCGCCACTACCGGTTGCCGCCCAGCGCCGAGGCAAGGCGCACAAGCGAAAGGAACTCGGACCTGTACCCAAACGGGTCGGCTCCTCGGGCGGCGGTGGCAATCTCCATGATCTTGTCGTAGCCGAACTTCCCGGTCGCATCCTCGTCGCGCAGCTTCTGGCCGAAGGCCGCGACCGCGACGGAGAAACGCTGGTCGGTACTCGCCCGGTCGAAGGACGCGACCTCGTTGGCCGAGGTCACCGGCGTGGTGATCAGCTTCGAGACATCCTCGTTGGGCAGCTTGTAGCGGATCTTGACGAAGGCATATTCGTCCGCATTGGCAACGCCGCCATTGTTGACCGTCGCCTGGCCGTAGCGTAGCGGATCGATTTGCTCACCACCACCGCCTTTGGGCGTGATCTCGTAGATCGCGGTGACCGAATGCCCCGAGCCGATATCGCCGGCATCGACGCGGTCATTGTTGAAATCCTCGCGGTTAAGCGCCCGGGTCTCGTAGCCGATAAGACGATATTCGGAGACCTTGTCCGGGTTGAACTCGACCTGGATCTTCACGTCCTTGGCTATGGTGAACAGCGTCGAGGACGCGTCCTCGACCAGCACCTTCTCTGCCTCGGCCAGCGTGTCGATATAGGCAGCGGTGCCGTTGCCGTTCTGGGCAATGGTCTGCATCATTTCATCGTTCAGATTGCCGCGGCCGAAGCCGAACACCGACAGGAACACGCCGGTCTTGCGTTCGCTCTCGATCAGCCGCTTCAGGTCGTCGTCATCGGTCTGGCCGACATTGAAGTCGCCGTCAGTGGCAAGCATCACCCGGTTGACGCCGTCCTTGATGAAGGACTGCTGGGCAAGCTTGTAGGCTTCCTTGATGCCGGCCTCGCCTGCCGTCGAGCCACCGGGCCGCAGATTGTCGATGGCATTGAGGATCTTGTCCTTCTCGGCAACCTTTGTCGGCATCAGCACGGTGCCGGCATCGCCCGCATAGGTGACGATCGAGATGGTGTCGTCGGCCTTCAGCTTGCTGACCAGCAGCCGGAACGCCGACTTGAGCAGCGGCAACTTGTCCGGTTCGTCCATCGAGCCCGACACGTCGATCAGGAAGACCAGATTGGCCTTCGGCTGCTCGGTCGGCTTGACGTCAAAACCCTTGATGGCGACGTGCATCAGCTTGGTGTGCGCGTTCCACGGGGTCGGCATGACGCTGACGGTCGAGTTGAACGGCGTTGATACCGAGTCCGGCCCCTTCCAGTCATAGGGGAAGTAATTGATCATCTCCTCGACGCGAACCGTGTCGGCTTGCGGCAGGTACCCCTGCTTCAGCGAGCCGCGCACGAAGGAATAGGACGCGGTGTCGACATCGATCGAGAAGGTCGAGACCGGGTCCTCCAATGCGGCGTGCACCGGATTGGTCTTGAAATCCTGGACGCGGTCGCGGTTTTCCTCCTGCGGCGCCACCTGGTCGGCCGGGATGGCCGCCGGCTGCTGCGGGGACATAAGCTTGGGCTCGGCAGCCGGCATGCGAGCAACTCGCGACGGCGCGCTTGTCGTGCCATCCAATGCGAATTCACCTTTGGGGGCCGGTGCTGGCTTGTAAGCCCGCAAGGTGGCCGACTGAGATTCGTTAACTGTTGCCGGGGCGTCAGCATTCGGCGTCACGTTTTGCGTACGTCCATCCTGCGGTGCCAAGCCCCCGACGGCAGTCGTCTGCGACTGTGGCGGAGAAGCTGGTGGCGCAAGCGCGTCGCCGCTGGCATCGCGGCTTTCCACGTCCACGTCTGCCTTTTTGTCCTTCTCCAGCGCCGCGGCAGCCTGTTTCGGCTCGGCGGTGGTTGTCTTCAGCGTCGCCGGCTTGTCGGCCAGCGTCTCGGTGATCTTCTCGTCGCCGCCGACCGGCCACGGCTGTTCCCTCAGCATATGGAAGGTGGCGTACCCGGCGATCGGCAGGGCGACGAGGCCGGCAAGGGCCGGCGTGGCAATGAGTTTCTTTTGCATGATCTCGCTCCAGAGCTTTTGTGCTCGCTCCGTGAGACGAAGGCCGCCAGCCGATCCTTGGGTGACGGGGGAAATATTTTCCTGATCGTAGGCGCGCAGGGCGGCTTCGAAGGCGCGTGCCTTCGCGCTCTCGCCCGGCGCCGGTACCGCTGCATTGCTCAGCTTTCTGAGTTCGTTGTCGTCGACCATGGTCACACTTCCCCGGCTGAACGCATCAACGTCTTCAGCCGTTTCTTCGCTTCATGGATGTGCCAGGAAACCGTCGTCTCCGAGATCGCCATCGCCTCGGCGGCGGCCGCGTGGCTCAAGCCTTCGCCATGGACAAGCATTACCGCATCGCGCTGCTTGTCCGGCAATTGCCGCACCGCCGCCCACAACGCCTCGGTCGGGTCTTCACCCTCGGCCGGGCCGTCGCCCGAAATCAGCGCATGGACGCCATAGGCCTCGGTCTTGACCGTCTCGCGCTGGGTCTTGCGCATCGTGTCGCGCGCCGCGTTCATCGTCATGGTGTAGAGCCATGTCGTGAACGCGCCGCCGCCGCGATAATCGCGGATTGCCTTGCCCAGCCTGACACAGACTTCCTGGGCGATGTCTTCGGCATCGGCCTTCTTGCCGCACCAGCGATAGGCGGCGCGATAGACGAAGTCGTAGTGACGCTCCAGCAATTTGCCGAAGGCCTCTCTGTCTCCGCCCTTCGCCCGCCCGATCAGTTCGGCGTCGGAGGCTTCGCTCTCATCCAGCATCATCGCCATCATTTGCCTGTTGGACGAAGGCTAATGGCTAATCCTTGGGGGGATGGAAAGATTTTTCTCGAATTGGACGTTTGTGTCTGGGGCGTGTCGAGTCAGGCAGGCCGGCCTCGCCTGAACGTCAACACGCCTGGCCCGCCGCCCAGCCCGACGACCACGCCCATTGGAAATTATAGCCGCCGAGCCAGCCGGTGACGTCGACGACCTCGCCGATGAAGAACAGGCCCGGCATCAACTTCGCCCGCATCGTCTTCTGGTCGAGGCTGTTGGTGTCTACCCCGCCGAGCGTCACTTCGGCCGTCCGGTAGCCCTCCGAACCGGCTGGCTTGATGCGCCAGTCGTTGACCGCGACCTCGACTGTTTTGATCTGGGCCTCGGAAAGGTCGGCGAGGTTGCCGTCTAGCCCGGTTCGCTCGGCTATCGCCTGAGCCAGCCGTTTCGGCAGATGATTCGCCAGCACGGTCTGCACCGCTTGCCGGCCATTGCCACGCCTGGCGGCGCGGACGAGCTCAGCCACATCAGTGCCCGGCAGCATGGCGATGCGGATCTCATCGCCCTCGCGCCAATAGGAGGATATCTGCAGGATGGATGGCCCACTGACGCCGCGATGCGTGAACAGCATCGCTTCGGAAAATCGCGTCTTGCCGCAGGCAATCTCGGCGTCGACCGCGTTTCCGGCCAGGGGCGAAAGCCGCTCAAGCGTTTTTGCGTCAAAGGTCAACGGCACCAGTGCAGGCCGTGTTTCGACGACGGCAAGGCCAAACCGCTCGGCAAGCTCGTAGCCGAAGCCCGTCGCGCCCATCTTGGGGATCGACTTGCCGCCACAGGCCACGACGAGGGACTGGCAGGAAACCGAGCCGGTGGAGAGGGTGAGTTCAAACCCTTCCGCGGTTTTGCCGATAGTCTCGACGCGGGTCGACAATACCAGCTCGGCGCCCCTGCCCCGCATTTCCGAGACTAGCATATGGATGATCTGGCGCGCGGAGCCGTCACAAAACAGCTGCCCCAACGTCTTCTCGTGATAGGCAATACCGTGGCGTTCGACCAGCGCAATGAAATCGCGCTGCGTATAGCGGCTGAGCGCCGAGATGCAGAAATGCGGATTCCTCGAGATGAAATTCTTCGGGCTCGCATGGATGTTGGTGAAATTGCATCGGCCGCCGCCGGAGATGCGGATCTTTTCGCCAGGTGCCGCCGCATGATCGAGGATCAGCACCGAACGGCCGCGCTTGGCCGCTTCCAAGGCGCACATCATTCCGGCGGCGCCGGCGCCGATGATCACGACATCATAGGATTGCATAAGGTTGATCGTTCCCGCGCGGCTCCCGCTCATTCAGCGAGACGCCCTGATACCGCGAACGGATTGGGCAGCCAACAGGCGAGAACAGACGCGAGACTCAGGTCAGTGTCTCGGCAAACAGCGCCGTCAGCCGCTTCCAGTGACGCTCGGCTCCAGCTTCGTCGTAGACGCTGTGGTCGGGCACGCACCAGCCATGCGCCATGCCGACATAGTTCTCCAGCAGATGGTCGACTTCCGCCGCCCTCAGCGCCGCGGCCAGCTTGGTCGACTGCTCCGGTGGAAAACTCCGGTCGACGCCCGCCATCCCGACATAGACGCGCGCCTTGATGGAAGCCGCCTTGCGGTGCGGGCTGTCGGCGGCATCGCTGGCTAGGTTGCCGCCATGAAAACTGGCGGCGGCCTTGACCCTTTCGGGGTAGGTCGCGGCCGCGTTGAGCGCCCGTGCCCCGCCCATGCAATAGCCCACAGTGCCGATCGGTCCCGTGACGCCTTCGCCGGCGAGCGCGTCGACAAAGGCGGCGCTGTCGCTGATGGTCATTTCCTGCGTCGTACCGGTGACCAGCGCCATCAGCGGCGCCTTTGTCTTTTCTTCGACAAAGGCGGTCTTGGCGTCGAACGGCCCATAGGGAGCATTGCGATAGAATAGATCGGGCACCGGCACCGCATAGCCCTCGACCGCCAGCCGTTCCGCCATCTGGTCAAGCGCCGGGCGAGGACCGAAGGCATCCTGGTAGAGAATGACACCGGCCTTGGCTGAAGAGACCTTGGCCGAGCGGAACAGGCCCGCCTTCGCCACGCCGTCACGGGTCTTGATGTGAAGGTCCTGCTTCGTCATTGCCTGCTCCGTTTGCCAGATGCGCGATACATATCCGCGCACGCCGCCACGGCAAGGCGTTCCCTGAGCCCGATAGTCAACATTTCGTGCGGAATCGCGTGATGCGCTTGCAGGCTGCCTGCGGAAAGTTCGATCAGCTTTGGCCCTCGAGGCGTATGGTCCTGGCTCCGACATGCTGCGCACGGCCGGCGCCGCACCCCATGATGGCAGCGCCAAGACCGAGCGCGACGAACAGAAAGGCCGATACCGAAAAACTGCCGGTCCAGCCACGGATCAGTCCCACCAGAAGCGGACCGGTCGCGGTCAAGGCGCCCATCGGCGTAGCCTGTCTGGCGGGGGTATAAATCAGGTGGCGGCCCGTGCAAAACTAGCCATGTGAAACGCCTGAACCTCCGGCGGATAGCGATAGGAGGAGCCGTAGGGGCAGGCCTTGCGATCGAGGCAACCGCCACTGCGGCACGGCTCGCCATTCGCCCCCCGCACATGCGCCAGGCAGGCCTGGTAGGCGAAACCATCCGTCGAATAAGCGTCGACCGGGCAGGATTTCAGACAAGGTTTGTCGACGCATGTGTCGCAAAGATGGATCGTCTCCCGAAATTCCGGAAGCGTTATCTCCTCCTCGAACAGCAACGCGCCGCGATAAGCATGCCAAAGCCCGTATTGCGGATGCATGAGGATGCCGAGCGGGGACGGCTTCAGCCCTTCCGCCCTAACAGCCCATTGCTGGAACGGCAGGTAAGGCTTGTCCGACGGCGAAACGACGCGGGCACCAAACTCTTGCGCCACGTCGCCAATGACCTGCCGCGACCAGGTGTCGAGCGGATCGGCGATCGCCCGTGGCTGTTGCTGCCGCCAGCGCAGGAAATGCGGCCAACGCGCGGCACCCGCCTGCCCTACCAGCAGGACAGACTTTGCCGGCCGACCCGAGGCGCCATCAGGAATACTGTCGTCATCGCGAAAAAGAAGACCGCCACGCAGGATGAGGCCGTTGGCGCCAAGCGCGGCCGTGATCTCGTCGATCATGCCGCGCATGCAGTCATCCCTTCTTGTCCGGATCGGAGAAGGCGCTCCGCCAGACTTCCTTGTGAATGATGTTGGCGACTTTAGCCCCGCCTGACTCGGGCTCCTTTCAGGTGAAGGCGTCGGGCATCGACCCCTTCTTCTTGGCGATGAAATCCTTCAAGGCTTCATCGATGCCTTCATCAAGGTGCGGCGCTTCGTAAACCTCCAGCCAGCGCCGCGCCAGATCGTTGGCGCGCTGCGGTGCGGTCTTCTGGCCCTCGGCCAGCCACTGCTCGTAGGAGTTGTTGTCGGCGATCGACGAGCGGTAGAATGCGGTCTGGAAATTGGCCTGCGTATGGTCGCAGCCGAGATAGTGGCTGCCCGGGCCGACCTGGCGGATGGCGTCCATCGCCTGGCCGTTTTCCGACAGGTCGACGCCCTCGGAGAATTTCTGGGTCATACCGAGCTGGTCGATATCCATCATGAATTTTTCGTAGCAGGAGGCCAGTCCACCTTCGAGCCAGCCTGCCGAATGCAGGACGAAATTGGTGCCGGCGAGAATGGTCGAGTTCAGCGTGTTGGCGCTCTCATAGGCTGCCTGTGCGTCCGGAACTTTCGAAGCACAGAGCGAGCCTCCGGTACGGAACGGCAAGCCGAGCCGGCGGGCGAGTTGTGCCGCGCCATAGGAGACCAGCGACGGCTCCGGCGTGCCGAAGGTCGGCGCGCCCGACTGCATCGAGATCGACGAGGCGAAGGTGCCGAACAGCACCGGCGCGCCCGGACGGATCAGCTGCGTGAACGAGGCGCCGGCCAGCACTTCGGCCAGGACCTGCGTCAGCGTGCCGGCGACCGTCACCGGGCTCATCGCGCCGGCCAGGATGAACGGCGTGACGATGCAGGCCTGGTTATGCCGCGAATAGACTTTCAAGGCGCCGAGCATGGTTTCGTCGAACACCATCGGCGAGTTGGCGTTGATCAGGCTCGTCAGCACCGTGTTGTTCTCGACGAAGTCGTCGCCGAAGACGAGCTTGGCCATCGCCACCGTGTCCTCGGCGCGCTCCGGTGCGGTCACCGAACCCATGAACGGCTTGTCGGAATATTTGATGTGCGCGTAGACCATGTCGAGATGGCGCTTGTTGACCGGCACGTCGACCGGCTCGCATACCGTGCCGCCCGAATGGTGGATCGACGGCGCCATGTAGGCAAGCTTCACGAAATTCTGGAAATCCTCGATCGTCGCGTAGCGCCTGACGCCGTCGAGATCGCGCACGAAGGGCGGACCATAGACCGGTGCGAATACCGTCGCATTGCCACCGATCTGCACCGAGCGTTCTGAATTGCGGGCATGCTGGGTGTAGATGGGGGGGGCGGTCTTCAAGAGCGAACGGCAGAGTCCCTTGGGAAAATGCACGCGCTCGCCCTTGACGTCGGCGCCGGCCTCTTTCCAGAGCTGCAGCGCTTCCGCGTCATCGCGAAAAATGATGCCGATCTCTTCCAGCACCGTGTCGGTGTTCTTCTCGATCAGCGCCAGGCCTTCCTCGTTCAGCACCTCGTAGACGTTGATCTTGCGCTTGATGTAGGTGAGCTGGGTGCCGGGGCCGCCGCCGGAGCGCGCCGCACGCCTGGCCGCTGCTCCGCCGCTGGCGCCGCGCCCACGGCGCGCGTTTGACGCTTCCTGGTCGACTGCCGCGTGTTCGCTCATGATCGCTCTTCCCTGAATATGGCCTGCCTGACTATGGCTGGTCCGTAACCGTTGCAGCCGCATGACGCGGCTTTGCCCGGATCGTAGCCATGCACCCTATTCGAAACGGCCCGTCCGCGCCAACGCCTGTCGCAAAATCGACAAGAAAACCGATAGATTTTCCAGTCGCTTTCCTTTTGCGGGAAGTCGCAAATCAGCTATGGATACCCGCCCGTTGCGGGTTAGGTATGAACACCAATATTTTGTGCCTTGCGACACAGTCGCGATGCCGTGAGGAGCTGGATAAAAATGTCCGACGACGAGATCATCCTTTCCGAGCTTTCCGACGACGAGCTGGTGCAGCAGATGCACGACGATCTCTATGACGGGCTGAAGGAAGAGATCGAGGAAGGCACCAATATCCTCCTCGAGCGCGGCTGGGCGCCCTACAAGGTGCTTACCGAGGCGCTGGTCGAAGGCATGCGTATCGTCGGCGAGGATTTTCGCGACGGCATCCTGTTCGTGCCGGAAGTGCTGTTGTCCGCCAACGCCATGAAGGCCGGCATGTTCATCCTGCGTCCGCTGCTCGCCGCCACCGGCGCGCCGAAACAGGGCAAGATGGTGATCGGCACCGTCAAGGGCGACATCCACGACATCGGCAAGAACCTCGTCGGCATGATGATGGAGGGTGCGGGCTTCGACGTCATCGATCTCGGCATCAACAACGCGGTCGAGAAGTATCTCGACGCGATCGAAAAGCACCAGCCCGACATCATCGGCATGTCGGCGCTGCTCACCACCACCATGCCCTACATGAAGGTCGTCATCGACACGATGAAGGAAAAGGGCATTCGCGACGACTACGTCGTGCTGGTCGGCGGCGCGCCGCTCAACGAGGAATTCGGCAAGGCCGTCGGCGCCGACGCTTATTGCCGCGACGCGGCGGTGGCGGTCGAGACCGCCAAGGATTTCATGAAGCGCAAGCACAACGTGCGTGCTTCGGCCTGATCCAAGGCATCAGGGCGACGAAAGAAAAGCCGCGCCTTGCAGCGCGGCTTTTTTGTCCCCAGATGAGAGACGGCCGCCGATCAATTGGCGACGGTGTCTTTGACCGCCCTGGCCGTCGACTTGACATCCTTGCCGACACCCCGAACTGTGTTGGCGCAGGCCGTAAGTGCAAGAGCGCAGGCAAGGATAGCCATCGGCGCTAAGCGTAGTAGTTTCATGGACGGTGTCTCCCTCGAAAGATAAATTAGCCCCGCAGCGAAAAGCCGGCTCGACTTGGTCAAGACGAAAAAAACAAAACCGAATCAGACAGACAGGCTGCTCGTCATCGCCTGCGGGATGATTGCGCGCGAGGTGTTGGCCGTCAAGGAACAGCTCGGGCTGGATCACCTCGAATTGACATGTTTGCCGGCGGAGTTTCATTTCCATCCCGACCGCATCGCGCCGGCCATGGACAAGGCGATCGAAAAGGCCCGGGCGGAAGGCTATGAACACATCTTCGTCGGCTATGCCGATTGCGGCACTGGCGGGCTGCTTGACCGCGTGTTGGAGAAGCATGGCGTCGAACGCATGGCCGGCCCGCATTGCTTCGCCTTCTATCAAGGCATGGAAGCCTATGCGAAGGTCGCCGACGACGACATGATGTCCTTCTACATGACGGACTTCCTGTGCCGCCAGTTCGATGCCTTTTTCATGAAGCCGCTCGGGCTGGACAAGCATCCGGAGCTGATCAAGGACTATTTCGGCAACTACGAGAAGCTGATCTATCTGGCGCAGACCGATGATCCGGAGCTCGACAAGGTCGCGGAAAAGGCCGCCGCCCTGCTCGGCCTCGCCTACGAGCGCCGCTCCACCGGTTTTGGTGACCTGACGCCAGGCCTGGCGCGGGCGGCCGCGAACGCCTGACGGCTTCAGGCCGGGTCTTCGGCTGCCAGCGCCGCCATCACGTCGGCAAAGCGCGTCCTGCAGGCAAAACCCAGCCTGTCCCTCGCCCGCGACGCGTCATAGATCCGGTCGATCGAGGAAAACATCGTCCAGCCCTTCCTCGCGTAGAGAGCGGGAAATTCAGGAAAGTACCGCGCCACCACGGACGGCGCGTCCCTGATCAACGCCTCGCAATCTTCGGGTTGGAACGGCGTCGGCGCACAGACTATGAAGATGTCGAAGCCGAGCTCCGGTGCCTTCTCCAAGGCCACGACATGCGCCTGCGCCGCGTCCTCCACCGTCAGCCGCCGAAACAGCATTTCGTTTGCTTTGGTGTTGGCGTCCGATTGCTCGATGGCATGCGCCATGTCGTCGGCCTCGGGGAAGAAACGTGCCGTGCGCAGCACCACCACCGGCAGCCCGTGCTGGAGATGGTAGAGACGGCAGAGATGCTCGGCGGATAGCTTGGTGACACCGTAGATATTGCGCGGCTCGGGCGACATCGCTTCCGTCAGCCACGCCGCCTTGCGCGCACCGCCTTTGAAGCCGTCGCGTATCGCCTGCGAAATCATCAGCGAGGTCGTTGACGTGAAGACGAACCGTTGCACATTGGCAGCACCGCCGCGTCGAGTAGGTTTAGCGTGCCTTGCACGTTGGCCGCGATGAAATCGCTGTTGGCATGGCTGTCTATGTTGGGCTTGTGCAGCGCGCCGCAGTGAATAATGGCCTCTATCCGGTTTTCTCCGACGGCTCGCATGACGAGGTCACGGTTGGCGATCGAACCGACGATCAGCGTTTCGGCCGATGGAACGGGATCGAGGCCGGTGACGTCGTGTCCAAGTCTACGCAGGAGCGGCGCCAACGCGCTGCCCAGCCAACCCGACGATCCCGTAAGCAAGATTCGCATGCGTCACCATAAGTTTTGACCGAGACGCTGTTAAGCACGATGACAGGCGCCAGCGACCCGGTAAGTTATGCGCCAGGCGGCAGCAGCGCCGTTCCAGACAAACAGGGAATCCTTTGATGATCCTTCGCCCATTGATCGCCGCCCTTGGTCTCCTCTGCTGCAGTTTGCCCGCCCTTGCCGACGGTCAAGTGCAAAAACTGATCACGCCTGCCGATAAGGCGCGGCTCGACAAATATGGCGACACCCGCAAGGCGGCGCTCGCCGAAGCAAAGGCGGCCAACCCCGCCGAGCTCAAGCAACTCGACACGCTGTTGGCCAAGCCGCTGGTCGCCTTCTCCGACAAGGATCTCACCGGCAAGTGGCGGTGCCGCACGATCAAGGTCGGCGGACTGAGCCCGCTCGTTGTCTATGGCTGGTTCAAATGCAGGGTCACCGATGATGGCTCCGGTTGGCGACTGGAAAAGATCAGCGGTTCTCAGCGCACCCAGGGCCGCTTCTTCGACGACGGCGACAAGCGCTCGATCTATCTTGGCTCCGGCTCCGTCAACGACGATCGGGCAAAGCCCTATGGCAGCGGCCCGCAAACCGACCAGGTCGGCTACGCCTTCCGAAACAGTGCCAAGGAATGGCGTATCGAGTTCCCCGCGCCCTATTATGAATCGAAGCTCGACATCGTGGAGTTAAAGCGCTGACTGGGGTCTTCATGCGTTGGTAAGGCTTCGGCATACCAAGGATTAACCTGCCCGCCCTAAGGTCCGGCCAACTCAGCCGGTCCTTGGAGCACGGAAAGATCAATGGCAGCGTCGCAACCAAATCCGCGACCTATTGTCGTCGTCACCGGTGGCGGCGCGCACGTCTGGGCCATGATCAACGACCTCGCCGACCGCGTCGGCCCTGTCAGCGTCGTTCTCGAAATCCCTGAATCGAAAAAGCAATTGCTGCGCGGCCGCGCCCGACGCCAGGGCTGGATCTCTGCCATCGGCCAGCTCGGCACGATGGTGCTGAGCAGGCTCGGCAAACGGCTTAACGTCAAACACGCCGCCCGTTTGATTGCCGAGGAGAAGCTTGAAACGGAACCGCGGCAAGGCCAGGTCATCGTCCATGTGGCATCCGCCAACGGGCCGGAATGTCTGCAGGCAATCCAGACGATCAAGCCCGGCGTCGTGCTGCTGAACGGCTGTCGGCTGATTTCCAGGGAGATGCTGGCCAAAATGCCGTGTCCGGTGCTCAACTATCATGCCGGCATCACCCCGAAATATCGCGGCATGAATGGCGGCTATTGGGCGTTGACGTCAGGCGATCCGCAGAATTTCGGCACCACCGTCCATCTGGTCGATGCGGGTGTCGACACTGGTGGCGTGCTGAAGCAGGTGCGCGGCAAGCCGAAACAAGGTGACACCATTTCAAGCTATGCGCTGCGCCAGGCGGCGTTTTCGCGCGACATCTGCGTCGAGGCGGTCAGCGACGCGTTGGCCGGTAAACTTGCAACGTTCGATCCAGGGCTGCCATCAAAGCAGTGGTACCACCCGACGATCTGGTTCTACGTCTGGACAGGGCTGAGAACCGGCATTTGGTAACGCATCCGGTGTCCGGAACGGTGCAAACTCCGCCGCCTTTATCGCTGCAGTGACCCCGTCGCGGCATGGGTCGCAAACGAATAAACGCACCTTTCATTTTACGACATCCAAATGCGTCGCTTTTGAATGCGCGCGCGTCGTCCCATAACAAGCGGGTCAACTGCGCTTGCGGCAATGCTCGGGGATCGAGGAGCGAGAATTCATGGCCGATCTTATCGTCGTCTACTGGCGCGACATTCCTGCCCAGGTCATCGTCAAGAAAGGCCGGCAGAACGCCAAGCGCGAACTGCCGTTGCGCTTCACCGAGGCGATCGACATGTGCGCCATGCGCACCGGCGCCGGCGGCACGGACGACTATCTGGCCGAGTGGCGCAAGGCTGATCCAGTTCCGGTCGGTGACGATCTCGAAGCCGAGGTCGAAAAGGCCTTCAACGAGATCGACGCGAAATATGACCGCGAGCGGCTGGTCGCTCTGGTCAAGGCCGGCGGCAAAGAAAATGTCTGAAACCACTCCCGTGAGCAAGGAAGGGGTGGCCATTACGCAGGCCACTCAGGTCAAGAAGGCGGCGCCGAAGTCCGACTACAAGCCGGCCGATGTCTCGCCGCAGCGGCGCGTACAGCGCTCCTTCGCGATACGGCTGTGGTCGATCAGGCATTCGCGCTTGCTCGAATGGTTCTACGCCCGCTTCGCCGACACGTTCTTGCTGCTGCATCCCTTGTGGAAGGGTATCGGCTATGGCCGTGTCGAGGCTCCAATCAAGTTCGTCGAAAAGCGCGTAAAAGGCTTCATGTTCGACTGCCGCATGTGCGGTCAGTGCATCCTCTCCTCGACCGGCATGTCTTGCCCGATGAACTGCCCCAAGCAGTTGCGCAACGGCCCTTGCGGCGGCGTGCGCGCCAACGGCAATTGCGAGGTCGAACCCGACATGCCCTGCGTCTGGGTCAAGGCCTGGGAAGGTTCGCGGAACATGGTCAACTCCGACAGGATCCTCACAGTGCAGAAGCCGGTCGATCAGTCGTTGCGCGAAACCTCTGCCTGGCTGCGGGTAACCGCGCAGGCCGCGGCAGCCCGTGAAGCCGCCGCTGCGGCGAAGACCGGAGCCTCCTCGTGACCGGCCGCCAGCTCGACGAAAATCCGGCCGGCATCCATTTGCCGCTCGATCCCCTGCCCGGCCACACCTCGCGCGGCCGCCTGGAGCGCGTGCTCAGGCGCGGCGAGTTCGCGGTGACGACCGAACTGAACCCGCCCGACAGCGCCGATCCGGAGGATGTCTACAACCGTGCAAGGATCTTCGACGGCTGGGTCGACGCCATCAACGCCGTCGATGCGTCCGGCGCCAATTGCCATATGTCGTCGGTCGGCATCTGTGCGCTTCTGACCCGCATGGGCTACGCACCAATCATGCAGATCGCCTGCCGCGACAAGAACCGCATCGCCATCCAGGGCGACGTGCTGGGCGGCGCCGCGATGGGCGTCGCCAACATGCTGTGCCTGACCGGCGACGGCGTGCAGGCCGGCGACCAGCCGGGCGCCAAGCCGGTGTTCGACCTCGATTCCATGTCGCTGTTGGAGACCTGCCGCATCATGCGAGACAACGGCAAGTTTCTGTCCGGCCGCAAGCTGACGACGCCGCCGCAGCTGTTCCTGGGCGCTGCCGTCAATCCGTTCGCGCCGCCCTTCGACTTTCGCCCGATCCATCTCGGCAAGAAGATCGCCGCCGGCGCGCAGTTCGTGCAAACGCAGTATTGCTTCGACGTGCCGATGTTCAAGACCTTCATGCAGAAGGCACGTGATCTCGGCCACACCGAGAAAGTGTTCATCCTGTGTGGCGTCGGCCCTCTCGCTTCCGCCAAGACGGCAAAATGGATCCGCTCCAACGTGCCGGGCATCCATATCCCCGACGCTATCATCAAGCGGCTGGAAGGCGCCCAGGACCAGAAGAAGGAAGGCAAGCAGCTCTGCACCGACATCATCAACGAGGTGAAGGAAATTCCCGGTGTCTCCGGCATCCATGTGATGGCCTATCGCCAGGAGGAATATGTCGCCGAGATCGTCGATGAATCGGGCGTGCTGAAGGGCCGCCAGCCGTGGAAGCGCGAGATCCGCCGCGACGACCAGATGGTCGCCGACCGGCTGGACCACATCCTGCACGACGACATTACCGAAACCCAGGTGGACATGGTGAAGACCGCGCATTGACTTGCGCGGAGAGCGACCATTCGCTTGATCGACAAGAGATAACGATATAAAGAACTCTTTATATCACGACGGAGAGATTTCATGACCCGGACCATCGTCGCCTCGGCGACACGAGAAATCATCATCGGCTTCGACCAGCCTTTCTGCGTGATTGGCGAACGCATCAACCCGACCGGCCGCAAGAAGCTCGCCGCCGAGATGGTGGTCGGCAATTTCGAGACTGTCATCAAGGACGCGCTGGAGCAGGCCGCCTGCGGCGCCACCATGCTCGACGTCAATGCCGGCGTCACCTCGGTCAACCCGAACGAAACCGAACCTGGCCTTCTGGTGCAGACGCTGGAGATCGTCCAGGGCCTGGTCGATCTGCCGCTGTCGATCGACAGTTCCGTCACCGCCGCGATCGAGGCCGCGCTGAAAGTCGCCAAGGGCCGGCCGTTGGTCAATTCCGTAACCGGCGAGGAGGAAAAGCTCGAGGCCATCCTGCCGCTGATCAAGAAATACAATGTGCCGGTCGTCGCCATCTCCAACGACGAGACCGGCATTTCGATGGATCCGGACGTGCGCTTTGCCGTCGCCAAGAAGATCGTGCAGCGCTGCGCCGATTTCGGCATCCCGGCGCATGACGTCGTCGTCGATCCGCTGGTGATGCCTATCGGCGCGCTGGGCGATGCCGGCCGCCAGGTGTTCGCTCTGCTGCGTCGGCTCCGCGAAGAGCTCAAGGTCAACACCACCTGCGGCCTGTCCAACATCTCCTTCGGCCTGCCGCACCGCCACGGCATCAACGCCGCCTTCATCCCGATGGTGATCGGCGCCGGCATGACCTCGGCGATCATGAACCCGGTGCGGCCGCAGGAAATGGAAGCCGTGCGCGGCGCCAACGTGCTGAACGGCACCGACGAGAACTGCACCAAATGGATCAAGACCTACAAGGACTACAAGCCGGCCGAAGGCGGCCACGCGGTGGCGGCGCCGACAGCGGTCAATGCGCCGGGCGAAGGCGGCGGCAATGGCGGCCGCCGACGCGGTGGCCGTGAAGCCCGGATGGGTCGGGGATAAGCGCGCAATCGTGAACTCGCCTGCAAACATAATCGATCCGCTCGTGCTGTTCATGCCGTCAGGCAAGCGCGGGCGGTTCCCTGTCGGCACGCCCGTGCTCGACGCCGCGCGCCAGCTCGGCGTCTATGTCGAGAGCGTGTGCGGCGGACGCGCCACTTGCGGGCGCTGCCAGATCGAGGTGCAGGAAGGCAATTTCGCCAAGCACAAGATCACCTCCTCCAACGATCACATTTCGCCCAAGGGCCCTAAGGAAGAGCGCTATGAACGCGTACGCGGCCTGCCCGAACGGCGCCGCCTGTCCTGCTCCGCCCAGATCCTCGGCGATCTCGTCATCGACGTGCCGCAGGACACGGTCATCAACGCCCAGACCATCCGCAAGGATGCCGACACCAGGGTCATCGCCCGCGATTCCGCGATCCGCATGTGCTACGTCGAGATCGAAGAACCAGACATGCACAAGCCGCTTGGCGATCTCGACCGCCTGAAGATCGCCCTGATGAAGGACTGGAACCTCAAAAGCCTGGACTTCGATTTTTATCTGCTGCCGCAGGTGCAAGGTATTTTGCGCAAGGGCAACTGGACGGCGACCGCCGCCATCTACAAGGATACGGACACCGAGACAGCGCGCGTCATCGCGCTGTGGCCGGGCCTCAAGAACGAGGCCTATGGCCTGGCTTGCGATATCGGCTCGACCACCATCGCCATGCATCTGGTGTCGCTGCTGTCGGGCCGCGTCGCCGCCTCGTCCGGAACGTCGAACCCGCAGATCCGCTTCGGCGAGGATCTGATGAGCCGCGTCTCCTATGTGATGATGAACCCGGATGGCCGCGAAGGCATGACGGTTGCTGTCCGCGAGGCAATCTCCGGCCTCGTCGACAAGGTTTGCGCGGAAGGCAATGTCCAGCGCAACGACATCCTGGATTCCGTCTTCGTCGGCAATCCGATCATGCATCACCTGTTCCTCGGCATCGATCCGACCGAACTCGGCGGCGCGCCCTTCGCGCTTGCCGTCTCGGGCGCCGTTCGCATCAAGGCATCCGACATCGGGCTGAAGCTCAACCAGGGCGCACGGCTCTATATGTTGCCTTGCATCGCCGGCCATGTCGGCGCCGACGCGGCGGCCGTGACCCTGTCCGAAGGTCCGCACCGCCAGGACGAGATGATGCTGATCGTGGACGTCGGCACCAATGCCGAGATCGTACTCGGAAACCGTACACGGGTCGTCGCTGCCTCCTCGCCGACCGGTCCGGCCTTCGAAGGCGCCGAAATCTCCGGTGGCCAGCGGGCCGCGCCCGGCGCCATCGAGCGCGTGCGCATCGATCCAGACACGCTGGAGCCGAAATACCGTGTCATCGGCTCGGAACTGTGGTCCGATGAGCCCAACTTCCTCGACAGCGTGCAGGCTACCGGCGTCACCGGCATTTGCGGCTCCGGCATCATCGAGATCGTCGCCGAAATGTATCTCACCGGCATCATCTCCGAGGATGGCGTCGTCGACGGATCGCTTGCCGCGCGCTCGCCGCGCGTCGTCCCCAACGGCCGCACCTTCTCCTACGTGCTGAAGGAAGGCGAACCCAAGATCACTATCACCCAGACCGACGTGCGTGCCATTCAGTTGGCCAAGGCGGCGCTCTATGCCGGCACCAAGCTGTTGATGGAAAAACAGAACACCGAGCATGTCGACCGTATCCACTTCGCCGGTGCCTTCGGCTCCTTCATCGACCCGAAATACGCCATGGTGTTAGGTCTCATCCCCGATTGCGACCTCGACAAGGTCTCGGCCGTGGGCAACGCCGCCGGCGCGGGTGCTCGCATGGCGCTGCTCAATCGCGGCTATCGCCGCGAAATCGAGGAGACGGTGAGCCAGATCGAAAAGATCGAGACGGCGCTCGAGCCGAAATTCCAGGAGCACTTCGTCTACGCCATGGCGCTGCCCAACAAGGTCGATCCGTTCCCGAAACTGTCGGCGGCGGTGAAGCTGCCGCCGCGCAAGACGGTGAGCGAGGATGGCATCGCCGGAGATGCAGCACCGCGCCGACGCTCCCGCGAAGGCCATGCTGCTCGGCGCAGCCGCGAATAGACGCGCCGGCCACTCCCTTGATTTATTTGTATGCAAATGTTTCCGGATCGTCCGATCCGGAAACCGAAATGCTGTTTTCGCGAAATCCAGCAGATACATGCACAGCGCATTTACCCGCACATCGAACGGCGGCCAAGGACAGTCCTTTGGCCATCGCCGTTCTTCAGGGGAGATGAAAATGTCGATGTTCGAAAATTTCGGCCGCTTGGGTGTGACCATCAGGCAAGCCCACGCCAGGAACAAATCAATCCGAGCGCTGAACAGCTTGCCGGCCCATGTCCAGAAGGACATCGGCTGGCCGGCATCGCCGCCGAACGATCCGCAGGCCACACTCGCCTCGCTGCTGCTAGGCTCCACGCGGTGACGACGTTCGCAGACAAATACAAATTGCGCGGCGTCCACCGGGGATCCCACACATCCCCGATGGCCACCAGCAACCGATTGCCCGCGGCACTTTTGCCGCGTCGCGGACGACGCGCGGATCACACCAGCGTGTGGGCACAGCGTAAATCTTGACATTCTCGGCCAAGGCACGATCTCGTTACAAGGGGAGTTCTCTTAGTCGGCTGCAGCCGAAGTTCGTGTATCCGCATGCCAAGTTTGAAAAGCCACGTTGTGTCCTTCGTGCTCAGGCACAGCCGCAAGCAAGCCTTTTCCAGCCCGGAAAACCTGCAGCGCTGGATCGTCGCCGCGCGCAAGACGGAGGATCACCATCCGCCGGTCGCGCTGCATCAGCGTTTCGAAATCCAGACGCGCAGCGTGGGCGGTTTTCCGGTCTACGAAATCGCCCCCAGGGCCGGAGAGCACAAGCGGATACTCTACCTGCATGGCGGCGCTTATGTCTTTGAGATCACGCCCTATCACTGGTATCTGATCGCCGACATGGCCGACCGGCTGGGCTACGGCATCACCGTGCCGATCTACCCTATCGCCCCGGAACACGATTTCCACGCCATGTTCGGCATGGTCGGCGNATGGCGGCGGAAGAGGGTTTGCCGGTGCCGTCGCGCCATGTGCTGATTTCACCCGGCCTCGACGTCTCGCTCGCAAACCCCGAAGTGTTCGAGGCGGAGCGGAAAGATCCATGGTTGGGCATCGCCGGCGGGCGCGAGGCAATCCGGCTCTATAGTGCCGGTATGGATCCGACAGACTGGCGTATCAGCCCGGTCTATGGCGATCTGTCGGTGCTGCCGAAGACACTGCTCCTGACGGGCTCCCGCGATCTTCTCACGCCCGACAATCTGATTTTTGCACAAAAAGCCAGCGCCGCCGGTGTCGAGGTGGAGCTGGTTTACGAGGAAGGCATGTTCCACGTCTGGCCGCTGATCGACATGCCGGAAGCGCGGCGCGCGCGCCAACACATCGTCGCGTTTCTCACGGACGACGCCTCCACTCGGGCTGAAAGGAAAACGGCCAAGTCGTCGACCAAAACTTCATCCCAGCACACCAACCATTTCGGCCAGACGATCAATCGGCTCGGCGAACGTGACGAGATCGCCGAGCGCTGAAACTCGGCTCCACGACATCGATCAGAACTTGCCGGTTTCCCTAAACACTTCGAAGGTCGCGCGGATGTGGTCGGCGACGGCCTTGACCGGCGCGCTGGCGTCCGGCGCCACCACCATGGCAAGATTGTAAGTGCCGATATCGGGCATCCCGTCCTTAGGACAGAGTTCAACCATGTCGTTGCCGAGGAACGATCTAGGCAGCGGCGCGACCGCGAGGTCGGCCATGATCGCGGCACGCTGGCCTGCGGTATGGGCACTCATATAAGCGACGCGATAGTTGCGGCCCTCGCGGCCCAATGCCTCGAGCGCGCCGGCCCGCCAGGCGCAGCCTTCTTCCCAAAGCGAAACCGGCAGCGGTTCGCGCAGATGCGCGCAGCCGCCCTTGGCGCCGGCCCACACGATCGGCTCGGTCAACAGCACCTCGGCGCCGAGCGCGCTGGTCTTGTACGAATTGGTCAACAGCGTGATGTCGAGCGCCCGGTCATCCATGCGCCGGCGAAGATTGCTGCTCTGGTCGATGGTGACGTCGACGGCGATCGAGGGATGCGACTGCGCGAAACGCTTCAACACATGCGGCAGCACGCGCTCGCCATAGTCGTCAGGTGAGCCGAGCCGCACCACGCCGACAATATCGGGGATGATGAATTTCGACACCACCTCACGGTTGATCGACAAAAGCCGCCGGGCATAGCCGAGCAGCATTTCGCCGTCCGTGGTCAGCGTCACCGAACGCGCGTCGCGCGCGAACACCGAGCGGCCGAGAATATCCTCCAGCTTCTTGATCTGCATGGAGACGGCCGACGGCGTCCGGAACACCGCATTGGCGGCGGTGGTGAAGCTGCCGGTCTCGGCAATCGCCACGAAGGTGCGCAAAACATCGAGATCGAGCAGCGGCAGCGGGTGATTGAGTGGGGCGTTCATGACGATCGACCTTCAATTTTTCTGATACAAAACATCATTCCATTTCGTTTGATTGAACATCAGATCAGGAGCATAGTCAACTCCATCGAAGCAGCATGCTGCCAAAAGCGGCCATGAAACGACCCCGGCTCAGACCTGCATTCGACGTGAAATGAAGCTGAAACCGACCTGACGTAACGCATTGCCGGCGCATGCCGCGCCGCAGCAAAGGAGATCGAAATGTCTATCCTATCGTCCCTCGGCCGCATCGCGACCGAATTCAACGCGGCCCGCGCCCGCTACCAGACCGAACGCGCCATCCGTTCGCTGCCGATCGAGCTGCAGAAGGATATCGGCTGGCCGGAAGCTTCCGACGCCAAGACCGGCATTCGCAGCGGCGTCGGATCCTGGGCTGGAGCAAAGTAAATCGTGTGTACCCCGTGCTGAAGGCCTGCCGCGCAACCCGCCCGGCAGGCCTTCTCTATTTATTTGTATTCAAACGAATTCACGAGCCATGTCGCCGCTGCATGGCGCATATGAGCAAGCCGCATAGCAGCTCGATTTTCAGGCTAAATCGCTGTAGATATTCATGAATCCTAGGCGTCTTGCTCATCGCTTGCCAAAATATGTCGCATCCGGTGTCGCTTTTCATATCAAGCGCTTCGCTTTTGCGATTTAGTTCCTGCTCACACAAGCCTATATCACCGTCAGCAAACGAGCTGCCCCACTCCATCAAGCGAAGGCGACCCGTTTAGAGCGACGTGCGTCCAATTGGACGCACAAAATGCGCTCTAACACTTTGAGTCTGCGCATCGTGCTTTCCGAAAATCAATTCGATTTTCGGGCTGATGCGCGAGCAACCGATTGGAGATGATCATGAAGCTTTTTGCCCGCCTCTTCGCCCGCCGCGAAATGAACCTGACCACCGCTCTCGAGCGTCAGCGTCTTGCCAACACCATGCCCGGCCAGACCGGCGCCATGGCCGCGGCGCGTCTCGGCTTCGTCGCCTGAACAAGCGCGGTTCCAGGAAAACCGTATTTTCCCGGCCGGAACTGCGTAGAAATCGAAAATACAAGACACCTCCTGAGCCGCGCCCCTGCCGCGGCTTCAGGGTTGACTGCCGCCGCCTCGGTCCGCCGAGGCGGCGTTTATTTGTTGCGCTTCCATCGCTCTCACAAGCCGACGGGGGCCTAGTTCGAGTAGGCACCGCGCGGCGATTGCCCATTTGCGACCCATGTCGCAAATTTAATCTTGCCAAAGCCGACTAGCCAATTGACAGGAATGGTTTTTCCTGATGACGCTATGCTATTCGCGACATCCTGTTCGCGTCATGGCCAGATGAGGTTCCCCGTGAACGCCGTCAAGCATCCGATCAAGCGATCGTTTGTGTTCTTCCTTGTTCCCGATTTCACCATGATCGCTTTTGCGACCGCGCTGGACCCGCTGCGCTCCGCCAATCGGATGCTCGGCTACGAGGCCTATCGCTGGCGCCTCGCCAGCATCGACGGCAAGCCGGTGCGCGCCTCGAACGGCGTCGAGTGTGCGGTCAACACCTCGCTGGAGGAGGAACGCAAGAAGATGGCAGGGCCGGATCGCCCCAACATGGCCATCGTCTGCAGCGGCACCAATGTCGAGCGCTACCAGAACAAGTCGGCCTTTGCCTGGCTGCGCGAGGAATACAATCGCGGCGTCGCGGTCGGCGGCCTGTGCACCGGTGCGCATATCCTCGCCGCAGCCGGGCTCCTGTCCAACAAGCGCTGTGCCATCCATTGGGAAAACCTGCCCGGTTTTTCCGAAGCGTTTCCGAAGGCCAATGTCTTTGCCGACCTGTTCGAGATCGACCAGAACATCTACACCTGCGCCGGCGGCACCGCCGCGCTCGACATGATGCTGAAGCTGATCGGCGACGATTTCGACGAGAACCTCGTCAACCGCGTGTGCGAGCAGGTACTAACCGATCGTGTGCGCAGTCCGACCGACCGCCAGCGCCTGCCGCTGCGCGCCCGCCTCGGCGTGCAGAACTCGAAAGTACTGACCATCATCGAGCTGATGGAGGCCAATCTGTCCGAGCCGCTGTCGCTGATCGAGATCGCCGACCATGTCGACCTGTCGCGCCGCCAGATCGAGCGCCTGTTCCGCACCGAGATGGGACGGTCGCCCGCCCGCTACTACCTCGAAATCCGCCTCGACCGCGCCCGGCATCTCTTGATCCAGTCGTCGCTGCCGGTGGTCGAGGTGGCGGTCGCCTGCGGCTTCGTCTCGGCCTCGCATTTCTCGAAATGTTACCGCGAGCTCTACGCCCGCTCGCCGCAGCAGGAACGCGTCGACCGCAAGCAATTGCTGGCGGCCTGATCCCGCATCAGGTCTCGGCCGACCGCACTTGCGCCGTTCGCATCGCCTCGACGCGGATGTCCTCGGTCAGTCGCGCCTTCAACGCCGAGAATTCGGGACTGGTCTTCAGCGTGTAGTGCCTGGGATGCGGCAGGTCGATGGCGACATCCGACTTGATGCGGCCGGGCCGCGCCGTCATCACGATTACGCGCGAGGCCATGAAGATCGCCTCCTCGATGTCGTGGGTGACGAACAGCACCGTCTTCTTGCGCCGTTCCCATATGCCGAGCAGCAATTCCTGCATCAGCCCGCGTGTCTGGTTATCCAGCGCCCCGAACGGCTCGTCCAGCAACAGGATTTCGGGATCGTTGGCCAGCGCCCGGGCGATCGCCGTGCGCTGCTGCATGCCACCGGACAGCTGCTTCGGCCAATGGTTCTCGAACCCCCTCAGCCCGACGAGATCGACATAGGAAGCGACGATGTCGTCCCGCTCCTTTTCGGCCGTGCGGCGTTCGCGCAGGCCGAAGCCGATGTTTTCGGCGACCGTCAGCCATGGAAACAGCGTGTAGGACTGGAAGACCATGCCGCGGTCCGGCCCGGGCCGTGTCACCGTCCTGCCGTCTAGCAGAACACGGCCTTCGCTCGGCGCCTCCAAGCCGGCGACGATCCTCAACAGTGTCGACTTTCCGCAACCGGACGGTCCCAAAACGGTGATGAAGTCGTTGGCCGCCACCGCCAGAACGATTGGTAAAAGCGCCTTGACGGGTTCCCCACCCCGCACGCCGGCAAAGGTTCGCGAGACACCCTCGATAAGAAGCTTGCTCACGCCAGGCTCCATGGAAAGAGCCAGCGGTTGAACGCCTTGAACGCGAAATCGGACAACAGCCCGATCAGGCCGATGATGATGATGCCGAAGATGATCTGCCCGGTCGCCAGCCGCGACTGGCTGTTGATGATCATGTACCCGATGCCCGACGATGAGCCGATCAATTCGGCCACGATGACATAGGTCCAGGCCCAGCCGAGCACCAGCCGTAGCGTCTCGGCGATCTCGGGCGCATTGGCCGGCATGATGACCCGCCTGACGATGCCGTTGTTGGTCGAGCCCAGCGTATAGGCGGCCTCGACCAGGTCGCGCCGCGTGGCCCCAACCTTGACGGCAATGATCAGGATGATCTGGAACACCGAGCCGACGAAGATGACAAGCAGTTTTTCCAGCTCGCCAATGCCGGCCCAAAGGATGAGCAGCGGAATGAAGGCCGACGCCGGCAGGTAGCGGGCGAAGGAGACGAAGGGTTCCAGAAACGCTTCCACCGGCTTCCAGGCGCCCATGGCGATGCCGAGCGGCACCGCGACGACCGAGGCCAGTACAAAGCCGCCGAATACCCGCCAGATGGTGATCAGTATGTCGAGCCAGAAACGATCCTCGACCAGCAGCCGCCAGCCGTCCCGCAGCATCGACAGCGGATCGGCGAGGAAGATGCGGTTGACGTGGCCGCCAAACGTGATCCAAGCCCAGAAGGCCACGAACAGCACGAAGAAAGAGATACCGAGCACGCTTCGCAGGCTCGGAGAGACAGGATGCAAGGGGCGCATCTTCGTCCTTTGTCAGCGGCAAGGCGGCGGCGCTCTGCGCCACCGCACGGTGCCCAGGGGTTGAACCGTTAATTCGCCACGGCGCTGGTGTCGGCCAGTGTGGCGACGTCGGGTGCCTCCTTGATCAGCCCCATCTGCAGCAGCAGATCGCCGGCGGTCTTGGAAAAGTCCTGGAATTCCTTGGTGAAGAACTGCTTGTTCTCGGCCTTGTCGGCCCATTTCAGGTACTTTGCCGAATCCTCGAATTCCTTGGCCGACTGTTTCACGTCGGCGCCCATGATCTCGTAGGATTTCTGCGGCTCCTTCTTGATCATGTCGAGGGCGTCGAAATAGCTGTCGGCAAGCGCCTTGGCGGCGTCGGGATTGGCCTTCAGGAATTCGGGCGTACAGCCGACCGTGTCGAGAACCATCGGATAGTCGAGCGTGGTCGCCAGGATATGGCCCTGGTCGGCCTTGTCGCGCACGGCCGAGATGAAGGGCTCATAGGTGACGGCCGCATCGTTCTGGCCGGCGAGGAAGGCCTGCGCCGCCGCGTCGGGTTCGAGATTGACGACCGTGACATCCTTGGTCGACATGCCGTTCTTGTTCAGCACCCAGGCCAGCAGGAAGTAGGGAGACGTTCCAGGCGCCGAGGAAGCGACGGTCTTGCCCTTGAGATCGGCGACTGTCTTGATGTCGTTGCGCACCACGATGCCATCGGCGCCATAGGATTTGTCGAGCTGGAAAATCTGCTTGGTGGTCACCCCGCTGGCGTTCCAGACCAGCCAGGTCTCGACCGTGGTGGCGGCGCATTGCAGGTCGCCGCTGGCGATGGCGAGCGGACGGCTGGCCTGCGGCACCTTCTTCAAGGTCACGTCGAGCCCATGCTTCTCGAACAGCCCTGCCTGCTTGGCAAGTGTCAGCGGCGCGAATCCGGTCCATCCACTGATGCCGATGGTGAGCGATGTGGCGGCCTTCGCTGGCGCGGACAAGCCCGCGGCAAGCGTCAATGTCGCGGCAAGCACGGTTATTCTGTTCATATCGGTTCCCCTTTTGTTTTTCTGCGGGAAATTGTTCACAGAGCCGATGGGCTTGTCAATCAACAGGACCGTGTTCGCGCGGAAAGCAGCCGGCAACCGGTTTGGTATTGCGCTATCTGGTGTCGGGCATCCAGTTGCGGTTGCGCCACATTTTCTCGCCGACCTGGCAGTCGGCGGCGGGTTTGTCCCGCGCCAGCACCACTGGCGGATGATCCGCCTCCGCCGCCGCCCATTGCCGTGACGCCGGGCCGGCGAGCTCCAGCACCAGCTTGCGGCGGATGGCTTCGGGAAATTGCGTCCAGTCGTTGACCGGGATCATGAAGGCGCCGGGACCGCCGATGACGCAGTCGCTGTAGTAGCGATCGAGATCGTTGACGTCATAGACGCCGGAAAAGCCGCCTCGGGTCATCAGCGGCAGGCCGTTGATGACTATGCCTTGCCTGACCACCCCGTCGCGGGCGAGATTGACCGGCGCGCCCTGGTTGTTTGGCCCGTCGCCCGAAATGTCGATGACGCGCTTGGTTCCCTGGTAGCCGCTTTCGGCGAAAAGGTCGCTGCCGAACTCCAGCGCGCCGGAGATCGAGGTGCGCCGCGCGCTGTTGGGCGGCTGAGCCGACAATTGCGCCACCACCCGCTCCGCGTCGGCCCGGGTCGCGATCGCTGTCCACGGCACGATGACGCGTTGCCAGTTGGTGCCGGCCCATTCGACATAGGTGACGGCGATCTTGCCATAGGCGCCATCGGCAATCGCCTGCAGCACATTGTCGTGCGTCAGCGCCGCCGCGTAGCCATGACGCTGGATCTCGAGCTCGTCGGCCGACATTGACAGCGACACGTCCACCGCCAGCACCAACTCGACATCGACCGGCTCGTCGGCGCGGGACATTGGCGCCAGCCAGAACGTAACCGCCAGGGCAACGGCGCTCGAAAGCAGATGTCTTGCAGTGCCAAAACCAGACATGCCGCTAGGGTAAGCCAGAATCGACAGCTGAAAAAGAGAAAAGCCCGACCTGGGCCGGGCTCATCCAAATGCGCGCGAAATTCTTGGCGAAGGCTCAGCTCCGCGGCTTGAGATTCTCCGGGTCGTAAAGCGGCTTGTAGCCGACACTGGCGACTTCAACCGGATAGGTCTCGCCGAAATACTCGACCTTGAGCTTGCGGCCCTCCTGGGCATAGGCCCAGGGCAGATAGGCGAGCGCGATGTTCTTGCCGATCGTCGGGCCATAGGCGACCGATGTCGTGAAGGAGCGGCGACCGAGTTCGTCGACCAGCGTTTCCCCGCTCTCGGGGTCCATCACCGGCATGATGCCGACGGGATAACGGGCGACACCCCTGGAATCCTTGTTCTCGGTCATCACCAACGTGCATAGCATCGCCGGCTGGTGCGCGCGCTCACGATACTCCAAATGCTTGGCCTTGCCGCAGAAATCGTTCTCCTTGACCTTCGGGCGGGCGAGATCGGCTTCCAGCAGATTATACTCGGTCAAGAGGTCGGCATTCTGCAGCCGCAGGCTCTTCTCCATGCGGCGCGTATTGGCGTAGGTCTCGACGCCGAATGGCATGACACCGGTCGAGCGCAGCGCGTCCCAGACGGCGAGACCATCCTCGTAGCGCATATGCAGTTCCCAGCCCTGCTCGCCGACATAGGAGATACGGAACGCCGTAACGTCCTTGCCGCCGATCCGGACCGGCTTGATCGCCGCGAACGGAAAATTCTCCGGCGAAAGCCCATCCGGGCTCTCGACCACCTTTTGCAACGTCGTGCGGGCATTCGGCCCCCAGATGCCGATGGTGACGTACTTCTCGGTCACGTCGGTGATGGTGACGTCGAACCCTTTGTCCTGAGCCGTGCGGCGCATGTACTGGAAGTCGCGCGGGCCGGCGTCGGCGCCGTCGATCAGCCGGCAGCGGTCGGCCATGCGGATCACCGTGAAGTCGGCGCGCACCATGCCTTCCTCATCGAGGAAGTGGGTATAGATGCCCTTGCCGATGTTGTTGTCGCCGCCGATCTTGGCCGCGCACAGCCATTCCAGCAGCGCGACATGGTCGGGCCCTTCGATGTCATACATCGAGAAATGCGAGAGGTTCACGATGCCGCAATCTTCGCTCATCGCCAGATGCTCGGCGTTGGAGACACGCCAGAAATGGCGGTTGTCCCATTCGTTCTCGCGCACCGGCACGCGGTTGCCATACTTCTCAAGCAGATGCTCGTTGGCGGCATAGCCATGCGCACGCTCCCATCCGCCCAGCTCCATGAAATAACCGCCGAGTTCCTTTTCACGCTCCCAGAACGGCGAGCGCCTGATGTTGCGGGCCTTGGAGAAGGGTTCGCGCGGATGCACCGCCGGGTTGTAAACCTTCATCGCCGTCTCGGTGCAGCGATCCCAGATGAATTGTTCCTCGGTCTGGTGCGGATAGAAGCGCGCATAGTCGATGGCGTGGTGGTCGATCGCGGTGCGGCCGTCCGTCAACCAGTCGGCGATCAGCTTGCCCATGCCAGGGCCGTCCTTGACCCAGATGGCGACAGCGTACCACAGGCCCCTCACCTTCTGGCTCTCGCCCATGGAAGGGCCGCCATCGGCCGTCACCTGCAGCAGGCCGTTGAAGGAATGGCTTTCATTATAGCCGAGTTCGCCCAGGATCGGCGTCAGTTCCATGGCGCGCTCGAGCGGCGCCAGGATCTGCTCCATATCGAGATCACGCTGCGACGGCGACAGCCGTGCCTGGTCCTTCTCCAGCAGGTCGCGCGGATGGCAGAGGCGCGGATTGGTCTCTTCGTAGTAACCCCATTCGATCTGGCCCCCCTCGGCGGTCTTGGGATCGCCGGTGTCGCGCATATAGGCCGAGTTGCCTTGGTCGCGCAGCAGAGGCCAACCGATCTCCTTGCCGGTGCCGGCGAACTCGGTATATGGGCCGAAGAAGGTCAGCGGATGGTCGATCGGCATGACCGGCAGGTCCTCGCCGACCATCTCGGCGATCAGCCGGCCCCAGATGCCGGCGCAGACGATGACATAGTCGGCCTCGATCGTGCCGCGGTCGGTCACCACGGCACTGATGCGGCCGTCCTTGACCACGAGCGACTTCGCCGGCGTGTTGGCGAAGGATTTGAGCTTGCCGGACGCTTCCGCCTGGTCGACCAGCTTGCCGGCAACGGTCTGCGAGCGCGGAATAACGAGGCCGGCATCCGGATCCCATAGGCCGCCCTGCACCAGATCCTGTTCGATGAGCGGGAATTTATCCTTGATCTCGGCGGGATCGATCAAACGGGCGCGTGTGCCGAACGCCTTGGCCGAGGCGATCTTGCGTTTGATCTCGTCCATGCGTCCGTCGTCGCCGACACGGGCGACCTCGAGGCCGCCGACGCGCGCGTAATGACCCATCTTCTCGTAGAAATCGATGGAATAGAGCGTCGTCCAGCACGACAGGAAATCGTGGCTGGTGGTGTAGCAGAAATCGGAAGCGTGCGCGGTCGAGCCGATATCGGTGGGAATGCCCGACTTGTCGATGCCGACAATGTCGTCCCAGCCGCGCTCGATCAGGTGATGGGCGATCGATGCGCCGACAATGCCGCCGAGGCCAATGATGACGACCTTCGCCTTTTTCGGAAACTCTGCCATTGCCCGCGACTCCAGAATGCTGTTGCGGGCGGCGTCGGCGCCCGTCTGATCGGGGCACAATATGCAGGCGACGGGGACGGCGCTACCGCCTGTTTGCGACACGCCTCGGATGCGGCGCGACCCCTCCGCAAATCAGGAAAAACATCTACTCGTCAGGCGAAAGCCCAGACGTCCTCGGCCTGGAAGCCGACCTGGTAGCCCGCTGTCTTCAGCTTGACCACCACCTGTCCGATCTCCGGCGCGGGCAGCGCACCAACCTCGACCTTGATCATGCCGGGACGATAGCGCTTGAGGTCGAGTTGCTCGAACACGATCCAGTCGGCGCCTTCGCAATCGACGAGGAAGGCGTCGATATGGGTGATGCCGTTGCGGTCGAGCAATGTCTGCAAGGTCTCCGACGGCACCTCAATGTCTTTCAGATGCGGCGCGAACTTGTTGAAGTTGGCGTCGGCCTCGCCCCAGGCATTCTTGCCCGACATCAAATTGGTGTCGGTCACCGACGAGCAGCCGATGAACTCGATCGGCAGCGTGCCGGCTTCCAGTGCGGCAGCGTCAAAGGTGTGGACGGTGATCGTGCCTTTTGTTCGCGTCACCGCGACGGGTTCGATGACGAAGCGGTCCGTGTCAGGGTAATTGGCGCGCAGCCGTTTCTGGTTGTACGGGATCGGCTCGACCAGCATGGCGCGGGCCCTTGGAATGCGGTGCAGCCACGGCGTCACGTCATCGAACAGCGCGCCATCGCAGGCGCCGACATTGACCATCTGGAATGGCCGGCCGGTATCACCGAAGCGTGCCTTCAGCGCCGCCTTGGCCAAAAACTTGGTGCCGCGCAGCGAAGGCCCGCGATCGAGCAGGCCGGCGGGAAGGCCGAGCGACAGGGCAATGCGCGCCAGGTTGGAAACTGAACTCATGATTTGTCTCCTGGTATGATGTGCAGGGCGGCGCGGTGCTGGCCGCCGGCGACCTCCGCCCACAACGCCATGAAAGGCGGTGCCAGCAGCAGGAATGGCGGGATCAGATGCGGGAAATAGATGCGCGTGTCGTGAATCGGGAAGACGCTGAATTTGGCCAGCGCACCGAGCACCAGCGCGGCAAACAGAATGCCCGCGCGGCGACCGAGCCTGAAGCCGGCGCGGTGGGCCGCGAACCACCCGGCCAGCGCCAGAACCGAGACTCCGACCCAGCTGTTAAGGTTGATGGCGCGCAGCAGCGAGGCGGCAAACGCCCGGAGATAGGCAGTGGCGGAAAAAGCCGGCTCGAACCCGTCCATATTGTAGTGCTGCCCGATACTGGAAAACCACAGATGCGGCCACCAGCCGGGATGATGGGCCCAGTGCGAAATGGCGAAATACGCGGCGAGCGAAGCGGCAAACCCGACCAGCGCGCCCCAGGCCCTCTGCCGGAACAAGACCAGCAGCACAGCGAAAACGGCGAGAAAAACTATGTTGTCCGGCCGCACCATGAAGGCGAGGAAGAGCAGGATAGCCGTCGCCGCCTCGCGGCCTCGGACATAAGTGAAGAGACCGCCGAGCAACAGCGCCGAGGTAAGCAGGTCCGGTGTCGAAGCGCGCGCGGCGTCGCCGAAATCGGCCATGATCAGCACCGCGCCGACCACCGGCGCCAACGCCAATGCCTTTTCCCCGCGCAGCCAAAGCAGCGTGATCGCGCCGAACAGCAGGACCGAAAACACCTGCACCAGTCGCATCGCTTCGACTGGCGACATTACGGAACTCAGCGTCGACAGGATTTCGGCATAGAGGAACTTGATCCGGTACATGCCGAGCAACGAATGGAAGTCGGCGGCGTTCTGCGCCATGTGGCTGCGGAAACCGTCGCCATCGTCGGTCAGCGCCTTGTAGTCGCCCGCCGAGACTCCCGATTTTACGGTGTTGTAGGCATAGTCATGCAGCGCCTGCGCATCCGGGTAGGTGCCCTCCTCCGATATTGCGAGATAGGGCAGCATGTCCCAGTTGGCGTCGGGCATCACCCAGGCCGTGAACGCCGTCAAAAGCATATAGAGGGCGAAGGCAGCCGCACCGATCGGAGCCGCCAGCCGCGCATAGGTCCCCTCGCCCCACGCCAGACCGGCCTCGGCGAGCCGGTCGAGTGGATTTTGCGGAGCGGGCGACTTGGTCAGCATGTCTTCTCAGCGACGTTCGTTTCAGCTGACTTGGCTTTTGACGAAATCCTTCACGATCGCCACGATGCCGCGCGACAAGAGACCGTCGAAGGCATCGACGAAGCGGTCGACATGCTCGCGCCGGCAGATCAGCGGCGGCTCGAGCCGGATGACATTGCGGTTGTATTCGGTGAAGGCGACGAGCACGTCGTAGTCGCGCAGCAGCAGCGCGCCGACGAAACCGGACAGCGAACCCTTCAGCTTGTCGTCGAGCACGCTGACGATGGGGCGCAGCACCATCGGCAAGGTCTGCGAGAAGTCGTGGAACTCCAGCCCCACCATGAAACCCTTGCCGCGCACGTCCTTGATGATCTTCGGGTATTTTTCCCTTAGTGTCTGCAGCCGCTGCAGCAGGTACTCGCCGGTGACGGCGGCGTTGTCGATCAGCCCCTCGTCGTAAAGCACGTTGATGCCCTCGATCGCAGTGGCACACGCCTCGCCCATGCCGCCGAAAGTGGCCATGGCGTGGATCATCGCCGTCTTCGGCGTGCCGTAGGCCTTCATGTAGATTTCGCGGCGCGCAATCATCGCGCCGACAGCGGCCTTGCCGGCGCCCAGCGATTTGGCCAGTGCCGTCACATCGGGCACGACACCATGATGCTCGAAGGCATAGAAGCGGCCCGAGCGGCCATAGCCGCACTGCACTTCGTCGGCGACCCACAGCACACCATGCTGGTCGCACAGCGCCCGCAGCTTCTGCCAGTATTCAGTCGGCGCCTGGATGATGCCACCGCCGCCCTGGATGGTTTCCAGCACGATGACGCCGATCTCCGGATCGGAGCGGAACAGGCGCTCTACGGCCTCGATATCGGCGAAGGGAATGCGGACGGTGTTGTCGGCCATCCTGAAGTCGGCGCGATAGAGCTGGCCGTCGGTGATGCCCAGTACACCCTTGGTCTTGCCGTGGAATGAATTCTCGGCATAGACGATTTTCGGTCGCTTCGGGCCGGCGGCACGCTCGGCAAGCTTCACCGCCGCTTCCATCGCTTCCGAGCCGGACGAGCCCAAAAACACCATGTCGAGATCGCCAGGCGAACATTTGGCGATGTTGTGCGCCAACGCGGCCGCATATTGCGACATGAAGGCGATGGCGATTTCCTGCCGCTTTTCCTCCTGGAATTTTTTGCGTACTTCCAGAATGCGCGGATGGTTGTGGCCAAAGGCCAGCGACCCGAAGCCGCCGAAGAAATCGAGGATCTTGCGGCCCTTCTGGTCGATGTAGAACATGCCCTCAGCACGTTCGATCTTGATCTTGTGGAAGCCGAGCAGCTTCATGAAATGCAGCTGGCCGGGGTTGAGATGCGCCTTGAACAGGTCGGTCATCCCTGCGATATCCATCGACTTGGCCTGCTCGACGCTGATCAGATCGGGCTTGGCGGTGGTGGCGGGCGACAGTGTCGGCGCGCTGACCAGGGTGCGCGTATTCGTCTGTTCCGGCTTGGCCATGACGGTCATTTCAATCTCCTGTTCGCGCCCGAGACTGGCGTCGTGCGCAATAAACTTTTCGGCGCGCCCCTATTCGGCGGGCACATGTTTGGTGGCGACGGCGGGCCCGGTCTTCTTGGCGCGGTATTCGCTGTAGGCGGCGATCAGCATGTCCTCGTCGCGGTACCGCGGCACCCAGCCGAGCTGCCGCTCGGCCTTGGACACGTCGAGCACGCAGTCCTCGTCGGCGATGAGATATTGCTCCGGATCCATGATCGGCATGTTTGCGAGGTCGAGCAGGTCGAGCGTGCGCTTGACCGCCCAGCCGGGTGTAGGCAGCAGGATCGACTTCGATCCGGCATGCCGGATCAGGTCGCCAAGCAATTTCTTCACCGGCGGCGGATTGAGCGACCCAAGGTTATAGGCCTCGTTGGGCACACCGGCCTTCCACGCGGCGCGCGCCGCCTCGGCGCAGTCGAACACCGAGATGAACTGATAAGGGTTGCGGCCCGAACCGATCATCGGCACGGGAAAGTTCCAGTCGATCAGCTTGAACAGCTTTTCGAGGATGCCGAGCCGGCCGGGGCCGATGATAAGGCGCGGGCGAAACAGCGAGATCGACATGCCGCGCTTGCGCCATTCGGCCGCCAGTTCCTCGGTCTTCTGCTTCGACCAGCCATATTCGCCGAGCGGCGCGACCGGATGCTCCTCCGTCATCGGCTGGGTAACGGTGTGACCATAGATCATGTCGGTCGTATAGTGGACGAGCCTGGGGGCACCAGCCTTGTCCATGGCCTGCAGGATGTGCTCGGTGCCGTGGAAATTGACCGGAAAGAAGAAGTCGTGTCGCTTCGCCCGCACCTGGATCGGCGACAGCATCTTGGCCGATAAATTGTAGACCATGTCGTCGGCCTTCAGCCCGACCGCGGCAACCGAGCCTTGGTCGGTGACGTCGCACTTGATGAAGCGGACAGTGCGGTAATGCGCAAGGTCGCTCCTGGCGATGTCGGCGACGACAACCTCTTCACCGTCGGCCACAAGCTTCGGCGCCAGGTGACGGCCAACAAAGCCGTCACCCCCGAAAATCACATGTCTCATCGAACGATCTCGTTTGCTTGTATCTTGTCGGGCGTGATGGAAGCGCTCTGATCTTCATGCCCTCGCCCACTTTGCGCGATCAGCACCGTGCCTACGCAGATCAAGGCAATGCCGGCGATGCGCCAACCATTCAGGTCCTCCCGGAAGACGAAATAGGCAAAGATCGCGACCGCGACGTAAGCCAGGCTCAGAAACGGATAGGCGAAGGAAAGCTCGACCTTGGAAAGCACGTAGAGGTGCGAGGCCATCGAAATGACGAAGGTGCACAGGCCAAGGAAGACCCAGGGGCTGAAGACGATCTGCAACAGCTTGATCAGCGGATTGGCGCCCTCGAATGAAATCGGTCCGAGCGACATCATGCCTTGCTTCAGCATCAGCTGCGCAGCAGCATTTGTCATGACCGTAAACAAAATGAAGACGATATATTTCATGTAGTCCGCCGCCCCTGTGATATTAGGTAATACAAATCTGAAAAGATTTCGTGAACCCGAAGACATTTTTTGGGTAAATGTTGATGTTAAGCGTTCGTAAACCACAATTCATTCTAAGTTTATCTATTCGGCCGCCTCTGCATCGCGCCGCCGCAGGTCGATACTCCCGGCCGTGCGCGCCCAGAAGCCGGACATGAAGGCGGGATCGCGCAGCGCTTCCAGCCTCGGCCACTCCGGGAACGAAGCGACGAAGGTTGCGGCACTCATGCGCGCATCCTTGTAAGGATTGACCGCCCCACCAGCCGCGATCGTCATGCGGTCGAGTTCGCCGAGCAGCGCAAGCGTCGCCGCTCCCCTGTTGGGGAAGTCCAGCGTCAGCGTGTAACCCGCACGAGGGAACGACAGCAGTGCCGGCGAGCGGACGCCGCCGAAGCGCTTCAAGACGGTGAGGAACGACCCCTGCCCGGCCTGCCTGGCCGCCGTGAGCAGTGCCGGCACGGTTGCGCGCGCGGCCTCTTCCGGGACCACGCTCTGATGCTGGAACAGACCTTTCGGGCCATAGAGCCTGTTCCAGTCGCGCACACCGTCGAGCGGGAAGAAGAAGCCCTGGTATCCGACCCGGCGCGGCGCCTTGGACTGCCCCTTTTTCCACCTGTAGGCTGCGTTGAAAGCGGTCAGGAACGGTCGGCCGAGCACGTTGAAAGGCGGCTGGAGCGGAACGGAGAATTTCGCGCTCGCACGCGCGGCCGCGTGCGAGCCGTGCTCGGCGTGGTTGCCGGTAAACAGCAGCCCCCGTCCGCTGTTGCGGCCACCGGCGAGCTGGTCGATCCAGGCGACGGCATATTCATTGGCCTGGTCCGCCGCTTCGGCAAGATCGAAATATTCGCGGAGGTCGCGAAAACGCGTCGTCTTTTCCACGATATCGAGCGACGAAACCCGCATCAGCCGGATCGAAGCCGACAGGATCAGGCCGGTGAGGCCCATACCGCCGATGGTCGCCCGAAACAGGCACGGATTGTCGGTCGCAGAGCAGCGATAGCTGTGTCCATCCGACCGAAGCAGCGTGAAGCTTTCCACATGGCAACCGAACGTGCCGCGCCGGTGATGGTTCTTGCCATGGACATCGTTGGCAATGGCGCCGCCGAGCGTGACGAATTGTGTGCCGGGCACCACCGCCGGGAAGAAGCCATGAGGCGCGGCATGTGCAATGACATCCGCGAGCAGCACCCCGGCATCCGCTTCGAGCAGACCGCTCTCGGCGTTGAAGCCGCGAATGCGGTTCAGGGGCCGCATGTCGACGACAGTGCCGAGCTGGTTCTGGCAGGAATCGCCGTAGGATCGGCCGTTGCCATAGGCAAGCAGCGACGCTTGCCTGGCCTGGCCGCCCTTCAGCAGCGCAATGGCGTCATCGGCTTGGATCGCCCTTGCCGCTGGCGGCGTGGCAAGGCCAAAGCTCTGGAGGCGTTCCGCCATGCCTACCAGCCCCCGATGACCAGCAGCACCGCGCCGATCGCCACCACGATCTGGCTGCGCCAGTCGCGAATGATGAAGACGACCGGGTCGTCGTGCATTTCGTCGCGGCGCGCCAGGATCCAGACACGCATGGTGAGATAAAGCACGATCGGCGCCAGCGGCCAGATCAGCCAGGGATGCGGATAGAGTTCGCGCACCGCGACGCTGTCCATGTAGAGCGCCAGCACCAGCGCCGAGGAGAACGCCGAAGCCATGCCGGCCTGGGCGACAATCTCCTGGTCTTCGGTGCGATAGCCGCGGCCGGCAATGCGTTCGCCGGGCGGAATGGCTGTGGTGCGCAATTCGACAAAGCGCTTCACCAGTGCCAGCGACAGGAAGAAGAAGATCGAGAAGGCGAGCAGCCAGAACGAGACGTCGACGCCTGTGGCGGCCGCGCCGGCGAGCACACGAATGGTGTAGAGGCCGGCAAGCGTCAGCACGTCGACCAGAAGCATGCGCTTGAACGATAGCGAATAGGCCGTGGTGACGACCATGTAGCCACCGAGCACAGCCAGGAATTCAAGCGACAGGAACAGCCCGGTGCCGACGCCGATCGCCAGCAGCACCGCGATTGCGCCAAGGCCGAACGGAATAGACAGCGCACCGCTGGCGAACGGCCTGTTGCGCTTGGTCAGATGCTTGCGGTCGAGCGCAAGGTCGAAGAAATCATTGAGGATATAGATCGCCGACGCCACCGCGCTGAACGAGATGACCGCCAGCAGGCATTCCCAGATCATGTTTGAATTGAAGTATTCGTGCGACAGCATCATCGGCACGGCGATCAGCGAATTCTTCAGCCACTGGTGGACGCGCAGCATCTTGACGATGGTCCGCAATGTCGGCTTGGGCGCCGGCATCGTTTCGGCACCATGCGCCGCCTGCCAGCGCGCGGCATGACGGTCCGGCGCCACCACGATCGCGCTGCGCGCCGCGTCGAAGACCTGGAGGTCATGGCGGCTGTTGCCGGCGTAGTCGAAACCGGCATCGCCATAGGCCGCAAGGAGCGAGGCTCGCTTCTTTCCCGAAGTGAGATTGTCGAGGCCGTCGGTGGCCAGTACCCGGTCGAAAATGCCGAGATGGACAGCAATGGCGTCGGCGAACTTGCGCGGCGTGCCGGTGGCCAGTACGAGCTTGCGGCCTTCGGCGTGCTCGGTGCGGAGCCGGTCGAGCAGTGGCGCCCGATAGGGCAGCGTGGCGGGGTCGATGTCGATGCGTTGGGCGATCGCCTGCTTCAGCCGCGCCGGTCCGCCGGCAACCCAGAAAGGCACCAGGAAGAAATAGAGCGGGTTCTTCTTGAGGAGGATGAACAATCCTTCCCATAAAAGGTCCGTCGCGATCAGCGTGCCGTCGAGATCGACCGCAAGCGGTATTGCGTTCCTGTCCGACCGCGCGTCCATGCCCGTCCTGCCCTGCCAGCGTCTGATCCGGAAACCGGAACCCGTTGAGCGCCGTGTTTCGGCGTCTTGATGCTGGTATAGCGGGGGATCGCCTAGCGAACATTAAAACGTACGGTTGCAAAGGGCTGCCGCTGCCGTATTTCCATCGTCATTGTTAAACAACAGCTACCGGAAACGATAAAAGGCCGAGCAAACGCCCGGCCTTTCCAATCATGCGACCGAGATTACTTGATGCGGGCGACGCCGCCTGAAATCTCCACGGTTTCCGAACCGGTCAGCGCTTCAAGGTCGCCATTGGGCAAGGTGACAAAACAGCCACTCTGGCAGAACTCGACGGTTTCACCGCCAGCCAGCGCAAGCTCGGTCTTGCTGCCGCCCTCGGTCACGACCAGCGTGCGTGTCTCGGCGTCCTTGTTGACCGCGCTAGCGGCATGGGCCGAGCCGCTCACGGCGAGCAAGGCCACGGCAGCGACGAGAGACTTCCACATTTGCAATATCGGTGTTCCCACCGCCTCTGTTGCATTTCCACAAGGCATTCTCGCCTTTGCATGGGAACTTATATGAGATGGAAGCTGAACCGCAACTGAATGCCGCATTCATGCCGCAATTGGCTTTGGCTTTCGCACATACCCCCGTCAACCTGGCCCCCGGCAATGCGGTGTTGTCGGCAATGGCAGCCCGGCAGGAGGATCCAGAGCCTAATCCGGATCGGGTTTCTTCGACTTGCGCTGCTTCGGCAGCTTTTTCGCTTCGGCCTCGGCTTGCGCCTTGGCCTCTTCCCGTTCGGCGAAATCGGCCTCGATCTTGTCGTCGTCGGTCGGCCATGCCACGTGCTTCTTGGCCTCGACGACCGCGCGCGGCGTGGACGGGATTTCGATGTGCTGGTCGTCGAATCTTTCCAGCACGGTGAAGCGGACGTCGTTCTGCACGATGTTGCCGTTCATCACATCGGCCAGGAACACGCGGATCTCGAATTCGAGTGCGGCGGGTCCAAAATTGGAAAACAAGACGAAAGGCTCGGGGTTCTTCAGCACCAGCGGATGGCTGCGCGCGATATCCAGCAGCACCGCGTGGACCTGCTTGACGTCGCTGCCATAGGCGACGCCCACCTTGATGTCGATGCGACCGAGCTTGTTGCGGTGCGTCCAGTTGCCGACGGCGTTGTTGATCAGGTTCGAATTGGGCAGGATCACCGACTGCCGCTGGAAAGTCTCGATCTCCGTGGCACGCACGCTGATCTTCTTGACCGTGCCGCTGACGTCGCCGGCCACGATCCAGTCGCCGACCTTGAACGGCCGCTCGGCCAAAAGGATCAGGCCGGAGACGAAATTCGACACCACATTCTGCAGGCCAAAGCCGATACCGAGGGAAAGAGCACCCGCGACCAGCGCCAGGCTGGAAAGGTCGATGCCGGCCGCCGAGATGCCGACCAGCGCGGCGAGTGCCACGCCGGCATAGCCGACCGCCAGCCGGATCGAGTTGCGCACACCGGCGTCGACCTTGCCGCGCGCCATGACCGAGCCGTCAAGCCAGCCCTGGAACCAGCGCGTCAGGAAATAGCCGATGACGAAGACGACGATGCCCGACAGGATGCCGGTGACCGAAATGGTCACCGAACCGATATTGATTCCGGTGGCGAGCTTGTACGCCCACGCCTCGATATCGCCGGGCTGGAAGCCCCACATCAAAAGGATCAGCGGCAGAAACACCAGCACTATCATCACGTTGATGGCAATGCTGACGACCAGGCCGAGCTGGTCGAGTGCGGTATCTTCATAGCTGGAATTGGCCGACAGCCAACGCCCGACCGAGGTGTTGGCGAAAGCACCCTCCTCGCCGATCGCCTGCGCCGACAGGAAGCCGATATAGGCCGTTATCAACGCGGTGCCTGTGACCACGACTTGTAGCGAGACGAACAGAGCAAGGCCGATATACCCGAGCAGCGCCGCGATGATGGTGAAAAGCCCCAGCCCGAGCGAGGTGTAGCGCAGCCAGGCCGGCCATGGGCGCCAGCTTCCGTCACGCGCCCTGAACGGCCTCAGCATCGCCATCAGGATCAGGATAACGCCGACGATGATGGTGGCGACGAAACTGCGCGCGATGGTCAGCGACAGCGGCGACCCCATCTTGTCGTTCACGACCGACAGGAAGGTGTTGAAGCTGATCACCACGGCCATGGCGGTGGTCAGGCGGACCAGCCAGCGCGCCGGCCCGGTTTCGACGGGGATGAGCCGCCAGTTGGGCAAACGCGGTTCGAGTGCCGCGTTGGTCAGCCGATTGACACAGAACACCACGCCGATGACGGTGGCCAACGCATTGAGGAAGAGGCCAATATCGCCGCGCAACACGTTGTAGTAATTGAAGAAGAAGATCGTCGAGCCGAGAAAGGCGGCCACCGCCAGCGTCGGCAGCAAGGTCGACCAGAAGGCCACCGACAGGCGGCTGAGATAGGATGGGTCCTCATTGGTCGGATCGGCCTCGAACACCCGCCCGAACAGGCGCCTCCCGCCGACCAGCAGCACCAGCGCCAGGCCGAGCGCCACGAAAGTCGCCGCCAGGATAGCCTGGAACTTGAACTTGATGGCGAAGCTCAGCCAGGACGACACCGCCTTGTAGAAATTGCCGAACTCGTCGCGCGCGTCGGAAAACACCTGCGGGCTCAACGCGTCCGAGAGCACGTAGCGCTTGGTCAAAAGATTGCGGAACAGCGCGCTGCGCATGTTGCCGATCTTGTCGATCAGCCCGCTGATGCGGATCGACAAGGATTGAGCTTGCGCGATGACCGCGTTGATCTCGGCCTTTTCGGATGTCAGCCCCTCGCGTTCGGCGCTGACGATGCCGGGTTCAGCCGGTTGGCCGGAGGGGGGCGGCGGCCCGAGCTGTTCGAGCCTGCTGTTGATTTCGCCCAGCCGTGTGCGGAACGCCAGCGCGCTGGTCAGCGATTGCCGTGACAATTCCTCGAGCTGCAGGCGGATGTCGACGAGGTTGCTGTCGTCCTCGCCATCCTGCTGTATCTGCTTCTCGAAATTGTCGGCCTTTGTCGCCAGGCCCTGAATGATCTTTTGCTGGTCGGCGACCAGTCCGGCGGGCGCCTGGCCAACGCCTTGCGCCGCCGCCTCGAACGACAGCGGCGCCGAAACGACAAGCGCCAGGACCAGGATGAGGCGAAGCAATCGAAAAAACATGATGAATAGGCGACTCGCGGGCGGCAAAGGCANAAAGGCATCAAAAAGCCTGTCCTTGATAAAGACGGCCATATCATGGGGCAAGTCACCGCGACGATCGCGCTGCTCAAGCGTCGGCCAGTCGAAAGGCGATGGCGCAATATTGGCTTTGCATCAGCCCCCTGCTCTATAGTCTGCCGCATCGCCCGCAACGGACATCATACACATGGCAGAGTACTCGGCCCTTTCGCTGCTCGCGAACGCGCTCAAGGGAAACAAGGACTGGAAGCCGGCCTGGCGCAAGCCGGATCCGAAGGCCTCCTACGACGTCATCATCATCGGCGGCGGCGGGCATGGGCTGGCGACCGCCTACTATCTAGCCAAGGAACACGGCATCACCAATGTCGCGGTGCTGGAGAAAGGCTGGCTGGGGTCCGGCAATGTCGGCCGCAACACCACGGCCGTTCGCTCGAATTACCTGCTGCCCGCCAACACCCGCTTCTACGAACATTCTATGAAGCTGTGGGAAAACCTGTCGCACGAGCTCAATTACAATGTCATGTTCTCGCAGCGCGGCTGCCTGAATCTGGCGCACACGCCGGCTCAGTTCGACGACTACGCAAGACGCGGCAACGCGATGCGCCATCTCGGCGTCGATGCGGAATTGATGACACCAGCCGAGATCAAGCGCCTGATCCCGGCGCTTGACATCTCCAATGATGCACGCTTTCCCGTGGTCGGCGGCCTGATGCAGCGGCGGGCCGGCACCGCCCGGCACGATGCCGTCGCCTGGGGCTATGCGCGCGGCGCAGACCGGCGCGGCGTCGACATCATCGAGAATTGCGAGGTCACCGGTTTCCTGCGCGACGGCGACCGGGTTACCGGCGTTGCCACCTCGCGCGGCGATATCAGGGCCAAGAAGGTAGCGGTCGCGGTGGCTGGCAGCACCGGACGGGTCATGCAACTCGCCGGCGTCGAGACGATGCCGATCGAAAGCCATGTGCTGCAGGCCTTCGTCACCGAATCGCTGAAACCCTTCATCGACACGGTCGTGACCTTCGGCATGGGCCATTTCTACATGTCGCAGTCCGACAAGGGCGGCCTTGTCTATGGCGGCGACATCGACGGCTACAACAGCTACGCTCAGCGCGGCAACCTGCCCATCGTTGACGAGGTGATGAGCGAGATGCTGGCCCTTTTCCCGGGCCTTGCGCGTGTGCGCATGCTGCGCTCCTGGGGCGGCGTCTGCGACATGTCGATGGACGGCTCGCCGATCATCACCATGGGGCCCCTGCCCGGCATGTATCTCAATTGCGGCTGGTGCTATGGCGGCTTCAAGGCAACGCCCGCTTCCGGCTGGTGCTTTGCCTGGACCATCGCCAAGGATCAACCGCACGATTTCAACGCCCCGTTCACGCTGGACCGCTTTCATCGGGGGCTGGTGATCGACGACAAGGGCCAGGGTGCAAACCCGAGGCTTCACTAGACAAGGCTTCATTAGGAACATTCCGTGCTGATCACTTGCCCCTATTGCGGCCCGCGCGATGTCATCGAGTTCACCTATCAGGGTGACGGCAACCGCGAACGTCCCGACCCCGCTTCGCAGAATTTCGAGGCCTGGAATGCCTATGTCTACGACCGGCTGAACCCGGCCGGCGACCACAATGAAATCTGGCAACATTCCGGTGGCTGCCGGGCTCACCTGAGGGTCGTGCGCAACACGCTGACGCACGAGATTTCCAGTGTCGCCTTCGCGCGTGGCGATCACAGCTCGGCCGCTCGCCGCAAGGCGGAGGACAAGCCATGAGCCCGCGCCGCACCGACACCGGCGGCCGCATAGACCGGCTGAAGACGATCCGCTTCACCTTCGACGGCGTTGCCTATACCGGGCATGGCGGCGACACGCTGGCGTCCGCGCTGCTGGCCAATGGCGTCACCCTGTTAGGACGTTCTTTCAAATACCATCGGCCGCGCGGCCTGCTGAGCGCGGGCGTCGAGGAGCCCAACGCGCTGGTGACGGTGCTGAAGGGCGAGGTGCGCGAACCCAACATTCCGGCGACAATGGTCGAGATCCATGACGGGCTGGTCGCCGTCAGCCAGAACCGTTTCCCCTCGCTTGCCTTCGACATCCATGCCGTCAACCAGCTCGGCGGCAAACTGCTGTCGGCCGGGTTCTACTATAAGACCTTCATGGGACCGGTTGTCGGCCCGTTGAAAGGCACGCGCTTCTGGATGTTCTGCGAACAGTTCATCCGCCGCGCCGCCGGCCTCGGCAGCGCCGGATCGGCGAAGGACCCGGCCCGCTACGAGCGCATGAACGCCTTTTGCGATGTGCTTGTGGTCGGCTCCGGCCCGGCCGGGCTAATGGCCGCCAAGGCAGCCGCCGATCAGGGCGCCCGTGTGATCCTGACCGATCTCGAGCCGCGCTTCGGCGGATCGGCCAACTGGTCCGGCGAAACCATCGATGGCGCCCCCGCCGCTGATTGGGTGCGGCGTACCGTGGCCCAGCTTGAAGTGCGAGACAATGTCCGGCTTCTGCCGCGCACCACCGTCTGGGGCTACTACGACAACAATACGCTTGCCGCGCTCGAGCGGGTCAGCGACCACAAGGCGCAGCCCGCCAAGGGTGAGCCGCGCCATCGATACTGGGCGATCCGCGCCGGATCCGTGGTGCTGGCCACCGGCGCCTTCGAAAGGCCGCTGGTGTTTCCGGGCAATGACCGGCCCGGCGTGATGCTGGCGCATGCGGCGGCGCGCTACGCCAACGAATTCGGCGTGCTGCCGGGGCAGCGGATCGTGCTGTTCACCAACAATGACAGCGCCTACCGTTCGGCGCTGGCGCTGAAGCAGGCAGGTGCGGCGATCGTTGCCATCGTCGACGTGCGCGCGCAACCATCCACCGAGATGGGCGCCCTGGCCGGCGAAGCCGAGGCGGAACTGCTTTCCGGCCATGCGGTGGTCGGCACGGAAGGCGGCAAGGCCTTGTCCGGCCTCAAGGTTCAGCGCTTCGACATGGTCGCGGGTGCGCTGAGCGGCGATGCGCGCAGCATCCACGCCGATTGCGTGCTGATGTCCGGCGGCTGGTCGCCGACCATCCATCTGGCCAGCCAGGCCGGCGCCAAGGCTGAATGGAACGCGGCCCGGCAGGCCTTCCTGCCGCCCAAGCCGACGCAAAGCTGGATCGGCGCCGGCGCGTTCACCGGCAGCTTTTCGACGGTAGAGGCGATGGCCGAAGGGCGCGCCGCGGGCCTTGCCGCGAGTGGCGGGACCCCAACGCCGGCGGCGCTGCCCACTGTCGAGGCACCTCCCGGAGATCCAAATCCCGCGCCGGTGGTCGAAATCAAGGGCAGCGGCAAGAGCTTTGTCGACTTTCAGCACGACGTCACGGCGGAGGATGTCCGCCTGGCGCATCGCGAAGGCTTCGTCTCTGTCGAGCACCTGAAGCGCTACACCACACTCGGCATGGCCACCGACCAGGGCAAGAGCTCCAACGTCCCCGGCCTTGCCATCATGGCGGAAGCACTCGGCAAACCGATCCCAGAAGTCGGCACCACCCGTTTCCGGCCACCCTTCGCGCCGGTTTCGATCGGCTCGCTGGCAGCCGAGCGCTTCGGCGACCTCAAGCCCGAGCGGCTGACGCCGATGCATGATTGGCATGTCGACAATGGCGCGACCATGTACTCCGCCGGCCTCTGGTACCGCCCGATGATCTACGGGCTTTCGGGCGAAACTGTCGAACAGGCCTATGTGCGCGAAGCCAAGGCGACGCGCGACAGCGCGGGCATCGTCGATGTCTCGACGCTGGGCAAGATCGCCGTGCAGGGTCCCGACGCCGCCGCGTTCCTCGACCGTGTCTACACCAACATGTTCTCGACGCTCGCCGTCGGCAAGGCGCGCTATGGGCTGATGCTGCGCGAGGACGGCTTTGCCTTCGACGACGGCACCACCTGGCGGCTGGGCGAACAGGATTTCCTGATGACCACCACCACGGCCAATGCCGGCAAGGTGATGCAGCATCTGGAATATTTCCTCGACGTGATCTGGCCGGAACTCAAGGTCCACGTCACCTCGGTGACCGACCAATGGGCGGGAGCCGCGATCGGCGGCCCGAAAGCGCGGCAGATTTTGGCAGCCTGCGTCACCGGCACTGCCGTGGACAACGCCACCTTGCCCTTCATGGGCATCGTGCACGGCGAGATCGCAGGCGTTCCAGTGATGATTTGCCGGCTTTCCTTCTCCGGCGAAATGGCCTTCGAGGTCTATTCCGGCGCCGGCCATGGCACCCATGTCTGGGAAGCGCTGGTCGAGGCCGGCAAGCCGTTCGGGCTGGTCACCTACGGCCTCGAGGCGCTGGGCACGATGCGCATCGAGAAAGGCCATGTCACCGGCGCCGAGATCGATGGCCGCACCACCGCGCGCGACCTGCATCTCGACTGGATGCTGTCGAAGAAAAAGCCGTTCATCGGCTCCGCGATGATGGATCGGGAAGGTCTCGTCGCGTCCGAGCGGCTGGATCTGGTCGGCCTGATCGCGCTCGACAACCGGCCGCTCAATGGCGGCGCGCACATTGTCGAGGACGTCGACGAAGCCAATCCGCACGGCTCGATCGGGCACATCACCGCTTGCTGCTATTCGCCGGCGCTCGGCAAGCATATCGCGCTGGCGCTGGTCAAGGGCGGCAAGGCCAGGCACGGCACGCGTGCGCATGTCTCCGATCCCTTGCGCAACCGCTTCGGACCCGTGGAGATCGTGTCCAACCACTTCTACGATCCGGAAGGAACCCGCATGCATGGCTGAGCGTCAATCGCCCCTCGAGCCGGAGTTCCATGTCGGCTCGCACGGCAATTTCGAACGTGGCGTCGAGATCCTGCTCACCGAAACCAGGCCGGGCTCGATCGTGCAACTCGCGGCATGGCCCGGCGAGGAAAAGAAACTGATGGAGGCCATCCGCACCGTGACCGGGCTTGCTCTGCCCGATGGCGCCGGCGGCGGCTCGAGCGACGGCGTGAAAGCGGTATTCGGTTCCGCGCCGGGAAAATTCACGGTGACCGATGAAGCCGAAGGACTGGCCGTAGCATTGACCAAGGCGGTGACGCCGGCCATCGGCACGGTGACGGACCTGTCGCATGGCCGCACCGCGATCCGCATTGCCGGGCCGAAAGCCGAATGGGTGCTGTCGAAATTCTTCGCCATCGACTTCGCCCTGCCTGCCTTTCCGGTCGGCGCCGGCCGCTCGACAATGCATCACGATGTCTTCGCCCAGATCCAGCGCACCGGCACCGACCAGTTCGACATCTATGTCTTTCGCTCCTTCGCCCGCTCGTTCTGGAAGGCGCTGTGCCACGCAAGCGAGGAAGTCGGCTACGAGGTGCAGTAGGCATGCGGCCTTAGAGCCGCGGCCTCTGGCCTCAATGCCGGCTGGTTCTGCCGCTAGAGAATCCTGCCGAGCGCGCCCATGATAGAAAAGGTGGCCGCCCAACCGGTCCAAAGGGGTATGAAAATCCCCTCTCAGAGTCGGCATATTTGGTTCGAACATCCCCATGACCGCTGAACTATCCGCCGGCGCTACCGATCGCGCCGATGTGCCGGCCAGAGCCTTGCTCCTGTTGCCACTGACAGTCGCCTGCGGCGTGTTCATGACCAGCCTCGACCAGAACGTCGTGGTGACGGCGCTGCCGGGCATCGGCCAAAGCCTTGGCCGTCCGCCTAGCCAGCTCGGCCTGCTGATCACCGTCTACGTCGCCAGCCTGATCATCTCGATGCCGCTCGGCGGCTGGGCGGCCGACCGTTTCGGGCTGCGCAACGTCTATTGCTTTGCCTTGCTGGTGTTTGCCGCTGCTTCGGCCATGTGCGGGCTCTCGAACGACCTCTGGATGCTGGTCGGCGCCCGCGCGCTGCAGGGCTTCGGCGGCGCGCTGATGGGAACGCTTGGCCAGGTCGTAATCCTGTCGACCTTCCCGCGCAGCCGGACCTTGAAGATCAACATGTACATATCGCTGGCCGGCCAGTCCGGACCGCTGGTCGGTCCGCTCGTCGGCGGCGCGCTGACTACCTACATCTCCTGGCGCTGGATCTTCTTCATCAACGTGCCGTTCGCGCTCGCGGCCGCGATCCTTGCCGCCTCGCTGTTCCCGACGATGACCAAGCCGGTGCGCACGCGGTTCGATTTTCAAGGCTTTGCGCTGGTCGGCAGCGGCATGCTGCTGCTGGTCTTCGGCATGGACTCGCTGGCGTCGAAAGACGCCGCCGGCGGCATGATCGCGGCCGAGCTTGCGCTGGCGCTCATCATCCTGACGGCAGCCTCCTTCTACTGCCTGCGCGTGCGCAATCCGCTGCTCGATCTCAAGCTCCTGCGCATCCGCACCTTCCGCATCTCGTTTCTTACCGGCGGCGGCCTGGACACGATCGGCCTCAGCTCCGTCGTCTTCCTGCTGCCGCTGATGTTCCAGCTCGGCTTCGGCATGAGCGCGGTGCAGGCGGGATCGCTGACCTTCGTGGCGGCGGTCGGTTCGGTGGGTATGCGTGTCTTCATGCCACGCCTCCTCAACCGTTTCGGTTTTCGCCGCGTGCTGGTCTTCAACACGCCCGTGGTTGCCGCCATGGTCGCGGGCTTCGCCTTGGTGCAGGCAACAACCCCGGTCTGGATCACGCTCACCTACATCTTCGTCTTCGGCGTCTTCCGCTCGGTGCAATGGGCCTCAACCGGCAACCTCGCCTATTCCGACATCGCGCCGGAACAGCTCGCCCGTTTCAGCGCGCTCTACTATATCCTGTGGCAACTGGCGGTCGCCATCAGCGTCGGCCTGGCGGCTGCGATGCTGTCGTTTCTCGCCGGCGGCGGGCCTGCCGTCGCCAGCGACTTCCGGATCCTGTTCGTGATCGAAGGCGTCATCACGCTCTGCGCGCTATCAGCCTATCTCAAGCTGACGCCGCAGGACGGCGCCCATGTGAGTGGCCACGGCGCGCACATGAATACGGAATAGCGGGCTTGCGGCGGACGCAGCCTATTCGCTGAACCTCACCCATTCCTCGAGCGGCTCACGTTCGGTGCGGAAGGCGTTCTCGGGCTTGGATGTGTCTTCATACCCGAGCGCCATGCCGCAGACGACGATCTCCTCGTCGGGAATGCCGAGCACCGGCCGGATCTGGCGGTGATAGGGCGCGAAGGCCGCTTGCGGACAGGTATGCAGACCCCTGCCCCGCGCCGCGACCATGATGTTTTGCAGGAACATGCCGTAGTCGATCCACGAACCCTGGTTGAGCCGGCGGTCGATGGTGAAGATCATGCCGACCGGCGCGTCGAAGAAGACGAAGTTGCGGTCGTGCTGGGCACGCATCTTGTCGACTTCCCTACGTCCTATGCCGAGCGCGCCATAGAGGCCGAACCCGTTGGCACGGCGGCGGGTGAGGTAAGGCTCGAAGAACTGGGTCGGATAATAGCGATATTCGTCCCAGTCGGCTTTTTCGGCACGGATGCCGGAATTCATGATGGCATCCGTGATCCGCTGCTTGGTCCCGCCCTTGGTAACGTAGACCCGCCAAGGCTGCATGTTGGTGCCGGAAGGAGCACGCGCCGCAACAGTCAGTATGTCACGGATCGTCTCGTCGTCGATCATGTCGGGCAGAAATGCCCGCACCGAACGGCGCGACATGATCGCATCGTCGACGATTTCGGCGTCAACCGCGATTCGAGCCTTCTTTTCCAGCATGGGCCGTCCCTTAGCCATGTTCGCGATCGGACGTCCCCACTCGCCGCTCGCGGCGGAGGCTTTGCATGAACCGTCAAAATCCTGCAAGCAAATCTTGAGCATTGGTGAAAATCTACTTGATTTTTTCATGAGCTTCATTTCTCATGAAATTCGCTTGAAAATTTTCATGAAGTGAGCGATTTGGCCTCCCCTACCGCACGAACATTGCAGGGACCTGACGAGCGAGTGCTGGCCGGCGACATCAGAGCGTTGCGCCGAGTGCGCGGGCTTACGCTGGCCGAGATCGCGCTGAAGCTCGGCCGTTCGGTCGGCTGGGTCAGCCAGGTCGAACGCGGGCTGTCGACGCCGTCGCTCAGTGATCTCAGGGCCTTCGCGGAGTTGTTCGGCGTGCCGATCAGCCTCTTCTTCAGCCATGACGTGCCCGTGGAAAGCGAGCGCGGCGTCGTGGTACGCGCCGGCAAGCGCCGCACGCTTGGCACCAGCGAATCCGGCCTCGTGGAGGAGCTTCTGTCACCGGACCTCGGTGGTACCTTCGAGATGGTGCGGTCTGTCTTCGCGCCGGGCGCGGAGTTGAAGAACGAGGCCCGCCGGCCGACCGAGGAGGCCGGATACATCGCGTCGGGGCAGTTCGACATCGAGATTGCGGGCGTCTGGCACCGGCTTGGCGAAGGCGACTCCTTCCGCTTCGAAGGCAAGCCTTACCGCTGGCGCAATCCGGGCAGCGAACCGGCGGTTGTCATCTGGGTGGTTTCGCCGCCGGTCTATTGAGCGCATATCGCCCAAACTGAGCAGCGGTTTGGGATAACGACAGGCATCAAACAAAAATAACGGCGCAGCGCGCTTGAGATTGGGAGAAGAAGATGGCGGGTTTGCCGAGCACGGCGCGCGTGGTGATCATCGGAGGCGGCGTTGTGGGCACCTCGTCGCTCTATCATCTGGCTAAAGCCGGCTGGACGGACTGCGTGCTCCTGGAAAAGAATGAGCTGACCTCCGGCTCGACCTGGCATGCGGCCGGCAATGTGCCTACCTTCTCCTCCTCCTGGTCGCTGATGAACATGCAGCGCTATTCGACCGAGCTCTATCGCGGCCTCGCCGACGCCGTCGACTATCCCATGAATTACCATGTCACCGGCTCGCTCAGGCTCGCCCACACGAAGGAGCGCATCCAGGAATTCCAGCGCGCCAAGGGCATGGGCCGTTACCAAGGCATGGACATGGACGTGATCGGGCTCGACGAAATCAAGCGCCGCTACCCCTTCCTCGAAACACATGAGTTGAAGGGCGCGCTGTACGATCCGAGCGACGGCGACATCGACCCGGCACAGCTGACGCAGGCGCTGGCCAAGGGCGCGCGCGACATGGGTGCGAAAATCATCCGGTTCTGCTCCGTGACAGGTGTGCGCCGCGAAAAGGACGAGTGGGTGGTCGAGACGCCGCAAGGCGAGATCCGCTGCGAGATCGTCGTCAATGCTGCCGGCTACCGTGCCGCCGAAGTCGGCAGGATGTTCGGCCGCGAAGTGCCGATGATGGTGATGAGCCACCAGTACATTTTGTTCGAGGAAATCCCCGAACTCGCCGCCTGGTCGAAGGAGCAGGGCAAGAAGCTGCCGCTGCTGCGCGACGTGGATACCTCCTATTATCTGCGCCAGGAAAAGGCTGGCATGAATCTCGGCCCCTATGAGCGCAATTGCCGCGCGCACTGGGCCACCCACAACGATCCCATGCCGGACGATTTTTCCTTCCAGCTCTTCCCCGACGACCTCGACCGGCTGGAACATTACCTGGCCGACGCCGTCGCCCGTGTGCCGATCCTCGGCACCGCCGGCCTGTCGAAGGTCATCAACGGTCCGATCCCTTATGCGCCGGACGGCAATCCGCTGATCGGGCCGATGCCCGGCGTTCCCAACGCCTTCGAGGCTTGCGTCTTCACCTTCGGCATCGCCCAGGGCGGCGGTGCCGGCAAGGTGCTGGCCGAATGGGTGACGCAAGGCCAGACCGAATGGGACATGTGGTCGTGCGATCCGCGCCGCTTCACCTCCTTTGCTTCCGCGCCGGACTATTGCGTGGCCAAGGGCATGGAGATCTACGGCAACGAATACGCCATCCAGTTCCCGCGCCATGCCTGGCCGGAAGGACGTGACAGGAAACTGTCGCCGATCCACGATCGGATCAAGGCGCTGGGTGCCCGTTTCGACGCCTATAATGGCTGGGAACGCGCCACCTGGTACGCGCAGGACGGCGACGACGTCTCCGAGGAAGCCACGCTGACCTTCCGTCGCGACGGTCCCTGGCAGCAGCGCGTGCGCGAAGAGTGCCTGGCTGTCCGCGACACCGCCGGCATCCTCGACCTGCCCGGCTTCTCGCGCTTCAATCTCGAGGGCCCTGGTGCCGCCGAATGGCTGAGCCGGCAGGTGACCGGCCTGGTGCCGAAACCCGGCCGCATCGGCCTTGTCTATTTCTCCGATGACAAGGGCCGCATCGTCACCGAAATGTCGGTGGTGCGTCATGGCGAGGAGTCCATGACGCTGATCACCGCGGCGGTGGCACAGTGGCATGACTTCGAATGGCTGAAATCGCACATGCCCGGGGATGCGGCGTTCAAGCTGATCGACCGGACGGAAGAATTCTCCACGCAGATCCTGGCCGGTCCCAACTCGCGAAAAATCCTTGCCGACGTCTGTGACGCCGACCTGATCTTGCCTTGGCTGACGCATCAGGAGACCAGGATTGCCGGGCGATGGGCCAAGCTGGTCCGCGTCTCCTTCGCCGGCGAGCTAGGCTGGGAAATCCACACCAGGGTCGACGACACTGCCGCGATCTTCGATGCGATCTGCGCTGCCGGGCAGAATCATGGGCTGAAGCCATTTGGCATGTACGCGCTGGATTCGCTGCGGCTCGAAAAAGGCTACCGGACCTGGAAGGGTGATCTGTCTACCGACTATTCGATCCTGCAGGGCGGGCTAGAGCGCTTTGTCAAATGGGAAAAGCCCGATTTCCGTGGCAAGGTGGCCCTCCAGAACGAAAAACAGCAAGGCGTGAAGAAACGCTTCGTCACGCTGGTCGTCGAAGATCCCGGCGACTGCGACGCACCTTACATGTCGACGCTCTGGCATGACGGCCAGATCGTCGGCGAGACGACATCGGCGGGCTGGGGCCATCGCATCGACAAGGCGATCGCGCTCGGCATGCTGCGCGCCGACCTGACCGAACCCGGCACATCAGTTGAGGTCGAGATCTTCGGCGATCGCTTCAAGGCGATCGTGCAACAGGACGAGCCCTTGTGGGATCCCAGGAACGAAAGACTGCGCGCATGAAGAACGTTATCCTCACTGATGGCGGCATGGGCCAGGAGTTGGTGCGGCGCAGCCGGTCCGAGCCGACGCCGCTGTGGTCGGCCAGGGTGCTGATCGACGAACCGGACCTTGTGCGAGGCCTGCATGCCGAATTCATCCGTGCCGGCGCCCGCGTCATCACCATCAACACCTATTCTGCGACCCCCGAACGCCTGGCGCGCGAAGGCGCGGAAGACCTGTTCAAGCCATTGCAGAAGCTTGGCATCGAGCTCGCCAGGCAAGCGCGCGACGAGGCCGGCGATGCGGCGATCGCCGGCTGCCTGTCGCCGCTCTTCGGCAGCTACGCACCGGCGCTGACGATCTCCTACCAGGACACGCTCGACATCTACCGCCGCATCGTCGCCGAGCAGGCGGACGGTGTCGACCTGTTCCTTTGCGAGACCATGGCGTCGTCGGAGGAAGCGCGCGCGGCCGTCACCGCCGCATCGGAAAGCGGCAAGCCTGTCTGGGTGTCATGGACGCTGGCCGATCACGGCACGCCGCGCTTGCGTAGCGGCGAGACGATTGCGTCGGCGACCGATGCGCTCGGGAATCTGCCGGTGGCGGCGCGGCTGCTCAACTGCTGCCGCCCCGAAGCGATCGCGGCGGCCTTGCCTGAACTGATCGAGCTCGGCGGCCCGGTCGGTGCCTATGCCAATGGCTTCACTTCCACCGAAGCGCTCAAGCATGGCGGCACGGTGGATGTACTGCATGCCCGCCACGACCTCGGTCCGGATGCCTACGCCGACCAGGCTGTCGGCTGGGTGGAAGCGGGTGCGGACATCGTCGGCGGTTGCTGCGAGGTCGGTCCTGCCCATATCGCCGCCTTGCGCGACCGGCTGCAACAGGGCGGCTACGCGATCTCGGGAGTCTCACATGCCTAAACCATCATCGCGCATCACCGGCATCGTGCCATCGGGCAAGGACGGCTGGGAAGTTCATTTCGCCGCCTGGGCCCGCAAGGAAGCCGGCGAGGACATTATCATGCTGTCGGTCGGCGACCACGATTTCGACACGCCGTCGGAGACGATCGAAGCCTGCGTTGCGGCGGTTCGCGGCAGCAACCATCACTACACGCCGCTGCCCGGTCTGCCGCGCCTGCGCAAGGCGATGGCGGCGGCCTCCAGCGCCTGCACCGGTGTCGAGACGACGCCGGAAGAAGTCATCGCCACGCCCGGCGGCCAAGCATCACTTTACGCGGCCGTGCAGGCCGTTCTCGACCCGGGCGACCACGCCATCGTGGTTGCCCCCTACTATGCTACCTATCCCAACACCTTCAGTGCCGCCGGTGCCAGTTTCACCGTCGTCGAAACACCGGCCGAGGATGGGTTCCAACCGCGCGCGGACATGATCCGTGCGGCAATCAAGCCCAACACGCGCGCCATACTGATCAACACACCGAACAACCCGACCGGTGCCGTCTATTCGCGCGAGCCGCTGGAACAGCTGGCCGAAATCTGCCGTGAGCACGATCTCTGGCTGCTGTCCGATGAGGTCTATTGGACGCTGGGCGGCGGCGAGCATGTCTCGCCGCGCTCGCTGCCCGGTATGGCCGAGCGCACGCTGGTGATCAATTCGATGTCCAAGAGCCACGGCATGACCGGCTGGCGCATGGGCTGGCTGACCGGTCCGGAAAAAATGATCACGCTGCTGATCAATCTCAACCTGGTGACGACCTATGGCCTGCCGGCCTTCATCTCGATCGCTTGCACCGAGGCGCTGGAGCAGCACTATGGCGTCAAGGACATCGCCGAACGCTACGCGGCACGCCGCACCGTCCTGCTCGATGCGGTACGCGGCATGAACGATGTCACCGTGCGCGGTTCCGAAGGCGGCATGTATGTCATGCTCGACATATCTGATGTCGAACCCGACGACGAGAAGTTCGCCTTCGCCTTCCTCGACAAGGAGAAGGTCGGCGTCATGCCGGGCTCGAGCTTCGGCGAAGCCGCCGCCGGCCATATCAGAATCAGCCTGTGCCAGCCCGAACCCGTGCTCAGGGAAGCAGCCGCCCGGCTGCGCCGTTTCGTTTCCAGCTACCGTCGTGAGGCCGCATGACCGCCAGGAGCCTTCCCACGAAAGCCATTCCCGCCAAGGCAAGGGCCGTCATCATCGGCGGCGGCGTCTCCGGCTGCTCGGTGGCCTACCACCTGGCCAAGCTTGGCTGGACCGACATCGTGCTTCTGGAGCGCAAGCAGCTGACCTCGGGCACGACATGGCACGCCGCCGGGCTGATCGGCCAGTTGCGCGGCTCGCAGAACATGACCCGGCTGGCGAAATATTCGGCCGATCTCTACGTCAAGCTGGAAGCCGAGACCGAGGTCGGCACCGGCATGCGCCAGGTCGGCTCGATCACCGTGGCGCTGACGGAAGAGCGCAAGCACGAGATCTACCNGATCTACCGGCAGGCATCGCTCGCTCGCGCCTTCGACGTCGATGTGCGCGAGATTTCTCCCAGTGAAGTCAAGGAGATGTACCCGCATCTCAACGTCTCGGACGTGGTCGGCGCCGTGCATCTGCCGCTCGACGGCCAGTGCGACCCGGCCAACATCGCCATGGCGCTGGCCAAGGGTGCCCGCCAACGCGGCGCCACCATCGCCGAGAATGTGAAGGTCACCAAGGTCCATACTAAAAACGGCCGCGTCTCCGGCGTGTCCTGGGCGCAAGGCGAAGGCCAGGGCACGATCGAGACCGACATCGTCATCAACTGCGCCGGCATGTGGGCGCGCGACCTCGGCGCCCAGAACGGCGTGAACATCCCGCTGCACGCCTGCGAGCACTTTTATTTGGTCACCGAGCCGATCCCCGGCCTTGGCCGCCTGCCTGTGCTGCGCGTGCCGGACGAGTGCGCCTACTACAAGGAAGACGCCGGCAAGATGATGCTCGGCGCTTTCGAGCCAGTAGCCAAGCCATGGGGCATGGGCGGCATCCGCGAGGATTTCTGCTTCGACCAGTTGCCGGAGGACATGGACCATTTCGAACCGATCCTCGAAATGGGCGTTAGCCGCATGCCGATGCTGGCGACGGCCGGCATCCACACTTTCTTCAACGGCCCTGAAAGTTTCACCCCTGACGATCGCTACTATCTCGGCGAGGCGCCGGAGTTGCGCGGCTATTGGATGGCGACCGGTTACAATTCGATCGGCATCGTCTCGTCGGGCGGCGCCGGCATGGCGCTGGCGCAGTGGATCAACGATGGCGAAGCCCCGTTCGACCTGTGGGAAGTCGACATCCGCCGCACTCAGCCGTTCCAGAAGAACCGCCGCTATCTCAAGGAACGCGTCTCCGAAACGCTCGGCCTGCTTTATGCCGACCATTTCCCCTATCGCCAGATGGCAACCTCGCGTGGCGTCCGCCGCTCGCCCCTGCACGAGCATCTGAAGGCGCGCGGCGCAGTGTTCGGCGAAGTCGCCGGCTGGGAGCGTGCCAACTGGTTCGCCCGCGAAGGCCAGGAGCGCGAATATCGCTATTCCTGGAAGCGGCAGAACTGGTTCGACAACCAGCGCGAGGAGCATCTGGCGGTCCGCAACAAGGTCGGTCTGTTCGACATGACGTCGTTCGGCAAGATCCGCGTCGAGGGGCGCGACGCCTGTACCTTCCTGCAAAGGCTCTGCGCCAACGACATGGATGTCGCGCCGGGCAAGATCGTCTACACGCAGATGCTCAACCAGCGCGGCGGCATCGAGAGCGACCTCACCGTGTCGCGGCTTTCGGATACGGCTTATTTCCTCGTCGTGCCGGGCGCCACGCTGCAGCGCGACCTCGCTTGGCTGCGCCGGCACGTCGGCGACCAGTTCGTCGTCATCACGGACGTAACCGCCGCTGAAAGCGTGCTCTGCGTGATGGGCCCGGATGCGCGAAAACTGATCCAGAAGGTCAGCCCCAACGACTTCTCCAACGAGAACAATCCCTTCGGCACGTTCCAGGAGATCGAAATCGGCATGGGCCTCGCCCGGGCGCATCGCGTCACCTATGTCGGCGAACTCGGCTGGGAGCTTTACATCTCGACCGAACAGGCCGCCCACGTCTTCGAGGCGATCGACGAGGCCGGCGCCGATGTCGGCCTCAAACTCTGCGGACTGCACACGCTGGATTCCTGCCGCATCGAAAAGGCTTTCCGCCATTTCGGCCACGACATCACCGACGAGGACAATGTGCTGGAGGCGGGCCTCGGCTTCGCGGTGAAGACGGCCAAGGGCGATTTCATCGGCCGAGATGCCGTGCTGAAGAAGAAGGAGGCCGGATTGAACCGCCGCCTGGTCCAGTTCCGCCTCAAGGACCCGCAGCCCCTGCTCTTCCACAACGAGGCGATCCTGCGCGATGGCAAGATCATCGGTCCGATCACTTCGGGCAATTACGGCCACCATCTCGGCGGAGCGATCGGGCTGGGCTATGTGCCGTGCCAAGGGCAGAGCGAGGCGGATGTGCTCGCCTCGACTTATGAAATCGAGATCGCCGGCGAACGGTTTGCGGCTGAGGCATCGGTGAAACCGATGTACGATCCGAGGTCGGAACGGACGAAGATGTAGCGCGGCGCCTCTTCCTTCTCCCCGTTCACGGGCAGAAGGTGGCCCGAAGGGCCGGATGAGGGGCGGCGCGAACGTCTCGAACTGAGGCAAACGCTGACGCTGCCCCTCATCTGCCTGCCCGCATCTTCTCCCCGTAAACGGACAAGGGCGCTAATTGCTCAAAACCGCTCCAGCTTCGCCCGCACCTTGACCAGAAACGCCGCTCGCGTCCGCGGCGTCGAGGCGTCCATCAAGTAATGCGCCAGGAAGAACGTCTTGCAGCGCCTGGCGCACAGGGCCCGCATGCCGCGCAACAAGGTCTTTCGCCCGGGCTGGCCGACGACGACGCTCCACCAGGTCGGTGCACCGCAAGTGGTGATGACGCCGACCTTGGTAACATGCGTCATCAGCGACTTGATCCCTCCCTTGCCCGCCGGCAGCTTGAAGGCGACATCGGTCGCCCACACCCGGTCGAGCCAGCCCTTCAGCATCGCCGGCAGCCCGTACCACCAGGTCGGGTAGACGAACAGGATCGCTTCGGCCCAGTTGAGCAGTTCGAAATGCGGTTTCAGCGCCGGATCCTGCGGCGCCTGACTGTTGTAGGTACGCCGCTCCTCGCAACTCATCACCGGATCGAACTTTTCGGCATAGAGATCGAGCAGCCGCACGTCCCAGCCTCGCCGCGTCAGCACATCCACGGCGGTGTCGCGAATGGCAGCGCAGAAGCTCTCCGGCACCGGATGGCAATAGACGACAAGCGCACGCATCAGAATGCATCCATGCTGGCCGCGACCTTCGCCGTGAAGGACTTCCGGGTTTCATCGGTCGACAGGTTCATTGAATAATGCGCGAGGTAGGTCACCGGCGCGCCCGGCTTGACCGTGGCGCGCAGCATGCGCTTGATCAGTTTTCGCGGCGGATCCCCCATCAGAAAGGCGCGGAACCGGCTGCCGCCATAGGAGGTGACCGCCGCGACCTTTCTTATGTTGTGCAGCGACGGCTGCACCTTGCCGTCGACCAGCTTGAACGACACGTCCGGCAGGAAGACGCGATCAAAGAACCCTTTCAGGATTGCGGGAAAGCCGTAATTCCAGACTGGATAGGAAAGCACCAGCGCATCGGCCCGCAACAGGCGCTCGACATAGGGTGCCGCAGGGTCGGCGGAGCCGCGCGGATTGTGATAGTCCAGCCGTTCCTGGCGGGTGAGCCGCGGTTCGAAATCCTCGGCGTAGAGATCGCAGTCATCGACCGAATGGCCAGCCATCGTGAGCCGCTCGACGATCATCCGGTGCAGGCCGGCATTGAAGCTGGTCTCGACCGGATGGGCATAGAGGACGAGGATGTTCATTACCCTGCCTTTTGCAGTCCCTTGAACAGGAACGTCCGGCCCGAACGGTAGTCATAGTCCGGGTTTTCCCAGGCGATCATCTTGCCGGGGTTTAGCAGGCCTTGCGGGTCGGTCTCGCGCTTGAAGGCGAGTTGCACCGCGTCGGTCTGCTTCATGCCGCCCTCTTCCAGCGTATAGCGGTGCGGGTTGAAGATCGGGCAGCCATTTTCCTCATGCAGGCGGATGATCTCGTTAAGCCGCGCCTCGGTGGTGAACTTGACCAGCGGCAGGCCGAAGCAGGTGATGTTGCCATCCAGCCGCACGAATTCGAGATGCGAGAACACTTCGCCGGGAAACATCCCATCCATTTTCTCGACCAGCGCCAGCTGGTTGGGAAAGGGATAGAGCGACTGCAGGTAGGTGATGGCGGGGTCGACGCGCAGCGCCCGGAGCGTCGTGTGATTCCAGGCCAGTTCATAGGTTGGCGGCAGGCCCTTTTTCTCCTCCGGCGTCGCCGTGGTGGCGTTGTAGATCACCTCACCCCCGGCGCGGCGCGTAAAGGCCAGAAAAGCATCTAGCCCATGTTGCGCCACCATGACGACGCAGATGCTTTGACCTTCCCTGAAGAATTTCTGGTGCCGCTTGAAATAAAGCTGAGGCACGGGTGCTGATATCGGCGTGATCAGCTTGGTCAGGATGCCGTCCTGGCAGGCCAGCGCATTGCCATAGTGCGCCGCATCCATGAATTGGTCGAAGCCGACGATGACGTCGATCCAGTCATAGGCCGCCGTCAGCGGCATCTCGACCTCGGAGATGATGCCATTGGTGCCATAGGCATGGGTCACCTTGTGCAGGTCCTCGCCGGTGAGTTCGAGCACCCTCGGCTCGGCCTCCATCGTCACCACACGCAGGCGCAGCACATTGCCGAAATCACGCAATCCGCCGAAATTGATCGAGCCGACGCCGCCTGAGCCGCCAGCGATGAAACCGCCGATCGAGGCGGTGTTGTAGGTGGAGGGCGATAGCCGCAGCTCCTGCCCGGAATGCGCGCGCGTCGCCTTGTCGATGTCGGCCAGGACCGCGCCCGGCCCGGTCACCACGCGCCCCGGCGCGATCGACTTGATCTCGTTCATCTCGGCGAGATTAAGGACCACACCGCCCGAAAGCGGCATTGCCTGGCCATAATTGCCGGTGCCGCTGCCGCGCGGCGTCACCGGCACGCCATGGCGATGACAGGCGGCAAGCACGCGGATCAGTTCGGCCTCGTTCCTGGGCGTCACGATGAGGTCGCCGGTGACATGGTCGAGCTGTTGTTTCAGCACCGGACTGTACCAGTAGAAGTCGCGGCTCTTCTGCTGGACGATGGCTGGATTGTCGTCGAGTTTTATCCCGTCGAGATCACGTTTGAGTGCCGAAAGATCCATCATTCCACCATCAGTCCGTCGAGTTCGGCATAGTCGGGCAATTGCCGATCTATCGCTCGCCCCGCACGCACGACGATGCGATCCGATTCGGGGCGCGACAGCAATTCCGTCCAGCTTCTACCTTTGAACAGCACGAAGTCGGCATCGCCTCCGGCGGCGAGCGTGCCGAAGCCATCGAGCCGCATCACCTGGGCCGGCGTCGCGGTGACCGCCTGCGGCCAGTCGCCGACCGGATGATCGAAATGCAGGGTGCGCGTTGCCATGCGGTAGACCTCCAGCATGTCGAGATCGCCATAGGCATAGAAGGGATCGCGCGTGTTGTCCGAAGCGACGGCCACGGGAACGCCCCTCGCCTTCATCTCATGCAGCAGCGTCACGCCACGCCAGCGCGGTGTGGTTTGGTCAGCGCGACGGTCCTGCAAATAGAGATTACACATCGGCAGCGACACGATTGCCAGCCCGGCCTTCGCCACCTTGTCCAGCGTGTCCAGCACCTCGAGATCGGGCTGACGCGCCAGCGAGCAGCAATGGCCGACTAGGATGTTGCCCTCGAAGCCGTTCCACAGCGCCGCCTCGGCGATTTTCTTCAGCGAAATTGCGGCGATGTCGTCGGTCTCGTCGGCGTGAAAATCGAGGTCGAGCCCGTGCTTGATCGCTTGCGCGAAGACATGATCGAGCAGCTCTTCCAGGTCCGGCACCATGTAGGTGACGACGCCAAGCACGCCCTTGGCGGCGGTCACGCGTTTGGCCAGCCCGTCGAACCATTTCGTGTCGCGCACGCCCTCGATGCCGAGCAGGCAGGCACCCTGCAATTCGATGCGGCCACGCCATGCGTCGCGCGTCATCTCGAACACAGGCCAGGAGATTTCCTCCTGCGGCGCGACGCTATCGATATGAGTTCTAAGCGCCCTGGTGCCATGCGCGTAGGCCGAGCGCAGCGAGAAATCCATGCGGCGCGCCACATCCTCGGCGGTCCAGCGGGCCATGCGGTCGGCGCCGGCGGCATTGAGCGCGCCCATGAAGGTGCCATCAGGATTGGGTTTTCGCGGCCAGATATGCCCTTTGTCGATATGCGTGTGGCAATCGAGGAAGCAGGGCAGCACGATACGGCCGGCGAGATCGACGGCACCGCTGGATATGGCTGCACGATCGTGCGCTGCGATGGCGGAAATCCTGCCATCTGCGACAGCGATATCGGCAAGCGCAAAGCCGTCGCTGTCATAGGTCGCGGCGAGCCCTGGTGTCAGGGACGCGTGAAGCCGGGCGTTGGCGAGCCGGTATGAACCTGCGTTGGGAATCAAAGGCCTAACGCTCCTGCTTCAGCGCGCTCTCGTGCCAGCGCCGCAAAATGAGATGCGAAATCAGCGACAGCACGAGGAAGATCAGGATGCCGGTGAGCGAGATCAGGAACAGCGCCGCGAACAGCCTTGGCGCGTTGAGCCGGTAACCCGCTTCGATGATGCGCGAGGCAAGCCCGGACGACTGGCCAGTGGCGCCGGCGACGAACTCGGCCACCACGGCGCCGATCAGCGACAGGCCGCCGGCGATCTTCAGCCCGCCGAGGAAATACGGCATCGCCGCCGGCAGTCTGAGATAGCGCAACTGCTGCCAGCGCGTCGCGCCGTTGAGTTTGAACAGGTCGCGCAAATTGCGGTCGACCGAGTTGAGGCCGAGCGTGGTGTTGGACAGGATCGGGAAGAAGGCGACGATCCAGGCGCAGAGCAGGAGCTTGGTCATCTGATTGTCGACATAGATGTTGATCAGCGGAAAGATCGCCACGATCGGTGTAACCTGCAGCACGATGGCGAAGGGGAAGAACGACATCTCCACCCACTTCGACTGGGCGAACAAGACCGCCAGGCCGACGCCACCGACAACCGCCAGCAGCAGGCTGAGGAAGGTGATGCGCAAGGTGACCAGCAGTGCGGAAAACAGCAGGCCGGCATCGTTGTAGAGCGTCCTCAGCACAACGCCGGGGCGCGGCAGGATGTATTGCGGGATCTCGTTCCACACGCAGATGCGGTCCCACAGCCAGATCGCCAGGATCATGATCGCCAGCGGCAGAACCCAGCGGCCGATCCGCTCAAGCCGCTCCTGGCGCACACGGCGCGCTTCCTCGGGGTCGAGTTTCAACGTGCCGTCAATGGCTGTCATGATGCGAGCCCACTGTTGAATTGATGGCATTGACCAACACATCCGAGGCTTGCCGGCAAAGGGCCGCATAGTCAGGCGAGGTGCGAAACGCCTCATCGCGCGGGTAGGAGGCCTCGATCGCGAGTTCGTCGAACACCCTGCCCGGCCGAGCCGCCATGACCACGACGCGGTTGGAGAGAAACACGCTTTCGAACACACTGTGAGTGACGAAGACGACGGTGAAGCGTTCGTCTTGCCACAGTTCCAGCAGGTCGTTGTTGAGTTTGAAGCGGGTGATCTCGTCGAGTGCCGCGAACGGCTCGTCCATCAACAGCACGCGTGGCTTGGTCACCATGGCGCGCGCGATCGAGACGCGCATCTTCATGCCGCCGGAGAGTTCGCGCGGCACGGCGTCCTCGAAGCCGGTGAGGTGCACCCGCGCCAGCATCTCCGTTATCGCCGGGGCGGCTTTGGCGCGGGAGATGCCTTTCAGCCTGAGCGGCAGCCAGACATTGTCGAAGACGCTGGCCCAGGGCAGCAGCGTCGGCTCCTGGAAGACGAAGCCGATATTGGCGCGGTCGAGCGAACCGCCGCCGCGCCAGTCGAGCACGCCGGATGTCGGCGTGGACAGGCCGGCAATCAGCCGCAGCGCCGTCGACTTGCCGCAGCCCGACGGTCCGAGCAGGCTGAGGAAATCACCTTCCCGGATCGTCAGGTCGACATCGCTAAGCGCCGTCACGCCATTGGAAAAGACCTTGCCGACGCCACGCAGCGCCAGCAAGCTCGGAGCCATGCCCGAGGCTGGCGCTTGCGCCACCTGTTCGCGCATCATGCCGGGCCGGCCTATTTCTTCAGCTCGAGCCCGACACCCTTGTTGATGAAGGCCAGCGTGTAGGCTTTCGTGATGTCGATGCCTTCTGGCGTGACCTTGGCCTTGACCATCTTGTCGTAGAAGCTCTTGATACGTTCTTCCTTCATGGCGCCGATGCCGAGCTTCTCGGTGTCGCCGGAATCGGCCAGGCCGAACTTCTTCATCTGCTCGATCGAGAAGGCGATCTGCTCGTCGCTCATGTCAGGATTGTCTTTCTTGATCATGTCGTTAGCGGCCTTGTTGTCACCGTAGAGGTATTTGTACCAGCCCTTGGCCGAGCCATCGACGAAGCACTGGACCACCTCAGGCTTCTTGTCGATCGTCTCCTGCATCACCTCGATCGTGGTCGAATAGGTGTCCCAGCCATAGTCGGCGAGCAGGAACTGGTTCGGCACGAAGCCGCCTTCCTTCTTGACCGCGAACGGCTCCGAGGTGACGTAGCCCTGCTGGATCGACTTCTTGTTGGCGAGGAAAGGCGCGGTGTTGTAGGTGTAGGGCACGCGCTTTGAAGCGTCGAAACCGAGCTCTATGACCATCCACTGGAAGAAGGTCTGCACACCTTCGTCGCCCAGTATGTATTGCTCGGCGTTCTTCAGGTCTTCCCATTTGTCGAGCCCCTCGCCAGGGTGGGACATGATGACCTGCGGGTCCTTCTGGAAGTCGGCTGCCACCACACGCATCGGAATGCCTTGCTGGACGGCGTCGAAGGCCGACAGCAAATTGCCGCCCATGTAGAAATCTATCTTGCCGGCGAGCAGCATCGGCCGGCCGCTGACCTGCGGGCCGCCCTGCATGATGGTGACGTCGAGACCGCAGGCGGCGTAGGTGCCATCGGCCACGGCCTGGTAATAGCCGCCATGTTCCGGCTCGGCGAGCCAGTTGGTGCCGAAAGTGACTTTTTCATTCGCCGCCGCGCCCAGCGTGCTGGCCGCAAGCAGTGCCACCACCGCGGCCGAAATCTTCTGTTTCACGTACATTGACCACCGCCCTTTATTTGCACCGGCGCGTTGCGCGCCGTGCTTGACACCAAAGATTCAAGAAGCAAGACACATGCCACCGGCGTCACGCGCCGGGACCCGCCCGCCTGCACCACAGCCATCTGCGAAAGCCGGAAAGGTCGTGCTGCACCGAAGCGCATCGTGCCTATTTTTTGAACGCCTGTCCACAATCGCACGGGCGACATGCACCACCATCTTGATGGTGGAATGCCTCCGGCCTTAGGCTGGCGATATCCAGGAGATCGCCATGTTCAAGTTCCTCACCCCTAAGTCGATCAAGCCGCCCTTTGCCCGCTACAGCCACGGCGTCGAGGTGCCGGCCGGCAAGCGGCTGGTGCTGTGCTCGGGCCAGGTCGCCATCACGGCGGACGACCAGATACCGGAAGACGCCGGCGCGCAGGCCGAACTCTGCTTCAGGAACATCGCGGCGGTTCTGGGCGAAGCCGGGCTGGGGCTTGGCGACATCGTTCGCATCAACGCCTATGTCACCGACCGCAGCCATCTGCGGCCCTACATGGAGGTCCGCGACCGGCTGTTTTCCAGCCCGGCGCCAGCCTCGACGCTGATGATCGTTTCCGGCTTTGCCCGGCCCGAATTCAAGGTCGAGGTCGAGGCCATCGCGGCCGGGTGATCGACAGGCCGGCCGCACCGCGCTAGGTCTGACCTGCTCATTGAAGAGGCGTGACATGACTGCTGGCAAGAAACGCGTATGGTGGGGCGACTACCGGACCACCGAATACGCCTCGATCGATCCCGAGGCGACAATCGCGGTGCTGCCGCTGGCGGCGATCGAGCAGCATGGACCGCATCTGCCCGTCTCGACCGACACTTCGATCATGAACGGCATGCTCGATACGGTGATTTCACGCTTGCCCGACGATCTCGATATCCGCATCCTGCCGGTCCAGGCGGTGGGCAAGTCGAACGAGCATCTGCACGCGCCGGGCACATTGACCCTGCCGGCAACGACGCTGGTCGACGCTTGGACCGAGCTCGGCGTCTCGATCGCGCGCGCCGGCGTGCGCAAGCTCATCGTCGTCAATTCGCATGGCGGCAATGAGGAGATCATGGGCATCGTCACGCGGGAATTGCGCGTGCGCGAAAAGATGCTGGCGGTGAAGACCAGTTGGCAGCGCTTTGGCCGCCCGGCCGGCATGTACACCGAACTCGAGGATCGTCATGGCATTCATGGCGGCGATGTCGAGACGTCGCTGATGCTGCATTTCCGGCCCGATCTCGTCGAGATGGGCAAGGCCGACAATTTCGTTTCCAATGTCGCCAAGGCCGAGCAGGAATTCTCGCTGTTGCGCCAGACAGGCACCCACGCCTTCGCCTGGATCGCCAGCGATCTCAACCCGAACGGCGTGGTCGGCGACGCCAGCATCGCGACAGCCGAGAAAGGCCGGCTGACCTCGGAATATCAGGCTGACGGGTTCATCAACCTGGTGCGCGATGTGCGCAAGGCCAAGCTCGCGGAGTGGCTGAAATAGCTAACCGTCGATCTTGAGCGCGAACGGCGTGCCTTCAAAGGCGTCGGCGCCGCGCCCAATTGATTCGATCGCCTCGATCATGCGGCCATTGCGCTCGAGCAGCGCGTCGGCCACCGCGATCAGCCGCGGATTGGGGGTCGCCGAAGGCGACAGCGCTCGCAGCGTCTGCGCCAGTTCCACCTCGTTGCGTTTCGGCGCCAAAGCCGCGGCGATGATATAGGCCGAGGCGGTCGAACGGCTGATGCCGGCATAGCAGTGCACCAGCATTGGTCTCGCCCGGTCCCAGCGGCGTGCGAAATCGAGCAGGTTACGGACATGCTCCTCGCCCGGCATGGTCATGCCGTCCTGCGCCACGGCGATGTCGTGCATGACCAGGTGCAGATGGTTTTCCCGAGCGATCGAGGCCGGTCGGATTACGTCCGTTCCGGCGGCGAGCAGCGACAGCATGCGGTCGGCGCCGGTCCTGGCCACCACTTCCTCGATCTTCGCCAGCGAGCAGACATGGATCATTGTTTGAAACCTTTCGACCGATCCTCGCGCCGCGACGCCCAATCGGCAAGGGCGGATTCGAGCCTGCGCCATTCCTCCTCGCTCCCCGGCAGGCCGGCGCGCAGGGCATGGGGCCCTTCGGAGAAATGCCGCAGCAGGATACCGCTCTGGCCAAGCCCGGAAAACAGGCCGGTGGCATCGGGCAGGCTGAGATAGCGGAACAGCGTGGTGCCCCCCGCGACGGGAACGCCGAAACGGCTAAACAGCGCGTCGAGCCGCCCCGTCGCTTCCGCCAGCGAGGCCCGCATCGCATCCTGCCAGTCGAGATCGGCGAGCGCGCGGACGCCGTATTCCAGGGCCGGTCCTGCGACAGCCCACGGCCCGAACTGCATGTCCAGCCGTTCAGCGGTCGGCGCGTCGGCAAGCGCGAACCCGAGCCGCAGGCCTGCCAGACCAAAGAACTTGCCGAAGGAACGTAGCACGACGATGCCGCCCTGGCCGACATCGCCGGCGAGGCTGTGCTCGCGTGGGCCCACATCCATGAACGCCTCGTCCACGACCAGCAGCCCGCCCTTGGCGCGAAGTCCGGCGGCCAGCACCAGCAACCGGTCGCGCTCGATGATGCGCCCATCCGGATTGTTCGGATTGACGATGATGGCGAGGTCCGCTTCCGCCAACGTCGCGAAATCGCTGGCCTCGACCACGTCGTGCCCGGCAATCGCCGCCGCCCGGGCGTGTTCGGCATAGGTCGGCCCAAGCACCATTGCCTTGCCGGGCCTCACCAGCGAGGCGACGCGCGGCAACAGGATCTGCGTACCAGGGGCCGCCACCACGCTTGCTGGGGAAGGCGCGCCATAGATGTTGGCCGCAATCTCTATCAATTCGCGCCCACGCGCGGCCTCTGGCAATCGCCACAGCGAGGTGGCGGGCAGGTCGAAAAGCGGGTAGGAGTGCGGATTGATACCGGTCGAGAGGTCGACGAAAGGCAGCACGGCATTGGGGAAAAGCGCCCTTGCCCGGCCAAGACTTCCACCATGGTCCACCGCTCCTTCAAGAAGCTTCATGTCAGTCCTGATCGCTTTCCTGTCATTAATTGTCGAATTCGCCCTTGGTTATCCCGACTGGCTGTTTCGCGCCATCGGCCATCCGGTGACATGGTTCGGCAGGCTGATATCCTTTCTCGACTTGCGGCTCAATCGCGCCACTGATCCCGACGCGCTGCGTCGTCAACGTGGTGTCCAGGCGCTTCTGTTCATCGTGCTGGTGCCGGCGATAGCAGGCCTTTGCGTGCAGCTTGTTCTGCTCTGGTTTGTCCCCCTGGGGTGGATCATTGCCGTCTTTCTGGCGACATCGCTCCTGTCGCAGAAAAGCCTTTACGAACATGTCGAAGCCGTCGCCGACGCGCTCGACAGCGGAGGCCTCGACATGGGCCGGGCCGCCGTTTCGCGGATCGTCGGCCGTGATCCCGAGACGCTCGACCGCGCCGGCGTCTGCCGCGCGGCGATCGAGAGCCTAGCGGAAAATTTTTCCGACGGCATCGTCGCCCCCGCCTTCTGGACCGGGGTCGGAGGGCTCGCCGGCGGCGCTGCCTACAAGGCGGCCAACACCGCCGATTCGATGATCGGCCACCGGACTCCGCGCCATGAGGCCTTCGGCTGGGCGGCGGCGCGCTTCGACGACTGGATCAACCTGCCGGCATCGCGGCTGACGGCGCTGCTGATCGTGCTCGCTTCCCTCCTGGTCGAGGGCGCCGACCCCCGCGGTGCCTGGCAGGCAGTGCGGCGTGACGCGAAAAAACACCGCTCGCCCAATGCTGGCTGGCCGGAAGCGGGCATGGCCGGCGCGCTTGGGCTGGCGCTCGCCGGACCACGCAGCTATGGTGGTATCATGGTCGACGACATCTTCATGGGCGAAGGCGGCCGCCGCGATGTCGACAGCGGCGACATCAGGCGGGCGCTCAAGCTTTACCGGGTCGCGGACTACCTGCTGATCGGCTTGTTCGGCCTGGTCGCGCTGATCGCTGTTCTGGTTTTTTAGAACTCGATGCCTTGCTGCGCCTTCACGCCCGCCGAGAAATGATGCTTGGTCACGCCCATCTCGGTGACCAGATCGGCAGCCTCGACCAGCCCCGGCTTGGCGTTGCGGCCGGTGACGACGACATGCAGACCCTCGCGCCGGCCCTTGAGCGCCGCAACCACCTTGTCGAGAGCGAGATAATCGTAGCGTAACGCGATGTTGAGCTCGTCGAGCACGACAAGGCTGATCGAGGGATCGTCGATCAATTCCAGGGCCTTGGCCCAGGCGGCCTCGGCGGCCGCGATGTCGCGCTTCAGGTCCTGGGTCTCCCAGGTGAAACCCTCGCCCATTGCATGCCAGACGACGCGGTCGCCAAAGGCGGCAAAGGCGTCCTTCTCGCCGGTGTGCCATTTGCCCTTGATGAACTGAACGACGCCGACGCGCTTGCCGTAGCCGAGCATGCGCAGCGCGAGACCGAAGGCGGCCGTGGTCTTGCCCTTGCCGGGACCGGTGTTGACGATCAGCAATCCCTTCTCCATCGTCTTGCCCGCAACCTCGGCGTCCTGCACCGCCTTGCGCTTGGCCATCTTGGCGCGATGGCGTTCTTCATCCTTGTCGTCGGTCATTTCACTTCACCTTGAGCGGGAGCCCCGCCACCATGAGCAGCACCGTGTCGGCCACTGCCGCGACCCGCTGGTTAAGTCGGCCGGCGTCATCGCGAAACCGGCGCGCCAACGCGTTGTCGGGCACGATGCCCTGCCCGACCTCGTTCGTCACCACGAACCACGGTCCGCGCGGCCGAGACAGCACGTCCGCCAGCCGTCGGCACGCGGCATCGACGTCGTGATCGGCCAGCATGTGATTGGTCAGCCACAGCGTCAGACAGTCGACAAGCACCGGCTGACCGTCCGGCGACGCCTCCAGCGCTTCGGCGAGGTCGAGTGGCGCATCGATGGTCGACCAGCCCTCACCGCGCCGCCAGCGGTGCAGCGCGATGCGCTCGCGCATCTCGTTGTCATAAGCTTGCGCCGTGGCGATATAGGCCCATGGCGAGGCCAATGCCGTCACCAGGGTTTCGGCGTGCGCGCTCTTGCCGGAGCGCGCACCACCGATGATGAAGGTCAGCCTGCCGCGATCAGGCAAAACTGTCGCGCATGCTGGTCGCCGTGCCGGTGAAGCGCCGGCGCACCACGCCCACGATCGCGCCCAGCACCAGCCAGAAGACCAGATTGGTCACCGTCACCGCCACCACGAACTGATGGTGCAGGCCTTCCGGGATCGGCGTCTCGAAACTGTCGGGCTGCGGCGCGCCGACGACATGCGGCGCGACGATCAGCAAGACGGCGAGGATGGTCAATGGCAACGATCTGCGAAACACGATCAGGCCTAGGCCGATCGCGGTCGCGGCCGCCGTTGCCGTCCACCAGATCTGGCGCGGCAGAAGATCGGCCGCCGGCATTGCCGGCAGTTCCGGCTGCAGTCCGAGGCCCGGTGCCAGTGTGAACACGGCAAAGCCGGCCAAGCCCCAGAACACGCCCTGGCGCCAGTTGCCGACGCCACCGAAGAACTCGGAAACCGCGACCAGGACCAGCGCGAAGCCGATGCCGGTGACGATATTGGCAACCACGCTAAAGGCGAAACGCTCGAAACCGTCGGCCGGCGCCCAGCCTTCGTCTTCCTCCGCCGGTGCCATGGCATCGGTGCCCGCGGGCGCGGCAGAGCTCGTGGCATTCCCAGCGGGCGCCACCGTGCTCATCGCGTCATTGGTCGCCGCTGGTGCGGCCGTGTGATCATGGTGGTGGCCGCCGCCGGCCTTTTCGTAGACTTCGGCCTTGAGGATCAGCGGCACGGTGGCATAGGCCTGCATGCAGGCGAGAACGACACCGGCCACAAGCCCCGCGATCGCCGCGACGAACACGACGTTGCGAAACAGATTCATGATGTCGGATCCTCGTTAGTGGCAGGGAAACGCCATCGAGTGGCGATAGTCGTGGGCAGCATTGTGGACCGCATCGATATGCGAGAAGCCGACAAAGCCGACGACGAAGATGCCGAGCAGCGCCGCGAGCGCGAGCTGCATGAAACGCGACTGCGAGGAGACGGAGGCGCCGAGGGAGACGGAAGCGGTAGTCATGTCTTGTCCTTTCGCCCTCCACCCGAGGGCATCGAAGTCAGTTTCCTGTCGCCGGCAGGTCTCCTGGCTCGCGGATAAGCGCCCTTCCCCACCTTCCCGAAGAAAAATCTTCAGTGGCATATGGAGAGGACTACCGCACACAGTTGCGGGGGCAGCCACGGCATTGGGCAGGAATTCCTCCCCGCACCGCATTCCCTCTTGGCTCCAAAAAGGAACCGACGACATCGGCGACTATAGGGAAATTCGCCGCGCCCGGCAAACCAAATTCCGACAACCGCCAGCGCAGGAGCGTCGTATCGGCGAAGCTGCCCTCACCCCGTCCCGATTGACAAACTTCATGGCCGGGTGTCGGCTGGCACCCTCACGGGAAGCCAGCCATGCAGCCCAATGCCAGCGAGCGCGAGCCCTATAACGGCCTGACTCGAACCGAGCCGACGCTGCCCTCATCGGCCTATTGGGACCAGGACAACTATAAGCGCGATCTCGACGCCATCTGGTACAGGGACTGGCTGCTCGTCTGCCGCGAGGCCGATCTTGCCCAGCCTTTGGCATTCCGCACCTTCCGCGTCGGTATGCAGGAAATCCTCGTGCTGCGCGACGACACCGGCGAGTTGCGTGCCTTCCACAACACGTGCCGGCATCGCGGCTCGCAGCTTTGCCAGGAAAGCGAGGGCCGGCTGAAGGCGCGGCTGATCACCTGCCCGTATCATGCCTGGTCCTATTCGCTGCGTGGCGATCTGGTGCGCGTGCCGTCGAAATCGCTGCCTGACGGCTTCGACAAGGCCGATCATCCGCTTTATCGCGTCGCGCTCTCGGTGTGGCGGGGCTTCGTCTTCGTCAATCTGGCGGAAGATGACGCCGGCTCGGCGCAATCCTCCTTCGACCCAGCCTCCGGCGATCTCGGCAACTGGCCGCTGGAAACGCTGGTATCGGGCCATGTGCTGCACAAGGTGATGAACTGTAACTGGAAGATTTTTTGGGAAAACTTCAACGAGTGCCTGCACTGCCCGGGCGTCCACAAGGACCTGTCGCGGCTGGTGCCGATCTATGGCCGCGGCCTGATGAGCCGGCATGACGATCCCGAATGGCTCCGCCACGCCGACAATGACGCGCCGGAATTTTCAGGCGGCCTGCGCGCCGGGGCTGAGACATGGTCGCGTGATGGGCAGACGCACGGGCCGGTCTTCCCGAGCTTGACGCCGGCGGAGCGCAGCGCCGGTCAGACCTATGCCACCAGCCTGCCGTCCATGTTCATCGTCGGCCATGTCGACTATGTCAGGACTGTGCGGCTTACGCCGCTCGGTCCCGAACAGACCGAATTGACCGCAGAATGGCTGTTCGCGCCCGAGGCGCTCGCCGAGACCGACATCGACAACATCGTCGCCTTCGGCACACAGGTGCTGGAGGAGGACGCGGCGATCTGCGAGGTCAACCAGAAGGGGCTGCGCTCGATGCGTCATACAGCTGGCGTGCTGATGCCCGAGGAGTACGACCTGCACCGCTTCCACGATTGGGTGCGCGAGCGCCATGCCGCGGTGACATGAGGTCTGTCGACATTCAGGTCAGGCCAAGCCGAGAAGGGCGGAGGTCGAGAACCGGAACGGAACGTACTTTCGGGTACGTGATTACCGGAAGCGCGCAAACCTGCCGTTCGCAGGCCGGCATCACCTGAATATCGACATACCTACAGCGACTTCGGCAGATATCGCCAGGTCACGAAGCCGCAAAACGCGGCCAGTAGTGCGAGCGTGACGAACACCGATCCCAGACCGAAAAAGGCCAGCACCACCGAATAGACCAGCGGCGGCGTCAGTTCGGAGAAATCGAGATAGGTGCGGTAGACCGCAGCCATCTGCGCGCGCTCATAAGAGCGCACCGAGCGCATGAAGGCGGTCGAACCCAGCGCGTCGAGCGCGATCGTGAAGAAGGCGCCGCACAGCAGGAAGGCGCCGGTGAGCAGCGGCACGGTTACGCCCACGGCACCGGCCGCCAGCAACGTCGCCGACATGGCGAAATAGGCAAATGTCATGGTCCTGCGGCCGCCGAAGCGCTTTCCCGCCTTGCCCCAGAAGATCGCCATGAACAGCAGCGCGTTGCCGGCCGAGACCAGCAGGCCGCCAGCCAATTCGCCCTCGCCGGTGATGACCATGAACAGCGGTCCATAGACGAAGAAGGTCGTCCAGAAGCAGGAGCGGCCGAAGGCGATCAGCCAGGCCAGCCTGAGCCTCGGCTGCGCGACGAAGCGGCCGATATTGGCGAGCGGATTGGCCGGTCGTGTCTTGCCCGGGCGGATCGACTGGTTGTCGCTCAGCCGATAGGTCCAGAACAGCGCCAGCAAGGCCATGGCGAACACCGCCACCGCGCCATGCGCGGCATAAATGCCGAAGCGCGTATAGAGAAAAATGCCGAGCGTCGGTCCACCCGTCCAGGCAACCATCGACCACGCCATGCGCAGCGATTCGGCCTGCATGAAATCGGTCTTGCGGATGTGATCCATGATGTAGAGGTTGAGCGTGATCGACAGCGCGCTGGCGCCCATCACCCGGCACAGCATCCCGGCCAGTTGCCCGGCGAGCGTGTGGGTGAGGAAGAACAGCGAGCCGATGGCGAGCAGGCAGGCGCCCGCCGTGTAGACCCAGCGCCGCGCGAAGCGGCGGATCAGCATAGGCATGAACAAGGTCACCGACAGGCCGAGCAGGGACACGGCGGTGTAGAGTATCGAGACGATCTGCTCGTTGTGGAGAATCTCGTAGGCCTGGATCGGTATGACGCTCGACACCATGGCGCGGGCGAAGGATTCGACCGCGTAAAGCGAAGCGAAGGTGCGCGCATCCGCGGCCTTGAGGGCCGAAAGCCAGATCGGATGGCGAACATGGGTGGACATTGCTTCCCCAAAGCAGAATCGCGGCGTCAAATCTGCCGTGGACATTTCAGGCCCATTAAGAGGAAACCGACGCACATCCGGCAAAAAGCGAAGCCGGTCAAAGGCTTTTCCGCGCTGGCCCAACCCAGCGCCAGGCGCGGATCCGGCCGCGCGGTGCAGGCCAAGGCGACCGGTCTTCTTCTATCCGGTGCAACCGTGATAGTCGTCCTGGAAGGGCTGAATCAGATCGCGAGACCATGAGCATCCACACGCCGACCGTACCCGTCCCGCAGCCATCGAAGCGCATCGTCGCCATCGATATCTTGCGCGGCATCGCGCTGATCGCGATGGCAAGCTATCACTTCACCTGGGACCTGGAATTCTTCGGCTACACCGATCCCGGCCTGACCGCCTTCGGCTGGTGGAAATTCTACGCCCGCTGCATCGCATCGACCTTCCTGTTCCTGGTCGGCGTCAGCCTCTATCTCGCCCATGGCCGACAGATCCGCTGGAACGGCTTCTGGAAGCGGTTCGCCATGGTCGCGGGCGCGGCGGTCGCCATTTCGATCGTCACCCGCATCGCCACGCCCGACGGGTTCATCTTCTTCGGCATCCTGCACGAGATCGCGCTCGCCAGCCTGCTCGGCCTCGCCTTCCTGCGCCTGCCGGCGCTGCTGACGCTTGCCGTCGCCGCGCTCGTCATCGCGGCGCCAGTCTACCTGCGCTTCGAGGCCCTCGATCATCCCTGGCTCTGGTGGATCGGCCTGTCGGCGATCAATCCGCGCTCCAACGACTACGTTCCGCTGTTCCCCTGGTTCGGCGCCGTGCTTACGGGAATTGCAGTGGCGAAAATCGCTTCCACTTCCGGCATGAGGGCACGCCTGGCCAACCTGGCGCCCGGAGGCTGGTCCAACCCGCTGGTCTTCATCGGACGCCACAGCCTGGCTTTCTACCTGATCCACCAGCCGCTGCTGATCGGCTGCGTCTGGCTGTTCTCGCAAGTGATGCCGGCGCAGGTCGAAACCCCGCAGGTCAATTTCCTCAAAACCTGCCAGCGCTCGTGCGAGCAGATGCGCAACGCAACCTTCTGTTCGAGCTATTGCGGCTGCATGCTCGAAACGCTCGAAGGTGAAGCCGCTCTTGATCGGCTCTTCAACAACGACCAGACTGCGGACTTCAGGGCGCATCTGTCCGATCTTGCAGCAACGTGCACTGCCAAGACCGACGACAAGATGACGGAGGGAGGGACACAATGATCGGGCCAAAGCCTGGGACCGAACCGAAGCCTGGGCTGATACCGTGGCCCCCGGTGATCTACGCCGCCGCCATCCTCATCAGTGTCGTGCTCGGCCTCTACATCCCGCTGCCCTGGATCGGCGATCTCCTTGGCGACATCCTGTTTGCCGCCGGCTGGGTGGCGTTGTTCGCCGTCGCCGTACTCTGGTTCACAGCGATCCGCACCATGATACGGGCCAGGACCACGCTCAATCCCAACGCCGTGCCCGATCATCTCGTCACGACCGGCCCCTTCGGCGTCAGCCGCAATCCGATGTACCTGGCCAACACGCTGCTGTTGATCGGCGTTGCCTTCGTCTCGGGCATCGCCTGGTTCTTCCTGCTTGCCTTCGTCGCCGCCTTCCTCACCCAGAAGGTCGCGATCGAAGGCGAGGAGAAGATATTGGCGGCGAAATTCGGCAAGAAATACCGCGACTATGCAAAAAGGGTCCGGCGCTGGATTTGAGCAGGGCTACGTGTTGACGCCGAGCTCCACCAGCCGCTCGACGCAAGACTCCTCGGCCTGATCGAGTTCGGCCAGTGTCTCCTCGAGGTCGCGACGTTTCTGCCTGAGATCTTCGCGCTTTTCCTCGATGCGCTTGATCATCAACTTGAGCTGCCCGACCTCGCCCGGCGGCTCCTTGTACATCTGGATGATCTCGCGGATCTCGTTGATCGAGAAGCCGAGGCGTTTTCCGCGCATGATCTGCCGGATGAGGTGGCGGTCGGAAGGGCGAAACAGCCGGGTGCGGCCGCGCCGCACCGGCTGCACCAGTCCCTCATCCTCATAGAAACGCAGCGTCCGCGTCGACACGTCGAATTCGCGGGTCAGTTCGGTGATCGAATAATATTCCCGCATTGTCACTCCTGCCGGAATTCCAGCCGACCGCGATGCGGCGTCGCCCTTCTGTCCCGAACCAAACCCTTGCCCGCCGGAATCGACGCGGCACCCCGCATAAGCCTCGCACGGCATTTACGTAAAAGTCAATTGAGACACTTACCGGACGCCGAACCACCAACTCGCGAGGCCGAGAAAGGCAAAGAACCCAACGACATCGGTGACCGTGGTGACGAAAACGGCCGAAGCGACCGCGGGATCCACCTTGAACCTGTCGAGCAGCAGCGGGATCAGGATGCCGGCAAGGGCCGCCACGAACATGTTGATGATCATAGCCGCCGCGATGATGCCGCCGAGATTGGGGTCGTGGAACCAGGCAGCCGCGACGATGCCGATCAGCACGGCGAAGACGATGCCGTTGATGAAGCCGACGCCCATCTCGCGGCGGATGATGCGGCCGGCGTTGTAGATGTCGAGATCCCTGGTCGCCAGCGCCCGCACGGTGACGGTCATGGTCTGCGAACCGGCATTGCCGCCCATGCCGGCCACGATCGGCATCAGCACGGCGAGTGCCACGATCCGCTCGATCGTGTGGTCGAACAGGCTGATCACCGATGCCGCCAGAAATGCCGTCAGCAGATTGACGAGCAGCCAGGGAACGCGCGAGCGCGAGGTCGCCAGAATGCTGTCGGAGAGCTCTTCGTCACCGACGCCACCCATGCGCAGCAGGTCTTCCTCCGCTTCCTGCTGGATGACGTCGACGACGTCGTCGATGGTCAGCACGCCGACCAGCCGTTCGTTTTCGTCGACAACCGCGGCCGACAAAAGGTCGTATTGTTCGAATTCCCGCGCCGCCTCTTCCTGGTCCATGGTGGCGGGAATGGCGTGCCGCGTCTCATGCATGACCTCCCCCACCTTGACCGCGCGCTTGGCGCGCAGGATCTGGTCGAGATCGATGGCCCCCAACAACTTGAAGGTCGGATCGATGACGAAGATCTGGCTGAAGCGGTCCGGAAGGTTCTTGTCATCTCGCATGTAGTCGATGGTCTGGCCGATGGTCCAGAAAGGCGGCACCGCGACGAACTCGGTCTGCATGCGCCGCCCGGCGGTCTCCTCCGGGTAGTCGAGCGAGCGCCGCAGCCTGATCCGCTCGGTGAACGGCAGCTGCGACAGGATCTCGTCCTGGTCTTCCGGCTCGAGGTCTTCGAGAATGTAGACCGCGTCGTCGGAATCGAGTGCCTGCACGGCCTGCGCGATTCGCGCATTGGGCAGATTGTCGACGATATCCATGCGGATCGCCTCGTCGACTTCGGTCAGCGCGGAAAAATCGAAGTCCGCGCCCAGCAGCTCGACCAACGCGCGCCGCTGCTCGGGATGCAGCGCCTCGATGAGGTCGCCAAGTTCCGACTGGTGCAGGTCGTCGACTTCGCGCTTGAGGGTCAGCGTATCGCGGTCGGCGATCGCCGCACCGATCTGGGCAAGGAAGGACGAAAGGACCGCGCCGTCCTCGCCATAAATGTCGGCGTGGGCGTCGTCAGCCGCCTTGGCGGAGGTCGTCTGCTTGTCCTGGCCTTCCACCAGCGTCTCCAGCCATCAGAATCCCGGAAAGGTGCCAATCAGGTCTAGACCATGATTCCGAAAAGTGGAAATCGGTTTTGGGTCCGACCACAAACAAGAAATTAGGAGCGGCGGAGTGATTCGATTTCGCAGCCTGTCGCTCCAACGCACGGGAATTGCAGCCGAAAAGTCCCGCTTGCGCAACGGCGTCGTTTTCGGCCGCCGCCACACTGTCCGGCGTGCGCGACCTGGTCGATTACGTCAAAAGCGGGTGCGCTTGTGGCCCGGTGGCGCGACAGCCGATGTCGCTGGGGAAAGAGCACCCGTGCGCCATTGGGGCAGAATTGTCATGACGCGGGTCCAGGCATCGGCTGGACCTGCCAGGCCGTAACGAAAAGCCGGAAGCCCTTGAAGATCAGGTCGCGGACAGAAGACAAGGCAATCGACGAGCGGCGTGTTCGCGTGGTCGTGGCCGAACGCAATCCGCTCGTCATATCGGCTCTGCGCGAAATGCTGGACTGCGACGGGCGCTTCGAGCTTTTGGCCTCCGTACAAAGCGGCAGGCATTTCCTGGAGCTTGCAGCGGTCCAGGAGTTCGATGTCGCCGTGATCGGCTGGAAGCTCTCCGACATGGACGGCGCTGATATCCTGGCCGAGGTCCAGGCCCGCAAGCTCGACGTGCGCATCACCGTCTTTTCCAACGACCATGACATCGGCATCCTGAAACAGTGCGTGCGCCTGGGGGCCCAGGGCTACTGCTTCCAGTTCGACGATCCCGCCATCATCTTCGATACGATACTGGCTGTCGCGCACGGCCGCATCTGCATTCCCTACATCGACATCAACAAGGTCAACGACACGCCTCTATCCCGGCTTACCGTGCGCGAGCGTGAACTGCTGGCGGTACTGTCCGACGGCTGGACCAATTTGCAGATCGCGACCCGGACCGGCATCTCCGAAAACACCGTGAAGTACCATCTCAAGAATCTCTACGACAAGCTCGACGTCCGCAACCGGGCGATGGCCGTCGCGCTCTATTCCCGAGAGAGGCGCACCCAGAAGCAGCCTTTCGGGTAGGCCCGCCGGGTAGGCCCGCCCCACCCGCGCGCGGCGAGATATTACCCGCCAAGGTGTTGTGGGTTTTGGCCGTCGAAACGAAACTCCCCTCACCGCTTTGCTGGATCAGGAGGAGTTCGCATCATGGCCGGTTTCACCCATCTTTTCATTCCCGGGCCGACCAACATCCCCGAGCAGGTACGCCAAGCGATGAACCTGCCGATGGAGGACATGCGCGCGGCCACCTTCCCCGACCTCACACTACCGCTGTTCGAGGACATCAAACGGGTCTTCAAGAACGAGACCGGCCGCGTCTTCATCTACCCGTCCTCGGGCACCGGAGCCTGGGAAGCGGCGATGACCAATGTGCTCAGCCCCGGCGACCGCGTGCTGATGTCGCGCTTCGGCCAGTTCTCGCATCTGTGGGTCGACATGGCAGAACGGCTCGGTTTCGAGGTCGAAATCATCGACTGCGAATGGGGAACCGGCGTGCCGCTGGAACTCTATGTGGAGCGGCTGAAGGCGGACAAGACGCACCGCATCAAGGCGATCTTCTGCACCCAGAACGAAACGGCGACAGGGGTCACCAGCGACGTCGCCGGCTGCCGCGCCGCGCTCGACGATGCGAACCACCCTGCCCTTCTTTTCGTCGACGGCGTCTCGTCGATCGGCTCGATCGACTTTCGCCAGGAAGAATGGGGCGTCGACTGCGCCGTCAGCGGCTCGCAGAAAGGTTTCATGCTGCCGGCCGGCCTCGGCTTCCTGTCGGTGAGCAAGAAGGCGCTCGTCGCTTCGAGAACCGCCACCCACCGGCGCTGCTTCTTCTCCTTCGAGGACATGATCCGCGCCAACGATGCCGGCTATTTCCCCTACACGCCGGCGACACAATTGCTGCGCGGCCTGCGCGCCTCGCTCGACCTGATCGCCGAGGAAGGGCTTGAGAACATCTTCGCCCGGCACCATCGCCTTGCCGAAGGCGTGCGCAAGGCGGTCGACGCCTGGGGCCTGAAGCTCTGCGCCAAGGCGCCGAAATGGCACTCGGACACGGTCAGCGCCATTCTCGTGCCGGATGGCATGGACAGCGGCGACGTCGTCAAGCGCGCCTACCAGGCGTACCAGACATCGCTGGGCGGCGGCCTCAACAAGGTGTTCGGCAAGGTTTTCCGCATTGGCCATCTCGGCTGGCTGAACGAGGTGATGGTGCTGGCCTCGCTTTCGGCGGCGGAAATGGCGCTGCTCGATTGTGGCGTCCGGCTGGCGCCGGGCTCCGGCGTCGGCGCCGCCATCCAGCATTTCCGCGCCTCGGCCGCGGTGCCGGTCGCCAAAGCCGCCTGAGGGAGTTGAAACGATGAGCCACACCATCAACCACCTCAAAAAACTCAGGCTGCAGCGCAGCGAGCTGGCGGTCCCAGGCTCCAGCCCGGAGATGATTGACAAGGCGGCCAACAGCGCCGCCGACTTCGTCTTCCTCGACATTGAGGACGCCGTCGCGCCGCCCGACAAGGAACGCGCACGCAAGAACATCATCCAAGCCCTGAACGACATCGACTGGCGCGCCAAGGGCAAGACCGTTTCGGTACGCATCAACGGACTGGACACCCACTACATGTATCGCGACGTGGTCGACGTGATGGAACAGGCCGGCGGCCGGCTGGACACCATCCTGGTGCCGAAGGTCGGCGTTCCGGCCGATCTCTACATGGTCGAGGCCATGGTCAACCAGATCGAGATGGCCAAGGGCTTCAAGACCCGCGTCGGCCTGGAAGCGCTGATCGAGACCGCGCTCGGCATGGCCAATGTCGAGGCTATCGCCGCCGCCCCTGGACGGCTGGAAGCCATGCATTTCGGCGTTGCCGACTATGCGGCAAGCTGCAAGGCGCGGACGGTCAATATTGGCGGCCTCAACCCCGACTATCCCGGCGACCAGTGGCATTTCGCGCTGTCGCGGATGACCGTCGCCTGCCGCGCCTACGGTCTGCGCGCCATCGACGGACCGTTCGGCGATTTTTCGGATCCGGAAGGCTACAAGGCGGCCGCCAGGCGCGCCGCCGCGCTCGGCATCGAAGGCAAGTGGGCGATCCATCCCTCGCAGATTGCCTTGGCCAACGACGTCTTCTCGCCGCCGGAGAAGGAAGTCACGCGAGCTCGCCGCATCCTCGAAGTGCTGAAAGAGGCGGAGGCGCAGGGCAAGGGTGCCGCCGCGCTCGACGGCAAGATGATCGACGCCGCGTCGGAGCGCATGGCCAGGAATGTTCTGGTGGTCAACGACGCCATCGAACGCGCCGGCCAACAGCACGTCGCGGCACTTTGACGATTTGGGGAGGAGAAAAGAATGGACATCCACGAATACCAAGCCAAGGAACTGCTCGCCCGGCATGGGATCCATGTGCCGCGTGGCGGCCTTGCCTACAGCCCCGAACAGGCGACCTACCGGGCGCGCGAGATCGGCGGCGGCAAATGGGTGCTGAAGGCGCAGGTTCATTCCGGCGCGCGCGGCAAGGCCGGCGGCATCAAGCTTTGCGCCAATGACGAGGAAATTTCCAGCGCCGCCGAAGCCATGCTCGGGCGCAAGCTGGTGACGCACCAGACCGGCCCGCGCGGCAAGCTGATCTCGCGCCTCTATCTGGAGGAGGCCGTCGACATCGCGCAGGAGCTCTATCTTGGCTTCGTGCTCGACCGCAAGGAAGAGCGCGTCATGATCGTGGCCTCGGCCGCCGGCGGCATGGAAATCGAGGAGATCGCGGAGAAGGCACCCGATTCGATCATCCGCGCCACCGTCGATCCCGGCGTCGGCATGCAGCGCTTCCAGGCGCGCGAGATCGCCTTCGGGCTTGGGCTGGAGGATAGCCTGATCGGCAAGGCGACAGAGACCATCTTCAGCTGCTACCAGGTGTTCCGCGACTACGACGCCTCGATGCTGGAGATCAATCCGCTGGTGGTGACCCGCGACGGCAGCCTGGTGGCGCTCGACGCCAAGATGTCGTTCGACGAGAACGCGCTGTTCCGGCGACCCGAAATTTCCGAATTGCGCGACAAGAGCCAGGAAGACCCGCGCGAAACCTTCGCCAGCGACCGCGGCCTCTCTTATGTCGGCCTCGACGGCAATATCGGCTGCATCATCAATGGCGCCGGGCTCGCCATGGCGACGATGGACATGATCAAGATCGCCGGCGGCGAGCCGGCGAACTTCCTCGACATCGGCGGCGGCGCTTCGCCCGAGCGGGTGGCTAAATCGTTCCGCGCCGTGCTCGGCGACAAGAATGTAGAAACCATCCTGGTCAACATCTTCGCCGGCATCAACCGTTGCGACTGGGTCGCCGAGGGCGTCATCAAGGCGATCCGCGAGCTCGGCGTCAACGTGCCGCTGGTGGTGCGGCTGTCCGGCACCCGGGCCGAGGAAGGACGCAAGATCCTGGCCGATTCCGGCGAGGCGGTGATCGTCGCGGATACGCTCGCCGAAGCCGCCGAAAAAGCCGTAGCCGCATGGCGCGCGGTCACCAACAAAAAAGCAGCCTGAGGGAGGACGGAAAATGGCAATCCTGCTTAACCGCAGCACGCGCGTCATCGTGCAAGGTTTCACCGGCAAGATCGGCNAGGACGGAAAATGGCAATCCTGCTTAACCGCAGCACGCGCGTCATCGTGCAAGGTTTCACCGGCAAGATCGGCAGCTTCCATGCCGAGGACATGAAGCGCTACGGCTCCAAGCTCGTCGGTGGCGTCACGCCCGGCAAGGGCGGCCAGACGCATCTCGGCCTGCCCGTCTTCAACACGGTCAAGGGCGCGGTGCGCGAGACCCGTGCCGAAGCCAGCATCGTTTTCGTGCCGCCGCCCTTTGCAGCCGATTCGATCATGGAAGCGGCGGATGCCGGGATAAAGCTCTGCGTCTGCATCACCGACGGCATCCCCTCGCAGGACATGATGCAGGTCAAGCGCTACATGCGACGCTACCGCTTCGAGGATCGCATGCGGCTGGTCGGGCCGAATTGCGCCGGCATTATCACGCCGGGACAGGCGCTGATGGGCATCATGCCCGGCTCGATCTACTTGCCCGGTCGCATCGGCATTGTCGGCCGCTCGGGAACGCTAGGCTATGAAGCCGCCTCGCAGATGAAGGCGCTCGGCCTCGGCGTGTCGACCAGCGTCGGCATCGGCGGCGATCCGATCAACGGCTCCTCCTTCAAGGACGTTCTGAAGCTGTTCGAGCAGGACGACGAAACCGACGCCGTGGTGATGATCGGCGAGATCGGCGGACCGCAGGAAGCCGAAGCCGCGATCTGGGCGCGCGACAATATGAGGAAGCCGCTGATCGCCTACATCGCCGGCCTGTCCGCCCCCAAAGGCCGCCGCATGGGCCATGCCGGCGCCATCATCTCGGCCTTCGGCGAGTCCGCGCAGGAGAAGGTCGAGATCCTAAAAGAAGCTGGCGTCATCATCGTGCCGACCCCGTCCTCCTTCGGCGAGGTGGTGGCCGATACGCTGGCGCGGAGGAAGCAGGCGGCGTAGCCGCAGGATCGGGCGAAAGCCGCGGCGACGCAGTCTCCAAGACGCACCGCCGCCCTCGTTTCCGGGCGCGCAAAGCGATTGATCCGTTATAGCCATTCCCAGCGATTAAATACTCGTGGCGCACTTGTTTCGCTGGAAACGATTTGCTACACGCCGCGAGCCGGTCGGTTCCGGCTCTACCACGTGCGGTCGTGGCGGAATTGGTAGACGCGCAGCGTTGAGGTCGCTGTGGGGCAACCCGTGGAAGTTCGAGTCTTCTCGACCGCACCAATGGCTCTCTTAGCCAAACCCTTGAATCCATTGTAAATGCAAGGTATCTTCCCCCGCCTGACCTGACAGGTGCCCTAAAAACTGACCTAAAACGTTCCTAACCTCTTGTTGACTCGCCACCCAATCCGGTCAAATTGCCCGGCCATGGCAAAATATCTCAAGAAGCGTGGCAACCGTGGCATCTGGTATTTCCAGCGGGCGATTCCTCCCGAACTAAAAGGCAAGGTCGATTCAGCGCTCTTTCGCGACAAGTCGCTGGAGACGACAGATGCGGCCATCGCCGCTAGGGCGGCACGGAAGCACATTGTCGCCACAGACGACGCGATCGACCGCGCCAGAGCATTGGCGAAGGCACCTGACTACGTTGGCGATCTAACCCCGACCGAACGCTTCAACCTCGAAGAAGCCGGGGGCGTCGAGTCCCTCCGCGATGAGGTGGCGTCGGATGTGATGGATTTCAAATTCCTACAGCCTGCGGCGGTGCTCTCCTCGATTATCTCTGAGGACATGCTTGTCGATCGTATAAGCGCTCACCTCCAGCGGCTTGAGGGCAAGGCCGACTCCGCCCAGCTTGCCGAACTTGCGCAGATCATCCGAGAGAAGGCGCGGACCCTCCAAAAGCTCGGCATCGTGGTGGATGAAATCAAGGGCATCGATTCAGTGAACGACCCCGGCCTGCACGAGGTTGTGAAACACTGGGCGAAGGCAACGAACCAGCCCGCCCAAACAGTCCGTCAGTTCAGCTATGCCGCACGGCGCTTCTGTGAGATCAACGGTGACCTTCCTGTTAAGGACCTGACCAAGGATCATATCCGCACATTCGCCGAAAGGCTCCCCGAACTCCCCGCTAACGTGCCGGTCAACAAATTGGACCTTCCTTTCGATCAGATCGTTTTCCTTGGTCAGCGGAAGGGGTGGAAGACGATTTCAGAGGCAACTATCGCGAAGCACCTTCAAGGCCTGCGTGCGATCGTCAACCATGCCGTCGCTCAGGGCTTTCTAGACACAAATCCCTTCAATGGCTTCCGCAATGTGAAGGCCAAGGGGAAGAAGTCGGACGCGAGAAGCGATAGTCGCAAATCGTTCTCTCCAGCGCAGTTGCGACATCTGTTCTCAACTCTATCCGCCGAGAAGACTCCGCGCGATGACGATTTCTGGGTCCCATATATTGCGCTATATCAGGGCGCCCGGCAGGAGGAAATTTGCCAACTGGACAAGGCGGACTTCGTGACTGTTGACGGGATTCCGTGCTTCCGCATTACCGATGCGTTGGACGAAGAGGCTGGCGACACCGGTAAGAAGGTGAAGAACAGCGCCAGCATCCGAACAATTCCGATCCATCCACGATTGCTTGCGATGGGTTTCGTTGCCCATGTTCGGCGGTCGAAGGGGCCGAAGCTGTTTCCGTCATTCGAGCCGGACAAGCGCGGTCGGTACGGTGGGCCCTACGGCAAGCGCTTTGCGCGCCTCCTGCGAGAAAAGGCGGAAATCACGGATAAGCAGCTTGTCTTCCATTCATTCCGGCACACGTGGACAGACGCTGCCAGAAATGCGGGGGTGCCGGTTGAGATCAGAGAACGGCTTGCGGGGAGAGAGGCCAGCAAGGGATCAGAGAAAGGCTATGGGGAGGGATTCGGTCCGACCATTCTGATGGAGCATTTGACCAAAGTCGATCCGCTGAGAATCAGGCGCTGCGCCGACCAGAGGACACAATCAAGCCTTGCCGATATCATTGGCGCCTAATTCGACCGGTTTAAGAAATACCTCCATCCACGCCCGAACTTCCGGCGTAGGGTCGAACGAAGCGGCCTGTCCGTTACGAGACCAGTACTGTGGTGTGTCGGTTTCATCAGAGAAAATGAGCTCGGCGACAATATGAAGGAGACAGACGTTTCCTCTCAATGAGTTGAGGATGAACGGCAAGGCTTCGTCCGCAGCCGTGTACTCTAGCGGCGGCTCGAAAGCTGAATAGCTCTTGCCAATATGGACGAACTCTCTGCTCAGCATTCCCCAATATTGACCTATCGGAGGGAGAGCCGCCTTCGCCCATGTGACGCATTTGTTGGAATCGAGCTTGCCCTCGTGGAACTGTTGCAATGCATTTTCCTTGATCGCGAAGGCGACCACCGTTGCCAGAGTTTCTATGAAGGTGCGGGCAAGAACGCCGTATTGCCGGCGATAGCCATGGCGCGCGACTTCAATGCTGGCGACCAAGGAATTGGAAGCGCTCGACAGCAGCCGGGCGGATGTTGCTTTGAAATCGTCGTCGTCCAGCCGAGGTAGGTGCCTCAGCATAAGGCCTTGAACTTGTCCGAAAACAGCGCTGCATTCGACAATGTGCCGCTTGGTTAAGCGATCAAAGGAGCGTGCAAGACGTGGCCCTTCGCGGTGAAGCTGCTTCACCAACATGTCGTTGGTGGTGAAAACGACACGCCTGTTGTCGTGATCGACGGAAATAGTTGCGATATTATCCTTTCGCGGTATCCGTCGTCGGTCACGGTTCAATCGGGAAGCTGATTTCTTGGTCATGCCGGGTGCCGATTGCTCCTTGAGCGTCTTCCAAAGCTTGCTTCGTTGGCAGCGCGCGCTCTTCGCGGCATCATGCTCGTACGGGCAATTCGGAATTGCGGCGGTGCTCGCGTGCACTCTTGTACAGAGTAGCTCACCGAGGTCTCCGGATGAGGCGGAACTTGATCGAGTAATTCTCCAAACTCATCACGTAAACGGGAATTTTTATGGCATTCATTCGTTCGAATATTTCTTGGCGTACCGATGGATCCATTCGATATCCAGCATAAACTCTTGTCACAACGGGCCGGTTTCTGAGTTTCCTGTGGTACTGGTTCAATCCAATAACAGGCGTAAATAACCGCCACTCCCTTTCGTACTGCCATCGATAGTGTTTTGTAGACAAAATCCGCAATATATCGTTTTGTGGTCCCGTAGTATTAACTACCCTTGGTGGGCTGTCAGAATAGCATAGCCGAGTAAAACTTTTGTCTGATCCCAACCCATAACGTAATGATCTAAACGAATAACTGACGCATACCCCTCTAAACTCATCAGCGTAGTGGGCCCACATGAGTTCAATATCTTTCGCCTCGCTGAACGCGCACATTCCATACCCGAGCTTTCCATCGCGGATTGTCTGAGCAAGTTCTGCGTACCTCCGATTCTCCTTGACTGCGGCCGAAGGCTCGAATGCTCCCTCCATTGGATCGTTCATGTTATCGAAGTCCGAGCACCAGAGAGAAGATTGCTCTATCGAGCGCAATTCCCGGTCGAGTACTTCTTTGTCGGGCTTACCAATGCGCCGCAAGCTACGATAGCGATAAAGATTATAGGGGATTGCATAAGTCTCTATTTCGGCGGTCATGCTATCTAGCCTCCTCAACCTGTTACAGAGGCTATCACGAGTCTCTGATGCAACTTGGCCTATTAAGCAGCCTTCGTTCAAATCGTGTACGATGGAGTCAATGTATCGACACTGGCGTTCAGAATGGCCCGCCAAACTGATCCTGCCATTGTGTAAGTTTCCCACGAGCCTTTCGATAAGTTTCGGCATCCTTCACGAACAGCAGCGGCGTTGTGCGGTTAAGATCGTCGTCGCGGCCATTCAGAAAGCTTTCGGAGTCCTTTTCCGACAAACACTGCCGGGCATCATCGGTGATCATCCGGCGATACTCTTCCCGCTCGGCCGCAGCTTCCGCCTCGATAAGACGCTGCCTGACCAATTCCGAAAGTGCCTCCCGCGCGCGGGTCAGGCCAGACTCGCTATCCTCCGACATCTCAAGCGGGGTCATGTTGTTCATGTTGGCAAGTCTGGTGTTCAAGAATGCATCTAAGCCTGGCCCGGTTAGCTCCTTCTCTGCATCAACACAAAGCCGGTCACGCCGCGAATGGCGTAGGCGCTCCGCTGCTTGAAGTTGCTTCTCCCGTAGCTCTTCGGCGTGCTTCGCCATCTGCGCCCTCCGGCGCTCGATAGCTCGTTCAATGGGTAATCCAACATTGCCGTATGGCAGCCGCCCGTTCTTCTCCATCATGGCAGCGATGTTCTCGATCTGCCCGACGATCTTTGCCGACTCGACGTTGGACTGTAACGCCTCCCGGTAGCTCAAGCCGGATTCTTGATGGATTGATTGAAGCCACGACTCGCCGTTCATACCGCAACGCTCGTCGTCAGGAAGCTCGCTAAGAATCCAGTCCACCAGTTGTACGGTCGCGTGCAGGGAGGCGGTTCTTTTGGTTTCGGCCAATGTCCTCGCGGTCCAAGGATCGGCGAATGCCTTTGCGAGCGCTACGCCGTAGCCTTGTTGGAACAGAACGCCCTTGCCGAGTAGATAGTTCAGATAATTGTCGATGGCTTTCCAAGCAGGCACGAACTGAGTTTCGATTAGCGCCGTGTCGTCTGCCACTTCGCGAGACACGCGCTGAAACTGCGGCCGTATGAGATGGCCTTGCTCTAGATGCTTGGTGATCGGTACGGCCTTGCAAGGCCCGTTCCCAAGGCAACGGTCGTGAAAGACCTCGGCTAAGATGATAGCCTGCCAAACCGCTGGCAGCACGGTAAAGCAGGCAAAACCTGCAACCTCAATCCCGACATGATCGACGAGTCCAACCTCCACAAGTTCAGCGTGGCGAGGTACGTTCCCCTTCGCTCCCGCCAACTCTTTCAGTCCGTCAGCATAGGCGCGCGCGAGTTCACCAACGCGTTTCCTGTGCTTGTTCGCCGCATTAGCCTGACGTTCGTCTTGCTCCTTCCGCCACGCTTCCTCATCCTTCTTGAACTTCGCTTGCGCAGCTTCAATGCCGGGATGAAAAAGCCAATGGCGTGGCGCTGATCGCAGGACCGCGTCCACGATTACCTCTCGCGTCGAATCTCGCGGGAGTTTGGAAAGGTCGATCTCGACGGCCGGCGTGCGGTGATCCCGCAGGTGCTGAAGCTTGGTGTCGCCGCAGAAATGAGTCACCGCGACCTCAACAAAAAGATCGTAACCGAGAGCGCGAACATAGAGGTCCGGCACGATCTCCTTCGGGTCCGTGTATTCTAGCCGAAGGAACTCTGTGGCGACTTCCTGCCCCGGCTTCATCACCACCTGCTTACGTTCATCTAGCCCAAGTCGCTCCGGCAGCAGCATCTTCGGGTTGCTGCGGAACGCCTCCTTGGCCAGCAAATGGATAACCGTCTCTGGACCACCACCGCAGGCCTCGCCGCTGTAGTGCGCGAAGTGCGGAACCTTGTGATCAGCCTTGGTTCGAGCAACCAACTGCCCATCGCATGCGGGGCATATGCATCCACAGGCTAAGCCTCGCTGAACCTCGCTAATATGAAGCAAATTACCGTCAGTGCTGCGACCGTAAACTAGTTGGGCCCGATCAGAGCCGTATGACTCCTTACTCTCGCGCTCCGCCATCACGCTGCCTCTACAGCACCGACTGAGGATCGGGTTTAAGGACGGCTCTTAGCGCGGAGACATTCCTAGTTGATACCGCATTGTTGACGGCGGCGAGCAGCGAGTAATCAATTCCTTCAAAGACAACGTCGGCATCGTCAAGCGTGCTCGTATTCGGGCGAACGATCTTGGAAACGACAACCAGTTTACGATGAAGCTCGATAACATCGCGTAGGTTGTCCAGCCATTGGTCGGGATTGGAAGGGAATTGAGACGCTACGATCTGCAATACCTCCATTAGGTCACGCAAAAACCAAGGTGGAGGCGGTTGAGTTCGAAACACGACATTCGTAAGCCGATATCGATCACCGAGGACCATCTGGACTTGCTCAAGGCACTTATCGAAGAGTGGATGGAAGTATTGGCGCGAGTTATCGAGGCCAGTGTCTTCACCCGCTACGACATCAAAAAACAGTAGGAGTGCCGACAACTCCCCGACAGTCCATCGGTCGGGCTCATGTATACGCCCTTGTGTGCTGTCGGTGGGGTACACATGTTCGTATGTTTGTTGAGCGATGAACTCGGAGATGGCGTTCCGCCTGCTCCAGAAGTCGTATTGGCCTCCTGTCTCTTGCTTGATCGCTTCGAAGATGCCGTCTGGGAACATTCCCTCATAGGCACGCAATTCCGTTCTCGAAATGAAGATGCCTTTCGTAAGCAGCATGCCTTCAAAACGATGCAACATCACGCGATTGGCGGAAGTCGGTTGCAGCTTGAGATGAGGTATCTCAAGAATCCCCTGCACGAGTTTGAGCGAGGATTTCGCGGAAAACTTTTCGAGCCAGTTGAGACGGGCCGCCTCTACTTTTTCAAGTAGGTCGGGAGGTGGTGTGCCACGATCGAAGGTTGATCGAACGAGAGCAGAGAACTTTGAAATCCAATACCGGGAGCGAACCGGCTGGCTCAGCAGATCATCCATTGCTGCGTTGATGTCCGCGTGGTCCGCAGGGGTGAACCCGGCGCTGCCGATGCGCGATCGAAGTGAAAGAAACGCTTTAACGGCTTCGTTGCCTAAGCGTGGCAGCCGTGACCGAATTTCGCCCTCAGTCCACTCAGGATCGAGTACATGCACGGACCCATTCTCCAATATTGGGACCGGAGCCTTGTGGCCAATTTGAACAGGCCGCTCGTCGCTCGCGTCTACGTGCTTGAGCGAATAGCCCAAATCGAGAACCTCGTAGAAATCAAGCACGTTGAAAAAGCTGTCTGTCTTAGGAATGTAGGAATAGTTCGAATTGCGGCGCTTCAAAATTGGAATGGATATAGCAAAAGAATCCGCGTCGAAATCGATGCATGCCATTAGGTCATAACGGTCATCCATCGATCCGTCCTAGCTTACTATATATATCTTTCACTAGAACGTAAATTATCGCGATATAACTTTCGGTACTTAGAGGATATATATCATAGTGTCGTATTTGTAGTCCTTTGTTAATAGCACGAAGGTGTTCCTTCAAGCGCTTGTCATCGAAATAGGGTCTAGGCATCACTATTCCGATCAGGTGATCCTTGATCGAAACGTCTGCGCCACTCTGAATTTCTATGGTAAGGGACCGGTCATCCGCCGTCACTTGATCCCGAGTGTACATCGCGGACAGCGCTTCAATCTCAGAGTGGCTAATCCCTAGCTTCCGCCGTTGTTTCACCTCGTCGACAGGCTTCGCCTTGCCGTGCAGATAAGCGGAGTCGCTACCGAAGAAAATGTCGATCAGGAGGTCAATGGCCGCATTACCCTGCGATGCCAATTCGTAGCCTTCGGGCTTGAAATCTGACAGGTAGTTAGGAAACCGCCCGGAGAAAAGCGCTCCAGAATCGAAGGGAAAAATCCGGTGCATGCTCACTAGGCAGGTGTTTTTAAGGAGCAGCACGAAGGGAAGCTGCCAATCCTTCGGCTTGTCGTAGGCTTTCCGGTATGAAGGTCGCCCATGGAAGAAGTAGGCTAAATTTTCGTCAGTAAACGTGTCGCAAGGTGTGACGGTAATTTTCCCTTCACTGATGATCCTTGGCAGGTTCCTCGACTCAGAAGAGTGGACTAGGGGCAGGGTCGACCGAAAGTTAGTACTCTGCTCGGATAGAAATTCCGCGAGCGTGTAATCTTTGAGATCGTGCATCGGCGGCCATCGCGTTGTGTCTGAAGAAGGCACATTAGGCGTGGAACAAAACAAAAACAATCAGTGCGGGTTAGTTAGGCAACATAAACACACCGGTTATCAATTCTTGCCCGGCGTCTTCGATCGCCGAGGCGAGCAGTTGCCGACGCAGGCCAATTTCGAGAGCGGCTCCTCTGGTTGAAATGGGTTGAGTGCAGATGTCGTCTAGAACGTCCCTCAATCGCATGGTCGTGGCGGTAAGGTCCTCTAGTTCGTCGAAATTTTCGATTTTCTGCATCTCGGCCCCGGCAATATTGTTGACGCCACCGACAATGGTTTGTCTTGTAAGCTTCGTCAAGTATCTGTTTTTAACAGAATATCTTGACGATTAAATCCGTTATGACGGCTCCGGCGCTTGAGCCGTTGTCCAGTTTTGCTGTACATTGTCGGTCAGATATGCGATCATGCGTTTGAATTGATCTCGCGCGTGTCTCGCCTCAAAAGATCGGTTCCTTCCCGTTGCGGGGCAACGGCTTCACCCAAACATTGAACTATTGACCAGCTCCGACCGGAGGAATCTCGTTATGGAAAATCACGTTACGTGGGAGTTGACGCCCGTAGATAAGTTGGCGCTTGCCACCACTTTTAAACTCGAAGCGGTAGCGACACACCACGAGCTTCGTCTTCGCGCTCGGGGGCTTATTCCTGCGCTGACGCTCGACTTCCTCATGATTCGGAAGAAGCCCAATTCTGTCGTGGTCGAGATTTCAGTGGACTACCGGGTTTCCCTCCAAGACGCCGATCGGAGCGCTTCCGGGCGCATCGTTCTCGTGCGCGAAGCGCGGGTCTTGGAGGTGGCGGTTCGTGATGCCGTCGCCGAGGCGGCTGATGCCATTCTGGCGAGGGTGGCTTTCTCGCACGGGCAGGTAGGACGGGCAGCGTGACCGACACTCTTCTCTCGGACGCCGTACTCAGCCTCTACTCGCCCGGCCGAGATCGCTTTGGCGTGATGGCATGGCGCGAGCTTGTGCACTCTTCTACAGAAGTTCGGTCGGCATTCTGCGAAGCTCACTTCAACTGGACGACCGCATGCGACAAGTCCCAGATCGCTCTGAAAGCGCGCGGCAGGACCGTCGGTCTGAAGCTTACCCTCTTTGCGGTGGGCCATGACGATGAGGCGGCCGAATGTGAAATTGAATATGAGGTTGAGGTCAGCCGCTCGCGGGGGCGTTCCTTCAGGTTCACCGAAACTATCACCGGCGACTCCTTCGGTCAGGCCATGTTCCTGATCGGGAATCCATTTCGTTTGGCCGATATCGTCGCCGACGAGATCGATGCTCGCGAACCAAAGAGCACATCATAGTTCCGCGCGAGTTGGACGGCGCGTGGATGGCGGCTGCGGTGGTTCTTGGGTGCGCCGCAGCCGCCTTCAAAAATATTGCATGATGCAGGACGAGATGGTGTTCACCATCACTACTTCGACAGCCGCAAACGTTTCCAGGATTTTGAGCCGTTTTTTCAAATTTCTGGACCCGGCTCGCTGCTCGTGCAACCTTGCGACCGTGGATCTTCCAAAGAAGCGGAGTGGCTGTTGCCCCAAGGGGTGACGGCCACTTACCACCCACCAGATGGGCGTATGGCGGGGCCAGCGCTGACATCACCTCAACCAGCGCTGACTTTGGGAAGTCCCACAAAATTCTCCCGAGAAGACGCTGAATTTTAGCGCAAGCAACGATGTTGCTTGCGGGTGCCTTCGTGCGCGCCCAAATTTTGGAGATTTAAAATGGCGAAATCCGCCCGCAGGGCCGCCTCTGGCACTGACCAGATCACGGCTGAAATTATCAACTTCGAAGAGGCCGCCGCTGCCCTCCGTCTGATGGCCAATGACGAATTTGCAGATGACGATTCTGCGGTTCCCGATGAACCGATCAGTCGTTTCCACGATGCCGAAATCTGGGGTGAGATCACGCCTGAACTGGCGACGTTGCCGATTGCTCTTAGTGTCGCCGAGAACCGCTACGAGAAGGAGTGGAAGTCGGTCCCCGAGGCCCCTTTCAAGGCCGTGTTCGAGGGCATGTTCGCCCAGCACAAGATCGGCAAGAAAGAGGGCCGCTGCTTCGTCACTGGCACCCTTGGTAAGTCCAAGCGTCGGACCAAGAACAACGTCACCCACAACTACATGATGGGCATCGACGTAGACAGTGGCGCGTCTCTGGAGGATTGCTTCCAGCGCGTTCGTGCGGCCGGGCTGACCTGCGTTTTTTACACAACCCACAGCCATAGCTCTACCGGCATCGAGATCGCTCAGGATCGCTTCCATCGTTGGGCCGAAAAGAGCCAGATCGACACCACGCCGACGACCGAGTCTATCCGCCGCTACATGAGCGAGGAAATGAACTACGTCTCGTCCGTGGTCGACGCGGCCGAGTTCGTCGAGAAGCGGCAGGACGACGGCATGAAGCTGATCATCCAGACCCGCCCGATCGACAAGTTCCGCATGATCTTTCCACTTGCGAAGCCGTTCGTTTACGCCGATCAGGATGGTGCCCACAAGGATGTGATCAACATGTGGTCGCAGAAGGTTCTTGGGCTCGCCCGGTCCTTCGGCGTCGAAGCTGACCCGGCCGCGCGCGACCCGTCGCGCCTGTTTTATCTGCCGCGTCACTCGAAGGATCATCACAACTACCGGATCATGCTGACCTGCGGCCGGCTGCTTCGTTTCGAGGACATCCCGGGCGCCGGCACCGCCAAGGTGTATTCCGACCCGTTTGAAGCTGCGGGTGCGGGAATGGGCGCTTCCAAGCACGGCGCGCGGTTGAAATCTCCGGAACTTGACATCGATCTAATGACCTGGGCTAACAAGCGCGCACACGGTTTCGACATTGCGCAGGTATTTAAAGATTTCGCCGACGACCGCGTGCGTATCGAGCAGTCCGACACCAAACTGACTATCGAATGCCCGTGGGATGACTCGCACTCCAATCCCGGTGATCCGGACGATCAGGGCTGCTTCGTTCAGTCGGCCGGCGCTGACGCTGAGACCTTTTCCTTCCACTGCTCGCATGCTGGTTGCGCCGGCCGCGATCGTCTCACGCACATGCAGAAGGCGATGCAGGATGGCTGGTTCCCTGATTCCATCCTGACCGACCCGACCTACGATCTCGCCGGCATCGACGACGAAGAAGGCGACCTGAATCGACGGCTTGGGCTCGATGCCCTTTTTGCGAAAGCTCATTCCGAGAAGCAGCGGGACGGTGCCGTGCCTCCGGAAACTATGGAAGCCTTGATGGATTCGTTGTCCCGTGAAGCCAATCGGGTCCCGTTCTATGATCGCGTCAAGGTCTTGAAGCTCACTGGGGTAACCGCCTTTCGTGAAGCGGTGGAGAGGCGCGCAAAGAAGTACGCGAAGGAGAGCGCAAAGGCCGCACGCACGAAGGCATCTCAGGCTGGCAGCAGCCCGACGATCTGGTCGGACGATGATTTTCCTGCCCAATGTGATGCGCTTCTGCACGGGCTGCGGGTGCTGAACGATCCGCCCTATCTGTTCCTTCATGGTGGTGACATGAAGCGCCTTCCCGGCGAGGCGGAGAGTGGCGCAATCGCCGACTTCCTGAAAAAGATGTCGTTCACCGATTTCAAGACCGAGTGCAACGACGCCGTCACCTACGTCGTCTCGTCCGAGAGCAAGCGTGTCGCCTCCCTCGCCGACGATATTCCCGCGCATTTGTGGGGCATGCGCGACAAGCCGGTGCCTGTGGCAGATCGGTTCACGCGCGTCCCGATCTTCGGCCCGGACGGCACTTTGCGCACGGAAGACGGCTACGACGCCGCCACGCGGACCATTCTCCAGACCTCTGGACTCAACATCGATCCTGTTCCGGTCGTGCCGTCTGGCATTGACGTAGAGATGGCTAAGGATTGGCTGTTTGGCAGAGCGCTCGCCGATTTCCCCTTCGTGGACAACTTCGGCGGCTCCGAAGGTGGCGACGGTTCATCGTCGCGGGCACACGTCGTGGTGATGATGCTCCAGCAGATCGCACGGGGACTTTACACCGGGCCGACGCCGTTCTTCTTTATCGACAAACCGCAGCCGGGCACCGGTGCCAGTCTTCTTGTCGAACTGCTCTACCAGATTATTATCGGCCGTCCGGCCTCGCCGCAGGTGCTCGGAAAGAACGAAGAGGAAGTCCGCAAGGGTATCACGTCCAAGCTCATGGGCGGGTCGCCGATCATCTTCTATGACAACGTGCGCAACAAGATTCACGGCGAAGCGCTGGCGACCCTCGGCACAGCGGATTGGTGGGAGGATCGAAAGCTTGGCGGAAACGATACCTACGTCGGGCCGAACCGCGCGCTTACGGTGTTCACCGGCAACAATATGACGATGGCCGATGAGATGGTCCGCCGTATGCTGCCGATCCGGCTCGACGCACAGATGTCCGAGCCCGAGAGTCGTGTTGGCTTCGTCATTTCCGATCTTCGAAAGTGGATGGTTGAGTGCAGAAGCGATCTGGTCTGGTCCTGCCTTGTGCTGGTCCAGAATTGGATTGCTACCGGACGGAAGCGGAGCATGGTGCATTTGGCATCGTATGAAGACTTCGCGGCCGTCATGGGCGGCATTTTAGAAGCGGCAGGGATTGACGGGTTCCTTGAAAATCTGAACGCCTTCCGCGCATCGGCCAAGATCGAGGCGACGGACGAGTCGGACGTGATGCAGGAGCTTCTTGACGCTTGGCCGGACAAACCGTTCAGCACCAACGACGCTCACGACGTTTTGTACGATGGCTTCGGGCGTTTGCGGTTCCCGTCGCTGAACATCAACGAAGACAGTGCCGCTGCGCAGAAGCGGATTCTTGGCATGCGGTTGCGGAACCACGTTGGACGCCGGTTCAAGCTTCGCTTGAAGGGTCACGAGACGGATGTGCGTTTCGAGAGTGCCGGACAGAAGGATCATGCCGCCCAGTGGCAGTTCACGAGACCCACGGGTTGAGTCCAGACGGGGACTAGGGGGACCGGGGAGGAGTCCTCCGCCGGCAGGGTACGCTAGAAAAAACAAAACGGCATGCGTAGCGAAACACCGTAGGTCGAAGAGAGATAGTTTTTTTATTTTGTTCCGGACCTCAGCAATAGTCCTCCCCTGTCCCCTAGTCCCCGTCTGCACTCAACCGATTGTCCATTGCCTCTACCAGTCACGTCTCGCCGGGCGAGTGCAGATCGTCCGCACGCTTGCCCTGCATGCCGACACACGAGGATGAGTGCAGATGCATAATAATCTTTTACTGCGCATGGTATTGCAATTTCATGCACAAGACACCAATTGTGAGCCTTATGCACAGGGGAGATTGGCAATGGCATTCAGAGCAGACGAAGCAGCGGCAGCCGGTTACGAACGATTGAGAGCATACCTCATCCCACGGGATGCCTCTCCATCCGAGCGCACCAGAAGTGAGGAAGCGCTCCGCAACATAGTTGAAAAATATGGACCGCCTGTGGATGGCTACCCGACATGGCATCCGCTCGTTAGGAACCATGATGGCCAAACTCCCGAAACCCATCCAAACGACCGATGCGGGTACGAAGGATTGGATCATACAGTCTATCTGGCGCATGCTTTTATTACATGCCCTTACACAGCATCCGGGAAGCCTGCGGAGGTTATCGACTCCGTTGAGAGGTTGCCGAGTCATATTGCGGCGACCATCACCGCCGAGGTTCTGGACGTTTCGTTCTACAACACAGGTACTACGTCGATATTGGTTAGCTGCGAATGGTCAGAACTGCTTGAACCAGGCGGGACAGTCCCCAAGCGACTAGCGGTGCCTCTTATGCTGGAGCAGGAGCTTCCCTGTTGGACATGGGCTCAAAGGGCTGAACTTTGGGAGACAATGCGCCCGTATCTGCTAGGCAACCCTCACGGTCAGCGCTCATCGCTCTTTGTCAGTCAAGACACCGCGCTGGCAATAAAGAAAATCTATCTCGCCATGGTAGACTCGGGGATGTTTGGCCCATTGAAGATGGGGTGAACCGGATCATTCAGCGGCACGGTCCTGTACCAGCCACGGTGCAGGGGGTGGCCCTGCAAAGGACTTATGACGACTATGGAGACTGACGCCGACGAGCAAGACGCGGAAGGCAGCGAATACGTCGTGGTGCCCGAAGAGGCGATTCAGTTCCTCCCTCCCGAATGGCGCGATGCGCTGCAATCGAAGCTGGACGACGGCCGAGCGATTTTGGAGGCAGTCGATAGCGACATCAAAAGTCTGGTCCGGCTTATTGGTGCCTCTCAAGTGATGACGAGCGTCAGCTACATTCACCAGCGCCTCGCGGCGGCGGACTTCAAGCCGACCATTGAGGCAATCCTAGAGCACGACATGCTCACGTCCGCTTTCGTTGTTGCGTATGTTCGGCTCATTGACGGTGGCATTGGAAGTGGTGTCTCCCGGAAAGCTATCCCTGCGCGTCTTCGCCAAGCCCATGACGAAATCATCGAACTGCGGAACAAGCGGTTTGCCCACAATGCCGGCCACCATTCGATCGATGGAACGATTGAAGTCGGCTTCGGCGATGGCCGCTTTGACCTAAGCGCCACCATGCGGCTGGGTTACTATGTCAGGGGTGCAAACGAGTGGGGAGAGTTGGTGGCCTTCCTCAACGGATTGATGTTCGAACGGCTCGCTAAGCTGCTGGAGAGGCTAAGGGACAGGACCGGATACGAATGGACCTTCCCGAGCGGGCCACCGCCGAGTTGGATCGAACGCCAGCGCGAGGGATAAGCGAATCATTTGAGCGGCGAGATGGCCGGGTCACGATCGCCGAACTCAAACTCGATCCAGTCGTCGCTATCATCTTCGCCTGTCTTAATGACCTCGACGGTGACAGGAAGCTGCCCCCGCTGAAGGTTCCAGAGGAAAACGTTTTTGGCCGGATTGGCATGGGGTTGCTCTTTGCGATTCCCCCCGACATTCATGGCCCCATTGTCTTCAATCGTCCGGAGGCCAGCCATGATCTCCATCAACTCTCGCGAACTGATGCGAATTTTTCCACCTCTCATTTCCAATCCTCCATGATGGCCAAGGTGATAGCCTGACTCCCGTGCTCGTAACGCGCCATTCACCGGCATCATCACCGGCTTTGGCAACTTCCCAACAACCGCCGTGAAAAGGGCACTGAGTTGATCTTGGCTATGGAATCCCCTCCGAACAACGAGCAGGTGATGCACCCGGCGCTCCGGAGGCTCAATCTGCATCCATGTCCGCCGAGTCTCTTTGATCGATAGCAGGAGAACGAAATCTATTGATGAATATTGACGTAGGAACTCCTGCGCGATTGCCGTCGCCGATATATAGTTCGAGTAAGCCCCGCGATCGGAAAAAGCTGCACAGTCCCCATCGCATACAATAACACCCGTAATACCCTCAGCCCCGCGAAGCTGCTCCGCCTTGGGCTTCATGGCATTAAAGAGCGGATTCCGATCCTTGATTGTCGGAGCATCATAAGAAGCAAATCCGCCCCCGCTGAAAGGAGACTTTTCAGGATCAATTGTGATTTCGAGGCCTACGTCATCAGTGTCGATCGCGATGCGCAGGACCTTCTCGCTGGCACGCATTTGATCGCGCAACTGTGGGACAATCTCGTCCCGGACAAACTCTGATAGCCGCTTGCGCGGAGGTAGCCGCAGCACGGTTTGAACACCCCGTGCGGAGCGATGATCTTTTGACTTTACGCGCAGGTCTAACCCGCCGATAGGCAGACCTAGTCTGTTTTTCTCCTTTTCGATAAGTTCGCTCAGATCGAAAAACGGGTTCTTGTCATCTAAACCCTCATCAGAGACAGTCGTGATGTCGGCGGTAAACCGCAGATCGTTGTTATCAAATACGGCGTCGGGACGCCGCCCTGACGGCAGCGGCTCCTCGCTTCGAAGTGTCCCGAAACTCGCCAGGGCATGCAGGACTGCAACTTCCCACATTGCGGCAAGTCGATCTCTTCCGGGCTGATTTAAGCGAGCCGCGAGCAGATCGACCGCAGCACCATCAAGTGTCGAACGAAGATCGTTCAATCGCCGTTGCAAAGCTCGTCTCGCAAAAATCAAAATACGATCCCAATTATGATCTATGTGAGGACAGCGTACGCGACTGCGATATAAGGCTATCGCCGGCCCGGAGGCGGAAGCTCTTGTACCAATGGCGTCCAAAGGCGCGATTTGTACACTTTTTTCGATCGGCGGGAACCTGTTCTGCTTGTATCATGAGGTTTTTCCCGCGATCCCGCTGTGCCGGCAATGGCGTGCGCTGTATCAATGCAACCATCGCCTGAGAAATCGCACCCGGACGCCGAGATAGCATCCGCGATCGTTAAAATGAGCATCAAATACCGAATAGCTCGACCGACACGAAAAAGGCCCGGCAAGAAGACCGGGCCTTTCAGGGTGGCAGACTGATCGCTTACGCGGCCTCGGCGGCCTGCTCTTTGAGAATGCGAAAAATACTGGCGCGAGAGACGCCGAGCGTCGTAACGATCTCTGGAACCTTAACGCCCTCCATCTTCAACCGGATGATCTCCTTGGCCTGCCGTTGAGCAGTGGGGGCTCGGCCTTTGTACTTACCTTCACCCTTGGCCTTGGCGATACCTTCTCTCTGGCGCTCCAGCATAAGCTCCCGCTCAAATTGTGCGACCGACCCGAGCATGTTCACCATCAGCTTGCCAGTTGGTGTCGCGGTGTCGAGGTTGATGGCGAGAATGCGCAAGGTCACGCCCTTGGCCTCAAGTTGGCGCTGTATATCGACCAGATTGCCGACTGAGCGCGCGAGACGATCGAGCTTGGTAACGACCAGCACATCACCTTCGCGGGCAAATTCGATCGCGGCGTCCAATTTGATGCGCTTAGCGTCTACGGATGACCGTTGCTCCTGAAAGAGCTTATCGCACCCAGCGGCCTCTAGGTCTCTGACTTGGGCCTCCAGACCGGCCTCTTGCTCGACCGTTGATGTTCTCGCGTATCCGATGAGCATTCCTTTTGCCATCTCTTCGGCCTCCAATCCAATTGAACTCTTGGACTTTGATAGACTACATGAGTCTCATTTATTATCCATTCTTGTGAGACTGGTTAATGGCCCGTTTGGCTATGTTTCACCAGTCGCGTGGAAGCCTGCTCTAGTGAGACTCGTCCTGCGCGGGTTTGAAGCAACGCACCAAGGGGCAAGCATAGATGTCCGTATGCGCAATGCCGGCCGCACAGGCATGGTCAGTGCGCTGAACCTGTTAACCACACCACGCGGAAGACAAGCGGAAGATGTACCGATAGTAGTCGCCTTGCAGAAAAAATGCTATTAAATCAACGGCCTATGGTACCTAATGGGGTATGCGGGGTGGGGTGGGTCTCAGGCCCTCATGGTGGCTCTGGCGGCCGAATAAACATTGAGCCCAGCTCTTCTGCACTCAACCCCGAAATCTTTTCACTTCCGGGTCCCATGAGCAGGGGACCGCAGCAAGGGAGTATGCGCTAAGGCCGATGGGACCTAAAGCAGCGGTCCATTTCCATTCGCAAAGCAGCAGAGTTGAGTGCAGAGCTAAGTGTCTAGGATGAGCTCAGTCCCCCGAGCCGTAGGAACATATTCCTTGCCAAAGGGCAGCAAATAGCTTACTATTCGCTCAACTGATGCGCGGGGCGCGTCACAAAACCCCACACAATTGAACAGGAATGAAAACGATGGCCCGTCCTCGTCGTCCCGGCCTAACCGTGCCCATTTATTGCCGCGTGTCCGAAGAGGATGCCACCTACCTTCGCCGGTACGCCGCCGAAAACCGCCTTACCGACTCCGATGTCATTCGGCAGGCTCTGCTTTACCATCAAAAGGCCACGGCCCGGTTGGCCCTCCTTGGAGGCGAACTGGCATGACGGAGGACCAGCGTGCTATTCTTGACCAGCACGGCGTCACGTCGCCGGTCGATCTTCCCCTTATGGAGCGGTTGCGGTTCGCCAACGCTCCCTCGGAGGCAGAAGTCGTCGCCGCGTCGAAGGCGGAGGCCCTCCCGACCCCGGCAGACAATGTTCCCGCCGATGCTGGGCGATTTGCAATCGACGGCGCGAAACTCTGGGAGACTGCCCGCGATCCTCGCACCCGTGCCGAGATCAATGACCGGTTTGAACTTCTCGCTGCCGAACGTGTCGCCCGTAGCGGTGGCACGGGCACCATGTCCGATGATGCGTATTATGCCGAGTTCTCAGCCATGCGGCCTCACGTCAATGAATACACTCGCGTAACGATTGAACGAATCTTGGCCAGAGCCGGGCGGGCCTAGGTGCCCTAGGCTAGCGTTATGTCTTAATTGCACTTGAGCTTAAAAGGCCGCGCCACCTGGCGCGCCGAAAGCTCGGTGATCATTTGGCCCGGCGTTCAGAAAGCCTTGGTGTCCCGACCTTTACGCAAGCAAATCGCAAAATACTGCACGCGACCAAACTAGAACTATACAGGATGGGTCAGTGTGCCTCACTTTCCAATTGTTGAAGCCACCCGCGAAGATCGTGCGTGGCTTCACTGCATAAACAAGGTCACCGCTTCATTCGGTTAATCCTCCATGCTATCGAACTCAATCACTGAGAGAGGGACGCATGGCAACTGCAATTCGAATCGAGACTGAAGACGACGCTTGGCAGGTGCTCGACGACCTCCTTGGGAATAAAATCAATGCCGATGAAGTGACACTCGACTTTGGAGGTGCCGAATGGGCTAAGGTCCACCTCAATTTCAAAGGTGAGATTTTTCAGCAGACCGTTACCGCTTCAATGATGCGCGGTATGGTGGAGTATCAAACGGCGTTTTATCGGACCGCCGCGCTTCTGATTAGGGACGATCCCCGGACGAACCGTCTCACCGATCAAGAAAAGGATGATTTTGAGCTTGTATTTAAAGTTAAGGAGGGAAGCTCTGACCTCAACGCAGAAGCGGCAGAACAACTCAAAAGCGTTCTTGGAAAGTGCGTCGACAAGATGAGCGGGAAACAGGTCTTGACAGCGGTGATCGTCGTTGCGCTGCTCTTTTTCGGCAGCCCGCAGGTCGCTAACTATCTGAACAACGACGTAGAGAAGACGCGGATAGAGACTGCGTTTAAGGAGGAGTCTGCGAGGATTGATGCTGCTTTAAAGCAACAACAAATTGAGAGTACTGAGCGCCTAGGTGCGCTGCAAACCATCAAAGAGCTGGTGGCTGAGAACAAGCGGAAGACCGACCTTCTTGAGAAGGCATACAAAGACTCCGAAACCGCACGCCGAATAGGGGATTTGAATCGCGAAGCCGTTGACGAAATTCTCAGGAATAGTGGAAAGGCGGACGAAGTCACGATTCAGGGAACAACACTCCAGCAGAATCTCATTCGAGAAATCACGCGGTCACAACGAAGCCGCTCCAAGGACGTGATAATCAAAGATCAGTTTTTAGTGGTAGGCGTGGAGTCCGAAGATGACACAAACTTCACGGTGCGTTTGGAACGTGTAACGACTGGTGAAGTGATTGTAGCAACTCTTGAAGACCCGCTTCTCAGTGCAAAGCACCATAAGGCGATCCAACAGGCGGAATGGAGGCGCCGCGCCGTTACGGTTCACATCGCCGCTCGTTTGGTCGGAGATACTTATCGGGACGCAAAAATTCTCCGCGCCTACACCCCGAGAAAATAGATAACGTTGCAAATTATTTGTCTTCGAAAAGAAGACATTTGTTGTTTACGATTTCGCTATCGCGCAGTCGCAAGGTTCCTGTGGAATTGGCGAGGCGGAATGACAACGAGCCCATGTACAGGGGCGCTGAAGGCGGCCGGAGCGGGGCTGTCGTGAACAACTTCAACTTCCACGGCGTCAAAGATGCCGATACGTTCCGCCGTTCCAGGGCTGAGGTTCAAAGTCAATGTAGAGTTCTCAGCGCCGAGCGGCAGTGCGAAACGGCTAGTTCAGCGCCATCTCATCCAGCCTGAAAGTCGACGTAGGTTTTCTAGGTACAAATCGAGATAAGACTCGCTTCCATAGGCGAAGCCCGCTGTTATCAGGGCTTTTCTTTTCTGCGTCGATTTCAGGTCATGCTCAATTGATCTGAAGCCTTCAGTTCGCCATGCCAGCCTACCGGTCGACATCCGCACCTTATTGTCGGGACGCGAAAGCTGTTCTTTGAGTGATTCTTCACTATTCTCTTCAAGATGAACCAAACCGCCCAGCGCTTCGAACCAATCGAAGAGTAAGTCGTGATCTGGGGCGATGCCAATGAACGACGATCCCCACTCTCGGAACACATCCAAGAGGTGATCGCTCAGTGGCGTTTTCCGATGTCCTTCTTTCGTGGTGAACCCCTCAATATTGTTCCAAATGTCGTCCCCCGAACCTTTCCACTCCCAAAGGAAAAGATAATTGGCAATCCGTTTGGGCTCTCGATCTTCTCTCGCAATTTGCAGCGAAAACAGGTCGTGCAAAAGCTTCCATCGCTCAGCCCGAATAAGTCCCAATCCGTATGCTGTCATCATCAATACGGCCGGGTACGTCCGCAGACCCAACCAAGCAGTTAGGCCGTTGCCTTCCTTGTTCGCCTTTGCGACGACGGTCCGAATTGCATCGCCAACTACGGCAAGTTCTGAGCCATCACCCCATCGCCCCAGCACCCCAAAGGCCTTTGCAAGGGGCTCCGACGCTGCCTCGTAGCGCGAAACTCGCTGGCGAAATCCTTCGACGGACCAGCCGCCTTGCGGTGCCAATTCCGGTACGTCGATACGGTCGAATAGTTTGCGGACTTCATCCGTCAGCGTTTCATCCAAGCGAATACGAAATTCGGGCTTCGCGACATACCTTTTTACCGCACCGATCAGCAGATCGATTGTCAGCGGGCTCTGCTTCCGCGTCGCGGCCAATGTCGCAACCCGCTCGCCCAGAGTGGTGAAGAATCCATCTGCATCTGAAATCGAGATGGAAACCGCCTTTCGCTGAGCAACGATCTCTTCGGCTCCGCTGCCAAGCTTGCCTCGCATTGTCCAAAACGTCGGATAGCGTCGGTTGGGCGCTCTCAGCAATGCCGCGCGCAACGCATGGTCCCACTCGCCCGACCATCCGCATGCGACGATCCCATGCTCATCGAAAATTCGATCAAGCAAGGCATTATAAGCGGCGGGATAGCTGCTCAGTTCCTCATCGGTATTCAAAATGCGTGCGTCTTTGTAATCGCCGTGCACCTTCAGCACGTAGCACGTACTGTGTGTTATCGGTTCGGCACCCGACAGCGTATCGACCGACGAGATTACGGTTGGCTCCACACCAGCTTCACGCAAGGCGTTTTCCAGCAGTCGGTCAAAATTGGTTGTCACGATGACTTTGATAAAACCATCGCGCACCAGCCTTGCGATGGCATGATGTGCGGCGGTCGGCAGTTTCTTGCCTTCGGCTCGGTCGTCCTCGTCAGGTTCAATATAGGAATGCAGGATCGACCTACGCTCTGCCGGGGCAAGCGCCAACTCGGCCAGCAGCGCCGAATAATTGGCTTCGCTGCCGATTTCCTTACGATACCACTCTGCCCAATCCGGTTGATCTTCGACGCCCTTTGCCAGTGCAACGCGACGAACCAGATCAAGTGTGATTTCCCAACCGGTTGGAATACCCGCAGCACGAGAGAGGCCGGAGCCAAGAAGCAACGCGTAGACGCCTCTATTCTCGAAAACTGAGAATGCGAGTTGAGTTGTCGGATCGCCTGATAGGATGCTCATGACGGTCATGATTTGATTTCATAATTGATCGTTAGGTCTGCCTGAATCGGTTCGTGGACGAGTTGAAAATGAATGCCGTATTCAGCTAAACTGTCCCACATAGCTTGCACTTGCAGCGCTCTTTCTTCGATCTTTTTTGTATTGGTATAGCTCAGCCCACGTCGCCGCTGAGCCAATGGCAAGCCCAGTTCGTCGTGGCTCGATTCCGCGCGTAGCCAGCGTCGCGCAATCAGATAGCGGATTTGATCGGATACCTTGGCCTCCATCGGGAATGTGGCGTTGTTCTGTGGGTCGCGCGTTACCAGATCATACTTGTCACCAAGCCGCCGCGCAGTCTCAGCTACAAAAAGCTCCCCGAACTGATTGCCCCCGACTTTCGCTTTCTCTCTTATCATTTCGATTTCGCTCGCTGCCGGCCGAGAACGCATGACGAATTGAATCGCTATCTCGCGAACGCTGTTGTTTGGGGAATCTACCAATGAAAGCATGATTTGGCGGACAGCTGTATCCCGCGCCATGCCATGTCGTTTCAGCAAATTGGCCGCAGATCGCACCAATGTAGCTGTGTCGGGCTGATCAGAAATTGCTGCAAGTAGCATTTCCCGAAATGCTTTGTCATTTCCAAGTCGTGGCGCGATATAGCGCATAAGCTCGGCCTTGAGGAACGGCTCGACGGCACGATAGAAAAGCTCTTCAACGATTGGCAGCGCTATATCGTGGTATTTTCCGGAACTACTAAGGTTCTTGCCAGCCCATTCAATCTGTTCCACCCATCCCCCGCGAGCGACAGTCGTCAATAGCCGTCGAGCGCGCTCATCGGCTTGAAAGTAGCTGTCCAGCCGGGCTTTGGCAGCGAAGATGGACCCGTCAAGGTCCGCTCCGTCGAAGACCGTCGTTCTGTCCCACATCACGCGGATGCCAATCGCCTCGCGAAGGTCCGCGCCAGTCAGGTCAAAACCGCGAAGATCGGCGTTGGTGAGATTGACCCCGCGAAGGTCGGCATGGCGGAGATTGCGCGAACTGTCCAGTCCAGCGAGTCTCACCATTTCGTTGAAGGTCGGCGCTTGCGACTTCGCTATCGCTTGAAGCGCCGCGACGGTTTCTCCCGACAAGATATTAGATAGGAACGGGCTATCCTTCATCGAAACTCTGTGACTTTCCAAACACGAACTTACCGTCAAACGGCTGGTCGGACCCAGCCGCGTGAAGGCTTTTGGCTATCAGCACTTTCGCAATTTTCTTTTGGTTGACCGACTGGATAGACGAAAACCAGCCCGTACTCGCAGTCAGTTCCGCCTTAACATGCTTTTGCTTGACGACAAGCTCGGCTTCGACGCCAAGGCGATTCTTGCCTGCAACAGGTGTCACCTCACACAATGGCTCATGGTCGATATATACTCCGTCCAAAGGCGCGCCGGTGATCTTCCAGTTGTCGTTGCCGATCGCTTTAACCTGATACCGTTCGATCACTTCCGTACTGGTCGTCTTTTCATTGACCGACTGACCAGACTTTTCGGCAGAACTACGACTGCCCTCGACCTTGCCGTTGATGCCAGTCAAAGATGCACCACCGCCTGAGGCACTGGCTGAGCGCGTCTTTTCGGTGTCTTCCGTCTGCGTTACAGACCGCTCGCGCTGCACGTCCTGTCGGACTTTCGTCGCCATCACTGGGTTGCCAAGCTTTGTGCGGGGCACGACCGCCAGCCCTGTGAATTGAACCGAAAGCACCGCTTCGGAAATCTCAACAGCGATAGTTCCGATCGCCTCTTCGATTTCGAACGGATGCACCCGCAACTCGACAAGAAGATCATGGGCGTGATCGTCGCCTTCTTTGGGCGAAACCTTAGTTTTCAACTCGACCAGATCGGGAAGAGGGTTGTCATGTTCCGATTTGAATTTCACTTCGTCCTCGCTTCACGCGCGACAAAAGAATCAACAGCAATACATCGGCGAATGATACCATACACGGGCGCTTGGCTGGCACGCTGGCAGCCCATCCGGTACGGCGATGGTGGCATAAGCCTGCCGGCTTTGCCTGATTGCCCTAAAAACTGTCCTAAATGGTGCCCTAAAAAGGGGATTTGCCGCCCTAAATCTTGTATTGGTGAATATCAAAAAAAACGTAATCGAATCAAAAAGTTGATCTAAGATTTTCTCGACCGATTGTGAAAATCGAGTCTTCTCGACCGCACCAAATCATCCTGACGACACAGCTGCGACCTGCACCAGCAAGCACTCATTGTCTTGCCGGCGCGTCGGATGCTCGGCGCCCCGCGCGCGGCGAACTGGACGTTTCCGCCTGATATCGCCATATGGAAGGCGACAAGAGAGACGCCATGCCAGAACGCAGCCAGATCGCCACGTCGTTCCTGCCCTTGCCCGGTTCGGCCCCGGTCGAATGGCTGGTCGAGCCCGGCCTTACCGCCTATCCCGATGCGCTTGCCTTCATGGAGGCACGCGCCGAAGCGATCCGCGGCGGGGCTGCCGGCGAAATGGTCTGGCTGGTCGAACATCCGCCGCTCTACACCGCCGGCACCAGCGCCCGTATCGAGGACCTGATCGAACCTGACCGCTTTCCGGTCTTCGCGGCCGGACGCGGCGGCGAATACACTTATCACGGGCCTGGCCAGCGGGTCGCCTATGTCATGCTCGACCTGAAGCGCCGGCGCGAGGACGTGCGCGCCTTCGTCGCGGCGCTCGAACAGTGGATCATCGGCACGCTTGCCGCCTTCAACGTGCGCGGCGAACGACGAGAGGACCGGGTCGGCGTCTGGGTGGTACGGCCTGATCGCCCTGCTTTGCCCGACGGCTCGCCTGCCGAGGACAAGATCGCGGCAATCGGCATAAGGCTGCGGCGCTGGGTGAGCTTCCATGGCATCGCCATCAATGTCGAGCCGGACCTCTCCCATTTCGGCGGCATCGTGCCCTGCGGCGTCCAGGACCACGGCGTCACCAGCCTTGTCGATCTCGGCCTTCCCCTTGGCATGGCTGATCTTGATCTCGCTCTGAAATCCTCTTTCGAGGATGTGTTCGGCGCAGCTGCGGCCCTGGCCATCGAATCGGCCCGCAAGGCCGGCTGATCCGGCTTCAGAGAAGTTGCCCTGAGGCCCACAGCACGCCGCAGCCATGGATGGCGAACACCGCCAGCAAGGCCCCGGCGATGACCAAACGGTCGACAGTGCCGATCGGCTCCAGTTCGTGGCGTGGCTTCACCCCGCTGCCGACGGTGAGCAGGCTGAGGATCGAAAAGACCGCACCGGCCGCGAGCAGGAAGCCCAGGGAAAAACCGGCCCGCCAGCCAAGCGCCAGAAAGGCCGAAAGGAGCGAGAAGGACGCCAGCGCCAGGACGACCGGCCCCGGGCAGATCTGGCGCAGCACCTGGCCGCCGTCGAACTTCCACACCGGCACCAGATTGGCGATGTTGAACAGCGCGGCGCAGCCTGCGAGCGCGGCGAGCAGCGCGGCAGCCGCCTTGTGACCCTCGCCGCCGGCAAGCACGCTGGCGGCGATGACGATCGGCACCAGGAAGGCGGAGAACCCCGCCCCCATCAACGCCACGAAGGCCACTTCGAAACGGCTGTTATAGGGCCGGCCGCCAATGGCGATGCCGCCAAGCAGCGGGATGAAGATCATCCGCGCCCTGCGATGGCCCGTCAGCCGGAACGCCGCCATGTGGCCGAGTTCGTGCAGCGCCACCACCGATGTCAGGATCGCGGCCAGCGCCAGCCCGCCGAGGTGAAGGCCGAAGAACGGCCACAGCATCAATGCCGACAGTACGGCAAAGCCGACCTGGCTCAGCGGATGCTCGAACCAGCCACCCTTGCGATACTGCCCGGTTCTTGCCCAACGCTGCAGCTTGGAGAGCTCGCGGCGCATGGCGAAATAGCGAAACACCAGGAAAGCCACGCCACGGTACCGGTCGGTCCGGCTGAGCGTCACGCGCGTGCCGCTGCCCTCCGAAACCAGTTCGGCGGTCTCGCCATAGTCCTTCCAGAACGAGCCATCGAGCGCGGTGTCCTCGATCACCCGCATCGAGAAACGGCTGCCCTCGACGACATCTTCAAATCGCGCCCTGCGCTCTATCGGCTTGCCATCGCGGCCTTCCCAAGACAGCGTGATACGGGCGACGCCCTCTTCGTCCAGCGGCTGCGCCGACAGGATCTCGCCGGACCAGCCAGCATCGCTGCCGAGCGGCCAAAGCGCCTGCCACAGGCGCTGCCGGTCCATCGCCACGATGCGGCTCGACCGGACCGTGCGCAAACCAAGCGGCACGGTCATCAGGATAAAGATCAGCCCTAGATTGCTGGCCACGAGAATGGCCGTGACGATGGGCGACACCTGGACGTTGCTCCCTGCCTTGGAGCCGCACCCTAACGTCGCGGCGGCAAGAAAAGCTTAACGGCGGGGTGGCATTGGCCATCGAGACACAGCGACGGCCAACGCCGCCAGATCACATGGCTCCGATCCAGATCGCCATGGAGACAAGAAACGCGCTCATGCAAACCAGCGAGATGACATCCTGAACCAGATCGGTCATAACTCTCTCCTGTTGTGGATATGTTTCTAATTTGTTCTAATTTTGTTCCATTGTCAACAAACAGAGGTATGGAGATAAGTCGGGAAATTAGCACGGTTAGTGAAGGGTTAACTGGCGGCGCAGCCCTCAGCGAGGACAAAACCTCGCCGTTCTCGGTCGGGCTGCGGTTTCGGCCGGCGACAAGGTCAAGATCGTCACCGACAAGTAGGTCGATGCCGGCGTTCAGGCGGCTGCGGAATGATGGGTTCGACGCTACCTGTCCTGACGGTGCGACCATGGCGTCGCAGTCGCCATCAGCCACTGTTGTCACTGTTGCCACTGTTGCCACTGTTGCCACTGTTGGTGTCGTGGTCGCCGCCAGTGCCACGCCAGGGCGATGGTCCGGTTTCCCCTGGCACCATCGGGACCTTTGGCGTAACGATCTTAGGCGGCGGCACTTTTGGCGCAGGTGTACGGATCACCTTTATCTTCGTGATGACTTTCGTCACCACCTTGGCCGTGCACACCGCGACCGCCAGCGTGCTTCGTTTGGGCAAAAGACCGAGTATGCCCATCGAATAAGCCTCTTGCCGCTCGATGCCGGCCTTGAGGAAAGCCAAGGCACGAACCGGATCGGCGGGCACGCCATTGCGACCTTCCTTGAAGATCATCGCAAGATCATTCATGGCGTTGATATGCCCCATCGCTGCTGCCTTGAGCATGAGGTCAAGCCCCTTGCCGGTATCGCGCTGGACGCCGACGCCATTGAACAGGGCGCGGCCCCACGCGCTCATGGCGTAGGGATCGCCCCTGTCGGACGCTTGCGAATAGAAACCATTCGCTTGCGTGGCCTCCACGGGCATCCCTACTCCCGAGGAGGCGAGGTAGCCGAGTTCGTAGACGGCGCGGACGTGTCCCTTGTCGGACGCTTCCTGGATGGCCTTCCTGGCCTCGTCGATGTTGCCGCCGACGAGCAGCGCCCGCCCGAGTTCGTAACGGAAGCGGGCGACATCGGGATAGGCTTTCACCGCAGCCTCGCAGGCCTCGACCGCGCCGTCTGCGATCTCGTTAGGTAACCGGCCGGGGGCGACGCCTTGCAGGTCGAGCGGCTCGCCGGCAGCCTGGTCGCAGAGGTCGACGCTCGGCGACAGCTTCATCGTCGCCCGTTTCGACGCGTTGCCGGCGCGGATCTGAAAGTCAATCTCGACGGGAGCCGCCGAGCCGATCTGCGGCTCGTAGCGCAATTGGTCGACTTCAGCGGCCATCAGACTCGACTGCGGCGACAGGACGCGATCCGGCAGGGACAGCGTTCCAACTGCCGGATAGCCGGCGAGTTTGATCGAAACATCCTTGGCAGGAAAATCCAGCTTCAGCGCAACCGGACCGACGCCGACCGGGACGCTGATGTCGCGATTTTCGATAGCTTCGGTGGCAGTGGCGACCAGGGTTCCGCGCTCCGCCACCTGCTGGTTCTGCTGGGCGTCGGGCGCCGGCTGCACCGGTTGCCCCGCCGCGCGCATCAGCACGACATCGTCGATCAGCGAGGAGTTCTCCCACGGAACCTGCCTGCCATTGGTCGCCTTCACCACGTCGCGGCGCACGGCGGCCATGACGGCACCGATTTCCTGGTTCGGCGCCAGCGCACGGCGGGAAAAGGCGGATGAGAAGGGGCTGAGATCGCCGGACCCGTCATAAGCGACAGCGCCGGGCTCGGTGGCAAACGCAATCAGCGCATTCTGCGAGCCTGTTACCTGCGCGAGCCCGGTGCCGTCGGAGACGATCAATTGGGAGCGCAGCCAGTAGTCCTTGCGCGGGAACGGATTGTTGCGGCAAGCATCGAGGATGATCACCTGAATCTTCGACTTCGTGCGCAATTGTTGCAGCACGTCGTTAAGCCTTATTGTCTGCACCTCCATGTCGGCCGCATCCTTCAACGACGCATCGACCGGGATCAGGAAATTCTCGCCCCCGATCTGAAAGCCGTGGCCGGAATAATAAACGACGGCGAGATCAGCGCCGTCGGCGGCGGCCAGATAGTTGCGGAACTTCTCTTCGAATTGGAGCTTGGTCACGTCCTTGGCGACGAACACGTCGAAGCCGGCCTGCCGGAACGTGTTCGAAACGTCCTCAGCGTCCTTGTCCGGATTCTTGAGCGCCGGGATTTCCTGGTATTGCGAATTGCCGATCACGAGCGCAACCCTTCGGTCGGCGCGAGCGTCGAACGCCGAGAGGCTCATGAGGATCAAGGCAGCAAGGAACGCGTAGCGTTTCAGCATGGCAAAACCCATCCTCGTTATGGTCTGGTTGCCTAAACCGACATCAACCGGATGACCGGCTCTTCGGGGCAAGATTGAGGCCAGGAACGGGCATTGGCAAGCCCGAACCTTGGCCTGCTGCTGGTTTCGTGGACACCGAGATAAGGTGTTTAACGGAACTGGAGAGTTGGGATGCAGAGAAGGAAATTCAGCCGCGAGTTCAAGCTTGAGGCGGTGAGATTGATCAGGGATTTGCCGGAGGGGGCAATGCTTCTCGCCGACAAGGGTTATGATGCCAACGCATTGCGCACCGTCATCACCGAGCGAAAGGCATGGGCCAACATCTCGCCCAAGGCCAACCGCAAGGACCCGATCTGCTTCAGTCCTTTCCTCTACAAGGCGCGCAACTTCGTCGAGCGCTTCTTCAATAAAGCCAAGCAGTTCCGCCGCATCGCAACCCGCTACGACAATCTAGCCGATCTCGCCGCCCTCAAGCTCGTTGCAATCCGCATCTGGCTACGCGGTAATGAGTCTGCGTCCTAGCCGACCGAGCTAAATCGATCTCCGTGTTCCTCCGATGTGAGAAGTAGTGATTTGCGCCCGCGACGCGCCCGAAAGAGGCACAGTCCGAAAATCAGAACTTGTAGCTGAGTCCAACGCGAACATCCTTGGTTTTCAGATCAAGCCCGACAGGCTGTGTCGGGAAAGAGAACGGCGGAGATACCGATTCGCGGCCATAATCGGAATAGCGGTATTCGACGCGCCCAATCAAATTGTCAGTCACGGCATATTCAAGTCCAGCGCCGAGCGTCCAGCCAACCCTGGTGTCGCTGATCTCGCTTGACCCACCCAGAAAATTGGTTGCGCCGGAGTATTTAGCGAATGCGACACCGCCAGTTACAAATGGCAAGAAACGATCGAATGCGTAGCCGGCGCGCAGGCGTGTCGATCCGAACCATTTCAAATCACTGCTTGCGAAGGCACCAGCGAACGCAGGAAACGCGTTATCGTCCGACTTGGCGTCGGCGAAATTGATGTCCGCTTCAACACCGACGACTTACCATCGAACTGGTAGTTAAAGCCGGCGAATGCACCGCCAAAGCCGCCTTTAGGATCGACGGAGGTGCTGATGTAGGGTTGGCCAGCGGGAGACCCCGCACCCTCGTAAGTTGAACTTCCCCAAACGTACCCGGCCTGCGCGTCCACGTAGACACCGGTCCAATTATAAGCCGCAGACTGGATCGGTTGGGGGGAAAGATCCGCCGCCAATGCGGGGGTGGCAATCGCAAGCGAAACCAGAAAGGCAAACTTAAGTGGGCAGCGGGCTATTCCTTTGGCCTGCGGTGGAGAAGCGAATTCCACGTGTCATTTTTAGATGGTCCCGTAGAAAGCGATCTACGCATGTGTTGAGCTTCATGCAGGTCCGCAATGCCTGACGCACAGCCTAGAGCGGCACCACCTTGCCGTCGGCCAACGTGACGCGCCGGTCCATGCGCGATGCCAGCTCGTGATTGTGGGTGGCGATCAGTGCCGCGAGGCCCGATTGCCGCACCAGCGCCTCCAGCGCCTCGAACACGTAGGAGGCTGTGACCGGGTCGAGGTTGCCGGTCGGCTCGTCGGCGAGCAGCACCAGCGGCGCATTGGCGACCGCACGCGCGATGGCGACGCGCTGCTGCTCGCCGCCGGACAGCTCGGACGGCCGATGCGATGCACGCTTGCCGATCTGCATGTAGTCGAGCAGTTGCGCCGCGCGCTCGGACGCCTCCTTGCGCGGCAGGCCCTTGATGAGCTGCGGCATCATGATGTTTTCCAGCGCGGAAAACTCCGGCAGCAAATGATGGAACTGATAGACGAAGCCGACATCGTTACGGCGGATCGAGGTGCGCTCGTCGTCGGACAACCGGCCACAGGCGCGACCGGACAGGATCACGTCGCCGGCATCCGGCCGCTCCAGCAGCCCGGCCGTATGCAGCAGCGTCGATTTGCCGGTGCCCGACGGGGCCACCAGCGCCACCATTTCACCGCGCCGCAGCGCGAAATCGGCGCCGTTCAGGATGGTGAGCTTGCGCGGCCCCTGAACGTAGTGCCGTTCGACGCTCTTCAGTTCGATAATGACCTCGGCCACTACTCGTACCTCAAGGCTTCGACCGGATCGAGGCGGGCCGCCCGCCATGCCGGAAACACCGTGGCCAGGAAGGACAGCGCAAGCGCCATGATGATGACATAGGTCGTCTCGCGCGGATCCATCTTGGCCGGCAACTGGCTGAGGAAATAGAGCTCCGGGTTGAACAGCACCTTGCCTGTCATCCAGGAGAAGAACTGGCGTATCGATTCGATGTTGGTGCAGATCACGACGCCGAGCAGCACGCCGGCGAGCGTGCCCGTCACGCCGATCGCCGCCCCCGTCATCAGGAAGATACGCAGGATGGCGCCGCGCGAGGCGCCCATGGTGCGCAGGATGGCGATGTCATGCCCCTTGTCCTTCACCAGCATGATCAGTCCGGAAATGATGTTGAGCGCCGCCACCAGCACGATCAGCGTCAGGATCATGAACATGACGTTGCGTTCGACCTGCAGAGCCGAAAAGAAGGTCTCGTTGCGCTGGCGCCAGTCGACCATGTCGATCGGCCGCTGCGCCGCCGCTTCCACCTTGGGTTTCAGCGCGTCGACATCATCGGGATTGTCGACATAGATCTCGATCGTCTGCGCGCGACCGTCCATGTTGAAGTAGAGCTGCGCTTCGGAGAACGGCATGTAGACGATCGACGTGTCATATTCAGACATGCCGACCTCGAAGATCGCCGCGATCTTGTAGCCCTTCATGCGCGGCGTGGTGCCGAGCGGCGTCACATCCCCGTCCGGCGAGATCAAGGTAATGGTGTCGCCGAGCGTCAGGCCGAGATTCTCGGCCATGCGCTTGCCGATGGCGACGCCCTCGCCGGTATCGAAATCGGCGAGCGTGCCTTGCTTGATGTTGCTGGCCACGATGGCGATCTTGCCGAGATCTTCACCCCGGATGCCGCGCACCAGCGCGCCAGTGCCGCCGCCGACATTGCCTTGCGCCAGCACCTGGCCGTCGATCAGCGGGATGGCGTATTTGACCCCGGGTACGCCGTTGATGCGGCTGGCGACCTGGGCATAGTCCTCAAGCGGCGAATCGAGCGGCTGCACGATCAGATGGCCGTTGACGCCGAGGATGCGCGTCAAAAGCTCGGCGCGGAATCCGTTCATCACCGCCATGACCACGATCAGCGTGGCAACGCCCAGCATGATGCCAAGAAAAGAAATCGAGGCGATCACCGAGATCACCGTCTCCTTGCGCCGCGAACGCAAATAGCGCCAGGCGACCGTGCGCTCGAAGATGGAAAAAGGGCCGGCGCCCGCCGACCTCGCTGCCGCTGCCTCGCTCATGCGGCGGCACCGAAGCGCTTTGCCGCGTCGGCGATCGGCAGCGTCACGCGCTCGCCGGTCTTGCGATTCTTGATCTCGACCTCGCCGGCGGCGACGCCGCGCGGCCCGACGATCACTTGCCAGGGCAGGCCGATCAGGTCGGCGGTGGCGAATTTGCCGCCCGGCCGCTGGTCGGTGTCGTCGTAGAGCACATCCTTGCCGGCGGCGGTGAAGGCGGCGTTGAGTTCGTCGCAGACGCGATCGCAGTCGGCATCGCCCGCCTTCATGTTGATCAGGCCGATATCGAACGGCGCCACCGTTTCCGGCCAGATGATGCCGTTCTCGTCATGGCTGGCCTCGATGATCGCCGCGACCAGCCGCGACGGGCCGATGCCGTAGGAGCCGCCCGAGGCGAAATGATCCTTGCCGTCGGGCCCCGTCACCTTGGCGCCCATCGGCTTCGAATATTTCTCGCCGAAGTGGAAGATATGGCCGACTTCGATGCCGCGCGCCGAGACCCGGTCGCCTGTCGGAACCTTCTCCCAGGCCGCCTCGTCATGCATCTCGTCGGTGGCGGCGTAAGGCGTCGTCCAGGTCTTGACGATATCTGATATCTCGCCGTCATTGGCGAAGTCCGTGTTCGCGCCGGGCACGGCAAGCGACAGGTAATCGCGGTGGCAGAAGACCTGGCTTTCACCAGTGTCGGCCAGGATGATGAATTCGTGGCTGAGATCTCCGCCGATCGGGCCGGTGTCGGCCCGCATCGGAATGGCCTGCAGGCCCATGCGCGTGAAGGTCCTGAGATAGGACACGAACATCCTGTTGTAGGCGGCTCTCGCGCCTTCGAAGTCGAGATCGAAGGAATAGGCGTCCTTCATCAGGAATTCGCGCGAGCGCATGACGCCAAAGCGCGGTCGCACCTCGTCACGGAACTTCCACTGTATATGGTAGAGATTGAGCGGCAGGTCCTTGTAGGATTTGACGTAGGCGCGAAATATCTCGGTGACCATTTCCTCGTTGGTCGGACCGTAGAGCATGTCGCGATCCTGCCGGTCCTTGATGCGCAGCATCTCCTTGCCGTAGTCGTTGTAACGGCCGCTCTCGCGCCACAGATCGGCCGACTGGATGGTCGGCATCAGGATCTCAAGCGCACCGGCGCGGTTCTGCTCCTCGCGGATGATCTTGCAGACCTTGTCCAGCACCCGTTTGCCCAGCGGCAGCCAGGAAAAACTGCCTTGCCCCTGCTGGCGGATCATGCCGGCGCGCAGCATCAGCCGATGCGAGACGATTTCGGCCTCGCGCGGGTTCTCTTTGAGGATAGGCAGGAAATAGCGCGACAAACGCATGAACAGGTCCGTGAATGAGAATGGCCACGCCAGAATCGGCGCGGCGCAGGCTTGCTTGCCCCGGCTTCATAGCGATTTCATGACCGAATGGAAACCCGGCGATCCAACCACGCCAGCCCATTCAGGGCCGGAATCCCTCGCTTCCGGATCGACCCGCGCCGACAATGGAACGCACCGAACCTCTTCGGGTTTGGCCGTCAATTCTTTGCGCGCGTCAATTGCGAACATGCCGCAAAGGCTCTGTCGACCCTGACTGGACGTTTCAAAAGCAAAGCCTGCCGCACTATTGTGCAGTGCAGCACGAGAATGCCCGATTCAAGGCAAAATTCTTCGTGACATTTTCATTTCCGTTGGGCTAATGTGCCCCGATAACCGAGAGGGCAGAAAAAAATCTGCTCTCCTACGCGGTCAAAGTCTTGGGAGGATGCGATCTAGGCGCGGTTACTCGCTGCCGCCGGATACCGGAAACAGATCGGACGCGTTTAATTGCAAGGCCTTGTGCCTTGCATTTTTTTTGTGCAATCATCTGGTTAGCGCCGCAGATTGGCAGGCTACATGACGTTGCGTCATCAGCCAGCGGCCGGCAGACAGGGCGGCATCTTAATTCCGTCCGCGGCACTCCGATCTTATCGGAGCACCCTTGCCGCGACGTCTATTTCCCTGGGGTCGGACTGAAATCCGGCACGATGTGCGGGATGTCGTTGAGGCTATATCCCAGCCCGTGCGTCAGGCCGTAGAAAATGCCCATCAGGACCGCCGTTGCGATGGTGGTGCGGATCACGGCACGCAGCATATGCGGCCCGCGCGGCGCGCTCGGCACCGTGCCCAGCGTCACGTCGTGATCGTCGTCCTGCGTTCTGACGCTGAACGGCAGAACGGCAAACAGCACCACCCACCAGGTCGCGAAAAACAGCGCGGTGAACGAGACCCAGCTCATGATTGCTCCAGTTCGATCAGCGTGCCGAAGAAATCCTTCGGATGTAGGAACAACACCGGCTTGCCGTGCGCGCCTGGCTTGGGATTGCCGTCGCCAAGCACCCGGGCACCGGCGGCCCTGAGATGGTCGCGCGCGGCCAGGATGTCGTCGACCTCGTAGCAGAGATGATGCATGCCGCCGGACGGGTTCTTCTCGAGGAATGCCGCGATTGGCGAGCCCTCGCCAAGCGGCTCCAGCAACTCGATCTTGGTGTTGCCGACACCGACGAACACCACGGTGACGCCATGCTCCGGCAAAGCCTGCGGCTCGGTCACTTCGGCGCCGAGCGTGTTGCGGTAAGCTGCAACGGCGGCGGTCAAATCCGGCACCGCAAGCGCGACATGGTTCAGCCGTCCGAGCATGTCCGAGCTTTTTCTCCCAGGTCCAACGACTGGCGTCATACGTCAAATCAGCCGAGATCAACAGCCTTTCGCGAGGAGCGCACTGTCGCACCTGTCGCGACCGGCAGCCACAAAGGACAAAGGCCAATGTCCGGAACCAGCCCACCCGCCCCCGCGTTTTCACCTTCGATCTCGGGTCGTTCAAAATTGCCGCTCTGCTCGATGCCGTCGATGTCAGAGACGGGCTTGCATCGGTATTCGCGGCCGGACAGCCGCCGGCGGCCGTGCTCGAACTCGCGGTCTCGAACTTCATCGACCAGGATCGCTACGAGCATTGCTTCATCCCGACGCTGATCGATACCGGTTCCGAAAGCGACGGACAGCAATTGCTGATCTGGTCGGACGCTTTCCTGCATTATGTCGTGTCGATCCAGCGTCCTCGGTGGCATGCCGATTTCGACGACGACAAGGAAAAGGCAATCGAGACCCGCAAGCGGCTGCTGAGCATGGCTGCCGAACAGCGCCTGCTCGTCGCCGGCCACCACATGCCGTTACCGGGCCTGGGCTATGTCGAGCGGACAGACCATTCCTTTCGCTGGATTCCGGTCAGCTATCAGCTGGACATGCGAGCCCCCGCCTCCGTCACCGGGTGACGAAAACCGTCACCAGCGGTTTCTTGCCCCAGGCTTCATTAGCCGCGCCTCGCACCGCGCGCCGCACCGCCTCCTGCACCAGGTCGAGGTCCTTGCGGCGCTGGCGGGGGATCGAATCGACCGCACCGACGGCCGCATCGATCATCAGGTCCTCGAGCGTCTCGCCACGGGCATCGGTTTCGGCGACGCCAATGGCGACCAGATCGGGATCGCCGGCCAGCTCGTACTTGTCATCAAGCACGACATTGACCGCGACATGACCGGCAAACGACAGCTTGCGCCTGTCGCGAATACCCATCGCCTGATCGCTGCCGATCAGATTGCCGTCCTTGTAGACGCGGCCGAACGGCACCTGGTCGATGATCGTGGCGGGACCAGGAGCGAGCCGCAGCATGTCGCCGTCTCGCACTTGCGCCACCTGGCCGATGCCGGAGGTCGACATCAGCGAGCCCTGCGCCACCAGATGCGCGGCCTCGCCATGCACGGGAACGCCGATCCGCGGGCGCACCCATTCATACATCTTGCGCAGTTCGCTGCGCCGCGGGTGGCCGGAGACGTGCACCAGAGCATCGCCGTCCTCGATTATCTTGATGCCGAGATCGATGAGGCGGTTCTTGATCTCGAGGATCCCCTTCTCGTTGCCGGGAATGGTGCGCGAGGAAAACACCACCGTGTCGCCCGCCGTCAGCGACACCGATTTCATTTCGTCGCGCGACAGCTTGGCAAGTGCCGCCAACGGCTCGCCCTGGCTGCCGGTGCAGATGATGACCAGGTTCTCGCGCGGGATGAAGCCGAAATCCTCCTCGGCGATGAACTCCGGCAGGCCGTCCATGTAGCCAAGCTCGCCGGCCACATCGATGACGCGCTTCAACGAGCGCCCTAGCACAAGGCACTGGCGGCCGGCATCGCGCGCTGCCCTGGCGATGGAAACGATGCGTCCGACATTGGAGGAGAAGGTGGTGACGGCGACGCGGCCCTTGGCGGCCTGGATCACGCCTTTCAGCCCCTCGCCCACGGCCACTTCCGAAGGCGACTCGCCTTCGCGCAGCGCATTGGTCGAATCGCAGATCAGCGCCAGCACGCCTTTGTCGCCATAGGCGCGGAACCGCGCCTCGTCGGTCTTGGGACCGATCGTCGGCTCCGGATCGATCTTCCAGTCGCCGGTATGGATGACGGCGCCGGCCGGCGAGGTGATCGCCAGCGACATGGGTTCGGGAATGGAGTGTGCCACCGGAATGGCTTCTATCTCGAAGGGACCGACCGTGAACTTTTCGCCCGCCCGGTAGATCGTCAGCGGGATCTTCGGCGCGCCCTGCACGCCCTGACGCTTGGCTTCCAGCAGCCCGGCGCTGAACGGCGTCATCCAGACCGGCGCCTTCAGCTTCGGCCAGATGTCGAGCAGCGCGCCGTAGTGGTCCTCATGCGCGTGGGTGATGATGATGCCGCGCAGATTGGCGAGGTTCTCCTCTATGAAGCGCGTGTCGGGCAGGATCAGGTCGACGCCTGGATGCGCCGCGTCGGGAAAGGTAACGCCGACATCGATGACGATCCATTCGCGCGCGCTCGGCGGGCCGTAGCCGTAGAGGGCGAAGTTCATGCCGATCTCGCCGACGCCGCCGAGCGGCACGAAGACGAGTTCGGCGTTGTCCGCTTTCGCCATGATTTTTTCCTTCCTGACCCTCAGGCCAAGCCGTTAAAGCAATTCCAGCAGGTGCCTACCGGTTTTCCGTCCGGAATCGCTCAAAAAACAAATTATATCCGCGCGGACGCCACCGCGCCGAAATGCACATCGCCGGCGGCGACCGTCAGGACAGACCCCTCATCGTCGCGGATCACGAAACGGCAGTCCTCGTCAATGGTCTCGAACACGCCACGCACCACATTACCGTCAATTCTGACAGCAACCTCGCCGCCAAGGCCGGCCGCGCGGGCCAGCCAACGCTTCCTGATGGCGGCAAGGCCACGTCCTTCGTCCCACAGGCGGGCATTCTCGCTCCAGGCATCCGACAGCGCCAGGAACAGCGTTTCGGCATCGCAAGCCGCGCCCAACGCATGAAGCGATGTCGCGGGATAAGGCAAATCCCGCGGGTGCGCCACCACATTGACCCCGATGCCCACCGCCACCGCGAAGCGGCTACCGTCAAGCATCGCCGACTCCAGCAGGATGCCGGCCAGCTTGGCGCCGGAGGCGAGCACATCGTTCGGCCATTTCAGCTCGAAGCGGTTCTGTCCCTGGCTCGCTCCGTCGAGGCCTATCGCGATGCGGCCCTTCGGCACCACCGCGTCGAGCGCGTCGGCCAGCGCCAGCCCCGCGACGAAGCCGAGCGTTGCGGCAAGGCGCAGTTCGCCGCCAGTGATGAGGAGCAGCGTCGCCGCCAGATTGCCTTCCGGCGTTGCCCAGGCACGGCCACGCCGGCCGCGCCCGCTTTCCTGCTTCTTGGAAACGACCCAGAGCTTGCCTGGGTCGCCCGCCCGGGCATGGTCCAGCGCCAACGCGTTGGTGGAGCCGACACTGTCATGCGCCTCGAGCCGGAACCCTTCCGACGCCGAGGTTGGAGCCAGCCGAAATGCCATCCCGTCAGAAAAATGTCTTGGCGGCGGCTTCGGCATAGGTGCCGATCGGCCCGCCGATCAGCACGTAGAACAGCACGAAGGCGCCACTGACGCCGAGCACGACACGCAACTCGCTGGCCATCGGCACGAAGCCGCCGACCGGCTCATCGAACCACATGATCTTGATGATGCGCAGGTAGTAGTAAGCGCCAACCACGGAAGCCAGCACGCCGATGATTGCCAGCGCATAGAGATTGGCGTTGATGGCGGCGAGGAAGACGTACCACTTCCCCCAGAAGCCGGCGAGCGGCGGAATTCCGGCCAGCGAGAACATCAGGATGGTCAGGATCGTCGCCATGACAGGGTTGGTCGACGAGAGGCCGGCGAGATCGCTGATCTGCTCGACATTGCCTTCCTTGCGCCGCATGGCGAGGATGAAGGCGAAGGTGCCTAGCGTCATTACCAGGTAGATCAGCATGTAGATGGCGACGCCGCGCACGCCGGCCTGGCTGTTGGCGGCAAGGCCGACCAGCGCGTAGCCCATATGGCCGATCGAGGAATAGGCCATCAGCCGCTTGATATTGGTCTGACCGATCGCGGCGAAGGAGCCAAGCGCCATCGAGGCGATCGAGATGAAGACGATGATCTGCTGCCAGTCGGAAGCGATCGGCTTGAACGCGCCCATGGTGACGCGCACGATCAGCGCCATCGCCGCCATTTTCGGCGCTGCCGCCAGGAAGGCCGTCACTGGTGTCGGTGCGCCCTCATAGACGTCTGGCGTCCACATGTGGAACGGCACCGCCGAGATCTTGAAGGCAAGCCCGGCCAACACGAAAACCAGGCCGAAGACGAGGCCAAGCTGGCGCTCGCCGCCGCCAAGCGCGGTGGCGATCTCCTGGAAGCCGGTGTTTCCGGTGTAACCATAGACCAGGCTGATGCCGTAGAGCAGCATGCCAGACGACAGCGCCCCGAGGACGAAATATTTCAGACCGGCTTCGGTCGAACGCAGATTGTCGCGATTGATCGCCGCCAGCACATAGATCGCAAGCGACTGCAGTTCGAGGCCGAGATAGAGCCCGATCATGCCGTTGGCCGAGATCATCAGCATCATGCCGAGCGTGCAAAGCAGGATCAGCACCGGATATTCGAACTTGTCGAAACGCTCCGCCTTGGCAAAACGCATCGACATGATCAGCGTCACCGCCGAGCCGATCAGCGCCAGCACCTTCATGAAGCGGGCGAAGGAATCCTGGATGAAGGCATTGCCATAGGCGCTGCCCTGCCCTGCGTGGAAGATCAGCCAGGCGCCTGCGATCACCAGCACGGCGACGGCAAGGCCGGTCACCGTGTTGGCGGTGTTGGAACGCGAATAGGCCCCGACCATCAGCAGCGCGAGCGCGCCGATGGCAAGGATCAGCTCGGGCGTCGAGAGCGACAGGCTGGAGAGAAGGTCCGGCGTCATGGTTCGCAAAACCCCTGGGTCAGTTGGCCGCCGCGGTCTGCGCGGCGCCGATGGATGCAGTGACATTGGTGACGAGCGACTTGACCGACTGGGCCGTCGCGTCGAAGACGGGTGCGGGATAGACGCCGAAGAAGATGACCAGCACGACCAGCGGATAGATGATCGCCTTCTCGCGGGTCGACAGGTCGAGCAGCCCCTTCAGGCTGTCCTTGGTCAGCGCGCCGAAGATCACCCTTCGGTAGAGCCAAAGCGCGTAAGCCGCCGACAGGATGACGCCGGTCGCGGCGAAGAACGCCACCCAGGTGTTGACCCGGAACACGCCAAGCATGGTCAGGAACTCGCCGACGAAACCTGACGTGCCCGGCAGGCCGACATTGGCCATGGTGAAGATCAGGAACACGGTGGCGTATTTCGGCATGTTGTTGACGAGCCCGCCATAGGCGGCGATCTCACGCGTATGCATGCGGTCGTAGATGACGCCGACGCACAGGAACAGCGCGCCTGACACCAGGCCGTGGCTGAGCATCTGGAAGATAGCGCCCTGCACGCCTTCCTGGTTCATGGCAAAGATACCCATGGTGACGAAGCCCATATGGGCGACCGACGAATAGGCGATCAGCTTCTTCATATCCTCCTGCATCAGCGCCACCAGCGAGGTGTAGATGATGGCGACGACCGACAGCGTGAACACCAGCGGCGCGAACATTTCCGACGCGAGCGGGAACATCGGCAAGGAGAAGCGCAGGAAGCCGTATCCGCCCATTTTCAGCAGGATGCCGGCCAGGATGACAGAGCCCGCCGTCGGCGCCTCGACGTGCGCGTCGGGCAGCCAGGTGTGCACCGGCCACATCGGCATCTTCACCGCGAAGGAGGCGAAGAAGGCAAGCCACAGCCAGGTCTGCATGTTGGCCGGGAAGCTGTGCGTGAGAAGCGTCGGGATGTCGGTGGTGCCGGACTGGAAGAACATCGCCATGATGGCGAGCAGCATCAGCACCGAGCCGGCCAGCGTATAGAGGAAGAACTTGAACGAGGCGTAGACGCGCCGCTTGCCGCCCCACACGCCGATAATGATGAACATCGGGATCAGGCCGGCTTCGAAGAAGACATAGAACAGCACGATGTCCAGCGCGCAGAACACGCCGATCATCAGCGTTTCCAGAAGCAGGAAGGCGATCATGTAGGCCTTGACGCGCTTCTCGATCGCTTCCCACGACGCCAGGATGCAAAGCGGCATCAGGAAGGTCGTCAGGATGACGAACAGCATGGAAATGCCGTCGACGCCCATATGGTAGGAAATGCCGGAATCGAGCCAGGCGACCTTTTCGACGAACTGGAATCCGGCCTGCGAATTGTCGAAGCCGGTCCAGATGAACAGCGACACCAGGAAGGTGAATGCCGTGGTTATGAACGCAATGGCGCGAATGTTGCGGCGCGCGTTTTCGCTGTCATCGTTGATGAACAGGATCAGCAGCACACCAACCAGAGGCAGGAAGGTGACCAGCGAGAGGATTGGCCAGGCGGTCATCAGAGCATCATCCAGGTGACGAGTGCGGCAACGCCGATCAGCATGGCGAAGGCGTAGTGGTAGAGATAGCCGGTCTGCAGCTTGACGACGCGGTTGGTGACGTCGACGACGCGCGCCGAAATGCCGTCAGGCCCGAGTCCATCGATGATGGTCCCATCACCGGTCTTCCACAGGAAGTGACCGAGACGCTTGGCCGGGCGAACGAACAGGAAGTCGTAAAGCTCGTCGAAATACCACTTGTTGAGCAGGAAGGCGTAAAGCCCGCGATGCTGGGCGGCTAGATTGACCGGCATCTCCGGCGAGCGGATGTAGAACTTCCAGGCCAGAGCGAAACCGATCAGCATGGCAATGAAGGGCGAGAGCTCCACCCACAGCGGCAGTTCGTGGATCTCGTGCAGGATATGGTTGTCCGGCAGCGTGAACAGCGACGCCTTCCAGAACTCGGCATAGCCTTCGCCGATAAAGGAATTGTGGAAGATGATGCCGGCAAACAGCGCCCCAGCCGCCAGGATGAACAGCGGCACCAGCATCACCGGCGGCGATTCATGGACGTGGTGCATCACCTCGTGGCTTGCCCGCGGCTTGCCATGGAAGGTCATGAAGATCAGCCGCCACGAATAGAAGGAGGTGAAGCAGGCGGCGATGACCAGCAGGATGAAGGCCAGGCCGGCGACCGAATTATGGCCGGCGAAGGAGGCCTCGATGATGGCGTCCTTGGAGAAGAAGCCGGCGGTGCCGATGACGGTCACCGGAATGCCGACGCCGGTTAGCGCCAGCGTGCCGATCACCATCATCCAGTAGGTGGTCGGGATCAGCTTCCTCAAGCCGCCCATCTTGCGCATGTCCTGCTCGTCGGAGACGGCGTGGATGACCGAGCCGGAGCCGAGGAACAGCAGCGCCTTGAAGAAGGCGTGCGTGAACAAATGGAAGATCGCCGCGCCATAGGCGCCGACGCCGAGCGCCACGAACATGTAGCCGAGCTGCGAGCAGGTCGAATAGGCGATGACGCGCTTGATGTCGTTCTGGACCAGGCCGACGGTCGCCGCGAAGAAGGCGGTGAAGGCGCCGATGAAGGTGACCACCGTCAGCGCCGAGTGCGACAATTCGAATAGCGGCGAAAGCCGCGCCAGCATGAACACGCCGGCCGTCACCATGGTGGCGGCATGGATCAGCGCCGACACCGGGGTCGGGCCTTCCATGGCGTCCGGCAGCCAGGTGTGCAGCGGCACCTGCGCCGACTTGCCCATGGCACCCATGAACAGCAGCAGGCAGACGACGGTCATTGCCGCCTGCTTGTCGAGCGCATGGCCGAGGAAGGTGAGCACGGCGGCACCCTGCGGCGCGCCTTCGGCCGGGATGAACGTCGCCGCATTGGCGAAGATGGTGCCGAGATTGACCGAGCCGAACAGCACGAAGACGCCGAAAATGCCGAGCGCGAAGCCGAAATCGCCGACTCGGTTGACGACGAAGGCCTTGATTGCCGCGGCATTGGCCGACGGCTTCTTGTACCAGAACCCGATCAGCAGGTAGGACGCCAGGCCCACCCCTTCCCAGCCGAAGAACATCTGCACGAGGTTGTCGGCCGTCACCAACATCAGCATGGCGAAGGTGAACAGCGACAGATACGCGAAGAAGCGCGGCCGGTTCGGATCGTGGTGCATGTAGCCGATCGAATAGACGTGAACCAGCGCCGACACCGTGTTGACCACCACCAGCATCACCACTGTCAGCGTGTCGATCCTAAGTGCCCAGGAGACGTCCAGCCCGCCGGACTGGATCCAGTGCAGCACCGGCACCGTGAACACCTCGCCATGGCCGAAGCCGACGGAAAAGAAGGCGACCCATGACAGCACGGCCGCGATCACCAGGAAGCCGGAGGTGATGTATTCGGATGCCTTGGCACCGAGCGCATTGCCGAACAGGCCGACGATCAGGAAGCCGAGCAGCGGAAGGAAGACGATCGCTTGATACATAGTCGCCCCGTCAACCCTTCATCATGTTCACGTCTTCGACCGCGATCGAGCCCCGGTTGCGGAAGAAGACGACGAGAATGGCAAGCCCGATGGCGGCTTCAGCCGCCGCGACCGTCAGCACGAACAGCGCGAACACCTGGCCGACCAGATCGCCGAGCGCCGCCGAAAAGGCGACGAAATTGATGTTGACCGCCAGAAGGATCAGTTCGACCGACATCAGGATGACGATGATGTTGCGGCGGTTGAGAAAGATGCCGAACACGCCGAGCGTGAACAGGATCGCCGATACGGTCAGATAGTGTGCGATGCCGACGACCATCTCAGACTCCTTCGCCCGACTTGACCTTGCGGATTTCCATGCCGGTCGCCGCGGTGCGGCCGACCTGGGCTGCGATCGACTGCCGCTTGACCCCTTCCTTGTGGCGCAGCGTCAAGACGATGGCGCCGATCATGGCGACCAGCAGGATGAGGCCCGAAATCTGGAAGTAGTAGAGGTAGTCGGTATAGAGGATGTCGCCGAGCGCCGCCGTGTTCGAGCGCGCGGCGAGATCCGGGATGGGCTTTGCGACCGTCGAGGCGAGCTTCGGCGCGAAGGTGTAGCCGCCCAGCACCACGATCAGCTCCGCCGCCAGGATCAGCCCGACCAGCGCGCCGATCGGCGCGTATTGCAGGGCGCCGCTCTTCAGTTCGGCAAAATCGACGTCAAGCATCATGACGACGAACAGGAACAGCACCATGACCGCGCCGACATAGACGACGAGCAGGATCATCGCCAGGAACTCGGCGCCGGTCAGCATGAACAGGCCGGCGGCGTTGAAGAAGGTCAGGATCAGGAACAGCACCGAATGCACGGGGTTGCGCGACGAAATGACCATGAACGCCGACGCCACGGCGACAAAGGCGAAGAGGTAGAAGAAAGCCGCCTCTAGTCCACTCAGCATTGGGGATCCCCCGGGTTCCTGTCCAAACAGGACGCTCGTCCTGTTTGATTTTTGCGACCGCCTCCGGTCGGCAAGTTTCGTTGTGTCCTATCGCATGTTCCGATCGGGTTGAAATACCCGATCGAAAGAAACATGCGACACTTTTGTCTGCCGGAGGATGATCTTGTCCGAAAACTCCGCAACTTTTCGGGATCCATCCTCTGGACGAGGCCCTCGCCCCCGTCCATGCGTCGAATGTCAGCGATAGGGCGAGTCCAGCAAGATGTTGCGCGCCAGTTCGCGCTCCCACCGGTCGCCATTCGCCAGCAGCCTGTCCTTGTCGTAGTAGAGTTCCTCGCGCGTTTCGGTCGCGAACTCGAAATTCGGCCCCTCGACGATGGCGTCGACCGGGCAGGCTTCCTGGCAGAAGCCGCAATAGATGCACTTCACCATGTCGATATCGTAACGCACCGTGCGGCGCGTGCCGTCATTGCGGCGCGGGCCGGCCTCGATGGTGATCGCCTGCGCCGGGCAGATCGCCTCGCACAATTTGCAGGCGATGCAGCGTTCCTCGCCGTTGGGATAGCGGCGCAACGCATGCTCGCCGCGAAAGCGCGGGCTGATCGGCCCCTTCTCGTGCGGGTAGTTGATCGTCTCCTTCGGCGCGAAGAACTGGCGCATCGAGAGGAAAAAGGCGCTGACGAAATCCTGCAGCAGCAGCGATTTTGCGGCCTGGGACAAAGCGGACATCACGCAAACCCCGTGATCTTGAGGAAGGCCGCGGTGGCGACGACCATGAACAGCGAGATTGGCAGGAACACTTTCCAGCCCAGCCGCATCAGCTGGTCGTAGCGGTAGCGCGGCACGAAGGCCTTCACCATCGAGATGCCGAAGAACACGAAACAGACCTTCAGCACGAACCAGATGACGCCGGGCACCCAGGTGAAGGGCGCGAAGTCGAAGGGAGGCAGCCAGCCGCCGAGGAACAGGATGGTGGCCAGCGCGCACATCAGCACAATCGCGACATACTCGCCGAGGAAGAACAAGAGGAACGGCGTCGACGAATATTCGACCATGTGGCCGGCGACCAGCTCCGATTCGGCTTCGACCAGATCGAAGGGCGGACGGTTGGTCTCCGCCAGCGCCGAGATGAAGAAGATGACGAACATCGGGAATAGCGCCAGCCAGTTCCAGTCGAGGAAGGTGTTGGGCAGGCCGAGCCGCGTTCCAAGCCCACCCTGCTGCGACAGCACGATATCGCTGAGGTTGAGCGAGCCGGCGGTGAGCAGCACGGTGACGATGACGAAGCCGATCGAAACTTCGTAGGACACCATCTGCGCCGCCGAACGCAAAGCGCCGAGGAACGGATATTTCGAGTTGGATGCCCAGCCGCCCATGATCACGCCATAGACCTCGAGCGAGGAGATGGCGAAGACATAGAGGATGCCGACATTGACGTTGGCGATCGCCCAACCCTGGCTGACCGGTATGACCGCCCAGGCCGAGATCGCCAGCACGGCGGAGACAAGTGGCGCCAGCAGGAAGACGCCCTTGTTGGCGCCCGACGGGATGACCGGTTCCTTGAAGACGAATTTCAGCAGATCGGCGAAGGCCTGCAGCGTGCCCCAGGGGCCGACGACGTTCGGGCCACGGCGAAGCTGCACGGCCGCCCAGATCTTGCGGTCGGCATATAGGATGTAGGCGACGAAGATCAGCAGCACCACGATCAGCACGACTGACTTCAAGAGGATCAGCAGCGCAGGCAGCACGTAGAAGGAGAAGAAGGTGTCCATGCTTATTCCGCCGCCTGCTTGAAGCCGCTCTTGGCCAGTGCCGAACATTCCGCCATCACGGCCGATGCGCGCGCGATCGGGTTGGTCAGGTAGAAATCCTTGACCGGCGAGGTGAAGGTTCCCTTGTTCAACCGCCCGCCGAGCTTCGCCACGCCGGCGATATCCTCGGCATTGCCGGCCGCGACCTGGTCGATACGGGCCAGATGCGGGTATTCGCCATAGAGCTTTGCGCGCAGTTGCGTCAGCGAATCGAACGGCAGTTTCTTGCCCAGTACGTCGGACAGCGCCCGCAGGATGGCCCAATCCTCGCGCGCATCGCCCGGCGCGAAGCCGGCGCGGTTGGTCTGCTGGACGCGCCCTTCGGTGTTGACGTAGGTGCCGGACTTTTCGGTATAGGCCGCCGCCGGCAGGATGACATTGGCGCGATGCGCGCCGGCGTCGCCGTGCGTGCCGACATAGACGACGAAGGCGCCGCCGGTCTTGCTCATGTCGATCTCGTCGGCGCCGAGCAGGAACAGGACATCCGTCTCGCCCAGCATGCCGGCGACGTTCTTGCCGCCCTCGCCCGGCACGAAGCCGAGGTCCAGGCCGCCGACGCGCGCCGCTGCGGTGTGCAGCACGGCAAAGCCATTCCAGTCGGCGCATGCGGCATTCACGGCGGCGGCGAGCCTGGCCGCCTGGCCGAGCACAGCCGCGCCATCGGCACGCGCCAGGGCGCCCTGACCGACGATAACAAGGGGATGCGTCGCCTTCTTCAGCGTCTGGAAGAACTTGCCGTTGCCGTCCGCCAGATCCTTCAGCGAATCCGGCCCGGCACCCAGCTGTTCGTAGTCATAGCGCGTGTCGCCGACATCGCCGATGACGCCGACCGGCAGATTGCCGAGGCGCCAGCGCTTGCGGATGCGGGCGTTGAGCACCGAGGCCTCGAAGCGCGGATTGGCCCCGATGATCAGCACCGCGTCGGCCTGCTCGATGCCTTCTATGGTCGGGTTGAAGATATAGCTGGCGCGTCCGAGCGCCGGATCGAGCGCCGCGCCATCCTGGCGGCAGTCGGTGTTCTTCGAGCCGAGCAAGGCCATCAAGAGCTTCAGCGCATAGATCTCCTCGACCGCGGCGAGATCGCCCGCGATGGCGCCGATCTTGTCGGGGGCCGCCGCCGAAACCGCGCCCTTGATCGCCGCGAACGCTTCGGCCCAGCTCGCTGGAACCAGCCTGCCGTCCTTGCGCACATAGGGGCGGTCGAGGCGCTGCGTGCGCAGGCCGTCCCAGATGAAGCGGGTCTTGTCGGAAATCCATTCCTCGTTCACGGCTTCGTTGACGCGCGGCAGGATGCGCATCACTTCGCGCCCACGGCTATCGACGCGGATCGCCGAACCGACGGCATCCATCACGTCGATGGATTCGGTCTTGGTCAGCTCCCACGGCCGCGCCTGGAAGGCGAAGGGCTTGGAGGTCAGCGCGCCGACCGGGCAGAGATCGATCACATTGCCCTGTAACTCCGAGGTCATTGCCTGTTCGAGATAGGTGGTGATCTCGGCATCCTCGCCGCGGCCGATCAGGCCGAGTTCGGAAATGCCGGCAACTTCGGTGGTGAAGCGGACGCAGCGCGTGCAGTGGATGCAGCGGTTCATCACTGTCTTGACGAGCGGGCCGATATACTTGTCTTCCACCGCGCGCTTGTTCTCGTGGTAGCGCGAGGAATCGACGCCGAAAGCCATCGCCTGGTCCTGCAGGTCGCACTCGCCGCCCTGGTCGCAGATCGGGCAGTCCAGCGGATGGTTGATCAGCAGGAATTCCATCACGCCTTCCCGGGCCTTCTTGACCATCGGCGTGTTGGTAAAGATTTCCGGCGGCTCGCCGTTCGGGCCGGGGCGCAGGTCGCGCACGCCCATGGCGCAGGAGGCCTGCGGCTTGGGCGGCCCGCCCTTCACCTCGATCAGGCACATGCGGCAATTGCCGGCAATCGACAGCCGCTCATGGAAGCAGAAGCGCGGCACTTCCGNTCTTTCCCGTCGACCTTGAGCTTTGCCATTCGCCTCAAACCCCTGCGGATTTCCCGCAATCTCATTTTCCGGGCGCGACAGACGCAGCGCCCGACATTTCATTCACTTCTTCGCGGCCAGCACCGCCGCCTGGGCGGTCCAGTCGTCCCGGCCGATGCGGCCCTTGAACGACAGATAGTCGTCGACCCAGGCGATCTCTTGCGGCGACCATGCGGCGATCTGGGCAAACGTCCAGATACCGAGGCCGTTCAGCACCTTTTCCAGCTTCGGGCCGATGCCCGATATCGCCTTGAGGTCGGAGGGCCTCGTCGGCTTCTCAATGGCCTTGGGCTGCTTGAAATCTTCCGGCAGCAGCACATCCGCCGCCTCGCTTGTTGCCGGAGCGGCATTGGCGGCCGGCGCGATGGTGGCGGCTTCCCTGGCTGCGATATCGGTGACTTCCTGGGCGAAGGACTGCGCCTCGGCAATCATCGTCTTCGCGGTCGCCCGCGCCTTGATGGACGAGGGGTTCGCGTCGTCGAATTGTTCGACGCGTGCCTCGAAATCCTCGATCAGCGGTTGCATGAGACGGTGCGATGCCTCGGCGGCCCCCGAAAGCGCACCCATCCAGACGCCGAACGCATGATTGGCGAGCCCCATGCCAAGCGCCGACATCGCCACCGCACCCACGACAGGGTGCACGAAAAGGTGGACGGCGCTGGCCATCTCCTTCGGCATCATCCTGGTCAGGTCCTGATTCATCTTCTCGATCTGGTCCAAATTGGGCATCAATGGGTAGGGTGTCGAATACGGCGCCATAGAGTTCTCCTGGTCGTTTCTTCGTTCGCCCCGCCCCGTTTCTTCCCGCGTTCAAAAGTTTCTTGTTATTCCGCCGCCACCATGACCGGTTCGGCCCGGTGCGCGTTGCGCGAAAACTCGTCGATCCGCCGCTCCACCTCGCCGCGGAAATGCCGCATCAGGCCCTGGATCGGCCATGCCGCCGCATCGCCCAGCGCGCAGATCGTGTGGCCTTCGACCTGCTTGGTGACGTCGAGCAGCATGTCGATCTCGCGCTTCTGAGCCTCGCCGCGCACCAGCCGCTCCATCACCCGCCACATCCAGCCGGTGCCCTCGCGGCACGGCGTGCACTGGCCGCAGCTCTCATGCTTGTAGAAGTAGGAAAGCCGCGCGATCGCCTTCACGACATCGGTTGACTTGTCCATGACGATGACGGCGGCCGTGCCGAGGCCGGACTTGAGATCGCGCAGCGCGTCGAAATCCATCGGCGTGTCGATAATCTGCTCCGCCGGCACCAGCGGCACCGAGGCGCCGCCCGGAATGACGGCGAGCAGATTGTCCCAGCCGCCGCGGATGCCGCCGCAATGGGTTTCGATAAGCTCGCGGAACGGGATCGACATCGCCTCTTCGACGGTGCACGGATTGTTGACGTGGCCGGAAACGCAGAACAGCTTGGTGCCCACATTGTTGGGCCGGCCGAAGGACGAGAACCAGGCAGCCCCCCGGCGCAGGATGGTCGGCGCCACCGCGATCGATTCGACATTGTTGACAGTGGTCGGGCAGCCATAGAGGCCGACATTGGCCGGGAATGGCGGCTTCAGCCGGGGCTGGCCCTTCTTGCCTTCGAGGCTTTCCAGCAGCGCGGTTTCCTCGCCGCAGATATAGGCGCCGGCGCCGTGGTGCATGTAGATTTCAAAATCGTAGCCCGACGTGTTGTTCTTGCCGATCAGCTTGGCTTCGTAGGCCTCCTCGATCGCCCGCTGCAGCGCCTCGCGCTCGCGGATGAACTCGCCGCGCACATAGATGTAGGCGGCAATCGCGCCCATGGCGAAGCCGGCCAGGAACGCGCCCTCGACCAGCGTGTGCGGATCGTTGCGCAGGATGTCGCGGTCCTTGCAGGTGCCGGGCTCGGATTCATCGGCGTTGATGACGAGATAGCTCGGCCGGCCGTCGCTCTGCTTGGGCATGAACGACCATTTCAGCCCGGTCGGGAAGCCGGCGCCGCCGCGTCCGCGCAGGCCCGACGCCTTCATCTCGTTGACGATCCACTCGCGCCCCTTGGCGACGATGCCGGGCGTGTTGTCCCAGGCGCCGCGAGCCATTGCGCCGGCCAGCGACTTGTCGAAGAGGCCGTATATATTGGTGAAGATGCGGTCTTTGTCCTGAAGCATTTTTCGTCCCTCAGACCGGCTTCTTGGTCGGCTTGGCGGCAGGCTGCTTGGTCTCCGGCGCCTTGAAGGCGCTGCCCGGTTCGGCCCGGTTCTTCGGCCCATTGCGTTGTTTTGGAGTCGCCTCGACTTCAGGAGCGGCCTTGTTGGCGTTGGCGGCCGAGTGGAGGGGTGCCGCAACGCTGGCCGCGTTCTCGGTGACCGGCGCGACCTTGGCCGGCGACGGCGTCTTCAACGTCGGGTTGGTCTCTGGCGCGGCGGTCTTCGGCCTGCTGGATTTCGACGGAGCAACCGGACCAGACGCAGCTGGGGCGGCTGGGGCAGCCGGTGCCGGCACCGGCGCGGCGATGATGGCGTCGGGCGCTGCCTTCGCGGCCTTGGCTGCTTCCCGAGTTTCGCGGTCGCGGGTCGACTTGAGGATCGCCTTTTCGCTCTTCAGCGTGGTCAGGCCGGAGGCCGGCTCCGAGCCGGTGCGGCCGTTCTGCGGTCCCGGGGTCACCGAGGCGCCCTTGCCGGCGTCGTAGAGATCGATGATTTCGGCCAGACGCTCGGGCGTCAGATCCTCGAACGTGTCCTTGAACACCATGACCATCGGCGCGTTGACGCAGGCGCCGAGGCATTCGACCTCCTCCCACGACAAGGTGCCCTTGTCGTTGGTGTGGAATTGGTCGTGATGGATCTTCGAGCGGCACACGTCCATCAGCGCTTCCGAGCCGCGCAGCATGCAGGGCGTGGTGCCGCAAACCTGGATGTGCGCACGAGTGCCGACGGGGTTCAACTGGTACTGCGTATAGAAGGTCGCGACCTCGAGGCCGCGGATACGCGGCATGCCGAGCATGTCGGAAATGGTCTCGATCGCCGCCTTGGTGACCCAGCCTTCCTGCTCCTGCGCTATCATCAGCAGGGGAATGATCGCCGACTGCTCGCGGCCCTTGGGATACTTCTTGATCCATTGCTTCGCCGCTGCCGCATTCGCCCGGTTGAAGGCGAAGGAGGCTGGCTGGACGCTGGCTTCTGCGAGACGGCGGACTGACATTTAGCGATCGACCTCACCAAACACGATGTCGAGGGAGCCGAGGACGGCTGTGACGTCGGCCAGCATGTGACCGCGGCAGAGGAAATCCATGGCTTGCAGATGCGCGAAACCGGGGGCGCGCAGCTTGCAGCGATACGGCTTGTTGGTGCCGTCGGAGACCAGGTAGACGCCGAACTCGCCCTTTGGCGCCTCGACCGCCGCATAGACCTCGCCGGCCGGGACGCGGTAGCCCTCGGTATAGAGCTTGAAGTGATGGATGAGCGCTTCCATCGAACGCTTCATCGCCTGGCGCTTGGGCGGCACCACCTTGCCGTCGAGGTTCGACACCGGCCCGGTGCTTTCCTTGCCGAGCAAGAGATCGATGCACTGGCGCATGATCCGTGCCGACTGGCGCATCTCTTCCATGCGCACGAGGTAACGGTCGAAACAGTCGCCATTCTTGCCGATTGGGATGTCGAAATCCATTTCCGAATAGCATTCATAGGGCTGCGACTTGCGCAGGTCCCACGGCGAGCCCGAACCACGGACCATGACGCCCGAAAAGCCCCAGGCCCAGGCGTCGGCCAGCGAGACGATGCCGATGTCGACATTGCGCTGCTTGAAGATGCGGTTGCCGGTGAGCAGCCTGTCGAGATCGTCGAGCGATTTCAGGAAAGGGTCGATCCACTTGCCGATGTCCTCGACCAGCTGCCGCGGCAGGTCCTGGTGGACGCCGCCGGGCCGGAAATAGGCCGCATGCATGCGCGAGCCGGAGGCGCGCTCATAGAACACCATCAGCTTTTCGCGCTCGACGAAGCCCCACAGCGGCGGCGTCAGCGCGCCGACATCCATGGCTTGCGTCGTCACATTGAGGATGTGCGACATGATGCGGCCGATTTCGCAATAGAGCACGCGGATCAGTTGGCCGCGCCTCGGCACCTCGATGCCGAGCAGGCGCTCGGCGGCGAGCGCGAAGGCGTGCTCCTGGTTCATCGGCGCGCAATAGTCGAGCCGGTCGAGATAAGGCACCGCCTGCAGATAGGTCTTATGCTCGATCAGCTTCTCCGTACCGCGATGCAAGAGCCCGATATGCGGATCGACCCGATCGACCACTTCGCCGTCCAACTCCAGAACCAACCTCAAAACACCATGCGCGGCAGGGTGCTGAGGTCCGAAGTTGATGTTAAAGTTGCGGACGGAGGTTTCAGCCATTACTGCTTTGCCTTCTCATCCCCTGGCAGCACGTAATCCGTGCCTTCCCATGGGGACAGAAAATCGAAATTGCGGAATTCCTGCTTCAGTTCCACAGGCTCGTAGATGACGCGCTTGGCTTCGTCGTCGTAACGCACTTCGACGAAACCGGTGAGCGGGAAATCCTTGCGCAGCGGATGGCCTTCGAAACCGTAGTCGGTCAGCAGGCGGCGCAGGTCCGGATGGCCGGAAAACAGCACGCCATAGAGATCGTAGGTTTCGCGCTCGAACCAGTCGGCGCCGGGATAGACGCCGGTGATCGAAGGCACCATCGTCTCCTCGTCGGCCTGCACCTTGATGCGAATGCGCACATTCTGCTTAGGCGAAAGCAGGTGATAGACGACGTCGAAGCGCTTGGCCCGCGACGGGTAGTCGGCACCGCAGACATCGATGATCGAGATGAACTGGCAGCGCGCATCGTCGCGCAGGAAGGTCATCCCCTCGATCAAGTTTTGAGGCTCGACGTGAACGGTGAGCTCGCCATAGGCGAATACCGCATCGCCGAAGCGGCCAGGCAGCTTCTCGCCGAGATAGGTCGACAGTTCGCTTAAGGAGGCGGCCATGGATTTACCGTTCGATCGTGCCGGTGCGGCGGATCTTCTTCTGCAGCAGAAGAATGCCGTAGAGCAGGGCTTCGGCGCTCGGCGGGCAGCCGGGCACGTAGATGTCCACCGGCACGACCCGATCGCAGCCGCGCACCACCGAATAGGAATAGTGATAGTAGCCGCCGCCATTAGCGCACGAACCCATCGAGATGACGTAGCGCGGCTCCGGCATCTGGTCGTAAACCTTGCGCAGCGCCGGCGCCATCTTGTTGGTCAGCGTGCCGGCCACGATCATGATGTCGGACTGGCGCGGAGACGCGCGCGGCGCGACACCGAACCGCTCCGAATCGTAACGCGGCATCGAGGTGTGGATCATCTCGACCGCGCAGCACGCCAGACCGAAGGTCATGAACATGAGCGAGCCGCTGCGCGCCCAGGTGATCAGCGCCTCGGTCGAGGTGACCAGAAAACCCTTGTCGGCAAGCTCATTGTTGATTTCGAGGAAGAAGGGATCGTCCTCCCCCACCGGCCTGCCGGTGTTGGGATCGATAATACCTTTGGGCTTCGGCGCGACGAGGGTGCCTGAACTGTCGTTCAATCCCATTCCAGCGCTCCTTTTTTCCATTCATAGGCAAAGCCGATGGTCAGCACTGCCAAAAACACCATCATTGACCAGAAACCGAGCATGCCGATCTTCGAGAAGGACACTGCCCAGGGGAAGAGGAAGGCTACTTCCAGGTCGAATATAATGAACAGGATCGACACCAGGTAGAAGCGGATGTCGAATTTCATGCGGGCGTCGTCGAACGAGTTGAAACCGCACTCATACGCGGAAAGTTTTTCAGGATCGGGGTTGCGATACGCCACCAGGAACGGGGCCGCCAGTAGCGCCAGGCCGACGACCAGTGCCACGCCGATAAACAGGACGATGGGCAGGTACGAACTGAGAAGTGCGTTCATGCAGCGGCTTTCCGTTGGCGCCAATCCACTTTGACTACAGCACCGAACCTTAATGCGGAAGCGTGACAGATTAACCGCTGAACCGTTTTAAGGGGCCTATGCTGCAACGCGGCGAGGGTTAGCGCAGCACTTCCAGCGAAGCAAGTCAAACCTTGTTCAAAACTCCGCGCTGGACGGCATTCCGGGAGAAACTGGTCCCATCCGCTCCTGTTTGATTTCCTTCGCTTTAAACTCCACTTTTCTCTCCTGACACGGTTGCCGCCAAAACCCTGCTAGCATGGATGGGAATCACGCCCAGCAATGTGCCAGACAGGTCCATCAGAGACGCATCCGCATGAAGGAAAAGATCTCGCTTGCCGCCGCCCGGCGCATCGCGCTCGCCGCCCAGGGATTTCTCGATCCCCGCCCGGCCGGCACGCCGGACCGTCGCCATTTCGCCCGCGTTCTGTCCCGCACCGGCCTGTTGCAGATCGATTCCGTCAGTGCCGTGGTGCGCGCTCATTACATGCCGCTCTATTCGCGTCTCGGCCCCTATCCCCTCGCTTTGCTCGACAACGCCGCCGTGACGCGCAAGCGCACCGTCTTCGAATATTGGGCGCATGAAGCCTCGTTCCTGCCCGTCGAGACCTACCCGCTGATGCGCTGGCGCATGCAGCGCGCCGAGCAAGGCGATGAAATGTATCCGGGACTGGCCAAATGGGGCCGCGAGCACGCCGCCTATATAGAAGAGATCTACCGCGAGGTCGTCGCGCGCGGGCCGATCGCCGCTTCGGCGCTCGAAGGCCAGAAAGGCTCCGGCGGCTGGTGGGGTTGGAGCCACGCCAAGCACGCCTTCGAGTGGCTGTTCTGGGCCGGGCGCATTACCACCGCGCACCGACGCGGCTTCGAGCGCTTCTACGACCTCCCGGAGCGCGTGCTGCCGCAGCCGATCCTCGATCTGCCGGTACCGACGCCTGAGGACGCGCATCGCGAATTGCTGCGCATTTCCGCCCGTGCCCATGGCGTGGCGACTTCAGGCGACCTGCGCGACTATTTTCGACTCTCGCCGGCCGACATGAAAGGCCGGCTGGAGGAACTGGTCGAACTCGGCGACTTGCTGCCGGTCCGTGTCGAGGGCTGGGAAAAGCCGGCTTACCTTCACAAGGACGCCCGTATGCCGCGCAAGATCGAGGCCCGCGCCCTGCTGGCGCCGTTCGATCCGGTCGTCTTCGAGCGCTCGCGCTCAGAGCGGCTGTTCGACTTCCATTACCGCATCGAAATCTACACGCCGGCCGACAAGCGGCAATATGGCTACTATGTCCTGCCTTTCCTGCTCGGCGACAGGATTGTGGCGCGCATCGACCTCAAGGCCGACCGGCCGGCCAGTGTCCTGCGCGTCCATGCCGCCTACCCCGAGCCCGACGCACCGCCCGAAACCGCCGCCCAGCTCTTCGAGGAATTGAAGCAGATGCAGGGCTGGCTTGGCCTTGAGCGCATGGAAATAACCCCTGTCGGCGATCTCGGCCCGGCGCTGTCCGACATCGCGGTGTCGTAAGCTCGCGTTGACACCGCTGCCTGCAAGAGCCTAAATCCCATCCAGACGGTCTCCTCTCGGCAAAGGGAGGAGCCAAGAGGGAATGCGGTGCGGGATTGAAAATCCCAAATCCGCGGCTGTCCCCGCAACTGTGAGCGAAGAGCCAAGGCCGAAAGCCACTGGGATTGTCCCGGGAAGGCGGCTACCAAGGCGATGACCCGCGAGCCAGGAGACCTGCCGTCTGGAATGCAATAATCCGATCGCCTGGCGGGTTTTCCGGGCAAGGAGCCTGATTTGGATCGCGACAGCAGCTTTTCGGCTGAAACAACCGACATTTCGTCCGGCGGGGATGATTCCCTGGCCGGCATCACGGTCATTGTCTGCGCTTCCTGTCGCGACGAGACCGGCTCCGACGCCCGTCCCCGGGCCGGCGAACTTTTGGCTGAAGATACGCGCCAAGCCGCCTTGGCCGAGAAGATTCGCGTCCGCACGGTCGAATGCCTCGGCAATTGCAAGCGCCGGCTTAGCGCCGCGATCCTGCGCGACGGCTGCTGGAGCTATGTGTTCGGCGATCTGACCACGACCAGCGGCGCCGATCTCGTCACCGGCGCGAAACTCTTCGCCACCTCGAGCGACGGCCTCATTCCCTGGCGGGGCAGGCCCGATAGCCTCAAGCGCGGCCTCGTTGCCCGCATTCCACCCCTCGACATGCTGAAAGACTGATCATGACAACATCTCTGTCTCGCGTTCCCTGCACCGTCGTCACCGGCTTCCTCGGCGCCGGCAAGACGACGCTGGTCCGCCATCTCCTGGAAAACGCGGGCGGCAAGCGGATTGCCATCATCGTCAACGAGTTCGGCGACATCGGCATCGACGGCGAGATCCTCAAGGGCTGCGGCATCGACACCTGCCCAGAGGAAAACATCGTCGAACTGGCCAATGGCTGCATCTGCTGCACCGTGGCCGACGATTTCGTGCCGGCCCTCGACAAGATCCTGTCGCTGACGCCGAAGGTCGACCATATCCTGATCGAAACCTCGGGCCTCGCTCTGCCCAAGCCTCTGGTCCAAGCCTTCCAGTGGCCGACGGTGAAGAGCCGCGTGACCGTCGATGGCGTCATCGCCGTGGTCGACGGCCCCGCACTGGCGGAAGGCCGCGTCGCCAACGACATGGACGCCCTGCAGGCGCAGCGCGCGCAGGACGAGAGCCTCGACCATGACGATCCGGTCGAGGAAGTGTTCGAGGATCAGATCGCCTGCGCCGACCTGATCATCCTGTCGAAGAGCGACCTGATGGACGCCGCCGGCTCGGCTCGCGCCAAGGCCATCGTCAACGAACACTCCGCCCGCGCCGTGAAGATCGTGCCGACGTCCCATGGCAAGGTCGATCCCTCGGTGCTGCTCGGGCTCGGTCTCGCCGTCGAGGACGACATCGAGAACCGCAAGTCCCACCATGACGGCGCATTCGATCACGAGCATGACGACTTCGACACGTTCATCGTCGACATTCCCTCGATCGCCAATCCCGACGAGTTGGCAAAGCGCGTCGCCGCCGCCGCCGAACAGGAAAACGTGCTGCGCGTGAAAGGCTTCGTCGAGGTCGGCGGCAAGCCGATGCGGCTCCTGCTGCAGGCCGTCGGCCCGCGGGTCAATCATTACTACGACCGTGCCTGGACCGCCGGGGACGACCGCCGATCGCGCCTCGTCGTCATCGGCCCCAAGGGGCTGAACCGTCCTGCGATCGAACGTATCCTCGCCGGCTGATTTCCAGGCCGGGCCGCGATGCACATCCTCACGACGACCTCCGCCTCGCTCGACGACCTCGCCGAGCCTGTCGATCTCAGGCAGGCGCCGGCGGACATCGTGGCCCTATCCTTCACCGACAGCGATCTCGCCGGACTGGCTGCGGCGTGGAAGGCGGATGCCGGTCGCCTGCCCTCGATGCGGCTGGCCGCACTGCGCGACCTGCGCCATCCCATGTCCGTCGACCTCTGGATCGACACCGTCGCCCGCCACGCCAAAATCATCCTGGTGCGCATCCTCGGCGGCTACGAGTGGTGGCGCTATGGCTGCGACCAACTGGCGGTGATTGCCCGCGAACGCGGCATCAAACTGGCGCTGCTTCCCGGCGAAAGCCACGACGAGGATCTCAGGCTGGTCGAAGCCTCGACGCTGCCGCGTGCCGAACTGGACGGCCTGCTCGGCTATTTCCGCGAGGGCGGCCCGGCCAATATGAGCGCGCTGGTGCACAAGCTGGCAGGCCTGGCCGGACAGGATACGCCCGTCGCCAACCCGGTCAGCGTGCCGAAGGCCGGGTACTATCAGGCTGGATTGGGGGTCTCGGAGGAGCCGGCCGGTTCCAATAGCGACACTCCCATTATCCCGATTCTCTTCTACCGATCGATGCTGCTTGCCGCCGATGTCGCCCCGATCGACGCGCTGGCCGAGGCTTTGCGCTCCAGGGGATTGGCACCGGTCCCGATCTTCGTTTCCAGTCTGAAGGATCCGGCGTCGCTGGCATTCGTCGAAAATGCCATCGCATCGCTGAAACCCGCCGCGATCGTCACCGCGACCGCTTTCGCATCCGGCGCGGAACCCGGCGTCGAAACCCTGTTCGACCGCGCCGGCGTGCCCGTCTTCCAGGTCATCGTCGCCACCACGCGCCGCGACGTCTGGGAAAACAACCAGCGCGGCCTGGCGCCAGCCGACCTTGCCATGCATGTCGTGCTGCCCGAACTCGACGGCCGCATCCTCGCCGGCGCCATTTCCTTCAAGGCCGAGAGCGATATCGATCCGGCGCTTGGCCATCGCGCGTTGGCGAACCGGCCGGAACTGGACCGGGTGGAGCAAGTGGCCGGTCGAGTCTCGGCTTTCATCCGGCTGCGGGAGACGAAGCGGGACGAGCGCAAGCTCGCGATCCTCATCCCCGACTATCCCAGTGCACCTGGCCGCACAGGCTATGCGGTCGGGCTGGATGTGCCATCCAGCGTCCTGGCCATGCTGCACGACTTGAGCGAACAGGGCTATGCCGTTGAGGGGATTCCGCAAACGCCGCGTGAATTGTTGCAGATGCTGGAGCGGGGCAGTGATGGGCTGGGGTTGAATGACTATCTCGACTTCTCGAAAGAGTTGCCGACATCGGCGATTGCCGCGGTAAAGGCTGCGTGGGGCAGAGCGGAAAATGAGACCTCGCACACAACTTCGCTATCAGGCAAACACCACTTCCCCTTCCGCGCCGCGCATTTCGGCAATGTCACCGTGGCACTCGCCCCCGACCGGGGCCGCTCGGCCGATCGTCGCGCCGACTACCACGATCCGACCCTCCCCCCGCGCCATGCCTTGATCGCCTTTGGCCTGTGGCTGCGCAAATCGATCGGCACCCACGCTCTCATCCATGTCGGCGCCCACGGCACGCTGGAATGGCTGCCCGGCAAGACCGTCGCGCTGTCGCAAACCTGCTTTCCCGAGATCGTCACCGGCGCATTACCAGTCATTTATCCTTTCATCGTTTCCAACCCCGGCGAAGCCGCGCAGGCCAAACGGCGCATTGCCGCCGTCACCCTTGGCCATTTGCCGCCGCCGCTGGCAGGCGCCGGGCTGGACGAGGACCAGCACGAGCTCGAACGGCTGGTCGACGAATATGCCCAGGCCGACGGGCTCGACCGCCGTCGCCGGGACCGGCTCGCCAGGCTGATTGTCGAAACCGCGCAAAAGACCGGCCTTGCCTCCGAAGCCGGCGTCGCCAAGACCGACGCGCCCGACGAAGCGCTGCGCCGCATCGACGCCTGGCTCTGCGACCTCAAGGATTTCGCCATCAAGGACGGGCTGCACATCTACGGACGCGTCCCAAACGACGAACCAGACTCCATGCGCCGGCAAAGCGCGGGCACCGAGAAGGCCTCCCTGCTCGCCGCGCTCGATGGGCGTCACGTCAAGGCGGGTCCGGCCGGCGCACCCGCGCGCGGCCGCGGTGACGTGCTTCCAACCGGCCGCAACCTGTTCACCTCGGATCCGCGAACCATGCCGACGCCGATCGCATATGATCTTGGCAAAGCGGCGGCCGAAGAAGTGGTGCGCGGCTACATGCAGTCGCATGGCGACTGGCCGCGTTCGCTGGTGATCGATCTCTGGGGCTCGGCATCGCTGCGCACCGGCGGCGAGGAGATCGCGCAGGGCCTGGCCTTGATCGGCTGCCGACCGCAATGGGACACTGCCACCGGCCGCATCACCGGCATCGAGGTGCTGCCCCCGGCTGCGCTCGGCCGCCCGCGTGTCGACGTCACCTGGCGCATATCAGGTCTGTTCCGCGACATGTTCCCGACCCAGATCGCGCTGATCGACGCCGCCGCCAGCGCCGTTGCCGCGCGCGACGAGGACGATTCGGAGAACCCGCTCGCCGCCAAAACCCGCGCCGACGGCAAGGTCAGCCCACGGATCTTCGGCACTTCGCCCGGCACGTACGGCGCCGGCGTCGAGGACATGCTGTCGAGCGGCGACTGGACGGCGCGGGAAGAGATCGGCCGCGCCTATCTCGACGCGACCTCGCATGCTTATGGCGGTGCCGGCGGCGAAGGCGTCTCGGCACCTGGAGCGTTTGAAGGCCGCATCGCCGAGGCCGATCTTCTCGTCCACACCGGCGACGACCCCGGCCGCGACATTCTCGAAGGCTCCGCCGACGTCGCCTTCATCGGCGGCTTCTCGGCCGCCTTGGCCGCACTCGGCAGGAACGCCGACGTCATCGTGCTCGACACCACGGATCCGCGCAGGCCGAAACCGCGATCGGTCGGCGAGGCGGTGTCGCGCGTGGTACGCGCCCGTGCCCTCAATTCACGTTTCATATCGGGCCAGATGCGGCACGGCCCGCGCGGCGCCTCCGAATTCGCCGAAACCGTCGACCGGCTGGTCGGCTTCGCCGAGACCACCCATGCCATTTCAGGCGCGCTGATCGAGGCTGTGCACGATGCCTATCTTGGCGACGCGGACGTCCGCGCCTTCATCCTGCGCGAAAATCCCGCAGCCGCCAAAGTCATTGCCGAGCGCTTCCTGTCGGCGCGCCGGCGTGGTCTCTGGCATCCCGTGCGCAATTCCATCGACGACGATCTCGCCGCGCTGATCGCCGAGGCCAACGCGCTCGGGGTCGCGGCATGAAGGCCTTCTCGCGCCGTGGCGCCTGCCCTGCCTTGTCGGCGCCGATGCAGACAGGCGACGGCCTGCTGGTGCGGCTCAATCCGGTCGCCGGAGGCCCATCTTCCGGAGGCACATCTTCCGGAGGCCCGTCTTCCCGAGGGTTGTCGCCGAAGCTGTTGATCGCCCTTGCTGAGTCCGCCTCGCGGCACGGCAACGGCATCATGGAAGTGACGGCGCGCGGCAGCCTGCAGATCCGTGGCCTGACGACGGAAAGTGCCGCGTTGCTGGCAACGGAGGTCGATGCGCTGGGCATCGCGGTGCGCACCGGCTTACCGGTCGAGACCGGCCCGCTGGCGGGTATCGACCCACACGAGATCGCGGATCCCCGGCCAATGGCTGAGCGGATCACGGCGGCGATCGAAGGTGCAGGACTGGCGCCAAGGCTTGGGCCGAAGGTTTCGGTGGTCGTCGACGGCGGCGGGCAACTCACGCTGGATGCGGTGACGGCCGATGTCAGGTTGAAGGCGGTTGGGGTCAGCGCTGGCACTCTTTGGGCCATATCAGTTGCCGGTGACAGCCAAAGTGAGAAGCGACTTGCGACGGCTGACGAAGATGCGGCGCGCGACATTGCTGTCGCGGCGCTTCGGATGGTCGCCGAGAAAGGTCGGGACGCACACACACGGGATTTGTCGGAGCGGCAGTTGGCCTCTCTCGCAGGTTGGCACTCCACGCCGCCCCCCTCTGTCCTGCCGGAGATCGGCGGGACAGAGGAGGGCGCCGTGGAGCATAGTTGCCTGCCGGTTGGCCTCTTCGACTTGAACAACGGCCACGCCTTCGGCATCGGCCTCCCCTATGGCAGCATGCCGGCGGACAAGATCATCGGCCTCGCGCAAAGCTCCCTCGCCCTCGGCACGTCAGAAATCCGCCTCGCCCCCGGCCGCGCCTTGCTTTTCCTCGGTCAGCCGGCGAATGCGAATCAATCCCTTCACCACACCGCCGCCACCCTCGGCTTCGTCACCTCTCCCACCGACCCGCGCACGCGCATCGCGGCTTGCCCCGGCGCCCCGGCCTGCGCTTCCGGCCGGATCGCGACGCGCGACATCGCCGAGGCGATCGCCACCGAAAACGCCGACATCCTTGACTTCACGCTGCACGTCTCCGGCTGCGCCAAGGGCTGCGCCAATCCCGGCCCGGCAGCGCTCACAATAGTCGGCGGCGAAAATGGAGCCGGACTTGTCGTGAACGCGACGGCAAAGGCTCTTCCTGCCGGCTACAGGCCGGGCTATGACGCCGCGCGCGGCTTCAGCCGCGTCGCGGCGATGATCCGCGGTGCACGATATCAGGGCGAAACCGCCGCCGCTTGCCTGACAAGGCTTGGGACGGCTGGTCTTGCCCAGACGTATTTACAGGAATGAGCATGGCCGCCTACGACTATATTCACGACGGCACGGCGATCTACGAGCGTTCCTTCGCCATCATCCGCGCCGAGGCCGATCTCTCGCGCTTTTCCGAGGCCGAGGCGGATGTCGCCATCCGCATGATCCACGCCTGCGGCCAGGTCGAGGCGGTAAATCATTTCGTTTTCTCCCCCGACTTCGTCAGCGCCGCGCGCAAAGCCCTGGCGGCCGGCGCGCCGATCTTCTGCGACGCCGAAATGGTCTCGCATGGCGTCACGCGCGCCCGGCTGCCGGCCGGGAATGAGGTGATCTGCACGCTGCGCGACCCGCGCACGCACGACATCGCCAGGGAGATCGGGAACACCCGCTCGGCGGCCGCCATCGACCTGTGGAGCGAGCGCATGGCCGGTTCGGTGGTCGCCATCGGCAACGCGCCGACCGCGCTCTTTTATCTCCTGGAGAAGCTGCGCGACGGCGCGCCCAGGCCGGCCGCCATCATAGGCATGCCGGTCGGCTTCGTCGGCGCTGCCGAATCCAAGGACGCACTGGCCGAGAATTCCTATGGCGTGCCCTATGCCATTGTGCGCGGCAGGCTCGGCGGCAGCGCCATGACCGCCGCCGCACTCAATTCACTGGCGAGGCCGGGCTTGTGAACGCGCTCCCCAAAGGCCGTCTCGTCGGCGTCGGCACCGGTCCCGGCGACCCAGAATTGTTGACGCTGAAGGCCGCGCGGGTGCTGGCCGAGGCCGATGTCGTGGCGTATTTCGCCAAGCGCGGCAACAACAGCAATGCACGCGCCATCGTCGAGGCGCGCTTCCGGCCTGACATGCTGGAACTGCCGCTGCTCTATCCCGTGACCACCGAGATCGACAAGGATCACGACGACTACCGGTCGCAGATCACCGGCTTCTACGAGGAGTCGGCGGAACAGGTCGCCGAGCACCTCGACGCCGGCAGGTTGGTTGCCGTGCTGTCCGAGGGTGATCCGCTGTTCTACGGCTCCTACATGCACCTGCATGTCCGCCTTGCCCATCGTTTCCACACCGAGGTCATCCCGGGCATCACCGCAATGTCCGGCTGCTGGTCGCAGACCGGTGTGCCGATCGTCCAAGGCGACGACGTGCTGACCGTGCTGCCCGGCACGATGAGCGAGTTCGAGCTGACGCGCCGCCTCGCCGACACCGATGCCGCCGTCATCATGAAGGTCGGCCGCAACCTGCCCAAGATCAGGCGCGCGCTTGAGGCGACCGGCAAGCTGACGCGCGCCGTCTATGTCGAGCGCGGCACCATGGCCGGCAGCGTCTCGATGAAACTTGCCGATAAGCCGGACGACAAGGCGCCCTACTTCGCCATCGTGCTGGTTGCCGGCTGGTCCGGTCGGGCAAGCGCGGCTGGAGCCCAGATATGAGCGGCCGTCTCACCGTCATCGGCCTCGGGCCCGGCAATGCCGACCAGGTCACGCCGCAAGCCACCCACGCTATCGCCGAGGCAAAATTCTTCTATGGCTACAAGCCTTACCTCGACCGGCTCGAGCTGCGCCCGGACCAGATCCGTGTCGCTTCCGACAACCGCGAGGAACTCGCCCGCTCCAAGGATGCCCTGACCAAGGCTGCCGAGGGCCACGACGTTGCCGTGGTGTCCGGTGGCGACCCCGGCGTCTTTGCCATGGCCGCAGCGGTCTGCGAGGCCATCGAGGCCGGCCCGGCCGAATGGCGCACGGTCGATGTCGCCGTCGTGCCTGGCGTCACCGCCATGCTCGCGGTCGCCGCCCGCATCGGCGCGCCGCTTGGCCACGACTTCTGCGCCATTTCGCTGTCCGACAATCTGAAGCCTTGGGATCTGATCGAACTGCGCCTCCTGGCGGCAGCCGGCGCCGGCTTCGTCATCGCGCTCTACAATCCGATCAGCAAGGCGCGCCCCTGGCAGCTTGGCCGCGCCTTCGAATGCCTGGCCGCCATCCTGCCCGGAACGACGCCGGTGATCTTCGGCCGCGCCGCCGGCCGGCCGGATGAACGCATCGAGGTCTATCTGCTGGCCGATGTCGACGCCGAAAAGGCCGACATGGCGACCTGCATCATCATCGGTTCGCCGGAGACCCGGATCATCAAGCGCGGCGAAAAGCCGGCGCTGGTCTACACGCCGCGCTCGGCGTCGGGCTCGACAAAATGACGCACCATCCCGGCCAGCGCTTCGACGGTTTCAGCCGAAGGCACATCCGGCAGGACGGGCCTGCGAACCATCATCACCTCGATGCCGAGCCCCCTGGCAGCGGCAATCTTCCCGTATGTCGCCGCGCCGCCGCTGTTCTTCGACACCACGACATCGATACGATGCTTTTCGAGCAACACGCGCTCGTCGGTCTCGCCAAACGGCCCGCGCGCCAGCAGATAGTCGGCATCGGGCACAACCAGCTTCGGCTCGACCGGATCGACGCTGCGGATGAGGTAGTGGTGCTGGGGTGCGGCCTCGAAGACGGCGACCTCCTGCCGGCCAAGCGCCAGAAACACGCGGCGCGGCACATCGCCAAGCGCCCGCGCCGCCCCGGCAACGCCGTCGATCTCAAGCCAGCGGTCACCCTGGGCAGCTTCCCAGCCTGGACGCCGCAAGGCAAGGATCGGCACGCCGGTGGCGCGTGCTGCTTGCGCGGCATTGGCGGAGATACGCGCCGCGTAGGGATGCGTGGCGTCGATCAGCAGACCAGTGCCTGCCTCCCTGAGATAAGCGGCCAAACCGTCGGCACCGCCGAACCCACCACTTCGCACGGGCACGCCTTGCGCGACGGGGTTTCCCGTACGGCCGGCCAGCGACAGCGTGACCGAGCAATCGGCGCGCGCCGCCAGTTTTCCGGCCAGTTGCCGGGCTTCGGTGGTGCCGCCGAGGATCAGAATACGGTGGGTCATCATGCCTGCTGAGGGTCCCCGCGCCGCCAAGCCCAACCCGAGATGGCTCACAATCATCGGCATCGGCGAGGACGGTTTAGCGGGTCTCGGCGACGAGGCCAAGCGGCGGATCGCCGAGGCGGAGTTCATCTTCGGTGGCAAGCGGCACCTGGCGCTCGTCGCTTCCTTCGCCAAGGGCAAGCCGCGTCCCTGGCCGGTTCCTTTCGATGCAGGGATGACCGATGTCCTGGCGCTTGCCGGCAGGAACGTCTGCGTGCTCGCCTCCGGTGACCCGTTCTTCCACGGGGTCGGCGCCACCCTCGCCCGCAAGGTCAAGCCGCGCGAGATGAATGTCATATCAGCGCCGTCGGCGATGTCGCTGGCCGCGGCGCGGCTTGGCTGGGCCCTGCAGGATATCGAGACCATCTCACTGCACGGCCACCCGATCGACCTCATCCGCCCGCTGCTGCAGCCCAACGCCCGCATCCTGGCGCTGACATCCGATGGCTTTGCTCCGGCGGCAATTGCCCGGCTGCTCGCCGAGCTCGACTTCGGGGCTTCGCGCCTGACGGTGCTGGAGGCATTGGGCGGGCCGAAGGAGACATTGCGCTCGGCTCGCGCCGATGCCTTCGACCTCCAAAACATCAATCCGCTCAATGTCCTGGCCATCGAAATTGATTCGGCCACGCAGGCGCGTGTGCTGCCGCTCACATCCGGCCTCGCCGACCATCTGTTCGAGCATGACGGCCAGATCACCAAGCGCGAAATCCGCGCTATCACCCTGTCGGCGCTGGCGCCGAGGCGCGGCGAATTGCTGTGGGATGTCGGCGCCGGCTCGGGCTCGATCGGCATCGAATGGATGCTCGCCCACCCTTCGCTGCGCGCCATCGCCATCGAGGCCGACCCGGCTCGCGCCGCCCGCATCGCTCATAACGCCGTCGCCTGCGGCGTTCCCGGCCTCGTCATTGTGGAAGGCAGCGCGCCCAAGGTCCTGGCCAGACTGGAGACACCTGATGCCATCTTCATCGGCGGCGGCGGCAGCGACGCCGGCGTCTTGAATGCCGCCATCAGAGCCTTGCGCGCAGGCGGCCGTCTTGTCGCCAACGCGGTGACGTTGGAAATGGAAGCCCTGCTCCTCGCCCAGCACACAAAGCGCGGCGGCGACCTCACCCGCATCGGCATCTCCCGCGCTTCGCCGGTCGGCTCCATGCAGGCATGGCGGCCGGCCATGCCCGTCACGCAATGGAGTTGGGTGAAGCCATGATGGTCGCGGGCATCGGCAGCCGAAGGGGCGTCACCGTCGAGGACGTGCTCGCGGCGATAGAAACAGCGCTCGAAGCGCATGGCCTGCCGATGTCGGCTCTTTCGGCACTGGCCACCGCGGCGCTCAAGAAGGATGAACAAGCAATCGCCGCCGCTGGTCGCAAGCTGAACCTTCCCGTCATTATCGTTGATGACGCAGCCCTTCAGGCCGCCTCGCCGGGGACGCTAACCAGCTCCAGCCTCTCGCGGGAGCTGGCGGGCACACCATCCGTCTCGGAAGCCTCGGCCCTTGCCGTCGCCGGCAAAGGCGCGACCCTGCTCGGGTCCCGCACCGTGCTCGGTCCGGTCACCTGCGCCATCGCCATCAGCGGAGACGCGCCATGACCGTCCATTTCATCGGCGCCGGGCCAGGTGCGGCCGACCTCATCACGCTGCGTGGCGCAAGGCTCTTGGCGCGTTGCCCGGTCTGTCTCCACGCCGGCTCCATCGTCGCGCCGGAATTGCTGCAGCATTGCGCGCCGGGAACGAAGCTGATCGATACCGCGCCGATGTCGCTCGACGAAATCGAGGCTGAATATGTGGCCGCCGACATGGCCGGCCATGATGTTGCCCGCCTGCATTCCGGCGACCTGTCGGTGTGGAGTGCCGTCGCCGAGCAGATCCGCCGGCTGGAAAAGCATGGTATCCCCTACACGCTGACGCCGGGCGTCCCTTCCTTCGCGGCCGCCGCCGCCGCACTTCGCCGCGAGCTGACCATCCCCGAAGTCGCGCAAAGCCTGGTGCTGACCCGCGTGTCAGGACGTGCGTCGAAAATGCCGCCCGGCGAAACGCTGGCCGGTTTCGGCCGCACCGGCGCCACGCTGGCCATCCACCTTGCCATCCATGCCATCGACCGCGTCGTCGCCGAGCTGACGCCGCACTATGGTAGCGATTGCCCGGTGGCGATCGTCTTCCGCGCCTCCTGGCCGGACGAGCGCGTGCTGACCGGCACGCTGGAAACGATCGAGGCGCTACTGGCCGCCGATCCAATGGAGCGCACAGCGCTCATATTCGTCGGCCGTTCGCTGGCGGCACAAGATTTCGGCGAGAGTTCATTGTACGACGCCCATTACCAGCGGCGTTTTCGCGGACGGGACGGATTGTGAGCGCCAGCACTGGAAACAACGGCGAAAACGCCACGCTCGAACAGGCGCTGGCACGGCTGAACTTCAAGCCGCGTCCGCTGGAGCCGGGCCATGTCTGGCTGGCCGGCGCCGGTCCCGGCGATCCCGGCTGCCTGACGCTGGAGGTGCTGGCGGCACTGGCCGAGGCGGATGCGCTGGTCTACGACGCGCTGGTTTCGCCCGATGTGGTTGCTATTGCCGGAAGCGCCGAGCTTTTCTTCGCGGGAAAACGCGGCGGCCAGCCATCGATGAAGCAGGACGACATCACCGCTCTGCTGGTGCGGCTGGCGCGCGAAGGCCGCCGCGTCGTCAGGCTGAAAGGCGGCGATCCCTATATTTTTGGCCGTGGCGGCGAAGAGGCGCTGGCGCTGGCGCGTCAAAACATCCCTTTCCGGGTGCTGCCCGGCCTGACCTCAGGTCTCAGCGCGCTCGCCGCGACCGGCATTCCAGCCACCATGCGCGGCATCAACAAGGCTGTCATTCTGGCGACCGGCCACGCCGCCGGCACCGATGACGATCTCGACTGGGCGGCGATCGCCCGCACCGGCCAGCCGGTCGTCGTCTATATGGGCATGGCAAATCTGCCTCTCATAGCAGCCGCCCTGCTCGACGGCGGACTGGCGCCATCGACACCGGCGGCCATAATCGTCGCCGCGACGACGCCGCGGGAAAGGACCGTCATAGCCACGCTCGCCACCATTGCCGGGGCAGCGGCGGCGGCCGGGCTCGCCTCGCCGGCATTGATCGTCGTCGGCGGCATCGTCGCCATGCGCGCTGCACTGGCGGGCGGAGCATGACGGCCCGGGCGATCATCATCGGCGCGCCGCGCTCCGGTTCGGGCAAGACCAGCGTCACCATCGGCATCCTGCGCGCACTCACCCGGCGCGGCCTGAAAGTGCGCGGCGCCAAATCCGGCCCTGACTATATCGATCCAGGCTTCCACACCGCCGCCACCGGCCTGTCCGGCGTCAATCTCGACAGCTGGGCGATGTCGCCGTCGCTGCTCAATGCGCTGGCCGCACAAGCAGCCGACGACACCGATTTCGTCATCCTCGAAAGCGCCATGGGCCTGTTCGACGGCATCCCGGCCTCGCTTGGCCGCACCGGTTCGGCTGCCGATCTGGCCCGGCTTTACGGCCTGCCGGTGCTGCTGGTGCTCGACGTCTCCGGCCAGTCGACGACGGCTGCGGCCGTCGCCAAAGGTTTCGCCACTTACGACCCTGATGTGCGCATGGCCGGGGTCGTGCTCAACCGGCTGGGCAGCGAGCGCCATCGCAAGCTGTCCGGCGACGCCATCGAGGCGATCGGCCTGCCTGTCGTCGGCGCCATTTTACGCGACCCCTCGCTTAATTTGCCCGAACGCCATCTCGGTCTCGTCCAGGCCGGCGAATATGAAGACCTGATGGCGCACCTGGACCGGCTCGCCGACATGGCGGAAAAGTCGCTCGACCTCGACGCGGTGATGGCGCTGGCAACACCTCTCGTCCCGGCGGTCGGCGATTTCGCCGACGCGCTGCGGCCGCCTGGCCAACGCATCGCGCTTGCCGAGGATGCCGCCTTCACCTTCCTCTACCCGCACGTCGCCGCCTATTGGCGCAAGGCCGGCGCGGAAATCGTCCCGTTCTCGCCGCTCGCCGACGAGGCGCCGGACGGGGATTGCGACGTCTGCTGGCTGCCCGGCGGCTATCCCGAGCTTCATGCCGGCAAACTCACCGCCGCCGTGAATTTCCATGCGGGGATGGCACGTTTCGCCACGACAAAGCCGATCCATGGCGAATGCGGTGGCTTCATGGTGCTTGGTGAAGCGCTGGAGGATGCATCAGGCGAAACGCATCCCATGCTCGGCCTGCTCGGCCATTCCACCAGCTTCGCCAGGCGCAAGATGAACCTTGGCTACCGCGAGGCACGGCTGCGCGCCGACTGTCCGCTGGGTTCGCAGGGCGCGCTGATCCGAGGTCACGAATTCCACTATGCGCAGATGACGGCCACCGGCAATGACGAGCCTTTGGCCGATCTCGCCGATGGCCAGGGCAATCCGCTCGGCGCCTCCGGCTACCGGCGCGGCCATGTCAGCGGCACCTTTTTTCATGCCATTGCGAGGAGCTAGGGCGATGAAGCTCCCGAAAATCACCCTGTCGCCCCGGCAAGTCCTCGACGACATCGCGCTCTGCCTGGTTTTTTTCACCCGCCTGCCGCTGCCAGTGTTCGATTTTCGTGGCCGGGGCCTCGCCGCCGCGATCTGGGCCGCCCCGATTGCCGGCCTTGTCGTCGGCTTGATCGGCGCCATCGTCTTTGCCACGGCGGAACGGTTTGGCCTTGCCATTGGCCCGTCGGCCGCCCTTGCCCTTGTTGCAACCGTGGCTACCACGGGCTGCCTGCATGAGGATGGATTGTCGGACGTCGCCGACGGCTTCGGCGGCGGCAAGTCGCGCGGGCGCAAGCTCGAGATCATGCGCGACAGCCGCATCGGCGCTTATGGCGCCGTGGCGCTGGCGCTATCGCTGCTGATCCGCTGGAGCGCGCTGTCGCAAGTGGTCGAACCCACACAGGCCCTGTTTGCTCTCGTCGCGGCGCACGCAGCCTCGCGTGGCGTGCTCGGTGCCTGCATGCATCTTTTGCCGCCGGCGCGGTCCGACGGCCTGTCGGCTGGCGCCGGCACCGTTTCGCTCGAAACGGCAATAGCCGGAGCCGTGCTCGGCGCGATTCCGCTGCTCCTCCTCGGGCTTGGCGGCGCCATTGCCGCGCTCATCCTGCTCGGCCTGTTCTTTGCCGCCTTCCACGCCCTTTGCCTCAACCAGATCGAGGGCCAGACCGGCGACGCGGTTGGCGCCTTGCAACAGTTGAGCGAAATCGCGGTGCTGCTCGTCGCTTCCGTCGCGCTCTCTTGATCGCCTTGGCCTGATTCCCCTTGATTCCTTTCCGGAGACCTTCCCCCCATGCCCTTCAAATCCCTCGATGAATTGCGCGCCGCCTGCCTCGATCTGCCCGCCGGCAGCGATACCGCTGCAAAGGCCGTTGCAAACCGCCAGGACACGCTGACCAAACCGCAAGGCAGCCTCGGCAAGCTCGAAACGATCGCCGCCTGGCTGGCGCGCTGGCAAGGCCGCGACATGCCCAGGCTCGACCGGGTGAAAGTGTTCGTCTTCGCCGGCAACCACGGCGTCACCGCGCAGGGCGTGTCGGCCTACCCCTCCGAAGTCACCGTGCAGATGGTGGCGAATTTTGCCGGCGGCGGTGCCGCCATCAACCAGCTCGCCCGCATCGCCGGCGCCGAACTCGACGTCATCCCGCTCGATCTCGATCATCCAAGCGGCGATTTCACGCAAGTGGCGGCAATGGATGAGAAGGCCTTCCTCGCCGCTGTCTCGGCGGGCTATGACGCCATAACGAAAGACCTCGACCTGGTCTGCTTTGGCGAAATGGGCATCGGCAACACCACGCCGGCGGCCGCTATTTCGGCGGCGCTATTCGGCGGTGGGGCGGAAAAATGGACGGGGCGCGGCACCGGCGTCGACGATGCCGGCCTGAAGCGCAAGGTGGTCGCCATCGAAGCCGGCCTGAAGCGCCATGCCGCTGCCCTTGCCGACCCGTTGGGGATCGCTGCCAGCCTCGGCGGACGCGAACTCGCCGCCATCTTCGGCGCCACGCTCGCCGCCCGTCACCTCGGCATACCCGTGCTGCTCGACGGCTTCGTCTGCACCGCCGCCGCCGCGCCGCTGGCGAAGCTGCACCCAACTGGCCTCGCCCACACGATTGCTGCTCACGTCTCAGCCGAATCGGGCCACCGCGGCCTGCTCGAAGCGCTGGCCCTGCCGCCGCTGCTCGATCTCGGCATGCGGCTAGGCGAAGGTTCCGGTGCATGCCTCGCCGTCAACATCGTCCGCTCGGCGCTGGAGTGCCACGCTCGCATGGCGAGCTTTGCCGAGGCGGGCGTGTCTGAGAAATAGTCACCAGCGTCAACCGTGGATAAAAGCTTTTCCGGGCGGCGATCTTCCTTTTCTTGCAGTTATTCAGTAACTCTGGTGGATGAAAAACTTGATCCCCTCGCTGCTGCCGCCACTATCGCCGTGCTGCTTGCCGGTATATTTGGCGTAGCGGGTTTTCGGGTGACGGACCCGGAGACATCCTCCTTGTCCTCTTCCTCATATTGGTCCGGTGGCTCATCAGCGACTTTTCACGAGGAAAGGCCAGCGTTGATGCTGGTCGTCAGAACGCGGACAACGGCATTGGTTTCCGTTTCGGCAAGTTTCTGAATCGCGTTTTTCGGTCGCCGCAATCGCGGTCTTTGCCCAACTCGGCTGCCCCAACTCGGCTGCCCCAACTCGGCTGCAAAGTCCGACGGCTCGCCCCACAGGCGGCCCGGCTGCGAAGGCAGCCGAATAGTGACGAAACGAGCGCGGCGATTGAACCGGCTTATTCCAAGGTCTTTCCACCAAATCCAAGGATTTTTGGTGGGTGCGCACAGGATTGAACTGTGGACCCGCTGATTAAGAGTCAGCTGCTCTACCAACTGAGCTACGCACCCACTCGACCGGCAAAAACCGGCGTTGGCGGGCATATAGCCGCCGATACCGGTCCTGTCCAGCCCTGCTGGAATCATTTCCCGACAAATCGAGCGGGGCTCTCTCCAATCAGACGAAAAGCTTGCCTTCCGCCACCTTGATCGCATGCCCGCCAATGCGCGCGGACGCCAGTTTTCCGCCTTGCACTGTCAGTTCGAGGCGGATACGCGACGGCCGGCCCATCTCCAGTCCCTGTTCGATCCATAGCTGCGAAACCCCGTCCGTCGGGCCGTCGAAATGCATGATGGCGCCGGCGAAGGCCGCCGCCGCCGAACCGGTCGCCGGGTCCTCGTAGGAAGGCGTGCCGGGAACGATCATGCGGACATGGAAAGCGCTTTCGTGGTTCACCGTTTCGCGGCAATAGACGTACGGGCTGGCGAAGGCCCATTCGCTCTTGCGCGGCGCCAGTTCGGACCACGCCTGGTTGTCCAGCCGGATCCGGCCCGCCGCTTCGAGGTTGGCGACCGGAATGGTCACATAGGGCACGCCGGCCGACCAGAAGGCGACGCGGTGATTCTCGAAGCCGATCTCGTGCGGCGCCAGGCCAAGGGCAGCGCCGATCGCCTCCGGATCGGCCTCCAGCTTCAGCGGCTCCGGCAATTTCGCCAGGTCGAACTCGGCGAATGTGGCGTCATCGTGCGTGCTGACCGCGCAACGCACCGGGCCGATGTTCTCTTCAAGCACGAAGATGCCGGCGCCGCCCTCGCCCGCCAGTTCGGCTAGCGCGATGGCCGAGCCCACCGTCGGATGGCCGGCGAACGGCATTTCATAGTCGGGCGTGAAGATGCGGATGCGGTTGCGGTGCTTGGGATTGTCCGGCGGCAACACGAAAACCGATTCGGACAGGTTGAACTCGCGCGCGATGGCCTGCATCGCGGCCGTGTCCAGACCCTTGCAATCCAACACCACCGCCAGCGGGTTGCCGGCCAGTCGCTCGGTCGTAAACACATCGTAAAGCAAGTAATTCCGGGTTTGCATCCTTGCCTCAATCCCAACATGGGCGAAATTTAATTTGATATTCGAACCGGTAAGCCTGATCTGTGCACAGACAGGGACATACGCATCATAGGGGTCCGACGTGGACCAGATTGTCAATCTGCCAAAGGCGGAATCGGATTCCGCCATCGAGACGGCGCTTGGGCTAGACCAGACCGGTCGACGCAGGACGCGCCGGCGTGGCTGGCTCTATGCGTTGCTGACCCTTATCGTGCTTGCCGCCGGCCTTGGCCTCTATCTATGGTATGCGGGCACGCCGACCAGGACTGACTATACCACGGTGCCGGCCGCCAAGGCCGACCTCACCGTCCAGGTGTCGGCGACAGGCACGCTGCAGCCGCTCACCCAGGTCGACATATCAAGCCAGCTCTCAGGCATCATACGCTCGGTCGCCGTCAACGAGAACCAGCAGGTCAAGAAGGGCGACGTGCTTGCGGCCCTCGACACCGCCAAGCTGCAGGTCCAGATCGAACGCGCCGAAGCGTCCGCGAAGGGGGCGGCCGCCAATGTGGAGGACGCCAGGGTGACGCTCGCCGAGAACGAGAGTGCGCTTGTCCGCGCCGCGGCCCTGACCAAGCGCGGCATGGCAACCGACCAGTCGCTCGAGGCAGCGACCGCGGCGCGCGACCGTTCCAAGGCGGCGCTCGAAAGCGCCGAGGCCAATCTCGCCATCGCCAATGCCGATTTCAAGTCGCAGCAGACCGACCTTGCCAACAGCACCATCTACGCGCCGATCGACGGCATCGTGCTGACGCGTTCGGTCGACCCCGGCCAAACGGTCGCCTCCTCGCTGCAGGCGCCGGTCCTGTTCATCATCGCCGCCGATTTGAGGAACATGGAACTGGTAGCGGCGGTCGACGAAGCCGATATCGGCGCGGTCAAGTCGGGCCAGCATGCCCGCTTCACCGTCGACGCCTTCCCGGAGCGGCCGTTCGATGCCGAAATCCGCGACATCTCCTATGCCTCGGTCACCACGGACGGCGTCGTCACCTACAATGCGCGGCTCGAGGTCGACAACAATGAGCTTCTGCTGCGTCCCGGCATGACCGCCACCGTTTCTGTGGTCACGCGGGAAGCCAAGGGCGTGCTCACCGTGCCCTCGTCCGCTTTCCGCTATCGCCCGGCGCAGCAAGCGCCGCGCGGCTGGAGCCTAAGCGACCTGTTCACCGGCCGCATGGGCCGCGGCAATCGCCAGCGCCAGGCGGCGAAGGCCCCGACCGATGGGTCCCGTACGCTCTATGTGCTGGAGAACGGCCGCCCGCGCCCGGTCAACGTCAAGATCGGTTCGACCGATGGCGAACTGACCGAGATCACCTCCGGCCTGGAGGAAGGCGCGCAGATCATCACCGCTTCGCAGTCGCGGAGCTGAGCCAGTGGCCGCGGGCGCCCCCCTCATCACCTTCGACAAGGTTTGGAAAAGCTACGGCCAGGGCGAAGCCAAGGTGCATGCGCTGGCCGGAGTCGACCTTGCCATCCAGCGCGGTGAATTCGTCGCCATCATGGGACCATCGGGCTCCGGCAAGTCGACGGCGATGAACATCATCGGTTGCCTCGACACGCCGACGGCCGGGACCTATTCCTTCATGGGCGTCGATGCCGGCCGGCTCGACCGCAACCGCCGTGCCATGCTGCGCAACCTCTATGTCGGCTTCGTCTTCCAGGGCTACAATCTGCTGGCGCGCACCACCGCGGCCGAAAATGTCGAGCTGCCGCTGATCTATCGCGGCGTCGCCGCCCGCGAGCGCCGCGACCTTGCCATGCAGGCGCTGGCCGAGGTCGGCCTTGTCGGCCGGGAGCATCATACGCCGGCCGAATTGTCGGGCGGCCAACAGCAGCGCGTGGCGATCGCACGCGCCATCGTCACTAGGCCGACGCTGCTCGTCGCCGACGAGCCGACCGGCAATCTCGACACCGCACGCACGCACGAGATCATGGAGTTGCTGACGCGGCTCAACAAAGAGCTTGGCCTGACCGTCACCATGGTCACCCACGAAGCCGATGTCGCCGAATATGCCGAGCGCACCATCCGCTTCCTCGACGGCCATGTCGCCTCCGACACCATGAATATGGAGATGGCATGATCTGGGAAACCGTCCGCCTCTCGATGCGCTCGATCCGCCGCAACGTGCTGCGCTCGTTCCTGACCTTGCTCGGCATCGTCATCGGCGTCGCCGCCGTGATTGCCATGCTGACCATCGGCTCCGGCACCACGCAAAAGGTTAAGTCCGACATTTCCAAGCTCGGCAGCAATCTGCTGGTCGTCCGAGCCGGGCGCCCGGCCGGCCCCGGCGGTCCGGGCGGGCTCGACCAGGCGGTGCGGCCGCTGGCGGAAAAGGATCTGGCGGCGCTGGTTGCGCATCTCACCGGCGCCCGCGCCATCTCGCCGGCCGCGCAAAAGCAGGTGCGCGTCCTCTTCGGCACCGAGAGCCTGACCTCTGGCGTCACCGGCACCGACAGCGCCTATCTCGACGCACGCGACTGGAAACTGGTGTCCGGCCGCCCCTTCAGCGATTCCGAAACCCGCTCGGGAACCGGCGTCTGCCTGATCGGCGAGACGGTGCGCCAGCAGTTCTTCGGCGCCGGCGATCCCGAGGGTGAGATCATCCGCGTCAACCGCACCTCCTGCAGGATCATCGGCCTGCTCGAGCCGAAAGGCTACACCGGCTTCGGCCAGGACCAGGACAATGTCGTGTTGATGCCGCTCGCCGCCTATCAGCGCCGCATCGCCGGCAATCGCGACATCGACAACATCTACATCGCCGCCGACGACCGCACGCCGACCAGCGAGTTGCAGCCGCGCGTCGAGGATATCCTGCGCGATGCGCGCCGTATCACGCCCGACCGCGAGAGCGATTTCGGCATCCGCGACATGACCCAGATCGCCGACGCCATGGCCAGCGCCACCACCACCATGACCGGCATGCTGGGCGCGGTCGCCGGCGTCAGCCTGCTGGTCGGCGGCATCGGCATCATGAACATCATGCTGGTGTCGGTCACCGAGCGCACGCGCGAGATCGGCATCCGGCTCGCCATCGGCGCGCACGAAAAGCACATCCTCATCCAGTTCCTGGTCGAGGCGACGGTGCTGTCGCTGCTTGGCGGCATCATCGGCATCCTGATTGGGCTGGCGCTGGCCGGCCTTGCCTCGGTGACGCTCACGATACCTTTCGCGCCAAGCCCGGCCGTCATTCTGCTTGCCGTCGGCTTCTCGGCGCTGATCGGCATGGTGTTCGGCTTCTTCCCGGCGCTGCGCGGCGCCAGGCTCGATCCTATCGACGCCTTGCGGCACGAATAGCGGCCGAGCCACTCCGCCGCGATCAACAGCTTTCCCCAAGCTTGCACGCTTGCCTGCACCGGCACCGACAGCACTGTCGCGCGCCGGTCGACGATGCTAAGGCAAGACATTTCCAGTCGAGGGACATGTATGAGCAAGAAGGCACGTCTAACCCTGGTGATGGTGATCATCGAGGCCGCCCTTGCAGGCATATGGTGGTACCTCGCCCGCTACGGCATGGCCAATCCCGATCGGGTCACATCGGATTTCCAGGCGGTCGTCGGCCAGACGATGGGCATGGCGATGGGTGGGCTACTGGGCATCGGTTTCATCTTGTTTTTCGTCGCCGCCCGCAACGACAGCAAGGCAGCGCAAGACAAGATGCGTTAGCCCTCGCGCGCGAAATGCCACTCGATCAGCGGCTTCATGTGCGGCGACAGGCCGTCCGGCAGGTCGCCGGCATGGCGGATGATCACCGGCCCCTCGATCTCCGGGTTGGCTTCGGTGGCGACGAAGGCCGAGATTCGTCGCGCGATCTCATCGGCGGGCGCGTCGACATGATAGCGGCGGAAGATGACGGTGCCGCTTGCCGTCGACAGGGCGTGCCAGCGCACACCACGCCTGGCGTTCGACAGGTTTAGGCCGGTCTCCTCGCGCACCTCCCGCATCATGTTGAAATCGACATCGACGAGACCGTCGCGGAAATCGATCGGCTCGAAGGAACCGGCGGCGAAATAGACCCGGCCGGCATTGACGGTTCGCGGTCCCATGCGGATCGCCACCAGCGCGTTGTCGCCGGCCACCAGCACGGCATGGGCATAGGCGTGTTCGGCGCCGGAATTCTCGCGCCGCTTCCGCCATAGCATGAAGGTCGAGTAGTTGACCGCATGGCAGCGGCCGATGAGGCTGCGGTCGCGATAGGCAAGTTCGGAAAGCAGCACCACAGTGCCGTCGAACAGCGCCGGATTGGCCTCGATCTCACTCTGCCAGTTCTCGGCAATCGCCGCCAGATTGTCGACAACGAAGGGATGCGGTGCCGCATCGAGACGGACGTCGATGGCGTCGACAGGCAGGATGACATTGCGTGGCAGGTCGAAGCTCATGCGTATCAGGCCCCGATCCTGCCCATCAGGCCCATGCTCCTCATCAGGCCCATACTCGTCATCAAGCGATGTCCAGCGTGATCGCCACCGGGCAGTGATCCGAAGCCTTGGGCCGATCCCAGCCGGCGCGCGGGAAGCGCTCGACTTCCTGCCCCGCGGGAAAGATCGTGCGCCAGGGCTGGCCGTTGCGGATGATGTCGGGAACGGCGGTGGCGTTCTTCGCCGCCAGCCCCTTTGACAGCAGGATATAGTCGAGCTGGCACAGATGCCGCTCTTGCGGCCCGCGTGTGTGATAGAAGGTCCAGCGGTTCATTTCCGGCCGCCGCTCGACCACATTTTCACAGAAGCCGCCCGCCGTCAGCACATTGACGCAGGACAGGTTCTCGTCGACCACCTCGAAACGGTAGCCGTCGACCTCATCGCCGGCGACCTTCACCCGCTGGCGGTAATCGTTCATGTCGCCGCAGATCGCCCAGCGCTTGTCGGCCGCGTGTTCCGCCCCGAAACGCTCCTCGATGATGCGCCGCACGGCCTTCGCCTCCGCGACGCGGACCGGCATCGTCGCCTCGCGTCCGTCGAGCCCGTTGCGGGGCGAGCCCATGGACTTGAAATGCACGAGATAGAGCGTCAACGGCACGCCGCCCACCGTGATGTCGACCTCCAGGCAGTCGCGCCGGAAGATGCGTTCATTGGGCTGGTTGCCGAGGGCCGCCAGCTCCGGCGTATGCAACCCGAACTGCTCGTAGGTGACATAGGCGTGGCTGGTCATGCGCACGAATTCGATCGGCTGTCCCTGCGCGGTCTCGTTGCGCATCATCACCGCGACATCGATGCCGCGCGAATCATTGCCCGACGTGGTGTATTTCTGGCGGTAGCCCTGCCCCACCATCTTGAACAGATAGCCGTACTCGAAGGCCTTCAAGGCCTCGATGTTGTCGACCTCCTGCATGCAGATGATGTCGGCACGGGCGGCGGCAATCGCCAACGCCGTCAGCTGCCGCGTGTCGTCGGATTGCGCGATGGCGCGCGCCTGTTCCAGCATCTTGTACTCGGCCTCGCTCTGGATATCGAAGAGCGCCAGCGTGCGATCCTCGTTGAGCTGGTTGCGAAAGCCGGAAAAATCGAACCTGTTCATCAGGTTCTCGACATTGAAGGTGGCAAGGCGCAGCGACATGCGCTGACCTTTGCCTGCAAGAGCGGCGGAAGACAAGATCGCGCGGGACCACAAGCAGGGATCCCTTGGTCCTGATGGCCTTCGCGCTGTGGTTGACGGAACCTTTCCGTTCATCCGCCGTTCAGACGCAAAGGTCCACGGTAAGCCCATTCCCAGGGTAGGCGTGGGGCCTGTTCTCTTGGAGAAGTGCAATGAACGCGCTCTTTTCTTCCACTGTCAAATCCGGGCTGATAGCGCTCGGTATTGTCTCCGGCATCACGGCGCCATCCGCTGCCGGGCCGATTCTGCAGCCGGATGTGTCGATCCCGGCCAGCACCTCCGCGCCGACGGTCACCCCGGTCCGCGAGGGCTGGGCTGGCGGCAACAACGGCGGCGATTGGAGATGGCGCCGGTCAGGCAATTGGAACGGCCGCCACTGGAATGGCGCAGATAACTGGAGCGGCCGCCACTGGAACGGTGGTGGCAACTGGAACGGCGGCGACAACTGGCGCTGGCGCCATGGCCGCCATCATTATCGTGGCGGGCGCTACTATGATGATGGCGCTGCCGCGGTCCTCGGTCTCGGCCTGGGGCTCGGCCTCGGCAGCATGTACAACAACTACAACAACTACGATTACTATGCGCCGGCGCCGCGCCGCTATTATCGCGCCGGCCGGCTGTCGAACGCCCATGTGCAATGGTGCTACAACCGCTACCGCTCGTATCGCGCCTACGACAACACGTTCCAACCCTATAACGGCCCGCGCCAGCAGTGCTGGTCGCCCTATAGCTGAGCTGCCTGCGGCTGATACCAGAAATGAAAACGGCGCCACGTGGCGCCGTTTTCATTATTGATCGCGAAGCGCGAATCCTCAGTTCTTGGCCTTGTCGACCAACTTGTTCTTGGAAATCCACGGCATCATGGCGCGCAGCTTGGCGCCGACTTCCTCGATCTGGTGGCTGTCGTTGTTGCGGCGGATGCCCTTGAAGCGCGACATGCCGGCGCGGTATTCCTGCATCCATTCCGAGGTGAACTTTCCCGTCTGGATGTCCTTCAGCACGCGCTTCATCTCGGCTTTGGTCTCGGCGGTGATGATGCGCGGACCCGACACATATTCGCCCCACTCGGCGGTGTTCGAGATCGAGTAGTTCATGTTGGCGATGCCGCCTTCATAGATCAGGTCGACGATCAGCTTGACCTCGTGCAGGCACTCGAAATAGGCCATTTCGGGCGCGTAGCCCGCTTCCACCAGCGTCTCGAAGCCGGCGCGGATCAGTTCGACCAGGCCGCCGCACAGCACGACCTGTTCGCCGAACAGGTCGGTCTCGCATTCCTCGCGGAAATTGGTCTCGATGATCCCCGAACGGCCGCCGCCGACGCCGCAGGCATAGGACAGCGCGAGATCGAGCGCGTTGCCTGAGGCGTCCTGATTGACGGCGACCAGGCACGGCACGCCGCCGCCCTTCTGGTATTCGCCGCGCACCGTGTGGCCCGGGCCCTTCGGCGCGATCATGACGACATCGACGGTCGACTTCGGCTCGATGAGGCCGAAATGCACGTTGAGGCCATGCGCGAAGGCGATCGCGGCGCCGTCGCGGATGTTCGGCGCGATCTCGTTCTTGTAGATGTCGGCCTGCAATTCGTCGGGCGTCGCCATCATCATCAGGTCGGCCCATTTGGCGGCGTCGGCGACGCTCATCACCTTGAGCCCGTCGGCCTCGACCTTCTTGGCGGTCGCCGAGCCGGCCTTGAGACCGATTGCGATCTCCTTGGCGCCGGAATCCTTGAGGTTGAGCGCATGCGCCCTGCCCTGGCTGCCATAGCCGATGATGGCAACCTTCTTGCCCTTGATCAGGTTGAGATCGGCATCACGATCGTAATAGACACGCATTTTACTTCCTTCCCGTTTTGAAGATCAAAAGCCTTGAGGCCCGTTTTTTGCTCCGAAAAGAGCGAGAAACTGATGCGTCGCGCGGATGGCATCGCCGCCGATCGCCGCCTCAGTCAATTCCAGCCGGTCGCCGAGCAGCAGGCGGATCTGCACATCCCGGCCAACCAGCCCGAAAAAGGTACGGAAGGCCGTCTCGGCATCCGCAAATTCAAGCAGCCCGGCCTGCCGGCCGGCTTCCAGCACTGGCTTCAGCCGCTTGGCCAGTGCAAAGCGCCCATTCTCCAGCACGACGGCGCCGAGATTGTCCTTCCCCGAACCGGCATGGCCGACCGCCACCCTATTGAGCGCGATCGACGTATCGCTGGAGATCACCTTCAACCAGTCGGAGGCAAAGCGCTCCAGGCCCGCCGTGAGCGAGGCAAGGTCAAGCCCCTTGCCGTCGACCGAAGCCACCCGCACTTTCGAGGCCTGCCACTGCACGGTCGCCGTCAAGAGCCCGTCGCGGTCGCCGAACCATTTGTAGAGCGTTTCCTTGGAACAGCTCGCGCGGCGCGCCACGGCGGTCATGGTCAGATGATCGCCCTCCTCGACCAGCAGCCGCAAAGCCGCATCCAGAACGGCCTGCTGCCGCTCCGTCAGCGCCTCGCTGTTGTCGATGTCGGGCACGTCTTGCAACACGCTCTTCCCTCGGCAGGACAAAGCAGGGCGTGAATTCGACCTGCCGTACCGTACGTTACGGTTCGGCATATTGCGCAATCCGGTGAGCAGCGCAAGGGCAAAGAAGCAAAATCCGCCGATGTTCCGCGCAGCCGCGCAATCCGGATGCTCAGTCCGTAGTAGGCGGATGACGCAGGCGGCCCAGCAGTGCCGAGATCATGCTCAGTTCATCCGGCGAGAGTTTGGCACCAACCAGTTCCTCGATCGACCTGCCGTAGATCGCCCACATGCGGCGGCGCGTCTCACGTCCCTTGGCCGAGACGCGGATGGTCTGGCCGCGGCCATCGTCGGCCACCGGCAGTTTCTCGACCAACCCGTCGGACTCGAGCCGGGCCAATAGCCGCGAGATGTTGTACTGCGCGAACAGGGTGCGTTCAATCAATTGAAACGGCCGCAACCCGCCCTCTCCGGCCTCCGCAAGCTCATGCAGCACGTCGTACCAGGCGAGCGGCGGCAGGCCGCCCTCCTTCAGCGCGTCTTCGGCCCGTTCCATTAGTTGGCGCGAAACCCGCATCAGGCGGGCCCAGGCCTTGATGGTTTCAGGCGAAGGCTTGGCTTTTTCCGTCATGGCTTACCATAGGCGATAGATGCAGATGCATCAAGCTTGACGTTCAATGCACATGCATCTACATAAATGCAATTGCATCGACCTCGAAAGGCACATTCCTATGGAACCCGCCGACACCCTCGTTCTCATCAGCCATTTGCTCTGCCCCTATGTCCAGCGCGCCGCGATCTCGCTGGCCGAGAAAGGTGTGCCCTTCGAGCGGATCGACATCGACCTTGCCGACAAACCGGACTGGTTCAAGGCGATCTCGCCGCTCGGCAAGGTGCCATTGCTGCGCGTACGGCAAAATGGCGACGAGACGATAATCTTCGAATCCGCGGTCATCCTCGAATTCCTCGAGGAAACGCAGGCCAATCCCCTCCACCCCGCCGACCCCTATGCACGCGCCCGGCACCGTGCCTGGATCGAGTATGGCTCAGCCATCCTCAACGCCATCGGCCGGTTCTATTCAGCGCCGAGCGAGGCCGGCTTCCTCGCCGAATCCAGCGCGCTGTCGGCGATGTTCGACCGTATTGAGGCTGAACTGCCGGGCGGCTTGCCGAGTGGGCCATGGTTCGCTGGCAGGCGCTTTTCCCTCGTCGATGCCGTTTACGGTCCGGTCTTCCGCTACCTCGAAGCCTTCGATCGGATCGGCGATTTCGGCATTCTTGACGGCAAGCCGCTTGTCCAGGCCTGGCGCGGAGCGTTGAGTGACCGCCCGTCGATCAGGCAGGCCGTGGCGCCGGACTATCCGCAGCGCCTGCATGCCTTCCTGCGGGCGAAGCCATCCTTTCTATCGAGCCTCATTCGGCAAGGCGATCCGGCCATCGCGCTTCGGCAAGCCCAGCCGGCGTGAACGGATCGATCACCGTGCCGGCGACCATCGCGGCCAGCAACCGCGGCGCCGGCGGGATCTTGGCGATCGTCGCCACCAGCCTGTCGCGGATGAAGGGCAGCGCCACCGAATCCGACTGGTAGAAGGGCGTGAACGCCAGCGATAGCGCCTGAAAGACCCGCACATGCCGGCGCCGGGCTCGCGCATAAGCTTCCAGCGCTGTCTCCAAGCCGTCCGCTCGCGCCAGCGCATAGTTAAGTGCCGCGGCGTCGAGCAGCGCCATGTTGGCGCCCTGGCCAAGCTGCGGACTGGCCGAATGGGCGGCGTCGCCAATAACGGCCAGCCGCCGGCCAACCGGAAACTTCATCGTGTGATGGCCGTAGCGGGCCAGCGAGAGCTGGTCGAAACTGTCGATCTGACTTGTGAACGCCTCGGCCTGCGGCCACAGCCGCACCACCCTCTCCTTCCAGGTGTCGAGACCGCCGGCGCGCACCGCGTCGGCATCGGCCGGCTTCAGGCTCCAGAAGAACGCCGCCGTCTTCTCGGCGCCCGGCTCGGGCCGCCCGATCGGCAGCACGCCGATCATCACGCTGGCCTTGTCGTAGCGCTGCAGAAGCGCGTGCTCGTCAAAGCCCTCGCCGCGCCAGCCGAGCGATGCCCAGAACGCGCCATAGGTGAGTGGCCTTGGCTCGTCTTGATTGCCAATGCTCTGCCGCAGCTTGGAGCGCGCGCCGCTGGCGTCGACAATCAGATCGAACGGCCCTGCCTTTCGTCCATGACCTTTGATCAGGGTGACCCGCTCGCCGGTCTCCAGGGTCTCGATTTCGACGCCGGTCTCGATGGGGATCGCCTCGCGCCGGGCAGCGCGAAAGAGTACGCCGAACAGGGCGGCCCTGTGCACCGCCAGGCCGAAACGGTTGCCGCGCTGGGCATCGTAGCGGACATCGAGGACGGTGCGGCCGCTCGAGGCGTCGACGCCATGCAACCGATCGATCCTGCTGCCCAGCGCCATGATGTCGTCGAGCAGGCCGAGTTCGGCGAGCACCGTCAGCCCAGTCGGCTGCAGGATCAGCCCGGAGCCTACCGGCCTCGGTTCCTCGAAGCGCTCGAAGATGGTGACGCGGTGGCCGGCGCGCTTGACATAGAGCGCCGCGGCGAGCCCGGCCGGACCGGCGCCGGCGATTGCGATATCGTAGGAAATGCCGCTGCCCCCAAGCCGAACTGGCCGGGACAATCCTTCAGCCGCCGGATGAAATCAAGTCGCGACGCCGAGCGCTACCCGGCTGGTAAAGCCTGCGTCGAATCGAAGGCAGTGCGCGCGCCGCGCACAGCATCATGGTTGTTTTCGGCCCACTGCAGCAGATACTGCAAAGCGTCGAACATCGATCGCCCAAGGTCGGTGAGGCTGTATTCGACACTGGGCGGCTTGGTCGCAAACACCTCGCGGCGCACATAGCCGTCGCGCTGCAGATCGTGGAGCGTCTGGGTCAACATGCGCTGTGAGATATCGGGAACCAGCCGCCGCAGCTCGCCGAAGCGATAAGGCTGCTCGGCCAGCGCTGCCGTCAGCAGCGAACTCCATTTGCCGTTGAGTCCCTGGATGACATCGCGGACCGGGCAATCGGCAATGTTTCCGCCGTCGGTCATCGCTTTGTAGACTTCGAGTTTGGATTTCAGATTGACGGTCCGGCTGTCCATGGCTGGTTCCCTGCGTGTGCCTACCTCCCCAAAAACTGCCTTCTTTACGGCAGTGGGTCAATTCCTATTTTAGTGCTGGTCTCTTTTTGAGACCACCACCCGAACCGCCCTTCCGGCGCAATGTCAGGATCCCCAATGACCGCAACTCTTCTCGTCACCGGCGCGTCCGGCCAGCTCGGCCGCAGCGTCATCAACCATCTGCTGGACACGTTCGAGGTGCCGGCGGCCCGGATCATCGCCACGACCCGCACGCCCGCCACCCTTGCCGACCTGTCGGCGCGCGGCGTCACTGTTCGCGAGGCAAATTTCGACGATCGGGCCTCGCTTGCCAAAGCCTTCGCGGGCGCCGACCGGGCGCTCATCATCTCGACCAACGAACTCGCGATCCAGGGAAAGCGTCGCGAGCAGCAGCTTGCCGCCGTCGCGGCGGCCCGGCAGGCTGGTGTCGGCCACCTGCTTTACACCTCGTTGCCCAACACCGAACCTGGTTCCGCCGTGCTCTTTGCTCCCGACCACTACGACACCGAACAGGCGATCAAGGCCAGCGGCATTCCCTACACCATCTTCCGCAATGGCTGGTACGACGAGAACCTGTTCATGGCGATGCCCCAAATCCTCGCATCGGGCCAATGGTATACGTCGGCGGCCGACGGCGCTATTTCCTATGGCGCCCGTGACGACCTCGCCGCGGCCATAGCCGCGGGGCTGGCTTCGGATAACACCGAAAGCACGACTTACACGCTGACTGGCCCCAAGGCCTATACATCAGCCGAAGTTGCCGTGCTCGTCACCGAAGTCACAGGCAAGCCGATCCAGGTCGTCCAGCTCTCCGATGAAGCGCTGACCGAGGGCATGAAGGCAGCCGGACTTCCCGAGCCGATTGCCAGGCTCCTGGTGTCCTTCGACGCCGCCACGCGCGCCGGCGACCTTGGCATGGTAACGGACTCGGTAGAGACACTTTCCGGTCGGAAATCGGTACCGCTGAAGCAGTTCCTCGAGGCCAACAAGGCCGCACTGGCGGGTTGATATCAGCGCGGCGGGAAGTCTTTCTCCCGCCGCGCTATTTCAGGGTCTTGACCAGCCCGAGCCGGACCAGGCTTTCTGCGGTGGCGGCCAGCGCGTCTTCGCGCGAGCGCGGCGCCCAGCCGAGCATGCGCACGGCCTTGGCGTTGGTGGCGTTCTTGACCTTGCCGAGTTCCGTCACGAGTTGCGCGGCTTCCGCGTTGAACAGCCCCACTACCCGCACCAACCAATCGGGAAGCTCCCGCGTCGTGACCCGCGAGGCGGCCGCGCCGAGCCGCGTTTTCACCGTCTGGGCGATCTCCCTCACGGTCATGAAATCGCCGGCAACGGCCAGGAAGCGCTCGCCACTGGCGGCGGGATTGGTCATTGCGCGCACATGCAGGTCCGCCACGTCGCGCGCGTCGACCACGCCGAAGGACAGGCGTGGCAACCCGGGCATCGCACCGTTCATCATGCGCTGAACAAATTCGGTGGAGGTAGAATGGTCGGCCCCGAGCACGGGCCCGAAAATGCCGACCGGATTGACGACGGCCAACTCCAACCTGCCACCCTCGGCGGCGATGAAATCCCAGGCCGCGCGCTCGGCAAGCGTCTTCGATTTCACATAGGCGCTGACCTTGGCCGTCGGATCTGTCCAGCTCTCCTCGTTGAAAGGCCGGTCGCCGGGCGGCATCTTGCCATAGCCTATGGCGGCGAAGGACGAGGTCAGCACAAGGCGTTTGACGCCAGCGTCTCGCGCCGCCCTGAGTACGCGCAACGCGCCTTCGCGAGCCGGGATGATCAGGTCGTCCTCATGCTTCGGCACGCCGGGCGGAAATGGTGACGCGACATGCAGGACATAGTCGCAGCCGGCGACAGCGTCGGGCCAGCCCGCATCGCTCATGAGGTCGGCGATGGCAAAGGAAAGCCTGTCGCCCGGCTCGCCGCCGCCGGCCTTGAGCATGGCGATAACGTCGGCTTCACGCTTGGCGAAGCGCACCGTCGTGCGCACGCGATAGCCCGCCTTCAACAGGGCAAGAATACAGTGCGCCCCGAGGAAACCCGATCCGCCGGTGACAAGCACCAATTCGCCGCCCATGGCCGCCTCCCCGTTCAGGCGATCCAACTCGTCAGATCGCCACCTGCGTGCCGATTTCTACCACACGTCCGGTCGGGATCTGAAAATACTCCGTCGCATCGGCCGCCGAGCGCGCCAAGCCGATGAACAGCCTGTCCTGCCACACCGGCATGCCTGAATTGGGCGATGCCTTGAGCGACCGCCGCGAAAGGNGGATCGCTGGTCAGGAACACCGCGGTGCCGGACACCAGCTGCGGCTTCTTCTTCAACAGATTGCCGGCCAGGAAGTCGAGCGGGATTTCGTTGCGCCGGGTCTTGTCGAAGAGATAGCGGCTGCCACGCACCCAGGTCCACATGCCCAACACGATGGTGAAGGCCACCACCAGCGACGCCCAGCCGCCTTCGAACACCTTGACGATGTTGGAGGCGAAGAAGCCGACGTCGATGAAAGCGAACAGTACGGTCAGCGGGACCGCGACCGACAGCTTCCATTTCCAGATACGGGTCATGACCACATAGAGCAGGACCGTCGTCACCAGCATGTTGCCGGTCACCGAGATGCCGTAGGCGGAGGCCAGCTTGCTGGACTCGCCGAAGCCGACCACCAGCATCATCACCACCAGCGCCAGCAGCAGGTTGACGCGCGGCATGTAGATCTGGCCGGACTGTTTTTCCGACGTGTGCAGGATTTCGAGCCTTGGCAGCATGTTGAGCTGCACGGCCTGTCGGGTCAGCGAAAAAGCCCCTGAAATGACCGCTTGGCTGGCAATGACCGTCGCCGCCGTCGCCAGCACCACCATCGGGATCAGCGCCCAACCCTCGTTCATTTCGAAGAACGGATGGCCGACCACGCCGTTCTTCGCCAGCACGAACGCGCCCTGCCCGGCATAATTCAACAGCAGGCAGGGGAACACGATCCATAGCCAGGCGAGCACGATGGGTTTGCGTCCGAAATGGCCGAGATCGGCGTAAAGCGCCTCGGCGCCGGTGACGGCAAGGAAGATGGCGCCGATGGTGACGAAAGCCACATCGGGCGAATGGATCAGGAAGGCGACGATATAGTGCGGGCTGACCGCCCACAGGATCTCCGGATCGGCGATGATGTGCTTGAGACCGGAAAGGCCGATGGCCAGGAACCATATCGCGGTCACCGGGCCGAAGACCAACCCGACGCCACCGGTGCCGAAACGCTGAACCGCGAACACCATGGCGAGGATGACCAGCGTCAATGGCACCACATAGGGCTGGAAGGTGGGGGTGACGACATTCATGCCCTCGACCGCCGACAGCACCGAAATCGCCGGCGTGATGACGGCGTCGCCGAAAAACAGCGAGGCGCCGACGATGCCGATGCCGAGCATCAGCGCCGAGCGTTTCGGAAAACTGCCGCGCGCCAGCGCCATCAGCGACAGCACGCCGCCCTCGCCGCGATTGTCGGCACGCAGCACGAACATGATGTATTTGATGGTGACGATGNATCAGCGACAGCACGCCGCCCTCGCCGCGATTGTCGGCACGCAGCACGAACATGATGTATTTGATGGTGACGATGATCGTCAGTGACCAGATGATCAGCGACAAAACGCCAAGAATGTCGCCACGGTCGGCAACTTGCCCGCCGGAAGACGCGACCAGCGCCTCGCGGAACGCATAGATCGGGCTGGTGCCGATATCGCCATAGACCACGCCGAGCGCGCCCAGCATCAACACCTTGGCGCTGTGCTGTTCGATTTCGGGATGGCTCGATTGGTCGACGGGTTCTGCCTCACTACCAGCACTGGCAAGGGCCATGTACGACACTCCGATAAACGCGCGGTGCTCTACGCTTGCTGCAATGCAATATCAAGTGCCGTAACGTTATGGCACTCATGTCTGCAGCGCGCGGCTTCTTGTGGGCGACGTCGAGCGAATGCCGGTCGATGCGACATTCGCGGGCTCATGTCCGGATCCATGGAAAAACTGCGGGCCGGCGAGCACGTGTCTGTTAAATGGCGACCTGCGTGCCGATTTCAACGACGCGGCCGGTCGGGATCTGGAAATACTCCGTCGCATCGGCCGCCGAGCGCGCCAGTCCGATGAACAGCCTGTCCTGCCACACCGGCATGCCTGAATTGGGCGATGCCTTGAGCGACCGCCGCGAAAGGAAGAAGGACGTCGTCATGATGTCGAACTTCCAGCCTTGCTTGCGGCAGATCGCCAGCGCTCGTGGAATGTTGGGCTGTTCCATGTAGCCGAAGGTCAGCGTCACCCGCATGAACAACTCGTTGACCGTCTCCATCTTGACGCGTTCGCTGTCGGGCACGACGGGCTGCGGCGCGGTCACCACCGAAAGGATGACGTTCTGCTCGTGCAGCACCTTGTAGTGCTTGAGGCTGTGCATCAGCGCGGTTGGCGCGCTGAGCGGATCGCTGGTCAGGAACACCGCGGTGCCGGACACCAGCTGCGGCTTCTTCTTCAACAGATTGCCGGCCAGGAANGGATCGCTGGTCAGGAACACCGCGGTGCCGGACACCAGCTGCGGCTTCTTCTTCAACAGATTGCCGGCCAGGAAATCGAGCGGGATTTCGTTGCGCCGGGTCTTGTCGAAGAGATAGCGGCTGCCGCGTATCCACGTCCACATGATCAGCCCCATTAGGCAGGCAACGGTGATCGAGACCCAGCCGCCTTCCACGATCTTCACGACATTGGCCAGGAAGAAGCCGCTGTCGATGATGCCGAACAGCAAGGTCAGCGCCAGGGCGAGCGCCAGCTTCCATTTCCACATCTTGCGCATCACCACGAACAGCAGGATCGTCGTCATCAGCATTTCGCCGGTCACCGAGATGCCGTAGGCGGACGCCAGCGAACTCGAACTGCCGAAACCGACCACCAGCAGCATCACGCCCATCGCGATGAGTAGGTTGACGCGCGGCATGTAGATCTGCCCGGACTGCATCTCCGACGTATGCTGCACCTCGATGCGCGGCAGAAGATTAAGCTGCACCGCCTGTCGGGTCAGCGAAAAAGCCCCTGAAATGACCGCTTGGCTGGCAATGACCGTCGCCGCCGTTGCAAGCCCCACCATCGGCATCAGCGCCCAGTCAGGCAGCATCTGGAAGAACGGGTTGGTCGGTTTTCCGTCATTGGCGAGCACAAAGGCGCCCTGCCCGAAATAGTTGAGCAGCAGGCAGGGGAAAACCACGGAAAACCATGCCAGCACGATCGGCTTGCGTCCGAAATGGCCGAGATCGACATAAAGCGCCTCGGCCCCGGTTACCGCCAGGAACACGGCGCCGACGGTGACAAAGGCGGCGGTCGGTGTGCTGGCCAGATAAGCGACCGCGTAATAGGGATTGATGGCAAGCAGGATCGATGGATCGTCCAGCAAGTGATAGACGCCGGCAACGCCGATGGCCAGGAACCACAGCGCCGTCACCGGCCCGAACACCGCCGCCACCTTTCCCGTGCCGAAGCGTTGCACGGAGAACAGGATGGCAAGGATGACCAGGGTGATCGGCACGACATAGGCGTCCAGCGTTGGGGTCACCACCGTGAGGCCTTCGACCGCCGACAGCACCGAGATGGCCGGCGTTATGATCGAATCGCCGAAAAACAGCGCCGCGCCGCAAAGACCGATCACCAGAATCAGTCGAGCGCCTTTGGGATAGGCGCTGCGTGCCAACGACATCAGTGACAGCGTGCCGCCTTCGCCCTTGTTGTCGGCACGAAGCACGAAGGCAACGTATTTGACGGTCACGATGATCGTCAGCGCCCAGACGATCAGCGACAGCACGCCAAGCACGTGAACGCGCGTATCGATGCCGGGCGAAGCGTGAAGCGCCTCGCGAAAGGCGTAGATCGGACTTGTGCCTATGTCGCCATAGACAACGCCGAGCGCGCCCAGCATGAGAACCTTGGTGCTGTGCTGCTCGACCCCGGCATGGCCCGATTGCTCGACGGTTTCAGCCTCGCTCCCGCTATTGGCAAGGGCCATCGACCACTCTCCGACAAGCGCGCGGTGCTTTATGCATGCTGCGATACGATATCAAATGCACGCGATGGCTGCCATACCAATACGAAGTATTACCACCCCTACCAGCCGCATGCCCTGAGGAACCGGCCCACTGTGCCGGCCATGCCATACTCCAACGCGTCGGCTGTCAACCCATGTCCGATCGACACTTCGGCCAATGCCGGAACACGCCTTGCCAGCGCGGGCAGATTGGCCACCGTCAGATCGTGCCCGGCATTGACCTGGAGACCGGCGGCAAATGCCGCGTCAGCCGTTTTCCCCAATCCTTCCAATTCTTTGGCCGCCTTACCGGAATCGGAATGATAGCTGCCATAAGGACCGGTATAGAGTTCGATACGATCGGCGCCAGTGTCGCGCGCGGCCGCCATGCCGGCGGGATCGGCATCGGAAAACAGCGAGACCCTGAAACCGCCCTTCTTCAGACGTCTGACGATCGGCGTCAGAAACGCCGCATCGGCGATGAAGTTCCAGCCATGGTCGGAGGTTGCCTGGGAGGGATCGTCGGGCACAAGCGTCACCTGTTCGGGCTGATGTTTCTCCACCAGCGCCAGGAAATCCTCGCTTGGGTAGCCCTCGATGTTGAATTCCGCCCGTGGGAACTCGTCGTCGATCAGCGCCCTGATCTCGGGCAGGTCGGAATGCCTTGTATGACGTTCGTCGGGGCGCGGATGCACCGTCAGCCCATGCGCTCCGGCGGCAAGCGCGAGGCGGCCGACACCGATCACATCGGGCCACGGCAGGTCGCGCCGGTTGCGCAGCATGGCGATGGCGTTGAGGTTGACGGAAAGCTTGGCGGGCATGGTTTGGCGTCCGTGAAACAGGCGATCGAGGCGCGCCGCGCTCATTCGTTCCGGCACGGCGCATTTGAGACGGCGCATCTATAGCGTCTTTGACGGGAACAGATAGGGCCTTTCCGGTGTTCCAGAAGACCAACATACTCCACGAAAGGGAGGCACCACCTTGAATTTCCTCCAATCCGTGCCGGCGATCCGCCGCATCGAGACCAGCCGCGACGACCTCTTTGCCATCGACGTGGTCGGCCATGTCTCGGCCGCCGATGCCGAAAACCTGTTCGGTCTGCTGGAGGCGGCCTATTTGCTCCATCAGAAGATCGACGTGGCCGTGCGCATAGTCGATCACGAGGGCGTCGACTGGGCCGACATCTCGGACGAGACCATCAAGAAGGGTGCCATCCATGCATTGGAACATGTTGGCCGTTGCGCGGCGATCGGCGCCCCTGACTGGACGCCGAACGCACGATACGCCTTGCCCGCTTCCTCGCCCGTCGAATTCAGGCATTTCAAGATCGAGGACGAGGCAGCTGCCTGGGAATGGCTCGGCGCGCGGCCGACGAGTGAGGAGGCGACCGCCGCTCCAGAAAGAGGATGAAAGGTTCTCCCGGCCATCCGCCGAGCCTTCTACCTGACGATGGTCAGGCGTTCGGCGGCCCGGGTGATGGCTGTGTAAAGCCAGCGCTGGCGCGTTTCCTTGAAGGCCCAGCTCTCGTCGAACAGCACGATCTCGTTCCACTGCGAGCCCTGTGCCTTGTGCACCGTCAGCGCATAGCCATAGTCGAAATCGTCGAAGCGCTTCTTCTGCTGCCAAGGGATTTCGGCGTCCGGATCCTCGAACGCCGCCTTCAGCAACTTGATCTTGGCGACGCCGCGATCCGGATCGTCCTCCTCGGGCGAAACCAGAAGATTGATGCCGGGCTTGACCGTCTCGCGCGACGAGGTCATCACCTTCCACAGCGATCCGTTGAGCAGGCCCTTGGCTGGGTCGTTGCGCAGGCACACCAGCTTGTCGCCGGCTTGTGGGTAATCGGCATTGAAGCCCTTGAGCTCGCGCAGGCGCTGGTTGTAGCGCCGCCGCGTGCGGTTGGTGCCGACCAGCACCTGGTCCGCCCTCAGCACCAGTTCCTGATTGACGTCTTCCTTGCCGATCACCTTCGCGCTGCCATAGTCGCCGCGCATGAATTCGCGGCCCTCGCGCACGTCGAGCGCCAGCCGCAGGATCGGATTGTCGCGCGCCTGCCGGTGGATTTCGGTCAGCAAGAAGTCCGGCTCATGGTCGGTGAAGAAACCGCCACCCGAGATCGGCGGCAACTGGCCGGGGTCGCCCAGCACCAGGATCGGCGTGCCGAAACTCATCAGGTCGCGGCCGAGCTGCTCGTCGACCATCGAGCACTCGTCAATGACTACCAGTTTCGCGCGCGAGATCGGGCTCTGCCGGTTGAGTGAGAAGGTTGGCGACATCGAGGTCTTGCCGGTGACCTCGTCGGCCACCGATTCCTCGCCCTTGGGCCTGTAGATCAGCGAATGGATGGTGCGGGCGTTGACCGCGCCCTTGGAGCGCAGCACCTGGGCGGCCTTGCCGGTGAAGGCTGCGAACTGCACCTGGCCGTCGACATGTTCGGCGAAATAGCGCGCCAGCGTCGTCTTGCCGGTGCCGGCATAGCCGAACAGCCGGAACAGCTGCGGCTTGCCGGTCTTCAGCCAGCGGGCGACCGCTTGCAGCGCCTCATCCTGTTGGGGTGAAAATTCCATCTGATCGTGTGACCGGATTCGCGAGGCAAACACAAGATCGCCGCCACCACATCGACACTGCCGGTGGCGAACTCCCCTGCAGTTCAGGCTATCAGCCGCAAGCAGGAACGTAAAGGGAACGAAATTCAGCTGGTAGCCGCGGATCGTTCTCCAGTAGGATCGGCTTGCCATGCGGCGTGGCGTACGCGGCGCGCTCCCAGGCCCGCGCCATCGCGTCAACATCGGGTTTGGCGGCCAGCCCCTTGGAGGCGAGCAGCCCTTCCAGCGCCGCCAGCCAATGCTCGNATCGCGTCAACATCGGGTTTGGCGGCCAGCCCCTTGGAGGCGAGCAGCCCTTCCAGCGCCGCCAGCCAATGCTCGTAATAATCGTGGCCGTCCGCCGCGGCATCTGGCTTCTTCACCTCGGCTGACAAGGCATCCGCCCATTCGTTCCACGAAAACAGGCCCTTACGGTGCAGCGCCATAGTCATGGCGAAGGCTTCGGCCTGCCATGGCTCGGCGAACACAGGTGCGTCGAAGCCGGCGGGCAAACTGGCGGCGGACCCCTTCGCTTCAGGCCGGCTCAAGATAACTCTCCCAGGCATCGATCGAGACGACAAGCGTCGGGTCGGCGCCCTCGCCCCAGATTTCCGTGCCGTCGAGAACCACGGTGTAGACCCATTGCGGATTCTCGCCCTGCCCATGCGCGTTGCTGTCGGGAAAGACGAAGCCGTCGCGCACCGCCTCGATGGTGCCCTGCTTGTCGCGCGCATAGCGCGGCAGCCTGGTGTGGCCGGTCGGGTTGAAGTTTTTCGTCCGCACAGAATCCCCGGCCTTGAAGCGCGGCGCTGTCTCCACCGGCCGATCGCAAGGACCGCCCTTGGCCAGCACAGCGGGAACGTTTTCCGCCTTCAGCACTCTTTTGGGCTTCGCCGCCGGATCGATCGCCTCGCCCGCCCCGAGGTCGCGCTCGCTGACGAAACCATGCCGCTTGAGCAAGATCTCAAGCGCCTTGATCCAGATCTGATAGTAGCTGGAGCCATAATAATCGGCCGGATGCAGCGATTCCCGCGCGTGCCGGCTCTCGTCGATGTTCCAGGCGCCCATGCCGCCGGCGCAGAGCGTCACGCCGAGCGCCCGCCTCTCCCATTCGGCATGGAAATACGGCTCATCCCGTTCGGGCGCGACCGGCCCGAAACCCATCTGTCCGCCGAGATCCTGCGGCCCGTTCATGCGGGGTGACTTGCCAGAGCCGTGCCGATCATGGCATCGCGGCTCACCAGCTCGGACAGCCGCTCCTCGCTCCAGCCTTCGGTGCCCTCCGGTCGCATCGGCACGACGAGATAGCGCAGTTCCGCTGTCGAATCCCAGACGCGTATCTTCGTCCCGGCCGGTAGCACCAGCCCGAACTCCTCGAGCACGCCGCGCGGATCGATCACCGCGCGCGACCTGTAGGGCGGCGCCTTGTACCACACCGGCGGAAGGCCAAGCACGGACCACGGATAACAGGAGCACAATGTGCAGACGACGAGGTTGTGGGTATCCCCGGTATTGAACACCGCCTGCATATGCTCGCCTTGCCGGCCGGTATAGCTCAGCGATTCGATCGCCGCCGTCGCGTCGCGCTTCAGCCACGCGGCAAAAGCGGGATCGCTCCAGGCCTTGGCCACTACCCGGGCGCCGTTGCGCGGACCGATCTTCGTCTCGTAGGTATCGACGATGACGTCGATCGCGGCCGGATCGATCAGCCCCTTGCGGGTCAGGATGGTTTCCAGCGCGCGCACCCGCGCGGCAAACGGATCGAGTTCGTTGTCGTGGTCATGATCGTGGGACATGATGGCAAACTAAAGTTCCGATCCGCCTGCCGCAAGTATTACGGCTTGGGCCAGCGGAACTCGGCGCGTGCCTGCCTGCTACTCGGCGGCAGTCTTCTGCGGCTCACCGGGGATGTCGTCATTTGTGCCGAACAGCGAGGGCTGGTCGCCCTCTTCGACTAGGTGCAACTCGGCCTTGCGCTTCGGCATGAGTCCGACCAGCCAGCCCGAGAAATTCTCCATGTAGACGTAGATTACCGGTGTCACGAACAGGGTCAGCGCCTGCGAGGCGAGCAGGCCGCCGACGACGGCAACGCCCAGCGGCTGGCGCAGTTCCGCGCTGGCGCCGGTGCCGAGCGCGATCGGGAACGTGCCCATCAGTGCTGCCAGCGTCGTCATCATGATCGGCCTGAACCGCATCAGGCAGGCTTTGTGGATGGAATCGGTGGCCGACATGCCCTCTCGTCGCAGTTCAAGCGCGACGTCGACCATCATGATGCCGTTCTTCTTCACGATGCCGATCAGCATCAGGATGCCGATCACCGCGATGACGGACAGATCCATGCCGGCGAAGCGCAAGGCGACAACCGCCCCGAGCACGGCCGACGGCAGGCCGGTCAGAATGGTGAGTGGGTGGATGAAGCTCTCATACAGAATGCCGAGCACGATATAGATGGTCAGGATGGCGCCGCCGACCAGCAGGCCCTGGTTGGCAAGCGAATCCTGGAAGGTCTTGGCGGTGCCGGCGAAGGTCGTCGAGATCGCCGTCGGCATGCCGATCTGCTCTTTCAGCGCATCGATGCGTTTCACGCTGTCGCCCAGCGCCACGCCCTGCGGAAGGTTATAGGAGATGGTCACCGCCGGAAGCTGACCGAGCTGGTTGACCGTCAAGGCGCCGGCCGTGCGGTCGACCCGGGCGAAGGCGCCGAGCGGCACCAGGCTGCCACTCGCCGTCCGCATCTGGATGGCAAGCATCCGCTCCGGCGACCATTCGATCTTGGGATCGAGTTCGGCGATGACTTCGTAACTGTCGGCCGAGCCGAAGATCGTTGAAACCTGGTCGGTGCCGAACCCGCCATAAAGCGCCGAGCGCAGCGTGTCGGTGTCGATGCCGAGTTGGGCGGCCTTGTCGCGGTCCACCACCAGCGTCGCCTGCAAGGCGTTGTTCTGCAGGTCGCTGGTGACGTCGGTGAAGGTCGTGTGGTCGGCCGCCATCGCGTCATTCAGTTTCTGCGCCCACTGATCTGTCAGGCCGGTGTCGAGGCCCTGAACCACGAGCTGGTAGGCACTGGCCGACGAGCGTGAGCCGAGCCGCAGATTCTGCACCGGCTGCATGTAGGTCTCGATGCCCGCCACGCCGGCCAGTTGCTTGCGCAGATCCGAAAGCACCTTCTCGATATCGGGACGCTGGTCCTTGCCCTTGAGCTGGACGAAGAGCTGTCCCTGGTTCAGCGCATTGTTACCGCTGCCCGCCGACCAGGCCACATGGTCGACATAGGGCGACTTCGAGAACACGCTCGCCACCTGCCCCTGCAGCTTGGCCATGGCGTCGAACGAAATGTCCTGGCGCGCGATGGTGGTCACTGAAATCTGGCCGATATCTTCTTGCGGGAAGAAACCCTTCGGCGAAACCTCGATCAGCCACACCGAGGCCGCCGCGGTGCCGACGAAGACGAGGAACACCAGGAAGGTGTGCCGCAGGCAGAAGCTCAGAATCCGGGCGTAGCCGCGGGTGATGAAATCGCGCTTGTGGCCGGCACCATGTGCCTCGCGGTCGGCCTTGCTGACTGACAGCAGCCGCGAGCACAGCATCGGCGTCAGTGTCAGCGACACGAACATGGAGGCCAGGATGGCGACGGTCACCACGACAGCGAACTCGTTGAAGATGCGCCCGATCACGCCGCCCATCAGAAGCACCGGGATGAACACCGCCACCAGCGAGATCGAGATCGATATGATGGTGAAACCGATTTCGCGCGCGCCCTTCAGCGACGCGTCGAAGGCTGAAAGCCCATCCTCCTCCATGTGGCGGAAGATGTTTTCGAGCATCACAATGGCATCGTCGACGACGAGGCCGACGGCGAGCGTCAGGCCCATCAGCGATATGTTGTCGATGGAAAAGCCGAACAGGAACATCGCGCCGAGCGTGGCGATCAGCGAGATCGGCACCGCCACGGCCGGGATGATGGTCGCCGTCACGCGACGCAGGAACACGAAGATCACCATCACCACCAGCGCGATGGTCAAGAGCAGCGTGAACTGTACGTCGTCGACCGCCTGGCGGATCGAGCTTGAGCGGTCGTTGAGCAGCTTGATCTGGGCTGCGGCCGGCATCTGGTCCTGGAAGGACGGCAGCATCGCCTTGACCTTGTCGACGACGTCGACCGTGTTGGCGTCCGGCTGGCGCTGCACCGCCATGATGATCGCGCGGGTACCGTCATACCAGCTTGCGGTCGTGGTGGTCTGCACCGAATCGACGACACGGGTCACCTCGCCCAGCCGCACCGGGTGGCCGTTCTTGGTGGCGATGATGAGGTTTGAGAAACCGGCCGCGTCGGTAAGCTGCGTGTTGGCGGTGATGGTGAGCTGCTGCTTGTTGTTCTGCAGCACGCCGAGCGGCGTGTTGCTGTTGGCGGATGCGACCGCTGCCTGCAGCTGATCGATCGAGATGCCGCGCGCGGCAAGCGCGGTCGGATCGATCTGAATGCGCACCGCGTATTTCTGCTGGCCGAAGATCGAGACCTGCGCGACGCCGTCGATGGTCGACAGCGATGGCGAGATCACGTTTTCGGCGAAGGCATCGAGGTCGGTCAGCGGAACCGTGTCGCTGACCAGCGACATTAGCAGGATCGGCGCATCGGCCGGATTGACCTTGCGATAGCTCGGCGGCGCCGTCATCTGCGGCGGCAGCGATTTCTGCGTGCGCGCGATAGCCGCCTGGACGTCCGCGGCGGCCGCGTCGATGTCGCGGTTGAGCACGAACTGGATGGCGATCGAGGTCTGGCCGAGCGAATTGGTGGTCGAAATGGAATCAATGCCGGCGATGGTCGCGAACTGCTTGATCAGCGGCGTCGCCACCGACGTGGCCATGGTTTCCGGCGAGGCGCCAGGCAGCGAGGCCGAGACGTTGACGACAGGGAATTCGGCGCTGGGCAGTGCCGCCACCGGCAGGAATTTATAGGCAAACAGTCCGCCCAGCACGAGGGCGAACGACATCAGAAGGGTGGCGACTGGCCGGCGGATACAGAATTCGGAGATCATTGGGCCGCCTCGCCGGCGCTGGTCGCCTCGGCCACCTTGGGCGCGGCCGCCTTGCCTTCATGCACCGCGGCGCCATCCTTCAGCCTTGTCTGGCCCTCGGTGACAACCTTCTCGCCGCTTTTCAGCCCCTGGCTGATGGCGCTGTTTGCGCCTTCGGTCAGCGCCACCTGCACCGGCCGCATCTCCACCGTGTTGTCCGGCTTGACCACATAGACGAACGGCCCCTTCTGGCTGGGCTGCACCGCCACGGTCGGAACGGAGGTCATCCGCGGCATGATGCCGGCGTCGAGCACGACATTCACATACTGGCCAGGCCAAAGGGAAAGATCGGCATTGGGAATGCTTGCCCGCGTTGCGATCGTGCCCGATGCGGTGTCGACGCTGGAATCTACGAAATCGAGCGTGCCCTTGCCAATCGGCGTCGGGTCGCCGTTCTGGGTCAATGTCACGGCGTTCTGCCGTGGATTGGCAAGCGCCTTGTGAAGCAGTGCAAGGTTGCTTTCCGGCAGATTGAAGTTGACCTGCAGCGGGTCCATCTGGGTGATGGTCACCAGTGGCGTCGCCGTGCTGCTGTTCCCGTTGCTGACGGTGACGAGGTCGCCTACGGCGACATTCACGGCGCCCAGCCTGCCGTCGATCGGCGCGGTGATGCTGGCAAAGCCAAGCTGGACGTTGTCGGCGTCGATCGTCGCCTTGTCGGCCTCGACCGTCGCCGCCGCCGCCTTCTGCGCGGCAACGGCCTGATCGTAGGTCTGTTGCGTACCGGCCTGCTTGGCGACAAGGTCCTTGGCGCGCTGGAGATCGGAGTTCGAGCTGGCGAGCAGCGCCTGGTCCTTGGCAAGCGCCGCCTGGTCCTTGGCGAGTTGCGCCTTCAGCGCCCGGTCGTCAAGCGAGAACAGGAGGTCGCCAGCCTTCACCATCTGCCCGTCCTTGACGTCGATCGACACGATCTGGCTGGAGACGCGCGCGTTGATGTTGACCACGGCCGGAGAGGAAACGAACCCGATGGCATAGCGGCGGATCGGGAAATCCGCGGTTGTAGCCGTCGCCGAAACGATCGAGGTCGAACGGGCACTGTTGCCGCTACCCGCCGCCTTGTCCCCCGCCGGCTTGTCGGCCACTGGCTTGTCGGCCGCCGGCTTGCCCGTCGCGGCGACCTGTTTTGGCCCGAGGAACTGCTGAGCCTTATTCAGCGCGTCCGGCGACAGATAAAGCCAGGCCGCGCCGACACAGGCGACCGCCAGCAATGAAAGAACGACTTTTCCACGCATCGACAAAAGACCTCTCCGTCCGACACGCCGTAGCCAGGTGGTCGTATTCTAGCGCAATTCCGGCTCGTTGCCGCGATTTCGCCGAATAGATAGGACGCGGGTTTGTCGGAAAAGGGCCAAAACACGGCATTACGAAGATTTAATGTGCACTGCACAATAGCTGTGCAGCCGGCTATCGTTAGAAACCGGAGGTAGGGTGGGCTCCGAAAATGGCTTCGAGGGGGCAGATGGAGGCTTATGATCTAGCGCAGCATCGGCCAAAGCGTCGCCGCCAGCAGCACGCCCATGGCGATGTTGAACCATTTCAACCGCATCGGATCGGACAGGAAGCCGCGTAGCGCTGTGCCGAATCCGGCCCAGACCGAGACACTGGGGAGATTGACCACCGTGAAAGCCACGCCGATCAGAATGACGGACAAGAAAGGTCGTTCGGAATTGGTGTAGACGGCCATCGCGGTGATCGCCATCACCCAGGCCTTGGGGTTGACCCACTGGAAGGCCGCGGCATCGATAAAGCGCATCGGCCGCGCATCCGTGTCGCCCTTGCCGCTGAGCGAGCGCGACATGGCAATCTTCCAGGCGAGGTAGAGCAGATAGACGGCGCCGGCAATCTTAAGCCCGGTGTGCAGCGCGGGGAAGGCGGTTAGCACCGCCCCAAGCCCGAAGCCTACGGCAAGCAAGAGGACGAGAAAGCCGAAGCTGATCCCCAGCATGTGCGGCACAGTCCTGCCGATGCCGAAATTCACGCCGGAGGCCAGCAGCATGAGGTTGTTCGGCCCCGGCGTGATCGAGGTCACGAAGGCATAGACGAGCAGTGCGAGGAACGCGTCGAGTGACATGATATCCTCCCAGATACGTCAGCACTATTGTCTTTTCCGATGGTGCACAAAGGCCAGTGCCGACCGTTGGTCACGCCAGTCCCTACACTCATGGAAATTCAGACAGGTCGGCCTACATGCCCTGCGGGCCGCGGTTCATGGCGGCCACGCCGGTGCGGCAGATCTCGACCAGGCCGAGCGGCTTCATGATGGCGATGAACTGGTCGAGCTTGGATCCCTTGCCGGTGATTTCGAAGATGAAATGTTCGGTGTTGGCGTCGATGACGCTGGCGCGGAAAGCGTCCGCCAGGCGCAACGCCTCGACTCGAGCCTCGCCGGTGCCGGCAACCTTGACCAGCGCCAGTTCCCGCTCCAGCGGCCGCTCCTGTCCGAACTCGTGCGAACGAACGGTGAGATCGACCACGCGATGCACCGGCACGATGCGCTCGAGCTGATGCTTGATCTGCTCCAGCACATGCGGTGTGCCGCGCGTCACGATGGTGATGCGCGACAGGTGCTTCTCATGCTCGGTCTCCGAGACGGTCAAGCTCTCGATATTGTAGCCGCGGCCGGAAAACAGGCCGATGACCCGGGCAAGCACGCCCGGTTCGTTGTCGACCAGCACGGATAGCGTGTGGTTTTCCGGCCTCTCCGTCTCCTTGGCGATGAAGTAGGCGGAACCGGTGGGTTGAAGGTGCTGTGCGTTCATGACATGAATCTCAAATTCTTGATCTAATTACCTGTTTTCGCACGGCTTCTTTTGACAAGCCCTGCCCCGGCTCGTCGTCTACACCAGTTCCCTGCCCTTGGCGTCGATTGCATTGGCCACGACCTCGTCGGTGGCCTCGTCCGGCAAGAGCATCTCGTTATGCGCCTTGCCTGACGGGATCATCGGGAAGCAGTTGGCGAGCGTCGCGACGCGGCAGTCGAACAGCACCGGCTTCCTGACCGAGATCATCTCCTTGATCGCGTCGTCCAGTTCGTCTGGCTTGTCGCAACGAATGCCGTGGCCGCCATAGGCCTCGGCCAGCTTGACGAAATCGGGCATCGCTTCGGTGTAGGAATGCGACAACCGGTTGCCGTGCAGCAGCTGCTGCCACTGGCGCACCATGCCCATATACTGGTTGTTGAGGATGAAGATCTTGATCGGCGCGTCGTGCTGCACGGCGGCGCTCATCTCCTGCATGGTCATCTGCACCGAAGCATCGCCGGCAATGTCGACGACCAGCGCGTCGGGATGCGCGATCTGCACGCCGAGCGCGGCAGGCAGGCCGTAGCCCATCGTGCCCAGCCCACCCGAGGTCATCCAGCGGTTCGGCTTCTCGAAATGATAATGCTGCGCCGCCCACATCTGGTGCTGGCCGACCTCGGTGGTGATGTAGGTGTCCATGTCCTTGGTCAGCTCGTAGAGCCGCTGGATGGCGTATTGCGGCATGATCACGTCGTTGTTCATCTTGAAGGCGAGTGAATCGCGCCCGCGCCATTTGGCGATCTGCTCCCACCAGGGATAGAGCGCCTTTTTGTCGTGCTTGGCGGTTGCCCGCCACAGCCGCAGCATGTCTTCCAGCACGCGCCCGACATCCCCGATGATGGGCACTTCGGTGTGGACGTTCTTGTTGATCGAGGACGGATCGATATCGATGTGGATTTTGCGCGAGTTCGGTGAGAACGCATTCAGCCTGCCGGTGATACGGTCGTCGAAACGCGCGCCGATGCAGAGCATCACGTCGCAATCATGCATGGCCATGTTGGCTTCGTAGGTGCCGTGCATGCCGAGCATGCCCAGCCAGTTCTTGCCCGACGCCGGATAGGAGCCGAGCCCCATCAGCGTCGAGGTGATCGGGAAACCGGTGAGATCGACCAGTTCGCGCAAGAGATGGCTCGCTTCCGGGCCGGAATTGATGACACCGCCACCAGAATAGATCACTGGTTTCCTGGCGCCGGCCATCAGTTCGACCGCCGCCTTGATCTTCTCCAGGTCGCCCTGGACCTTGGGCTGGTAGCTGGTGCGCGGCGCGATCTGCGGCGGCACATAAAAGCCCTTGGCGAACTGCACGTCCTTCGGGATATCGACCACGACCGGACCGGGACGGCCGGTCGTCGCGACATGGAAGGCCTCGTGGATGGTCGCGGCGAGTTCGTTGACGTCCTTGACCAGCCAGTTGTGCTTGGTGCAGGGCCGCGTAATGCCGACCGTGTCGCATTCCTGGAACGCGTCGGAGCCGATGAGCGAGGTCGGCACCTGCCCGGTCAGGCAGACCAGCGGGATCGAATCCATCAGCGCATCCTGCAGCGGCGTCACCGCATTGGTGGCGCCGGGACCCGATGTCACCAGCATGACGCCTGCCTTGCCGGTCGACCGCGCATACCCCTCTGCCGCATGGCCGGCGCCCTGCTCGTGCCGCACGAGGATGTGCTCGACCTCGTCCTGCTGGAAGATCTCGTCATAGATCGGGAGAACGGCGCCGCCGGGATAACCGAAGACATGCTTGACGCCATTGTCCTTCAGCGCCTGCACCACCATTTCGGCGCCGGTCATTTCCCTACCTACCATCTCGCGCCGCTCGTTCTGTCCATTGCTCATCGGTCTGGTCCCGTACTGTCCGCCATTGGGCGTTGCTGGTCGTTTAGTCGTGTTTCAGGCAATAAAAAAGGCCCCCGAGGGAGCCTGTGTCTGCGCATGGGGGGTTTTCGCCCGGCGGTTACACCGCCTTGCCCACGCGCCTTCCTACGAGAATGAGTGCCGTTTTCATGGTGGCGGACCATAGAGGCGAAGTCGCGGGGTCGTCAATGGGGTACCGCACGAATTCACTCGCCTGTGAGATCGGCTCCGCCGCGCGCTACCATAGTACAGTTGAGCCCATCCCATCGACGCACCACTATGCCGGGCTGACGACGTGCCTGGGAGGAGACGCGTTGCCGGCGAATGGGAGTCCCATCCCCAGGGCAGGGAGGTCCTGGCCGGCCGCTTGCTGTTCCAGTGGAAGCCTGAACAGGCGTTCTTGGAAAACGACAACCGGAGGAGAAACCATGCTCGAGAGAACACCCACCACGAAGGCGCAGGCACTGCTCGACAAGCTTGGCAAGGCGCTGGAGACCGGCGACATCGACGCGGCGGTCAACTGTTTCCAGGCGGATTGCTACTGGCGCGACCTCGTCACCTTCACCTGGAATCTCAGGACGATGGAGGGCCAGGAGCAGATCCGCGACATGCTGAAAGCAACCCTGGCTGGAATCCTGCCGAGCGACTGGAAGGTGGCCGAAGGCGAGGAGGCGACCGAGGCGGACGGCGTCACCACCGCCTGGATCACCTTCGAGACCGAGGTGGCGCGCGGCTTCGGCCTGGTGCGGTTCAAGGGCGACCTGATCTGGACCTTGCTCACCAGCATGGCCGAGCTCAAGGGCCATGAGGAGAAGGCCGGTTTCAATCGGCCGCTCGGCGCCAAGCACGGTCACGGCAAGGACAGGAAATCCTGGCGCGAGGAGCGTGATGACGAGATCGCCGAACTCGGCCGCGGCAAGCAGCCTTATGTCGTGATCATCGGCGGTGGTCAGGGCGGCATTGCGCTCGGCGCGCGCCTGCGCCAGCTCGGCGTATCGGCCATCATCATCGAGAAGAACGAGCGTCCCGGCGATTCCTGGCGCAAGCGCTACAAGTCGCTCTGCCTGCACGATCCGGTCTGGTACGACCATCTGCCCTATATCGACTTCCCCAAGAATTGGCCGGTCTTCGCCCCGAAGGACAAGATCGGCGACTGGCTCGAGATGTACACGAAGGTGATGGAGCTGAACTACTGGTCCTCCACCTCGGCTAAATCCGCGAAATACGACGACGAGGCCAAGGAATGGACCGTCGTGGTCGAGCGTGACGGCGAAGAGATCGTGCTCAAGCCCAAGCAGTTGGTGTTGGCGACCGGCATGTCCGGCAAGGCGAACTGGCCGAAATACAAGGGCCAGGACATCTTCAAGGGCGAGCAGCAGCATTCCTCGACCCATCCCGGCCCCGATAAATATCGCGGCAAGAAAGTCGTGGTCATCGGCTCCAACAACTCCGCCCACGACATCTGCGCGGCTCTCTGGGAGGGAGGCGCGGACGTCACCATGCTGCAGCGCTCCTCCACCCATATTGTCAAGTCCGACACGTTGATGGATATCGGGCTCAGCGCACTCTATTCCGAGCAGGCGGTGGAGAACGGCATGACGACGCGCAAGGCCGACCTGATCTTTGCCTCGCTGCCCTATCGCATCCTGCACGAGTTCCAGATCCCGCTTTACCAGCAGATGAAGGAACGCGACGCGAAGTTCTACGAGGATCTGGAAAAAGCGGGCTTCCTGCTCGACTGGGGCGATGACGGCTCAGGCCTGTTCATGAAGTATCTGCGCCGGGGTTCGGGCTACTACATCGATGTCGGCGCCTGCGACTTGGTCATAGACGGCTCGATCAAGCTCAAGAGCGGACCAGGTGCGGCGGTGCGGGAATTGACCCAAACCGGCGTCAAATTCGCCGATGGCACCGAATTGCCGGCCGATCTCGTGATCTACGCCACAGGCTACGGCTCGATGAACGGATGGGCGGCGGACCTCATCTCGCAGGAGGTGGCCGACAAGGTCGGCAAGGTCTGGGGCCTTGGCTCCAACACCGCCAAGGATCCCGGCCCCTGGGAAGGCGAACAGCGCAACATGTGGAAGCCGACCCAGCAGGAGGCGCTGTGGTTCCATGGCGGCAACCTCCACCAGTCGCGCCACTATTCGCAATATCTGGCGCTGCAGCTGAAAGCCCGGCAAGTCGGCTTGCCGACGCCGGTCTACGGGCTGCAGCAGGTCTATCACAAGGGATAGTTCGCTTCTCCCGCATCGACACGGTGAACCTGTCTCGCCTCGGCGACATCGAACAAAGCGGCAGCGGCGAGTTCGCCGCCGGGGCTGGTCGGCGATGGCGTGAAAACGCCCTCGTCAGCCAAACGATCGCGGCAGGTCTCCGGCCGGTATGCCGCCACCGCGCTTTCGCCGTCGAAGCAGAAGCACATTGGCTGTCTCCTCCCGGTGATCGGTTTGCATCAGGGCCGATTGGCGAAGTCGTGCACGACGCGCTGCAGCAACGGCACATAATCGCGAAACGCCCGCGTCCGCATATTGGCGACCTTGCCGCCCTCGTCCCAGATGCGAACTCGCACCGCTTCTTCATGGAACGGGTTCTCGCGGAACGCAGCCACCTCGTCGGCACTCATCGGTCCGCCCTGCAGCGACAAGGTATGAACCGAAGCCGGCGACAGCCTGGAGAAATAGGTCGGGTCGGTGGCGCAGAGATAGCGCTTGGCGGCAACGTGCAGCCGGACGCAGTCGACAATAACAGGCGGGAAGAACGGCGCCAGCACCTCGCCGCCGGCCTCGTCATGGTGCTTGTCCTCGACATCCTCGGGCGAATAGGTGCCGAACTCGCTGGTGTAGTGGCCGATGTCGTGTAGCAGCGCGGCGGCCACCAGCACGTCTGGGGCTCCATCCTGTTCCGCCAACCAGGCCCCTTGCAGCATATGCTCGGACATCGTCACCGGCTCGCCAAGATAGGATTCGGCGCCGCGGCGCTCAAAAATGTCGGCGATGAATTCGACGATGGTGTCCGCGTTCAGATCCTGGCCGATCATTCCGCGGCCTCCTTGAAGCCGTGTTCGATCGCCGCGAGCGTCGACAACAGGCCGTCCTTGTCGGCGTAGCATCCCTGCAGCCAGCGCTTGCCGGTGCCGGAGAACGCCTTGCGGGCATGCATGACGCGGGTGTTGTCGACGATAAAGGCCTGGCCGGGCTCAAGCTTGAAGGTGACTTCGAAGGATGGATCCTCGATCAGCTCGGCGAAGCGGCGGTAGGCGGCATAATAAGCGCCCATCTCGGCGAACGGCACATCGACGGTCGGCGCCAGCGAACGGTTGTTGAAGCGGATGCAGATCAGTTCGCCGTCGGGTCCAAGCTCGATCATCGGTCGCTTCGCCTGCAGCCGCACGCCGGACGACCCAGCATATTCGAACCGCGCCGCATGGGAGCTCAGCAGCCGAAAACCTTCGGGATTTTCCGCTTGAAGGGCGGCCGCGACGGCAAAGCCATCAACGACGCTGGATTCACCGCCCTCCACCGTGTTCTCGATGCAGGACAGGATCTGCAGCGTCGGCACCGGATCGCGATAGGGGTTGTCGGTATGCGCCTGCAGGCCGAGATTGGTGTAGGCGAGATTGTTCGGGTTGACCTCGGCGCGCACTTCGAACCAGCGCCCGTAATTGGTCTCCCTGATATAGCCGAACAAGTCGGACACCTTGCACAGCGCCCCGGATTCGGCCGGCAGCCCGTCCATCACCGCAAAACCGTAAGTCCTCACCGCCGAAAGCCATTCGCGCAGGACGCCGCGGCCCTGCAAGGCCGCCGGATAGCTGGCGCGCGGCACCGAGTTCTGCATCGTCGCCCTGGTCCAGCGCTGGACAACATCGCCTGTCCAACCAAGCTGCCGTGTCTCGTCGCTATCATAGGCGTTCGCACGCAGCCATTGAGCGGGAAAGCTGACCGTTTTTCCCTCCGGTTCGAAGCTGATCTCCAGCGCTCCGGCCTTGACGGCGGCAGCGCCAATTCTCGTTTTCACCGGAATGTCGAGGATGGTGATCAGGCGCTGGCCGTTGCCGGCGCTGCGCGTCTTGTCGTCAAGCGCGTTGTCGCGCAGCCAGATGGCGTGAAAGCGGGTACGTTTGCCGTCTGTCCAACCAAGTTCGATTGTTCTGCCTTCATCGCCAACCAGCGCGTGGGTGAGCATGGAAATCCGTCCTGTCGCCTTGTTGCCCACGGTTCGTGCCGTGGTTTGGATTGCATGTTGACCTCCCAAGAGGCATAATTCCAATTATCATTTTTTGGTCTATGGTACCGGTCTACTAATGGCTCGGCGAACCATCCCTACCCTCCCTCCGCTCGACTGGCTGCGCAGTTTCGAGGCTGCGGCACGGCTGTCGAACTTCACCGCGGCGGCAGCCGAACTCGGCCTGACCCAGGCGGCCGTCAGCCAGCACATCCGGCTGCTCGAGGAAAGGCTGAAGACGCGTCTGTTTTCGCGGCTGGCGCGTGGGGTCGCGCTGGCGCCGGCAGGTGCCGCCTACCTGCCCCACATCCAGTCGGCCTTCGCCACCATTGGCAGCAGCACCACGGAACTGTTCGAACCGCGTGCCGTCCAGACCGTCTCGATCCGGGTGCCGATCTCGTTTGCGCTGCTGGCGCTGGTTCCGGCGCTGCCCGATCTCGCCGAGGCGTTGCCACGCATCCAGCTCGATCTGGTGACGATCCATCGCCCGACCGACTATGATTTGCCGGGCTCGGCGCTCGACATCCGGTTCGGCAACGGATCCTTTCCCGGACGCGAGGCCGAGAGGCTGACCGCCGAGCGGCTTGTGCCAGTGGCAAACCCGGCCTTGGCCAGTGCCGCCGACTGGACGTCGCTGCCGCTGCTTCTGGTGGCCGGGGCGCGCGAGATGTGGGCGGAATGGTTCTCGGCGGCCGGATTGGCCGGCCATCCCCAGCGCTCGCACCGCTTCGACAGTTTCGTCGCCGCCATGCAGGCGGCGAGCGCCGGTGCCGGTGTGCTTCTGGGGTCAAGACCCCTAATCGACGCGGCGCTCTACAGCGGAGCGTTGGTCCGGCTTTCCGATTTTGAGCTCCCCAGCACGTCAGGGCATTTTCTGACCAGGCGTTCGACCGCGCACCTGACAAGCGCCGAGCAGGATTTCCGCCAATGGCTGCTGAAGCGCCTCGCCGGGAAGGCATGAGGTGACTGGCGTTACCGCGACGCTGTGCCGATGCGCTTCCAATAGATCAGCGTGCCCGTCAGCCCGCCATGCGGCTTCAGCGCATAGTCCGGCACTTCGCCTGCCAAGGTAAAGCCGAGCTTCTCATAAAGCGCCGAAGCACCCTCCTCGGTCGCCGTATCCAGAACCAGCAGCGTGCGTCCCTTCTCCGCCGCGAGGCGTTCGGCGGCTAGCATCAGGCGCGTCCCGATACCCCTGCCCCGCTGCCCGACCGATGTCATCAACTTGGCGATCTCGGCCCGATGCGGCTGATTGGGCGGACAGTCGAGCAGCAAGGTAACGGTGCCGACCAGAGCGCCGCCGTCCCATGCCCCAATCACCGTTCGTTGCCCTCGTGCCGCCGCGGCCAGCGACGTCTCCCAGAACGCGCTGGCCGCATCCGACGCCAGCGGATGCATAAAGCTGACCGATCCGCCGGCGGCAACCGTTTCGACCAGCAGATCGGTCAGCTGTGCGAGTGTTTCCCGGCTTGCGGTCAACGGCCCGATTTCTACAATGTTCATACCTGGTCCTCTGGAAACGATTGATGGTCGACAGCGCCGCTTCAGTCGAGATGGCGCACACGCCGCCGCTTGCGCGCGGCCTTCATGGCGCCGATGCGTTCGGTGTCTTGTTCCTTGAGGTGCCGACCGCGCTCCAGGATCTCGAGCGTGTATTCCTCATAGGTCAGGCCCAGCCGTTCAGCCTTGTCCATCCGCATCAGCATGACTTCGCGGCTCGGCGCCTTCCATGCCTTGGCGTGCGCGGCCTGCCAGGCCAGGAAGATGTAAGGATCGCCCTTGCCCCATGGCGGCCCCTTGTAGTCGTCAAGAGGCGGCCCCCCATTGTGGGAGCGCTTTGGCCGTCTTGGCATGACGTCAGCTCCTGACCAGGGCGACGAGATAATCGGCGCCCGGCTCCAGAGCATGAAAGGTGCAATCCGACGGCGCTCCGAGCGCCAGGCAGTCGCCCGGTTCGAGCCTGTGCACATGGTCACCCTCGGTGAATTCGAGTTTTCCCGAGATCAGCCAGATCTGCTGCTTGATGAAGGCGTAGGAAGCCGCCGGCAAGTTGACCTTCGCGCCCGCCGGCAGATGGACCTTGATCAGTTCGAGCGGCATGTCGCAGGCCGGCGACAAATGCCGCCTGACATAGCCTGTGTCGGGGTCGCGCCACACCGGCTGGCCGGCCGCGCGCAGCAGCCCGCCGCCCTGCAATTCCGCCCGTGCGATGAGGGTCGAGAGCGTCATGCCGAAGGCCGCGGCTATGCGCACCAGAAGTGCCGCCGTCGGACTGGTCATGCCACGCTCCATCGTACTCAGCATTGCCTTGGAGACACCGGACTGTTCAGCGAGCTCCGCCAGCGACCAGTCCCGCATGGTCCTTTCGGTACGGATACGTCTGCCGATGGTTAGGGAAATGTCGTTCGCTATATCATCCATTCGTTCATTATAACGAAACCATGAGGGCGCGAATAGCTATCTCAAAGCAATTTTCACCAGGCCCTTAATCCTCTCTACACCATCCGACCTCATCCGACCTTAACCCCGTTCCTGTAGGGTTCGCCTCAAGGGAAATGGGGATTGGCCTGTCCATGTATGTCGAACGCGAAGCTTCAGTCGGAGAACCGACATCGCAGGAGCGCCGCACAGCCGACCAGAACGACAAGCGCATCCTGGGCAATGTCGTGCAATGCGACGGTGCGCGCGCCACCATCAGCGCCTATGCCGACGATGTCGACGGCGCGGTCACCGGCCTGTGGACGGTCGGCAAGATGATCTCGATCAACCTTGGCACGACGCGAACCGTCGGCCTGGTCTACGCGATCGGCAAGTCGGATCTGGCCTGGAACAATGACGGCCAGAACGCCATCGAGGTCAGCATCGAGCTGATCGGCGAAGTCCGTGACGGCGCCGAACCCGAGGCCAAACCGATCTTCGACCGCGGCATTACCGTATATCCGCATATCGGCGCCGTCGCGCACCGCATCCGCACCCGCGACCTGCAGGCAGTCTATGACCTGGCCGGCCGCCATTCCATCACCATCGGCTCGCTGGCGCAGGACGAGGCGATCGCCGCCAACATCGCCATCGATGACACGCTGGCGCGCCACTTCGCCATTGTCGGCACGACCGGCGTCGGTAAGTCGACAGCGGTTTCGCTGCTGCTGCGCAAGTCGATCGCGGCGCGACCGGACCTGCGCATCCTGATCCTCGATCCGCACAACGAGTTCGCGGCCTCGCTGCCGGAATATTGCGTCAGGGTCGATTCCAAGACGCTCGACCTGCCGTTCTGGATGTTCACGCTGGAGGAATTCGCCGAAGTGCTGTTTCGCGGACGCGAAACGGTGCCGGAAGAGATCGATGCCCTTCGCGACCTCATTCCGCTCGCCAAGAATCTCTATCGCAACCCCGGTTCAGGGGCCTACCTCAGGCGCGGCAGCGATGCGCTGACCGCCGATACGCCGGTGCCCTACCGCATCGCCGACCTGCTCAAGCAGATCGACGAGCGCATGGGCATGCTCGAAAGCAAGACCGATCGTCCGACCCTCAAATCGCTGAAGACACGCATCGAATCGGCGGCGGCCGATCCGCGCTACCGCTTCATGTTCAATTCGCGCCTGATCGAGGACACCATCCACGAGACGATCGGCAACATCTTCCGCGTGCCGCATCATGGCCGTCCGGTGACCTGCTTCGAGATGGCCGGCATGCCGTCGGAAGTGGTCAATTCCGTCTGCTCGGTGCTGGCGCGTCTGGCATTCGACCTCGCTCTGTGGAGCGAAGGCAAGCTGCAGCTGCTGTTCCTATGCGAGGAAGCACACCGCTACATGCCCGCCGATGCGCGTCTCGGCTTCGCGCCGACCCGGCACGCGCTGTCGCGCATCGCCAAGGAAGGCCGCAAATATGGCTGCTATCTCGGCGTCGTCACCCAACGCCCCGGCGAGCTGGACCCGACCATTCTCTCGCAGTGCTCGACCTTCTTCGCCATGCGGCTCGCCAACGAGCAGGACCAGGCGATCATCCGCTCGGCGATCGCCGACTCTTCGGCCTCCACGCTCGCGTTCCTGTCCTCCATGGGCCAGCGCGAAGCGATCGCCTTCGGCGAAGGCGTGGCGACGACCATGCGGCTGAAATTCGAAAGACTGCCCGCTCACCTGCTTCCGGGCACGGCCAAGCGCGAGGAAGACGTGACGTCCAAGGCCGGCGAGGTCGACCTGGTGGCGATCGTGGAGCGGCTGCGCAACGTACCAAAGCCACAGAGCCAGGCGATGGCCTTCGCCGAGGTGGTCGATTCCGGCCGGCAAGCCGGCGACCCCGACTACCGCAAAGCGCCGGCGGCGCGCGTGCAGTCGGACGAAGATTTCGACACACGCTACGGCCTCAAACCCGCCACCTTCGGCCTGCGCCCGCAGAACGATTGAGCTGAGCGTCACACCTCTGCGAAAAGTCCTGAGAACCCGCGCAAGCGGCCTATCCCATGTTCGTCGGAAAGCTTGGGTAATCCTGTCGGGGAATTCGTCAGGCTGGGCCGATTGGTGTCGGCTTCGAAAACCGAAGCCGAGCGACCCTTGGTCGGTGAGCGCTGGCCTTCGCCGGCCGCAGCCTTAGTCTAAAGGCCACAACGTCTCATAAGTGCTTCGGCCGGCGAAGCCCGGAAGCGCGGAAGTCGGCGGCAGACGGCCAGCCTCACGAATTCAGTGATGGGATTTTAGGCGCAGACGCGGTTGCGGCCTTGCCTTTTGGCTTCGTAGAGCTGGCGGTCGGCGCGTCGATAGAATTCCTCCGCCGTTTCCTTGCGATCCCAGACGGCAAGCCCCACGCTGGTGGTAATCTTGAGCCGGACATTGTTGCCGGACAGGATCGACATGTTGGCGACCGCCTTGCGGATGCGCTCGGCGAATTTGGCCAGAAGGTCCGCCTCCATGTTGGGCGTGACCACGGCGAACTCCTCGCCACCCAGGCGCGCCACCACATCGTGGAAACGTGTCATGTCCCTGAGGCATCTTGCGACAGCCTTAAGCACCTCGTCGCCGACATCGTGGCCGTGCGTGTCGTTGACCTGCTTGAAATGGTCCAGATCGAGGATCATCAGCCCGACCGGTTTTTCGATGCGCCGGAACTCCTCGAGATATTCCTTCAGCGCGTCGTCGAAATAGCGCCGGTTCTGCATGCCGGTCAGGCCGTCGGTCAGGGCGGCATGCTCGAGCGTTTCGGAGCGGGCGCTGAGCGACACCGTCATGGCGCGCAGCTTGCCCTCTTCGGTCGCCTGTTTGCGGATCAGCGGATAGATGAAGAAGATGCCGAAAAACAGCGCGGTGGCGAGCAGTACGCCGGTCGCGAACAGGAGTTTGTTGAGGTATATGACCTTGTCCAGGCCGGAGGCCGTATGGAGTTCCGTCGCGAAGGATTGCAGTTGCCCATAGGCGTGCAGTGTCACCAGGCCAGCGGCCAGGATCACGAAGATAAAGACGAAAAAAGCGGATTCCGCTTTGTGGAAACGCATCTGCTCCCCGATGGAAAAGTACCCCATGACCTTATGGCATCGACCGACTTACGGAGCGTTAAATTCCGACAACTTCGGCGAGAACCCTTCCCTCGGGGGCAACTTTTTAAGTTGCATTAGCAACAAGTGTTTGGATCGTGGTTTCGAGATCGTCACCGGGGCGAAGTCTCTGCCATTCCGGCCCCAGCTGATGGCGGAACCAGGTAGCCTGGCGTTTGGCATATTGCCTTGTCGCGATCTTGGCGCGCTCGATCGCCTCGGGAAAGCTCGACTGCCCTGAGATCGCGGCCTGGAGCTCACGAACCCCGATCGCCTTCATCGCCGGCAGGTCTGGATCCAGACGAAGGGCCGCAAGCTGCTTGACTTCCTCCAGCGCGCCCTTGTCCAGCATCTGGTCGAAACGCCTTTCGATGCGGTCGACCAATGCTGCCCGATCCGGCTCGACGACCAGGAAATGCGCGCTCGGCCTGTCGATGAGCGGCAGGCCACGCTCTGCCTGCCAGTCCAGGATCGACCGGCCGGAGGCGTCGAGCACCTCGAGCGCCCGCACGATGCGCTGGCTGTCGGTTGGTTTCAACTGCATGGCGACGTTCGAATCCTCGCGCAGCAGCAACGCATGCAGCTTGACCGCGCCTTGCTCCTTCAATTCGTAGCGCCAGCGGTCGCGTATCCGTTGCGGAATATCGGGCATTTCCGAAATGCCTTCCGCCAGCGCACGAAAGTACAGGCCGGTGCCACCGACGAAGATTGGCCGCCGCGAGAGCGTCCCGTCATCAATGAGTTTCATGACGTCGCGCAGCCAGGCGCCGGTCGAGTAGGCGGTGCCGGGATGGACATGCCCATAGAGAAAATGCGGCGCTCGTGCGAGTTCGGGCGCCTGCGGCCGAGCCGTCAGCACGTCGAGAACCGCATAGCCCTGCATGGAATCGGTGTTGACAATGACGCCGCCTGTGTGTTCGGCCAGTTCAAGCGCCAGCGCCGACTTGCCGCTGGCGGTCGGCCCGGCTATCAGGATCGCGTTCTTCACGCGGCCTTCGCCCGCATCCGTGCCGGAATTCTCGATGCCGCTCATTGCCACGCTTGTTTCCCGTCCCGCCGATCGCGCTCTGTCGCCATCGCTTGCGAATATGGCCTCACGGTCGGTGGGCGCAAGCGCTGTCGTGTGGCTGGCCGAAGGCATTGCCTGTGATCTTGCCCTGCCGCCAGCTGCGCAGGCTGATGAAACGACCGCGAGCCTTCGTGCCGCACTGGCGGCTGAACCCGTCGACGTGATCGTCCAGCAGGCTGAAACACGCCGCAAGAAAATCCTTCTCGCCGACATGGATTCGACCATGATCGACCAGGAGTGCATCGACGAGCTGGCCGACGAGATCGGCGTCAAGGATCATGTCGCGGCGATCACCGCACGGTCGATGAACGGCGAGATCGCCTTCGAGCCGGCGCTGCGCGAGCGCGTGGCACTGCTCAAGGGGCTCGATGCCGCCGTCGTCGACCATATCGTCGCCAATCGGCTGACTTTGGCCTCGGGCGGCCGCGCGCTGGTCCAGACCATGCGCGCCAACGGCGCCTGGACGGCGCTCGTCTCGGGCGGTTTCGAGGTCTTCACCACGCGCATCGCTGCGATGCTTGGTTTTCAGGAAAACCGCGCCAACCGCCTTCTCGACCAGGACGGACGCTTCACCGGGCTGGTCGGCGAGCCGATCCTTGGCCGCGCCGCCAAGGCCGAGGCGCTGCTCGAAATCTGTGCGCGCCTTGGCCTGGCGCCGGCCGATGCCATCGCCGTCGGCGACGGCGCCAACGATCTCGACATGATCCGCCTGGCCGGAACCGGTGTCGCGCTGCATGCCAAGCCGACGGTGGCAGCGCAGGCCAAAGTCCGGATCGACCATGGCGACCTGACGGCGCTGCTTTATCTGCAGGGCTATCGGCAGGAAGAATTCGTCCAATGAAGCCGATCCGTACCGAACGCCTGATCCTGCGCAATTGGGAGGATCGCGACCGCGAATTGTTCCATCGCATCAATTCCGATGATCGCGTGATGGAGTTCTTCCCGTTTCGCCGCGACCGTGCGGCCGCCGACGCCAAGATGGATGAGTTCCGCGCCTGGGTCGATGAGGACGGCTACGGCTTCGCGGCGGCCGAGATTGCCGCGACAGGCGAATGCATCGGTTTCGTCGGCCTCCTCGCGACCGATGATGTGCCATCGCTGCCGGCCGACACAATCGAGATCGGCTGGCGGTTGGCTCCCGAATACTGGGGCAAGGGCTATGTCACCGAGGCCTCGGAGGCATGGCTGGCCTACGGCTTCGAGACATTGGCCGTCGACGAGATCGTTTCCTTCGCCGTGGCGGAAAACCACCGCTCGACCGCCGTTATGAAACGCCTCGGCATGACAGCCGACCCATTGAGCGATTTCGACCACCCCAGCATTCCAGACAGCCATCCCGCGCTCAAGCGGCATGTGCTCTACCGGCTGTCGCGCGAGGACTGGCAGGCAAGAAAAAAGGCGGCCGTTTAGCCGCCTTTTTCAAATCGCCGTATTGAAATCTCAATCCATTCGGATCGTCACGAACCTGAGCTCACCGGTCTTCGACGCCAACATCAGCAGCGCGTTCTTGCGCCCCTGCTCCTTCAGCGCACCGATCCGGTCCATGACGTCCTTGGGCGTGGCGACCGACTCCTGCGCGATCTCGGTGATCACCTCGCCCGGCTGGATACCGCGTTCGGCGGCGGCGGAGTCCTTGGCCACGTCGGTGATGACGACGCCGGAGACATCGCCGGCGATGCTGAACTTCTTGCGAGTCTCGTCGTTGAGTTCGCCGACCGTCATGCCAAGCACCGAGGCGGTCGAGACGGCCGGAGCCTTGTCAGCGCCCTTGTTCTGATCGGTATTGCCGTTCTCGCCGCTGGCCAGCTTCTCGCCATCCTCGAGCCGGCCGAGCGTCACCTTCACCGTCTGCTCGACACCCTTGCGCACGATCAGCACGTCGACTGCCTTGCCCACCGGGCTTTCGGCGACGACACGCGGCAGGTCGCGCATTTCATGGATGTCCTTGCCGTCGAACTTGATGATGACGTCGCCGGCCTGGATGGTACCGTTGTCGACTGGTCCGCCCTTGATGACGCCGGCCACCAGCGCGCCCTTGGCGGTCGCCATGCCGAGGCTTTCCGCGATGTCGTCCGTCACCGGCTGGATGCGCACGCCGAGCCAGCCGCGCCGCGTCTCGCCATATTGGCGCAACTGCTCGACGACGCCCGACGCGAGCTGCGAGGGAATGGAGAAGCCGATGCCGATCGAGCCGCCGGACGGCGAAATGATCGCGGTGTTCATGCCGATGACCTCGCCGGCGCTGTTGAACAGCGGTCCGCCCGAATTGCCGCGGTTGATCGCCGCGTCGGTCTGGATGAAGTCGTCATAGGGGCCTGAATTGATGTCGCGGTTGCGCGCCGAGACGATGCCGACCGTAACCGTGCCGCCGAGGCCGAACGGATTGCCGACCGCCATCACCCAGTCGCCGACGCGCATCTTGGTGGAATCGCCGAATTTCACCGCTGTCAGCTTGTGGCCTTTCGGATCGACCTTCAGCACCGCGACGTCGGTCTTGGTGTCGGTGCCGACCAGCGTCGCCTTCAAGGTCACGCCATCGGAGAAATTGACCTCGATGTCGTCGGCATCGGCGATCACATGGTTGTTGGTGACGACGATGCCTTGTTCGGCGTCGATGACGAAACCCGAACCGAGCGACTGCACCTTCTGCGAGCCGCCATCCTTTTCGCCACCGCGGTTCTTGAAGAAATCGTCGAAGAAATCCTGGAACGGCGAGCCTTCGGGCAGTTGCGGCATCGGCACCGCACCCGGCCCTTCCGTCCCCTTCACCGTCTGCGAGGTGGAGATGTTGACCACCGCGCCAAGCACGCCTTGCGCCAGGTCGGCGACCGAGGCTGGTCCGTCGGCGGCGAATGTCGGGGTCATCAAGGATGGAACGGCGACGGCGCTCAGCACCAGCGCGGCCGCGCCGGCCATCAACGTCCGTCGAGCGGCGGCCAAAAGGGTGTTGGATGTCATCGAGAAGCCTCCCGGCATTTCTAAAAGAGAAAAGCGCTTCGACGAAAACGCCGTGTCGCGCCATGATGGCAAGAAATACGGCACGTTTGCGGCTATGACTATCGGCGGAGTGTAAATCGAGCGTTATTCCGCAAACCGCCGCCTCTACACGCCCCGCACCAGCCAGACGACGCCGACACCAATGGCGATCGCCGCCAGCCCGCCGATCCGCAAAGCATTCTCCGGCATCGACAGCACTTCGCCCGCGAGCTTCTTCGCAAGGCGGGGGAAGCCGCCATAGACCAAGCCCTCTATGACAAGGACCAGGCCCATCGCCGCGAAGAAATCCTGCACCGGCCGTTACTGGCCGGTGCTGGGTTGTGTCGTCGGCGCGGCAGGTGCCGCGGCCGGCGCCGGCGACGTCGGTTTCGCCGGTCCTTCCTTGCCGTCGGGATCGCGGAAGTAGCGGAAGAACTCCGAACTCGGCGACAGCACCATGGTCGTCCCGGTGTTGTCCAGCGCGGTGCCATAGGCATTCATCGACCGGTAGAAGTCGAAGAAGGCGGGATCGCGCTTGTAGGCGTCGGCGAAGGTGGCACTGCGCTGCGCTTCGCCCTCACCGCGCAGGATCTCCGACTCCTTCTGCGCTTCGGCAACGATCTCGACCACTTCACGATCGGCGCGCGCGGTGATGCGCTGTGCCGCTTCGTTGCCGCGTGCCCTCAGCCGCGCAGCCTCCGCCAGGCGTTCCGCCTTCATGCGATCGTAGGTCTGCTGTGAAACTTCGGCCGTCAGGTCGGTACGGCGGATCCGGACATCCTCGATCTGCAAGCCGAGAGACGTGGCGTCGGGCCTGAGCTGATCGCGCACTTCGCGCATCATCACGGCACGCTCTTCGGAAAGCGCGGCCTCGAAATCGCGCAAACCGTAGACGCGGCGCAGGGCAGCGTCGAGACGCGTCCTGAGCCGCGCTTCGGCCAGTTCGATCTGGCCGGACACGGCCGCCCGGAAGACGCGCGGATCCGAGATGCGATAGGCGATGAAGGCATCGACCTCATAGAACTTGCCGCCCGAGACCTGGACGCGGATGTTGTCGAGGTCGAAGCGCAGCACCCTGTTTTCGATCAGTTGCACCGTATCTGCGTCAAAGAACGAGAACGGCGCCTTGAAGTAGATGCCGGGCTCGCTCTTGACGTCGACGATCTCACCGAAGCGGAGCACCAGCGCCTGCTGGCGCGCATTGACCACGAAGACCGAGGAATAGATCAGGAAGAGGATGACCGCCGCCACGACGCCGAAGATGGGAAGACGGTTGGCCATCACTTGGTACCTCCCGTGTTCGCGGCGGGCGCGGCCGGTGCCGGCGGCTTCGGCTGCAATGCGGGCAGCGGCAGATAAGGCAAGACACCTTGTCCGTTGCCCTGCTCGACGATGACCTTGCTCGAGTCCTTCAGAACCCTCTCCATGGTTTCCAGATAAAGGCGTTTGCGCGTGACATCGGGGGCTTTGGCATATTCGTCGTAGACCGAAATGAAGCGCTGAGCCTCACCTGCGGCTTCCTGCACCACACGGTTTTTGTAGGCGGCCGCGTCTTCGCGGACCTGGGCCGCCTCGCCGCGTGCCTGGCCGAGCTTCTGGTTGGAATACTGATTGGCCTGCTCGACGAACTTGTCCTCGTCCTGCTCGGCGCGCTGCACCTCGTCGAACGCATCAGCCACCTCGCGTGGCGGCGCCGCATCCTCGATGGAGACGGCGTTGACGTTGAGACCGGCCTTGTAGCCGTCCAGCGTCGTCTGGATGATCTCGCGCACCGAGGCCGCAATGCCCTGGCGATCGTCGCGGAAAATGTCCTGCGCCGGCCGGCGGCCGACGGCTTCGCGCATGGCGCTCTCGGCAACCTGCCGCAGCATGCCGTCCGGGTCGGAGACGTCGAACAGGTAAGCGCGGGGATCGGAGACCTGGTAGGCCACCGAAAACTGCACATTGACGATGTTCTGGTCGCCCGAGAGCATCAGCCCGTTGCCGCTGGTGTTGCCGCCGCCAATGTCGACGAGCTGCTCAGAAATCTTCGCCGTCTCGACGGTCTCGAGAGGCCACCAGTGGAAATGCAGACCTGGCTGGGAAAGTTCGGCCTTCGGCTTGCCGAAGCGCAGTTCGACCGCGACCTCGTCGGGCTGCACGGTATAGACCGCCTGGAAGGCCCACAGAACGACCAGCACCGCGGCGATCAGGCCGAACACCGCCGGACTGGCGCCGCCGCCGCCGGGCAGCGCGCGCCGCAACCGATCCTGGCCACGGCGAATGATGTCTTCGAGGTCGGGAGGCGACCCCTGCGGGCCGCTCGGCCCCTTCGGTCCCTGCCCCCAGGGCCCCTGATTGTTGCCGCCGCCACCCCACGGGCCGCCGCCGCCGCCACCTTTGTCGTTCCAGGGCATGAATGTCCTTTCGCTTGGAATTCCCTCAAGCGCCGCGGTTACGGCGCAAATCCAGTGTCGTTCTTCTATAGGGACGCCACGGCACGCTTTCAACGCGATGCGCCGCCGACTTCACCCGTTTTGAACCGGTAGCGACCCTTTGTCGTCCTTTATCTTCAAACTAGCTCGCGGCGGCGCTCGTAAACCGTATAGCGCGTCGCATGGCTGTCCTTTTCTCCTGACGCAATCCCCTGCGAACTGACCACTTGCCATGTAATAGGGTCGATCGGCGGGAAATGCGCGTCGCCATCGACGGCGGCCAGCACATGGGTCACGTGCAGACGGTCGGCCAGTGGCAGCGCCTGGGCATAGATTTGGCCGCCGCCGATGATGCAGACCTCGTCGACGCCCGTCATGCGGCGTCCACGCACGGTCGCCAGTTGGATCGCGGCTTCCAGCGTATGCGCCACCTCGACGCCCTCGGCGCGCCAGGCCTCATCGCGCGTGACGACGATGTTCAGCCTGCCCGGCAGCGGCCGGCCGATGCCTTCATAGGTCTTGCGGCCCATGATGATAGGCTTGCCCATTGTGTCGGCCTTGAACCGCTTGAGGTCGGTGGAGAGCCGCCACGGCAACCCGCCATCCCGCCCGATCACGCCGTTCTCGGCAATGGCGACATAGATCGCGACGTGCATCAGTTTGCGTCCCCGCCATTGCTGTCCGACGGTACGAGCAGGAGGATGTCGATGTCGTGCTCGGGATAGAAATCGTTCGCCTTCATCTCGAAACGCGTCGGCCCGACCTTTTTGACGTTGTCGCCGCAGAACGAGACCAGGGCTTTCGGATTGCCCTTGTCGACGGTCAGCTTGAACTTGCCGATGGTGCCCGCCGCCCAGTTGCCGCCGGTGGTCAGGATATAGGCGATGCGGCTTTCGTAGAATTTGGGATAGCCGTCCGGATTGTCCTTCGCAGCCTTGCGCACCGCATTCTCGAATGTGTCGTCCATGCAGTAGCGGCTCTTGTAGGCGGCGTATGAATTCTGGAACTGGCCTTCATTGAAGAAACTGACCGAGGAGGTGCCGCCCACGCTGGGCTTGTAGCTGTGCGAGACGTGAACGTCCTTGTTGGCCGGAAAGGTCGCGCGCCACCAATAGGTCGAGCGCAATTGCCAGAACGGCGAATAGACCGGTTTTTGGCCACTGTCGGCTGCCGAATCCTCGATGATGATGCCGCGGTTGACCCAGTCGTCAGCCACCCCTTGCGGCAGCTTCGCCAGCGCCGCCTTGGCCGCGTCGCCGAACGGGTTGAAGGGCACGTTTTGCGCCTTGAGGTCGGCGCCGATGTCGATGCCGAGCGCGAGCACCTTCTGCTCGAGTTGGGGCTTGGCCGCGACGCCGTCGATCGTCACCTCGAAGCCGAGGAAATTATCGCTCTGGTTTTCCGGGATCGCCGGCATCTCCTCGGGATCGCCCGAAATGTCGGGCATCGGGAAGGCGACGATCGCCTCGACATCCTTGTCGGTGTTGTTGTGGAAGACGTAGTCCACCGTCACCTTTTCGGGCGAGATGAAAAGATCCTCGCCTTGCATCGCCACGGCATCGCTGCGCGACAGGATCAGGCCGCCGGTGCCAAGCTCGGCAACCGAATCATTGGCCATTGCGGGCGCGGCTGAAAGCGCCAACGCCAAAGCCAGAACAGATCGCAACATCGAAGCCCCCTCGGCTGGAATGCCTGGATGACCCTAGCCGTTTCAATGCGGCGTTTCAAAGCCCTTCCGCTTGCCGGGCGTGCGTGACCGGTTTGGACAGGCAGGCGGTCTGGACACGCAGGCGGTCTGGACACGCAGGCGGTCTGGACTAACAGGTTCCGATGGGGCAGGAGTTCGCGCCATGCGCAAGCTTCTCGTCATCGGCATAGGCGCCGGCAATCCCGACCACATGACCGTCCAGGCCATAGCAAGCCTGAACAGGGCGGACGTCCTGTTTATTCCCGACAAGGGGACCGACAAGACCGACCTTGCCGACCTGCGGCGCGGGATCTGCGACCGCTTCGTCACCAACCCGGCCTCACGCCGGGTCGAGTTCGACGTGCCCGTGCGCGCCGAACCAACCTCTTCCTATCGCTCGACCGTCGACGACTGGCACGAAGCCATCGCCGCCATCTACGAGGGACTGATCCGCGACGAGATCTCCGGGGGCGGCTGCGGCGCCTTCCTGATCTGGGGCGATCCTTCGCTCTATGACAGCGCCCTGCGCATCCTCGAGCGCGTGCGCCTGAGGGGCAATGTTGCGTTCGACCTGGAAGTCATTCCCGGCATAACGGCTATCCAGGCGCTGGCAGCCAGCCACAAAACGGCGCTGAACCGCATCGGCGATCCCGTGCTGATCACCACCGGCCGCCGCCTGACCGAGGAAGGCATGCCGGACAATGCAGGCAGCGCCGTCGTCATGCTCGACGGCAAATGCGCCTTCAACACGCTGGCCGACCAGGACCTTTTCATCCAATGGGGCGCCTATCTCGGCACGCCCGACGAGATCATCATCTCCGGCCGCCTTGGCAATGTCGGCGCCGAAATCGAAAAGCGCCGCGACGAAGCCCGCCGGAAGAAAGGCTGGATCATGGATACGTATTTGCTGCGAAAGCCGGAGTAGTCAGTAGGGATTAGGCTGCCTTCACTACTCATACTCACTACTCCCCTATCCCGCCTCAATCTCCGCCTGCAACGCATCCATATGCGTTGACGCGGCCGCACTCGCCGCGCGTTCGATGGCGCGAAAACGGCTGACCACGGCCAGGCCGACGGTCGTCAGTTGCGCGCCGCCGCCTTTGCGGCCGCCGGTCTGCGCGGCCACCAGCGGCTTTCCGAACACCCGGTTCATGTCCTCGACCAAGTCCCATGCGTGCTTGTAGGACATCTCCATGCCGCGCGCGGCGGCCGAGATCGAACCGAAGGTGGCGATGTGCTCCAGAAGCTCGATCTTGCCAGGACCGATCCGTCCGTCCGGATCGAGATTTATCCGCAAGCTCAGCGACGGCATTTTTGCTCCTCCGCGATCGCTTCAGCTTCGGCGACCGTTATTCCAAAACAATATAGCGCCGATCGCCGCCGCTGTCAGCCATCGACCTCGAGCGGCAGGCCGGCGCCGGTATTTCCCCGGTCGAAGCTCACGGTCTTGACCACCGCGAAGACCTTGCCGCCGAGCCGGAGCTCCAGCGCCTGCCGTGACTGTTCCGTGATGCGGGCGAGCACCGTTGCGCCATAGCAGTCGATGCCGATTTCGACCGTCGGCCCCTCGCCCGGACTGATCGCGACGATCGTGCCGGGCAGGACATTGAGGGCACTGAGGCCCGTCGGTTTCTCCGCGGCGATCATCACATCGCGAGCACGAATGCGGATACGCACGGGAGCCCCGGCCTTCATCGCAAGGCGCGGCACGCGGATCTCGCCGGCGGCCGAGCCGAGCACGGTCATCCCAAAAGCCTCGTCGTGACGCAGCACCTTCGTGTCCAGCACGGCACCACCCTCGCCGCGCTCTTCCACCGGCAACAGGTCGAGCCTTTGCATGACAGCGTCGGTCGGACCGCTGGCCGTGACCTTGCCCTGCGCCAACATCACCACGTCGCTCGCCAGCCGCGCCACCTCGGCGACCGAATGGCTGACATAGACGATCGGGATCTTCGTTTCGTCGCGCAGCCGCTCGATATAGGGCAGGATCTCGGCCTTGCGCGCTTCGTCGAGCGAGGCCAGCGGCTCGTCCATGAGCAGCAGTCTGGGGCTGGCCAGCAGCGCCCTGCCGATCGCCACGCGCTGTTTCTCGCCGCCCGAGAGTTTTGCCGGCCGTCGGCCAAGCAGCGGGCCGATGCCCAGCAAGTCCACAACGGCGTCCATATCCGCGTAGCGTTCCGCCGCCGGCGTGAACCAGCGGCCGTAGCGCAGATTGCTGATCACGCTCATATGCGGAAACAGGCGCGCATCCTGGAACACCATGCCGATGCGGCGTTTGTGCCTTCGCAGGAAAATGCCTGCACCAGTGTCGACCAGCACGCGGCCATCGACCTCAATGCGCCCCTTGTCCGGCCGGATCAGCCCGGCAATCATGTTGATCAGCGTCGTCTTGCCGGAACCGGACGGCCCAAACAGCGCCGTCAGCCGTCCGGCGCTCTCAAAGCGGGCCTCGACGGCGAAATCGCCAAGCCGGTGGCCGATGTCGACAAGGACGCTCACTCGATGTCCATCCGCCGCCCGACCCGCCGCGCCAGCACTTCCGATGCGACCAATGCCGCCATCGAGATGACGATCGAAATCAGCGTCAGCCGCAGGGCCCCTTCGTCGCCGCCCGGCACCTGGGTAAAAGTGTAGATCGCCGACGGCAGCGTCTGCGTCTCGCCAGGAATGTTGGAGACGAAAGTGATGGTCGCGCCGAACTCGCCCATCGCCTTGGCAAAGGACAGGATGGCGCCGGCGATCAGCCCGGGCAGGATCAGCGGCAGCGTGATGGTGCCGAACACCCACAGCGGGTTGGCGCCGAGCGTTCCCGCCGCCGCCTCCATCTTGCGATCCACCGCCTCGATCGACAGCCGGATCGCCCGCACCATCAGGGGGAAGCCCATGACACCGCAGGCCAGGGCGGCACCCGTCCAGCGAAACGAGAAGACGATACCGAAATGTTCGGCGAGAAAGGCACCGGCCGGGCCGCGTTTGCCGAACGTCAAAAGCAGGAGATAGCCGGTTACCACGGGCGGCAGGATCAGCGGCAGGTGCACCACCCCGTTGAGCAGCGTCTTGCCCCAGAATTGCCCCCGGGCAAGCAGCAGCGCGATCGCTATGCCCGGCGGCAGGCTGGCGAGCATCGCCACCGTCGCCACCTTGATGGACAGCCGGACCGCATTCCATTCGTCGGGAGTGAGGTCCAGCAGCCAGCTCATAGTGCGGTATCGGGCCTTTTCGAACTCAGGTGCTTGCCGACTCAGTTGCTCGGCGTGAGCACGGTAAAACCCTGTTCCCTAAAGAGCGCGCCGGCCTTGGCGGACCGCAGGCACTTCAGGAAGGCCGGCGTATCCTTGTCCTTCGAATCGGCTGTCTGGGCAACCGGATAGATGATCGGCGGATGTGTGTCCTCCGGGAAGGTGCCGACCACCTTGACCCCCTTTTCGGCGTGCGCGTCGGTGGCATAGACGATGCCGAGCGCGGCCTCACCAGTCGAAACCAGCTTCAGCGCCGCACGGACATTCTCGGCCTGCGCCACCTTGCCCTCGACCGAGGACCAGACGCCGAGCGATTCCAATGCCGCCTTGCCGTATTTGCCGGCCGGCACAGCCTTGAAGTCGCCCATGGCAAGCTTGCCGTCGCCGACCAGCTTGGCGAGGTCAAAGCCTTTCTCGATCTTGGTTTCGACCGTCGAATCCTTCGGCGCCACCAGCACGATCTCGTTGCCCAGCAACTTCACTTCTGTGTCGGGCTTGGTCAGCTTCTTGTCGGAGAGATATTTCATCCAGTCGAGATCGGCGGAGATGAAGATGTCGGCCGGCGCCCCGCCCTCGATCTGCTTGGCCAATGCCGAACTGGCGGCATAGGAAACGGTGGCGGCTTCGCCGACATCGGTCTCGCAGGCCTTGTTGACGGCGTCGAGCGCATCCTTGAGACTGGCCGCCGCGAACACCACGATCTTGTCTTCCGCGTGCGCTGCCGGCGTTGCCGCCATCAATGTCGCCGCAAAGCCGCCAATGGCGATCGCCCTCAACCCGAAACCTTTGCGCGCCATCGAAAACTCTCCTGGGTTCTAAAATCCGATCGGCTCGAAGCCTGCACACCGATATATCCGCATGGATATAACAAGGAAAGGGCCTGCCTACCGAAACTCCGTCTGGCGCTGCATGATTGCTCTGATAAGACCGCCGCCGCGAAAGGAACTCCAATGAAGATCAGCGCCCGCAATGTCCTCGAGGGAATGATCACCGAGATCGTCAAGGGAGCCACCACCTCGCATGTCCGCATCGACATCGGTGGCGCCATCGTCACCGCCTCGACCAACGAAGCCGTCGCCGACCTCAAGCCCGAAGAGGGCAAGCAGGCCTAAGCCGTGGCCAAGGCCGCGGACGCGATGGTGGCATCGACCGGAAGGCCGCCGCTCAGACCGCAATGGGCGCCTTGATCGACGCGTCGGCGACGTAGTTTTCCAGCCGGAAATCCTCGAAGCGAAAGGCGAAAAGGTCCTTCACCTCAGGATTGATCCACATCGTCGGCAGGGTCCTTGGCGTGCGCCGCAACTGTTCGCGCGCCTGCTCGAAATGGTTCGAGTAGAGATGCGCGTCGCCAAGCGTGTGGACGAAATCGCCCGGCTTAAGCCCGGTCACCTGCGCCACCATCAGCGTCAGCAGCGCGTAGGACGCGATGTTGAACGGCACGCCGAGGAAGATGTCGGCGGAGCGCTGGTAGAGCTGGCAGGAAAGCCGGCCCTCGGACACGTAGAACTGGAACAGGCAGTGGCAAGGCGGCAGCGCCATGGCTTCCACCTCGGCGGGATTCCAGGCCGAGACGATCAGCCGCCGCGATTGAGGATTGCGGCGGATCTCCTTGAGAAGATTGGCGATCTGGTCGATCGAGCCGCCATGGCCGTCTGGCCAGGACCGCCACTGCCTGCCGTAGACGGGGCCGAGATCGCCATTCCCGTCGGCCCACTCATCCCAGATGGAAACGCCGTGGTCGGTCAGGTACTTGATGTTGGTGTCGCCGGCGAGGAACCATAGGAGTTCATGGATGATCGACTTCAGATGCAGCTTCTTGGTGGTGGTGACCGGAAAACCGCGCGCCAAATCGAAGCGCATCTGGTAGCCGAAGACGGAGCGCGTGCCGGTGCCGGTGCGGTCGCCGCGATCGGCGCCGTTGTCCAGCACATGCTGCAGGAGGTCGAGATACTGGCGCATCGGTTCTGGGCTCGATTCGGGATCTCGTCGATCATAGCGCATATAGGCGCTGACGCCACGCTTGTCTGAGATCGTCCCCATTCAGCAGGGAACGAAGCCTGCCCAGAATCCTCCCCGGCGAACCGGAAGCGCGGAAATCGCCAGCCGGCCGCCAGAATGAGTAACCAAGGTCTCAGAGGGAGCCGAGCTTGCCCAGGTCCTTGGCCACCAGATAGTAGAAGGTCACGCGGTTCTTGGTGTTGTCGGCATGCATTGCCTTGCAGGTCTTCTCGATTGCCGCGTCGGCCTTCGCCCCGTCGCTGACGCCGAGCTTCTTGGCCACCCAGCTCTCCTTGACCCGGGCCAATTCCTTCGGATCCGTGCAGGACACCAGCGAGGAATCGCGGTTCCTCAGCGCAATGCCCAGGTGCTTGACGATTTTTTCGACCGCATCGGCACTTGCCGCAGCGTCATATTTCTTCACATCCGCAAGATAGTCGGCCATCAGAATTCCCCTCGTCGGCGCCACGGATCCGATCGATGAGGGCTGTGGCGCGCATCGCAACTTGTGCGCTAGGTCGGCAACTCCTCACCGCCGGCGAAGCTTCGGTTGAGACCGCGCCCAAGTCAACCCTTGGCGTCGCGATTTGACACAGGGACAAAGCACCATTGCGGCCTTTCATTTCCGCGCGAGCCCCCCTATATTCGTTTTGTCGGCTTGACCGACTATGGCGATAAATGGGCGATGAAATAAGCCGTTCGGACCCGGGGGCGGTACCCGGCGCCTCCACCAAAAGCCGCTGTTGAGGACAGAGCGGTTTTTGCTGGGGGCGAAATAGGATCGACGAAGGTGTAAAGATCGTACTTTTGCCCGGCATTGTACCACCGTCATCGGGCTAAACTTATAGTTGCCAACGACAACTATGCGGAAGCACGTCTCGCTGCTTAATGCAGTGCGATAGCTTCAAATCAAGCCCTAGGGGTTCGCACTTCTAGGCGGGGTTCGGAGGTACCTGGCAACAGAAACCTCCACTTCTTTCTATTCACCATCGTCACGCAACGGCAGGCTCGGCTCTGGCCGATTTCGCGTGGCCGCTTAGCCGCGAAACAGTCGCGCATCCCTTCATCAATGGACAAAAAAGTCTGACGGGTCCGGCCTTTCCTGTGCGTTGTTGGACCAGGCGATACCTTGTAAACTGAAACGCCCCTTGGAGATCGAAAACATGGCGCTCAAGCGGATGGACAATGTAGGAATCGTCGTCGAAGACCTCGGAGGGGCGATCGATTTCTTTCGCGAACTCGGCCTCGAGCTCGAAGGGCGGGCCACGGTCGAAGGAGAATGGGCCGGGCGCGTCACCGGACTGGGCGACCAGCATGTCGAGATTGCCATGATGCGCACGCCGGACGGCCACAGCCGGCTGGAGCTGTCCCGCTTCCTCGCGCCGCCTGTCGTCGCGGATCACCGGACCGCCCCGGTCAACGCCCTGGGCTATCTCCGCGTCATGTTCACCGTGGACGACATCGACGACACGCTTGCAAGGCTCCGCACGCGCGGCGCGCAACTCGTAGGCGAAGTTGTCGAGTACAAGGACGTGTATAGGCTCTGCTACATCCGTGGGCCTGAAGGGCTTCTCATCGGCCTCGCCCAGGAACTCAACTGAGCGTCAGCAACCAGAGCGCGGTCGTCAACGCGGAGGCAAACGCCGGCTTCGACACAAAGAGGGCCGGGATCGACCCGGCCGCTCCTGGTTCATTGAGGATTTCCTATTCCGCCGGCGCTTCGACCGCTTCGCGCGAACGGCCAAGCGTGACTTTCGCCAGGGCGAACGAGATCACCGCGCAGAGCGTGATGCCGGCGACCATCGGCAGCGGCGTGCCGTCGAAGAACACACCGGCGACGCCCATGGCGAGCGCGCCGATGGCGAAGTGCAGCGTGCCCATCAGCGCCGACGCCGTGCCGGCGATCTCGCCATGCTCTTCCATGGCCAACACCGATGTGGTCGGGATGACCAAGCCGAGGAAGCCGTAGCCGACGAACAGCAGGGCCGCCATCACGTCCAGCCGGTCGACGCCCGTCGCCATGATCGCGAACAGCACAACCATCGTCGTCGCGTAGCCGGTCACCGCCACCCACACCACACGCTTCAGTCCGAACCGTTGGGAAAGCAGGCCCGTCAACTGCGACATGCCGATAAAGGCAACCGCGTTGATCGAGAAGAACACGCTGTAGACCGAAGGCGACAGCCCGTAATGGTCGATCAGGATGAAGGAGGAGCTCGACAGATAGACGAAGAAGCTCGCAATGCCGAAGCCGGCGATCGCCACCAGGCCGAGGAAATTACGGTCGCCCATCAGGAAGCGGTAGCCGGCAAGGGCTGTACCGAAGGAGGACCCGACGCGTTCTTCCACCGGCCGTGTCTCCTTGAGCGAGGTCGCGAGCAGGATGGTGGCAAGCACCGCCGCGCCGGTCACCGTCCAGAATACGGCGCGCCAGCCGAAATTCTCGATGATCTGGCTGCCGGTCAGCGGCGCCAGGATCGGCGACACCGAAAACACCAGCATCAGCAGCGACATCAGTTTGGCGGCCTCATTGCCGGTGTGCAGGTCGCGCACGATGGCGCGCGGAATGGCCATTCCGGCACTGGCGCCAAGCCCCTGCAGGAAGCGGAAGGCGATCAGCCACTCGATGGTCGGCGCCATTGCCGAGCCGATGCCGCCGGCCATGAACAGCGCCAGGCCGCCATAGAGCGGAAGCTTGCGGCCGACCATATCGGAGATCGGCCCGACGACGATCTGGCCGAAGCCCATCGACAGGAAGAAGATCAAAAGGCTCATCTGNACCATATCGGAGATCGGCCCGACGACGATCTGGCCGAAGCCCATCGACAGGAAGAAGATCAAAAGGCTCATCTGCACGGCGGCGGTGCCGGCATGCAGATCGGTGCCGATCGACGGCAAAGCGGGCAGATACATGTCGATGGCGAACGGACCGATGGCGGACAACAGGCCGAGCACGACCGCGATGCGGAGGAATTTGGGATTCATGATAATGGCTTCTTTCGAATCTGCTTGCCGCCGCCAGGCGACGTCTGACCCTAGGACGTTCCATCCCGTGGGTTTCCTACTCCTGGAGCAAATTTATTCGTCTCCGGAGCGAAATCCCCTTATATCATGTCCACAAATTTAGACAGTCTTGTCTAAATGGTCAATCACCTCTATATGGATTTTCATGAGATCGGGCGTTTCTCCTGACACTTTCCCGCCACGCGGCCACGAGGCCAAGCGCCTGTCGATCGTCGACGCCGCTGCCGGCGTGTTCTGCCGCGAAGGTTTCGCCGGCGCCAATATCGACCTGATCGCGGTTGAGGCCGGCGTGTCGCGCCAGACGGTCTACAACCACCATGGCGACAAGGAAAAGCTGTTCATCGCGGTCGTGCGCGACCTGACCGAGCGCTGCAACGCCGGCATTTTCGCCACCATCGCCACCTTTCCCGATCAGCCTGGGGATCTCGAGGCCGACCTGATCGGTTTTGCCGTGCGCCTGAACCAGAACTGCATCTGCAACCGCGACGGAAAATTCCTGCGCAAGCTGATCCAGACCGAGGGCGAGCGCTATCCCGAGCTCTTTGCCGAATGGCGCGAACAGGGACCCGGAAGGACATGGCCGGCGATCGCCGCCCGCTTCGCCCGCCTCGCCTATGGCGGCTATCTCGCGATCCACGATCCCGATGTCGCGGCGCGCCAGTTCCTCGGCCTCGTCAATGCCGAACTGCAGACCACCTTCATGCTCGGCGGCACGCCGAGCGAGGATGAGGTGGTGCAATCGGCGACAAACGGAGTGCGCACCTTCCTGCGCGCTTTCGGCAAGCGCCCTTCCCCGACCAGCGTCAAAAGACACGCTGCGCTGGCTAACGCATAGCATTTGGCGTTGCCGCCAAACCGCCTTGCCGATCAAATCATTCGCAATAGTCCTCGCTTCGGCGCGGCGGCGGTCTATATCAGGTTTACGCCGCGCCCAAGCTTGATTACAGCTATGCGGACGATTCAACGGAACCCGACCGTCACATGGCCGACGACCACATTCGCTATGACATTCTGGCCCAGGAGNCCAGGAGGCGTTGCGCGGCGTCATGCGCAAGGTCCTGGCAGAGGTCGCGCGCACCGGCCTCCCCGGCAACCATCATTTCTTCATCACCTTCCTGACCGGCGCGCCGGGCGTGCGCGTCTCGTCGCGGCTGCGCGAGCGCTATCCCGAGCAGATGACCATCGTCATCCAGTTCCAGTATTGGGACCTGAAGGTGACCGACACCGGTTTCGAGGTCGGTCTCTCCTTCTCCGACGTGCCGGAGAAACTGGAAATCCCGTTCTCGGCCGTGCGCGGCTTCTACGACCCCTCGGTCAATTTCGAGCTCGAATTCGACGTCAAGACCGATGCGCAGCCCGACGAAGAACCGGCAGCACCGGCGCCGGAGCCGCTGACCATCGTCTCCGAGAAGAAGCCGAAGGCCGAGAAGAAGGCCGCCGCCGAAGCGGAGAAGAAGGCAACCGCGGCGGATGCCGGCACCAAGGGCGCCGAAGTGGTCTCGCTCGACGCCTTCCGCAAGAAATAGCTCGCGGTCCGTGGCCGACATCGTCAATCTCCGCCAGGCTCGCAAGCAGAAGGCGCGGGACGACAAGGCACAAACGGCCAGCCGGAATCGCGCCTTGCACGGTCGCACCAAGGCCGAAAAGGAACGCGACCGCCTGATCGCCGACAAGAGCGAAAGGTTTGTCGCGGGCCATCACCGCGAAAAGCCCACCCAGCCTGACGATCAATGAGCGCCGTCGAAAAGCGCTCGGTGACCATTCGCGGCCATCGCACCAGCTATTCCCTCGAAAAGCCCTTCTATGACGATCTCGTCGCCATCGCGGCGACCAGGAAGCTGACACTCGCCGCCCTCGTCGCCGAAATCGACGAGACCCGGCCCCGTGACACCAACCTGTCCTCGGCGCTCAGGCTGCATGTCCTGGAATGGGCGAAGCGCGCGACGAGCGCCTGAACTTACGCACGCTCGGCCGCGTCCGCCTTTTTCCCGCGTCCGAAGCCGAGCAAGGTGGAGCGCTCTCGCTCCTCGGCCTGCTTGCGCGAGCGCACGCGCATCAGATCCTTCCAGCCGATATAGCCGACCAACCTTCCATCCTCACGCTCCACGACCGGCAGATGCGAGACATTGGCTGTCACTAGCTTGTCCGACAGGCCTTCCAGATATTCGTCGGGATGGGCCAGCGTCACCTTGCTTCCGGCCAGCAGCTCGCCGAGCGTTGTCCTACGGTGCTTACCGGCACGGCGCCAGCGCAGGATCGCCGGCGGATCGATAAGGCCGAGCACCTGCCTATTTTCATCGATTACGGGAAAACTCGGATGGCGGGTTTCCGGCGCGGTCAGGAAGGCGGCCGCACCATGCAGCGTCATCGTCGCCGGCACGCTCTCGACCTCTGACGTCATCACCTCGCGCACCCTGGCCAGCGCGAAGGGGTCGACGCGATATTCGCGAACCAGATGGTGCCCCCGCCTGGCGATCTTCTCGGTCAGGATCGAACGCTTCATCAGCAGGACGGTGACCCCCTGCGCGGCGGCACAAGCCGCGATCAGCGGCACCAGCACATGAGTGTTGCCGGTCAGCTCGACGGCGAAGAAAGTGGCTGTCAGCGGCGCCCGCATCGTGCCGCCCATGGTGGCGGCCATTGCCAGCAGTGCCCAGAAGCCCGGGTCCGCCGCCGGCAGGATGCCTGCAAGCACCGCCCCCATCGCGCCACCCATGATCAACAGCGGCGCCAGCACGCCGCCCGAGGTTCCCGAGCCGAGCGCCACCGACCATATGATGGCCTTGACCGCCAGCAGCAGCAGCGCCGCCGTCGCGATCGTGCGGCCGTCCAGCATGTCGGCGATGTTGTCATAGCCGACGCCTAGCGCCCGTGGGTCGATCAAGCCGCCTATGCCGACCACCAGGCCGCCGAGCATTGGCCACCACATCCAGTGGATCGGCAGCTTCTGGAAGCCGTCCTCGCAGGCATAGACCATCTGGGTCAGCAGCCCGGACAACAGGCCGGCGCATATGCCGACCAGCACCCAGCCGCCAAGGCCGAGGAAGGAGATAGCCATGTTGCCCGCGAACGGAAAGATCGGCCCCGGCATGTGCAGCATGGTGCGCTCCACCTCGGCCACGATGGCCGCCACCACCACGGGGATGAAGCTGCGTGGCGTCCATTCGAACAGCAGCAATTCGACCGCCAGCATGATGGCCGCGATCGGCGTGCCGAACACGGTGGTCATGCCGGCCGCCGCTCCCGCAACCAGCAATGTCTTGCGCTCGTTGTCCGAGACCGGCAGCATCTGCGCGATCAACGAGCCGATGGCGCCGCCGGTCATGATGATCGGACCCTCGGCGCCGAACGGCCCGCCGGAGCCGATCGAGATCGCCGACGACAGCGGCTTCAGGATCGCCACCTTGGCGTCCAGCCTGGAGCGTCCGAGCAGGATCGCCTCGATGGCCTCGGGAATGCCGTGGCCGCGGATCTTTTCGCTGCCATAGCGCGCCATCAGGCCGATGATCAGCGCGCCGATGACCGGAACGATGACGGCGGCAAGCCCGAGCGGCGTATCCTGCAGCTTCAGCTCGGCAAGCGAGAACTGGCCGAAATAGGCGATGTTGGTGGCGAACCTGATCAGCTTCAGAAGCGCCACGCCGGCAAACAGCCCGGCCGTCGCCACCACCACCGCTATCGCGGCGACGAGCAGCACTCGGGCATCTGTGGTGAAATCCCGGAGGTGGTCGGGATTGGAGTTATGGGTCTTCATGGTGGCTTTGCTTCCTGGCGGCGGCCGTGTCTCGGGTTCTGCGGCACGGTCGAAGTGGCCAGCCGGTTGTAGGCCGGTTATGTATCGTAACACGATATATCTGTTCAAGCGGCTTTCGCTCGAAATTTCGTTTGAGCTTTCACCGGAAAACGAAGACATCTCCGATATGACGCAGCCCAAGACACCACGCCCAGCCATCAGGCAATCCGACTACCAGCGGCTGTCCGAGTTCCGCTACCTGATCCGCCGCTTCCTCGAATTCAGCCAGGTGCAGGCCGAGGACGCCGGTCTGACCCCGCGCCAGCACCAAGCGCTGCTGGCGATCAAGGGATATCCCGGCGGCGGGCCGGTGACGGTCGGCGACCTGGCGGAACGCCTGCGCATCCGTCACCACAGCGCCGTCGAACTGGTCAACCGTCTCGGCGAGGCAGGACTGGTCGCTCGCGACCAGGACAAGGACGACCACCGCCGCGTGCTGCTGCGGCTGACCGAGCGCGCCGACGGTTGCCTGGCCGAACTGTCGGCCGCGCATCTCGACGAGCTCTCGCGCATCGAACCCATGCTGCGGCGCCTGCTCGATCGGAGCCAGGACTGACGTCCAGCATCCGTGCGGGCCGATACGGGACTTTTTTTCCGGAATCCGAATCCTTTGGCCTGGCCGCCGCGTCTTGGACACGCGACAGCCAAGGGAGCCGATGCGATGAAACGCCATTTGATACGCTACAAGACGAAACCGGAGCGGGCCGACGAGAACGAGCGCCTGGTCAAGGCAGTGTTCGAGGAACTGCGCGGCAAATCGCCGGAAGGCGTTCGCTACATGACCTGGCGCTCCGGCGACGGCACTTTCGTCCATCTCGTCGAGACCGAAACCGACGGGCATGCCGACCTCATCACAGGACTTGCCGCCTTCCAGGCCTTCCAAAGTGGCATCATGGATCGCTGCATCGACCCTCCGCAGCGTGACGTGATGACAGTGGTGGGCCACTATCGGATGCTGGACGAATAGAACCGTTTCGAGAATGGCCGGTGCATGAACAATCCAGGCGAAATCCCAGAGCCTTTCGACCGCTTGTTCGGCGAATTGCGCCCCAAACTGCATCGCTACTGCGCCCGGATGACAGGCTCGGTCGTCGATGGCGAGGACGTCGTGCAGGAGGCGCTGGCCAAGGCATTCGAGGCTCTGGCCGGCACCGCCCCGATCGACAATCCCGAAGGCTGGCTGTTTCGCATTGCCCACAATGCGGCGCTCGACTTTTTGCGCCGCCGCGCCCGTGAGAGGACTTTCTCCGAGGAGGAGCCGGACATGATCGCCGACCCTGCGAATTCCATCGCCGACCGGCAGGCCGCGGCAGCCGGATTGCACAGTTTCATGCGCCTTCCCGTCGCGCAGCGAAGCAGCGTTATCATGATGGATGTCCTGGGCTATTCGCTGCGGGAGATCAGCACCATACTCGACACCAGCATCCCCGCGATCAAGGCAGCGCTGCATCGTGGCCGTGGCCGGCTGCGTGAGCTCGCCGACGAACAGGACGATCGTCCTGTTCCCAGGCTGAGTGCATCGGAGCGCCTGTTGCTCGACGCCTATGTCGATCGCTTCAACGCCCGCGATTTCGATGCCGTGCGAGACATGCTGGCCGACGAAGTGCGGCTGGAACTGGTGGCCAGGGCAAGGCTCAGCGGCCGCAAGGAGGTGGCCACCTATTTCGGCAATTATTCCAGGGTGCGGGATTGGCATTTTCACGCTGGTTTCGTCGAGGACCGTCCGGCAATCCTCGTGCGCGATCCCAAGGACCCGACGGCAGCACCGGCATACTTCATCCTGCTGAGTTGGCAGGGCGGCAAGCTTGCCGCCATCCGCGACTTCCGCCACGCCAGATACGTCGCCGACGGCGCCGAAACGTTCGTCCTTGAGACGATTGCCTGGCGGTGAGCAACCGGAAAGCCTAGCTCTGCTGCCTACTGCAGTGACTTCAGCAGATTGTCGACCGTGAACGGATTGGCCTTCGGCTTGGCCGGAGGCGGATTGTCGTTGGCGGGCACCTGCTCGGCCTTGGGCGCCTGTTGCGCCGCCTTGCGCTCGGCTTCGAGCCTGGCTTTTTCCTGGGAGGCAATGCGCATCGCCTCCTCCGCCTTCTGGCGCTCCTGCTCGGCCTGCGCCTTGGCCGCTTCGTCCGCTGCCTGCTGTTCCGCCGCCGCCTTGGCCTCCGCATCGGCCTTGGCTTTTGCATCCGCGTCGGCCTTCGCCTTGGCATCCGCTTCGGCCTGGGCCTGAGCTTCGGCCTGGGCCTGAGCGTCGGCCTCCGCTTTCGCCTTGGCGTCGGCCTCCGCCTTCAGGCGCGCCGCTTCCTCTTGTTGGCGCAGCTCCTCCGCCGCCTTGTCGCGGGCGTCCTGAAGGGCCGCGTAATAGCGCACTTCGCGTCGCAGCCGCTGTTTCTCCAGCAGCGCGGCCTGCATGGCCTCGACGCGCTGCTGTTCTTTTTCCAGCGCACGCTGGGTCAGGAATTGCGCCAGGGGCTCGCTGTCGAACTGCCGTTTCACGGCGCCGAACGGCCCCTCGGCGGTGAAATTCACGGCCGGCTCGGAGCCGACCAGCGCTTCGTCGCCGGGCCGATAGGTGACCGCGCCCTTGGCGGAAACCGTGCTGGCATTGAGATCCGCCGCGATGTCGGCCGACAAGGTCGCCGCCGGGTTTTCAAGGCTGATCGGCGGCGCCCTGAGCGTGCCGCCGGCTATCGTGAAGGCGACCTCGGCGTTCCCGGCGGCAAAACTTCCGTCGGCGGCGATGTCAGGCGCGAAGCCAGCCGTCTTGGCGGCGTCGATATCGCGTCCGATCGCATCCGCCTTGGCCAGGAATGCGCCGAACGCGTCAGGATTGACGCCAGCGATCCGCAAGTCCTTCAGCGTCGCCGTGCCGGATCCCGATAGAGCGGCGATCATAGCGTCGACGGATTTGCCGCTGGTCGACAGCGTCGTCGAGAAATCGCCGACGCCGCCGATGCCCGCATCCGGCAAGACGTTCGCCAGATCGGCACCCGCCAGTTTCATCTGTCCGGTGAAAAGCCCGGTACCGTCATTGTTCTTCAGATCGAACAGGCCGGAGAGCGCCCCGCCGAGGAATTTGGCCTTGAGATCGGTGACCCGAATGCCTTCCGGGTCGAGCTTGAGCGAGAGCGCCGCGTCATAGGCGGTGGCGAGCGGGCCGACGGTCAGCGAAGCCGTGGTCAGGTCGAGATCGGCCGTGAACGGCAGGCTGGACTTCTGGCTGAACGGCGCCGACGGCCACGCGCCGGATTTGTCATTCTTGTCGGCATTGTCACTCTTGTCAGCATTGTCACTCTTGCCGGCATTGTCACTCTTGCCGGCATTGTCACTCTTGCCGGACCCGTTCTTGTCCACGAGAAAAGCGGAATCGCCAAACAGCGCCACCGCCATCGGATCGAGGTCGAGTTCGTCGAGCGCCAGCGCTCCTGCCAGATGCGGCACGCCGTCCTTGCCGTCGACCCCCTGCTTGACATCGAGGTTGATGTCGCCCGACACCGCCGCCTCGTTGATGGCGCCGCTGAGCCCGGAGAGCACCAGCAGGCCGTTGCCGTAGTCGGCCTGCGCGGCCAGCGATGTCGACATGCCGGCGCCCATGCCGGGCAGGCCGATGCCTGTCGTCATCAGCCATGGCTCGATGTCGGAGGCGTCGAGATTGATCTTGCCCTTGGCCGTCGGGCCTTGCGGCGTGTCGGCGACCATCCCCTGGAAGCCGGCCTTGAAATCATTGCCGGCAAGGCTGAAGCTCGTCGCCAGACCGCCGGAAAGCGTGCCCTTGGCCTGAATATCGGTGCTTGCTTCACCCAGCATGCCGAGCGGCAGCGCCGGCAGGCCATAGAGCGCGAGCAAGGCGGTTGCGTCCGGGTTCCGGGCATTGAAAGTCAGTGTCACTGGCGCGTCGGCAAGCCTGTCCACCGCGCCCTTCCCCGACAGCGACGCCGAAAAGGACGAGCCGCCGGCCTTGCCTTGCCCGCTCACCGCCAGGCCCGTGGTGCCGTCGCCATTGTCGGCGGCACTGGCCACGAGGTCGACGCGCGCGTCCTGGAACAAGTCGGGATAAGCCGCGGCGCGGTCTGCGAGCCCCTTCAGCACGGCATTGTCCGGATAGTGCCGTGCCGCGACATCGATCAGTGGTTTGAGGTCGACCGCGACCACTGAGGCGTCGAGCTTGCCGGTCGGGCTCGCCGGAAAATCCTTGATGCGGCCGGTGGCGCTGATCGAGGAACCGGCCAGCCCGCCGACAGACAGCCGGTCGATTTCGAGCAGTCCGCCGCGCAGCCTGAGCGCGGTATCGACCGTGTCGGCGGTCAAGCCGCCGGCGCTGACAGGGCCGGCCTTGATCTGGAAATCGAGGTCGCTGTCGGCAAAACGATTGGCGCCCTTGTCGCTGACGAAGATCGAGGCGAAGGCCGCCAGCCCATCGACATCGAGATCGCCGCCCTCGAGCCGCATCAGCACCGACGGCTTTGCGTCTTCAGGCTGGCTGGAATCGATGCGGCCGGAAAACTTCGCCTTGCCGAGTATCAGTTCGAGATCGCTGAAGGATTGATGATTTTCCGAGAGATCGACCTTGGCCTTGAAACCGGCGGCAGGCAGACGGCGGATCGCCTCGTCGACATCCTTCGACAGCCAGGCGGCAAAACCTGAAGGTTGCGCCACGGCCAGCAGCAACGAGCCGGTAAAGCCGAAATGGCCCTGCACGTTGAGCATGACCATGCCGTCGGCTTCCAGTCTGGTGCGGCCGGGCAAGGTCGCGGCCAGCGATTTCACCGACCACCCGTCACCGACCGGTTCGGCCGAAAGATGAACATCGCGCACCGTGGTGTCGCCGGCCACCACCGCCGGCAGCTTGACCTCGACCGTGCCGGGAATGGTCGGCTTCGGCAGATCGAGCAGCGCCTGCTCAAGCCCGGCGATGCGCTGATCCAGTGTCAGGCCTGTACCCGCCTGGGCACCCACCGCCTCGTCGAACTGAACCTGCGCGCCATTGGCCTCGATGGCGAAGCTCGGTTTCTGGCCGAGATCGACCGAGGCCTTGCCATCGGCGGTATAGGGATTGTCGAGCGGACCGGTCTCGAAACGGAATTCGTCGACGCCAAGCTTCTGATGGTCGAGCGAGAACTTGCCGTTCAGCCGGAAGCCCGGATCGGACTTGCCGGTGCTGACCTTCACCGTCTCGCCATCCGTGCCGCGCAACTCGGCTGAATTCTTGCCCGCACTATTCTTGTCCGCGCCCGAAATCTTGAACTGGCCGGAATAGACGGCGGCACCCTTGACGATGCCGGCATTGCCGTCGGTTTCGATGACCAGCGGATAGGCGTCGGGATCCGCCTTCACCCGTAACCGCATCTGCCCGGAGGGTTCGGCCTTGCCGGTCGACGCCGCGACAGTGGTCCGCAACCCGTCCAGCCGCAACGTGCCGTCCATGCGCCAGGGACCGGCCAGCGACTTGGCCGAAATGGTCGAGTTGATCTCCGAAAAGATGTGGCTGCGGCCGCCGGCGGCATGGCGCAGTTCGATCTGCCCTTCCGTCACCGTCAGTTTCTCGATCGTGACCTGGCCGGGGTCGAAGGGCGAAGACGGGCGCATCGCCCAATCGACGGTTCCGTCGGCGGCGATGTCGATGGTCGCCTTCGGCCGCACCAGCCGCATGTCGAAGATCAGCACCTCGCCGCGCAGGAAGGGTGCGAGTTCCGCGTCCATCGAAAACGTCTCGACGGTCATGGCCGGCCGGCCGTCGGGACCACCGGCAACGGCGACGTTGGAAAAGGTCACCGAGGGAAACGGCAGCAGCCTTGCCGTGGCGTCGCCCTGCACGGTCACCTTGCGGCCGAGGATTGCGCTTGCTTCGCGCTCGAACTCGGCGCGGTAGCCGGTCCAGTCGATAAAGTGCGGCACCACCAGCGCCGCAAGCAGCACCAGCACGAACAGGCCACCGAAGATCACGAACAGGCGTGCGAGCATCAGCTCCGAACAGGTTGATTGCAATTCTGCCGCACTCTACCCGCATCCGCGTGTCGATAAAGAGGCAATTCATCCCGTTGCGTCATGTCGGACGATCTGAAACAAGTCCGCTAAAAGCGGAGATTCTCGGATGTCGGGCAAGAACTGGGATCGCGTGCCGATCGATGCGCAGAGTGTCGATGCCCCGCTATCGCAGTCGGCGATTTTCCTTGTCGGCACCGTCGCCGGCGATCAGCCGGCTCTGGCCAGGGTTTGTTCCGTGCTCGGCGAACTCGACGATCTGGTCAAGACTGTCGGATTCCGCGATCTCGGCGGGCGCCTGTCCTGCATCGCCGGCATCGGGCGCGATCTCTGGGACCGGCTCAGCCCCGGCCGGCGGCCGCTGGAACTGAAGCCGTTCGCGCCGATCAAGGGCGCGGTCCATTCGGCGCCAGCGACACCGGGCGACCTGCTCTTTCACATCCGCGCCGAGCGGCCCGACATGTGCTTCGAATTCGAGCGTATCCTGCTTGACAGGCTTGGTCCCGGCGTCAGCGTCGTCGACGAAGTGATCGGCTTTCGCTATTTCGACGCCCGCGACCTGCTCGGCTTCGTCGACGGCACCGCCAACCCGGCCGGCCTCGATTTGCCCGCCTCGGCGCTGGTCGGTGACGAGGACGCCGATTTCGCCGGTGGCAGCTATGTCGTGGTCCAGAAATATCTGCACGACATGCGGGCCTGGGCGCGCATTCCCACGCCCGAGCAGGAGGCAATCATCGGCCGCACCAAGATCGACAACATCGAAATCGACGATGACGACGCGCCGCGCAAATCGCACAAGTCGCTGGCAACCGTAGTCGATGCCGATGGCAACGAACACGACATATTGCGCGACAACATGCCGTTCGGCAGGCCCGGGCGGAACGAATTCGGCACCTACTTCATCGGCTACAGCAGATATCTCTGGGTCACGGAGAAAATGCTGCAGCGCATGTATGTCGGCGACCCGCCCGGCGCCTACGACCGGCTGCTCGATGTCTCCACGCCGCACACCGGCACGACATTCTTCGCCCCGACCCGTCCCATGCTGCAGACGCTTGCGCAGGAGGTCCAGGAGCAGCTTCCCACTGCAGGGTAGAGCGGCGGTTGGCGGGCTCTAACCGCCCCCCTTAGCGTGCGTCGCGCTTCGCCTGCACGACCTTGCCGCCTTGCGCGGTCAAGGCGCGCTCGTCGCGGTGCCCTTAGCCCGCGTCAGGCAGGATCTTACCCGGATTCATGATGTTTTGCGGATCGAGCGCCTGCTTGATCGTGCGCATGATGTCGACGCCGTGACCGAGTTCGCTTCGCAGGAAGCCGATCTTGCCCTGCCCGATGCCGTGCTCGCCGGTGCATGTGCCCTCCATGGCGATCGCCCGCATGTTGAGCCGCGCGACGAATTTTTCCGACAGCGCGATTTCCGTGGGATCGTTGACATCCATCAGCACCAGCACGTGGAAATTGCCGTCTCCGGCATGGCCGACGATGGGCGCGATAAGTCCCATTTCGGCAATGTCGGCCTCGGTCTCCATGACGCATTCGGCAAAGCGCGAGATCGGTATGCAGACATCGGTCGACAGGCCCTTGGCGCCCGGCCGCAAGGTCAGTGACGCCCAGTAGGCGTCGTGCCTGGCCTTCCACAATTTGGTTCGTTCCTCGGCAACGCTGGTCCACAGGAACGGCCCGCCGCCATTGTCTTCCGCGATCGCCCCGAAGGTCTCGGCCTGCTCGGCAACGCCTGCGTCGCTGCCATGAAACTCGACGAACAGGCACGGGCTCTCTGGATAATCGAGCTTGGAGTAGGTCTTCATCGCCCGCATCTGCAGCGCGTTGACCAATTCGATGCGCGCCACCGGAATGCCCATCTGGATCGTCGCGATGACGGCGTTGCAAGCCGCTTCGACGCTCGGGAACGGGCAGACGCCGCCCGAGATCGCCTGCGGAATACCTTGCAGCTTTAGGGTCAGCGCGGTGATGATACCGAGCGTGCCCTCGGAGCCGACTAGCAGCCGGGTCAAATCATAACCCGCCGAACTTTTCTTCGCCCGCTTGCCGGTCGTCACCGTCTCGCCGTCGGCCATGACGGCGGTCAGCGACAGCACGTTCTCGCGCATCGTGCCGTAGCGAACCGCATTGGTGCCGGAAGCCCGCGTCGCCGCCATGCCGCCGAGCGAGGCATTGGCACCCGGATCGATCGGAAAGAACAGGCCGGTGTCGCGCAGATGCCGGTTCAAATCCTCGCGCGTGACGCCGGGTTCCACCGTGCAGTCGAGATCCTGCGGATTGACCGAAAGAATGCGGTTCATGCGCGATGTGTCGACCGAGATGCCGCCGCCCGGCGCATTTGTGTGGCCTTCCAGGGAAGAACCGACGCCGAAGGCGATCACCGGCACGCGATGCGCCGCGCAGGCACGCACGATTTCCTGCACCTCGGCCGTCGTCTCCGGGAAAGCGACGCCGTCGGGCGCCTGCGTCGGAATATAGGTGGTCGTGTGCGCGTGCTGCGAGCGGATGGCCTGTCCGGTCTGGAAGCGCTCGCCCAGCCGCTGCTTGAGGATGCCGAGCACCGCCGCGATGCCTTCCTCGTTGCGTTCGACCGGATTGAGGTCGCTCAGAGCCATGAATTCCTCCGCGAATGGACCAGCGTCCACCCTTGTTATGCGAGTATGGATGCCTAAAGCAATTTCAGGAAAAGTGTGAAGCGGTTTTCCATCCGAAATTGCGTCAGAATGTAAAGACACTCACCGGCCACGCTCTGTCCAGCACCAGAACAAGGAAGTTTCGATGTCCATTCCCGCCCCCTTCGTCTCCAAGCCCATGGACATCGAGAAGGACTGGATCGACTATAACGGCCATCTCAACATGGCCTATTACAACGTGCTGTTCGACCGCTGCTCGGACGAGGCCTTCGAGGCGATGGGCATGGGTCTGGACTATGTGAAAGAGCGGCGGCTCACCATCTACACCGCCGAGGTCCATGTCTGCTACGTCAGGGAACTGCACCTGGACCACAAGGTCATGGTCTCCTTCCAGCTCATCGACCATGACGAGAAGCGGCTGCGGGCCTATCAGGAAATCCGCCATGTCGACGGCTGGCTCGCCGCTACGTCCGAAACCCTGTCGCTGCATGTCGACATGTCGGGGCCGAAGGTGGCGCCCTTCCCGGCCGACGTGCTGGCCAGGATCGAAGCCATGCGCGCCGCCCACTCCGTGCTCCCGATGCCCGAGCGCGCCGGCCGTTCGATCGGGATCAAGCGCAAATAGGGCGAAGCCCAAGGCGACCGGGTCTGGCCTCAAAGCCACACCCGCGATCCAAAATCGGCGGGTTCCTGAAATCGGCCGGGACGCGTGCTTGAAGCCACCTCGCACCCGCATTAACCTTACCGAGGATTTAACGGGAACAAGCCATTTGAGCCGTTGAACGACTCAGCGGAGCGGTCGAAAACGTCCGCACAAGGGTTGTTTAGCGGGCGGCGCGGCGAAGCCGGTTCGAGGAACGTGCATGAAAACCGACATCAAGGTCGAAGTGGATAGGCTGGCGGCTGATCCGCGCATATCGGACTACGATTTCTGGCGTTCGCTCAAGAATGTCGACAACGAGATCTTTCACATCGCCAACAACAACGAACCGATCCCGTTCGACATGATCCGCTGGCGCAGCATCCTTAAGCGCGCCCGCCTGAAGCGCGGCCACGCTTAGTGCCGTTGCCGATCGCCGCCAGCGGCGAGCGCGCGATCACCGGCGACGACTGGATGATCGCCGTGTTGGTCATCGCATAGGGGATGATGCGGTCGATCACCCGTTCGAGCTCGGCGACCGAGCCGACATGCGCCAGCGCGATGAAACAATCCTCACCGGTCACTCGGTCGCATTGTGCGATCTCCGGCAACTCACGGATGATCTCGGCCACGACTGACAATTGCCCAGGCACCGGCCGGATGCGCAGCCACGCCGACAGGTTCAGACCGAGCGCCGCGGGGTTGATCCTGACGCAATAGGCTTCGATCACGCCGTTCTCCTGCAGCCGCTTGATGCGCTCCGCCACGCTTGGCGCCGACAGGCCGACCGAACGGGCCAGTTCCGCGGTGCTGATGCGCGCGTCCTCTTCCAGCAGGCGAAGGATCTTCATGTCGGCCGCGTCGAGATCGATGTTTTCGTTTCGAAGGCGTTTCATGAAAAAGTCCTTGCTTAGGTGAAACGAATGATTGGGAAATCTAGTCATCGTCCATATGAATAGGGAGGGTTGGCTGCGATACTGATCCCGTGGATGACCAGAGGCAAGCCCCGCATTCCAGCCCTGCCGCTGCCAGCCAGGCCCTAGCCGGGCTTGCGACAAGATTGCCGCCTCATATCTGGTTCGCCGTCAGCGCTGTCTTCCACTATCTCGGCCCAGCCTTCGCCGTGCTTCTTTTTGCGCATGTCGGCGTGCTCGGCATGGCGTGGCTGCGCATAGCCACCGCGGCCCTGGTCTTCGCGCCATTGACCCGCCCATGGCGAACCTTCGCCAGCGCCGATTCTCCGACGCGGCTCCTGCTCGTTGCCTTCGGTGCTTGCCTGGCGGTGATGAACTGTTCGTTCTACCTGGCGCTCGACCGCCTGCCGATCTCGCTGGTGGCCGCGATCGAATTCGTCGGCACCATCGGCGTCGCGCTCGCCGGCTTCAGAAGCACCCGCAATCTCACCGCTCTTGCCGTCGCCGTCACCGGCACCTTGCTGCTGATCGACGTCAAATGGTCAAGCGACCCGGTCGGGCTGGTCTGGGCGTTCCTCAACGGCGCGCTCTTTGTCGGCTACATCGTGCTTGGCCACCGTGTCGCCCGCGCGGGCACCGGCGACGGCATCGCTGGCCTGGGTGCGGCCATGGCGGTCGCTTTCGTCGTCGTGCTGCCCGTTGGCTTCGCCCAGGCTCGGCCCGCCTTTTTGTCCCCGCCGCTGCTCGTCGCGGCCATCGTCGTCGGCATCTGCTCGTCGGTCATTCCGTATGTCTGCGACCAGCTCGCCATGGCGCGGTTGCCGCGCGCGAGTTTCGCGCTGATGCTGTCGCTGCTGCCGGTCACCGCAACGCTGATCGGCGTCGTCGTGCTGCGCCAGATACCCGGTCCGTCCGATTGCCTCGGCATAGCGCTGGTCGTGACCGGCGTCGCGCTTCACAGGCCGGCCTCGGCTGGCTAGCCGAAAAACGCCCTCCTCGCGGTCGGTTGCGGAAAGCCTCTATCGGTTCCCTGCCTGCGACGAACTGCGACAAACGCCCGAGATTGAAACCAAATTCGGCTTTGAGCCGTTGTCTCCCGCGAAAAATGGCTTGGAGTGACGCTATGGAACGGAAACGGACCAGGGAGCCGGCGGACGCATGGCACATGACCGACGACCTTCATGTCGAGCACGGCAAGGGCGACCCCTTCGCGGCGGCCATCCGCGCCACGCGCATGTCGATGATCATTACCGATCCGCGCCGGCAGGACAATCCGATCGTCTTTGCAAACGAAGCCTTCCTGCGCCTGACGGGTTATGAGCGCGACGAGGTTCTCGGCAAGAACTGCCGCTTCCTGCAGGGGCCGCAGAGCGACAAGGAAGCTATCGCTCAGATACGCGCCGCGATAGCCGATGAAACCGACATCAGCGTCGATATCCTGAATTACCGCAAGGACGGGTCGACCTTCTGGAACGCGCTCTACATAAGCCCGGTCTCCAACGACAAAGGCGAACTGCAGTTCTTCTTCGCCTCGCAACTCGATGTTTCGGACCGGAAGCTCTGGGAAAATCGTATCACCGCGGACAAGGAACGTTTTGAAAAGGCTGTCAAGGAACGCACGGCTGAGCTCGAAGCGGCGCTTGAGGCGCAGACCACGCTGCTGCATGAAGTCGATCATCGCGTGAAGAACAATCTGCAGATGATTTCCTCGCTTATCCTCATGCAGAGCCGCACCGTCTCCGACGCGAACCTCAAGCGCTCGCTTGGCACGATGTTGGAGCGCATAGAAGCGCTCAGTACCGTGCACCGCCGGCTCTACCAGTCCAAGGATGTCAGCAAGTTCGATGTTTCCGACTTCGCCAAGGATCTCATCTCCGACCTGCTCACGGCTTCGGGACGTTCGGAAATCAATCCGACACTCGATCTCGAACCCGTCGTCGTTCCGGCCGAGAAGGCGACGCCGGTGGCACTGATGGTCAACGAACTCGTCACCAACGCGCTCAAGCATGCCTTCAAGGAAAGGCCCGACGGCACGAGATCGGGCAGTATCGGCATCAAGATGAGCCAGCCGGACGGCCATTTGAACATCGAGGTCTCGGATGATGGCGTCGGCATGGCGGGCGCCAATGGCGACGCCTCCTTCGGCATGCGGCTGATCAAGTCGCTTGCCCGCCAATTGCGTGCCGACATCGAGTGGCGCGATGCCGGTCCCGGCACTCGCGTTGTCATCTCGATGCCCAACGGACCACAGCACAAAGGGAACCTGTCATGATTGAACCACTCAAGGTCCTGATCGTCGAGGACGAGGCGCTGCTGGCCATGGAGTTGGAGAGCCTGGTCGAGGACGCCGGGCACAGCGTCGTCGGCTGGGCAACATCGCTCGCCGAAGCAAAGGACATGGTCGATACCACGCAGGCCGATATCGCCTTTGTCGACATCCATCTCACCGACGGCCCGACCGGCATCGACGTGGCCGAATATATTGGCGACAGGAAAAACTCGATGGTCATTTTCATGACCGCCAACCCGAAGCGCATCCCCGACCACTTTGCCGGCGCGATCGGCGTCATCGCCAAGCCCTACACGATGAACGGGCTGACCTCGGCCCTGCGCTATTTGCAGGAAGGCGTGCGGCGCCCGCCGCCGAAATCGGAGCGCCCGGCGGGCTTCACCCTGTCGCCTGCCTTCGAGACGATCTGGGCGCCGGCCGCCTGAAGGCGATGGTCATGCCAGCTTCTGCCTCAGGAAGGCGATCGTCCTGCCCCAGGCGAGGTCGGCCGCCTTCTTGTCGTAGCGCGCCGCCGAGGTGTCGTTGTTGAAGGCATGGTTGGCGCCTTCATAGACATAGACCGTGTATTCGACATGCGCGGCGTCGAGTTCCTTCTTGAAGGCATCGATGCCGGCATTGGTGCGCTCGTCGAGACCGGCATAGTGCAGCAGCAACGCGGCCTTGATCTTCGAGACGTCGGCGGCCTTCGGCTGCATGCCGTAATAGGCGACGCTCGCGGCAAGGTCGGGCGCGTTGACGGCCAGCATGTTGGCCGTGCCGCCGCCCCAGCAGAAGCCGATGGCGCCGACCTTGCCGTTGCCTTCCTTGTCGCCCTTGAGGAAGGCGACCGTCGCCACGCCATTGGCCACGGTCTGCGCCGGATCGAGTTTCCCGACCATGTCGCGCGCCTTGTCCTCGTCAGTGGGCGAGCCGCCGAGCGGCGACAGGAAATCCGGCGCGAGCGCCACGAACCCTTCCAGGGCCACGCGCCGGGCGACGTCGCGGATATGCGGGTTGAGGCCCCTGTTTTCATGGATGACGATGACCGTTCCGAGCTTGCCGGCCTGGTTCGCGGGTTTGACCAGATAGCCCTTCATCTCGCCGCCGCTGCCGGGATAGGTGATGTCCTTGCCCTTTACGCGGGCATCGGTCTCGGCCACGATCGCCGCCTGGGCCGAGTTCGCCGCCAGCATCGGCGCGATGGCGGCCGCCGCCGCGCCCGATCCGGCAAGCCTGGTCAGTTGCTCCATGAAGCGGCGGCGATCCAGTGTCAGATGCGTGTATTCGTCATAGGCATCGATCATTGCCTGGGTGATGACGGGTTTGGTGGTGACGTCGGCCATGGGCTTCCTCGATCTCGTCTCGACTGCGGTGTCCTGCCGGTCGCAAAATAGGGGCGAGCCTCTCATCGTCCAGACACCGGACCGTGACATCTCGCTGCCTTCGCGGCCGCCGGTCAGCCGGCTGAAGATGATCACGTTTTTGTCATCGGTGACAAATCTTGATGGCGCTGCCACAATAGTGGGGGAAGCTGGCTAGCCGGCCGGCCCTTTGGCGGTCACGGTCCTATAGGCCCGATCTGAAAGGAACAATGCCGATGACCATGCCCTCGCCGATCCTGGCAACCGCCTTCGTGGCAGCAGTGGCGGCCGTTCTGGCGATGCGCGCGGCTGTTGTCGCGGCAAGCCGCAAGTCGATGGTCAGGGTCCGCAGCCGCAAGCGCCAGCCCGCGAACACGAAAACCCGAGGTTGAGGTGAAGTCATGGACGTCCAGGACATCGTGAACACCGTCTCGCAGAAGGCCGGTCTCGACCAGGCCACGACCGAAAAGGTCGTCGGCACCATTTTCTCGGTGCTCGAGCACGAGGCCGAGGGCACCAGCGCCTCCTCCTTCTTCGCCAAGATTCCGGGCGCCGATGCGCTGGCGCAGAAATATGACGTCATGGCCGCCGCCCCGGCCGGCGGCGGTGGCGGCTTCATGTCGTCGCTGCAGGGCGCGCTTGGCGGCGTTCTCGGCGAGAAGGCCGGCGCTCTGGTCAACGGCCTCGCCGCGCTCAAGGCCTCCGGCCTCGACTTGGCGCAGATCCAGAAGGCTGGCGAGACGCTTGTCCAGCAGGCCGAGGCGGCCGCCGGCCCCGATTTGACCAACCAAATGCTTGGCTCGGTGCCGAGCCTAAAGAGCCATCTGGGGCTCGGCTGATCGTCAGCTCGCCGGGCCCGGTAACGCCGCCTGCCTACTTCGGCAGCGCGTAGGCCATCACATAGTCGCCCGGCTTGGTGCCCACCGAGCCGTGGCCGCCGGCGACGATGACCACGAACTGGCGTCCGTCCGCGACCGTGTAGGTCATCGGCGTCGATTGCCCTCCGGCCGGCAACCGCGCCTGCCAGAGCTGCTTGCCCGACGTCAGGTCGTAGGCGCGCAAATAGTCGTCGACCGCGGCACCCAGGAAGGCGACACCGCCGGCGGTGATCATCGGCCCGCCAATGCCGGGCACCCCGACCTTAAACGGCAACGGCAGCGGCGTCATGTCGTAGACGGTGCCGTTGCGGTGCTTGTAGGCAATGGTGCCGGTGCGAAGATCGACGCCCGCGACATAGCCCCAGGGCGGCGCCTGGCACGGAATGCCGAGTGGCGACAGGAACGGTCCCATCACCACCGCATAGGGCGCGCCGTCATTGCGGTTCAACCCCTGCTCGCTGCCCTTGGTGTCGCCCGGCGGCGGCACGTCGGCGCGCGGCACCAGCCGCGACGTGAAGGCAAGATAGGTCGGCATCCCGAACATCACTTGCCGCACCGGATCGACCGCCACGCCACCCCAGTTGAACGTCCCGAAATTGCCGGGATAAACCAGCGATCCCTGCAGCGAGGGCGGCGTGTAGCGACCTTCATAGCGCAATTTGTGAAGCGCGATGCGGCACGCCAGCTGGTCGAACATGGTAATGCCCCACATATCGTGCTCGGTCAGTGGCGGCGGGTTGAAGGAAAGGTCGGACGCGGGCTGCGTCGGCGATGTGTGGTCACCCTCGATGGCGCCGCCGGGCGCCGGCACTTCCTTGACCGCAATGACCGGCTCGCCGGTGCGCCGGTCGAGCACATAGAGGTCTCCCTGCTTGGTCGGGCCGACCAGCGCGGGCACCACGGAGCCGTCGGCCTTAGTGATGTCGACCAGGCTCGGCTGCGCAGGCACGTCCATGTCCCATAGGTCATGGTGCACGGTCTGGCGCACCCATTTCAACTGCCCGGTGTTGAGGTCCAGCGCGGTGATCGAGGAAGAGAATTTCTCGACATTGGCGCTGCGGCCCATGCCGAGCTGGTCCGGCGTCTGGTTGCCGAGCGGCACGTAGAGCAGGCCGAGCTTCTCGTCGGCGCTCGGTGTCGACCACATGTTGGGCGAGTTGGCGGTGTAGGTCTGGCCGGCCGCCAGCGGCGTCGTCTGGTCCGGATTGCCGGAATCCCAGTTCCACAGCAATTTGCCGCTGCTCGCATCATAGGCGCGGATGACGCCGGACGGCTCCTGCGTCGAATAATTGTCGTTGACAGCGCCGCCGACGATGATCTTGCCGCCGGCGATCAGCGGCGCCGAGGTCGAATAGTAGTAGCCCGACTTCGGATACGGCATGCCGGTCAACAAATTGAGCGTGCCGCCCTGCGCGAAGGCCGGGCAAACCTGCCCGTTGGCGGCATCCAGCGCGATCAGCCGCGCATCCGAGGTCGGCAGGTAGACGCGCGCCGCGCAGGGCTGGCCGGCGGCGCCCGCCGCATCGGCATAATAGGAGACGCCCCGGCAGGTCTGGTGCTGGCGGTCCTTGTCGAGCTTGATCTTGGGATCGTAGCGCCACTTCTCCTTGCCGGTCGCCGCATCGACGGCGATGGCGAAGTTGTGCGGCGTGCAGATATAGAGCGTGTCGCCCACTTTGAGCGGTGTCACCTGATAGGTGGTCTCGCCGACATCGTCGGGGCCCTTCACGTCGCCGGTGCGATAGGTCCAGGCCGGCTTCAGGTTGGCGACATTATCCGGCGTGATCTGGTCGAGCGGCGAATAGCGCTGGCCGAATGGCGTGCGCCCGTAATAATGCCATTCGCCCGCCGGCACATCGCCGCCGAGATTGGCGTTGGGGATCACCTTGTCGGTGTCGAGCACACCGCCGATATCTTTCGGGTCCGTGGTCATCGAATAACCGGCAACCGCCAGCGATGCCAGCACGGCAAGGATCAAAGGCGCTCGCCCGTCCGGACCGGCAAGGCCGCGCCGCGCCCACGGCGTCAGCAGCCACAGCGCCACCAGCACGATGATGCCGCCGCGCGGGCCGAGCTCCCACCAGTCGAAGCCGGTTTCCCAGACCGCCCAGGCCAGCGTGCCGAGCACGATCGCCGCATAGAGCCAGAGCGCCGTGGAACGGCGCCGGTAGAGCAGCCAGGCGGCGACCAGGAAGGCGAGACCGACGACGATGTAATACCAACTGCCGCCCAGCGAAGCCAACCAGATGCCGCCGGCGCCAAGCGCCAGACCTATGAGGAAGACAATGATGGAGGTGATGGTGACAGCCAAGATGATACTCCTTCGACTGTTGCGCGCATGAGGCGGCCTGGGCCAACCCGGCATTGCGTGTTGCCCGTGCAACTTTCTCCCGACCGCGGCGCCTGTCAAGCGTAGGTCGTGGCCCGCGGGCAGCAACCTCGCTCCGCCTGGGAATGTTCCACAACGGCGGTTCCCGTATCGGTGAAGCGGCCGTATCAGGCACTTTGCCGGAACAAAACGTAGACAGTTCTGGTCTTTCGCTCCCGAATCACTACATTCGGGGGAGATGTCCGGCTTTTCCGAAGACATGCCCTTTTTCGATGAACCCAATGCGCGGCCCACGGCCCCGTCGGGCATTGCCGCGCGCGCCATGGCTGCCCGCGGCGGCCAAAACAATGCGCCCGACTATCTCAGGGGCTTGAATCCCGAGCAGCGGCTGGCCGTGGAGACCACTGAAGGCCCGGTTCTGGTGCTGGCCGGCGCCGGCACCGGCAAGACCCGTGTGCTGACCACCCGCATCGCCCATATCCTCACCACCAAGAAGGCCTGGCCGTCAGAGATCCTCGCCGTCACCTTCACCAACAAGGCGGCGCGAGAGATGAAACTGCGCATTGGCCTTTTGATAGGCGAAGGCAATGTCGAGGGCATGCCCTGGCTCGGCACCTTCCACTCGATCGGCGTGAAGCTGCTGCGCCGCCACGCCGAGCTTGTCGGCCTGAGGTCCGACTTCACCATCCTCGACACCGACGACGTCGTGCGCTTGATCAAGCAACTGATCCAGGCCGAGGGCCTGGACGACAAGCGCTGGCCCGCGAAGCAGTTCGCCCAGATGATCGACGGCTGGAAGAACAAGGGCCAGGGTCCGGCCGATATCGCCGAGGGCGATGCGCGCAGCTTCGCCAACGGCAAGGGCCGCGAGCTCTACAAGGCCTATCAGGAGCGGCTGCAGACGCTGAACGCCTGCGATTTCGGCGATCTGCTCTGCCACCCGATCCGCATCTTCCGCGCCAATCCCGATGTGCTGAAGGACTATCACCGGCGGTTCAAATACATCCTCGTCGACGAGTACCAGGACACCAACACCGCCCAATACATGTGGCTGCGTCTTTTGGCACAGCGGCCGGATGCAGGACGTAACAACTCGACGCCGACAGATGTGCGTACGGCCGAAGGCCGCAAGCCCGACCGGGCGTCCGAGCCGTTGCGAGGCCCCTCCCGCGACGCCAAAGGCGCGCAAAAAAGATGGGGCGGAGGGCCCGCGCCGGCAGGCGCGGAACAGCCCGTGAGCGAAAACAGAGTCAACATCTGCTGCGTCGGCGATGACGACCAGTCGATCTATGGCTGGCGCGGCGCCGAGGTCGACAACATCCTGCGCTTCGACAAGGATTTTCCGGGCGCCACCATCATCCGGCTGGAGCGCAACTACCGCTCGACCGCGCACATACTGGGCGCCGCCTCCCATCTCATCGCCTACAATGAGGGCCGTTTCGGCAAGACGCTGTTCACCGACCGCAACGATCCCGAGGACGGCAAGGTCAACGTCCACGCCGCCTGGGATTCGGAGGAGGAGGCTCGCGCCATCGGCGAGACCATCGAGGCCTACCAGCGCCAGAAGCATAATTTGAACGACATGGCGATCCTGGTCCGCGCGTCGTTCCAGATGCGCGCCTTCGAGGACCGCTTCATCACGCTCGGCCTTAACTACCGCGTCATCGGCGGTCCGCGTTTTTACGAGCGCATGGAAATCCGCGACGCGCTGGCCTTCTTCCGCGTCGTCGCCAACAGCACCGACGACCTCGCCTTCGAGCGCATCGTCAATGTGCCCAAGCGTGGCTTGGGCGAAGCGACCATCCGCCAGATCCACGACACGGCGCGCGGCTTGCGCATCCCGATGCTGGAGGCGGCGGGTACACTCGCGGAAAGCGACGAGTTGAAGCCGAAACCGCGCGCCGCGCTGCGCGAGGTCGCGTCCAATTTCGAACGCTGGCAAAAGGCGCTGGAAGCCACGCCGCACACCGAACTCGCCGAGACCATTCTCGAGGAGAGCGGCTACACCGACATGTGGAAGAACGACCGCTCGGCGGAAGCCCCCGGGCGGCTGGAGAACCTGAAGGAACTGATCCGTTCGATGGAGGAGTACGAGTCGCTGCGCTCCTTCCTCGAACATGTCGCGCTGGTCATGGATGCCGAGCAGAATGCCGGGCTCGATGCCGTCTCCATCATGACGCTGCACTCGGCCAAGGGCCTCGAATTCGAGACCGTCTTCCTGCCCGGCTGGGAGGAAGGTCTCTTTCCCCATCAGCGCGCGCTGGACGAAGGCGGCCGTTCGGGGCTGGAGGAGGAGCGGCGGCTCGCTTATGTCGGCCTGACGCGGGCGAAGAAGAACCTGCATATCTGGTTCGTCTCCAACCGCCTCATCCACGGCCTCTGGCAATCGACCATCCCGTCGCGCTTCCTCGAGGAACTGCCGGAAGCTCATGTCGAAGTCGCCGAAGCCGGCAACTCCTATGGCGGCTACGGCAATCCGTATGGCGGCGGCTCGTTCGCATCCGGCCGTGGCGGCGGCCAGGCGGCAGGAAGACAGAACCCGTATGGCGCCTCGCGCTTCGACAATATTGGCGGCAATTCGGGCGGCGGGGAAAAATCCGGCGCCTTCTCCAACACCTATTCGACGCCGGGCTGGCAGCGCGCGCAGGCCAACCGCACCGGGGCGACCGACCGCAACTGGGGCACGCGCTCGGGCCATCAGGTCGAACGCATCGGCTATGGTGAAACAGACTCCGGCTATGGCGCCGGCCGCACCAGCGTCAAGGGCCGCACCATCGACGGCGAGCTGGTCGCCAAATCCGTCTCCGACACGCCGTCCGCCTTCAGCGTGGGCGACCGCGTCTTCCACCAGAAATTCGGTAACGGCAACATTTCAGCCATCGAGGGCAACAAGCTGACCATCGACTTCGACAAGGCCGGCCAGAAGCGCGTGCTGGACGGGTTCGTGCTGCCAGTGTGAGGCTGCCAGCCTCGAAGGCTGACGTCCCGCCTCAATCCACCTTCTTCTCGCCCCGCTCCCCGGCCTTCACGATATCCCCTGTCGTAAACAGGATTTCCTTCAGTTCCACGCGCCAATCCGTTTTCTGGCGCAGCAGGAATTCTAGGTCCATGCCGAAATGCTTGAACTCCTCGCTCTGCGCGTTCTTCATGATCGCCTTGGCCTGCGGGTTCTTCTCGACCGACATGCGCTGTTCGTACCAGCTGATCGCTTCCGCCTCCTCGATCAGCGAGGTGATCATACGGGCAAAGGTCCGCACTTCCTGCGACAGTTCTTCCGGCGGTTCGTGGTACTGGTCGAAACCCATGTCGTCCTCCCTCAACGGCTCGCGGATGGAGCCAGGCATTGGCCCGCATCCATGAATGCGCGGGACGCGCCGCGGGTTCCTGGATCACGGCCGCAATTCGGGATGATGGATCTGCAACTATCTCACGACACCGGCGCCGCGCCGCCCTCTTCCGTGCGCCGCGCGATGAACGCGTCGAGCACGCCTGACGTGGCGGCGGCCGCAGCCGGCGGCGTGAAATCGGCAAGGGTGCGCTTCCAGATGCCCGTGGCGCGTTCGGTCGCGGTCTTCGACCCGCTTTGCGTCCAGTTGCCGAAATTCGACCAGTCGGCCACCAGCGGCTCGTAGAAGGCGGTGCGGTAGCGCGCCATGGTGTGGCCGGCCGAGAAGAAGTGGCCTCCCGGCTGCACTTCGGCGATCGCCTCGAAGCCAATCGCGTCGTCGTCGCCAGGGGTCGCCGCACAAAGCTCCGCGACCGTCTGCAGCGCCTCGATGTCGGTGACCAGCTTTTCCAGGGAAACGCTCAAGCCCCCTTCCAGCCAGCCGGCCGCGTGGATGCAGACGGTGGCGCCGGCCAGCACCGAGCCCCACAGCGCGAACTGCGTCTCGTGCGCGGCCTGCGCATCCGAAACGTTGGCCGCGCTGCCGCCGCCCGAGCGCCAGGGCAGACCGGTGAAGCGCGCCAATTGGCCCGCACCCAATGTCGCCTTCACGTGCTCCGGCGTGCCGAAGGCCGGTGCGCCCGATTTCATGTCGACATTGGAGGAGAAGGAACCGTAGACCACCGGCGCGCCCGGCCGCACGATCTGCGCCAGCGTCAGCCCGGCCAGCGCTTCGGCATGCTGCAAGGTCAGCGCGCCGGCCACGGTGATCGGCGCCATCGCGCCCGCTAGGCAGAACGGCGTGATGATCAGGACCTGGCCCGCCTTGGCGAAATCGATGATGCCTTGCGCCATCGGGATGTCGAGCTGGCGCGGCGAGTTGGTGTTGATGACGGTGTAGCAATGCGCGCCCGAGCGGAACTCGTCCTCGGACAGCCCCCGGGCCAGCCTGATCATCTCGAAACTGTCATCGACCTGCGGCGTGCCGCGCGCGAAAACGAACGGGAATTTGTCCGACAGGGTCAGCTGCGCCCGGTTGACTGCATAGTGGCGGAAACGATTGTCGATGTCCTGCGGTTCGATGCACGGCCCCAGCATGTGCAAGACGTCGAAATGCTGCACCAGCTTGATCAACTCCTCGAAGGCGACCAGCGTTCCGGGCCGCCGGCCGCGCTCGAGATCGGTGACATTGGGCGCGCCGGAGCCAGCCAGGAACGTCATCGAGCCCAGTTCAAGCGACAGGTCGCGAGCCCGCGCGCCGGCATAAGCGTGGATCGATCGCGGCGCCGAGGCTAAGGCTGCCGCCACCATGTCGCGGCCGATGCGCACCATGTCGGTGTCGGGGTCGACCAGGGCGCCGGCGCGGGCGAGCACCTCGCGCGCCTCGGGCAGCAGCACCTTGATGCCCAGTTCCTCCAGCACGCGCAGCGCCGTGTCGTGGATCGACGCTACCTGGTCGTCGGAAAAGATCGGCTGCGGCAGGAATGGATTCTTCAGCGACCGGTAATTGGGCTTGCGGCTTGATTCGCTGCCTGCCTCGCCCATGCGCCCGCGCCGGCGTTCGCGCCTCGTATCCCGTGCAGCGTCATCGACCATCAGAAACTCCTCCTCATTGCCGCACCGCCCTGCGTCGGGGATCGTAGATCGAGGCCGCGATGACCCGCGCCGTCCGTTCGACGCCGACAATGTGCACGCAAAGCGCCATCCCCTCCCCGGCGAAACCGTCGTCCACCAACGCCAGCGCGACGCTCTTGCCGATCGTGTAGGCANCAAAGCGCCATCCCCTCCCCGGCGAAACCGTCGTCCACCAACGCCAGCGCGACGCTCTTGCCGATCGTGTAGGCAAATCCGCCCTAGGCGCCGACAACGCCACCCCCGATGACCACTGCGCGATAGCGCGGCTTCAAGGCTTCCCCTCCCGGTCCGGTCGAAGCCGGCACCATATTCGTACTAGACATAAGTGTCTAATAGGCCAGGCACGCTCCATGGGAGGTCACAAATCCCGCTCTCCAGCTTTTTTTTAACCGCACATGGAGATACCGGCGGACCCGTATCGCGCACTGTCACGCAAGCATCATGTTGACGCCTTAGATCGCTTTCGGGGAGGCACGCGCGGCATCATCGATGCGGCACCTCTCTTGATTTTCCTTCGGCCGCTCCGGCGTGCTTCGTCATAAAGAGGATTGTCCATGAAACCCCTGCACCGATCCGCCTCGCTTGGCGTCGCGCTGGCCTTGTTCACCGCCCTCACCCCGGCGCTTGCCGATGGCGTGGCCTATATCAACAAGGGCCTCGTCGGCGTCGGCCGCATCCCGGCCGACCAGCGCGACAAGTTCGGCGAGACCTTCGGCTCGGGCTCGGGCATGGCGATCGACATGTCGGGCTGGACGCATGATGCCGGCATCTACAAGGGATCGCTCTGGCTCCTGCCCGACCGTGGCTACAATGTCGCCGGCACCACCGACTACCGGCCGCGCCTCAACACCATCGCCATCGAATTCACGCCTGCCGCGCCGGGCGCTGCTTCCGCGGCCGGCCAGGAGCAGACGGGCGTCAAGGCGACGCTTGCCGACAGCATGCTTCTGACCGACGACAAGGGCGCCGATGCCACCGGCCTCGATCCGCTGTCGGACGTACGCGCCGCGGCCGGCGACATGCCGATGCTGCCCGTCGCCACCAATGGCAAGCTCGCGCTCGACAATGAAGCCATCGTGCGGCTGCCGGACGGCTCGATGTTCATCTCCGACGAGTACGGCCCCAACATCTACAGGTTCTCCGCGCAAGGCCGCCTGATGTCGGCGACCCAGCCGCCCGCGGCCCTCGTGCCGATGCGCAAGGGAGCGCCGAACTTCTCCTCCGACAACCCCGGCCCGGGCGCCGCCGACCCTGATCCGAAGGATCCCGAAACCGGGCGCCAGAACAACCAGGGCCTCGAAGGCATGGCGATGACGCCGGACGGCAAGTTCCTGATCGCCGTGCTGCAGTCGGCGCCGAGGCAGGACGGCGGCGATTCACCCTCGACACGGCAGAACACGCGGGCGCTGGTCTACGATGCTTCCGACCTCGCCCATCTGAAGCTCGCGCATGAATATGTCGTGCCGCTGCCGGTGTTCAAGGATGCCAAGGGCAAGACCAAAATCGCCGCGCAGAGCGAGATCGTGGCGCTTTCGGACACATCCTTCCTGATGCTGACGCGCGACAGCGGCAACGGCCAGGGCCTGAAGAAGGGTGACGCTTCGCTCTACCGCCAGATCAACATCGCCGACGTCTCCGGCGCGACCGACATCGCGGGCGGCGCCTTCGACGCGGCCGACAAGCCGGTCGCACCCAAGGGCGTGCTTGATCCCTCGGTGACGCCGGCCAAGCTGACGCCGTTCATCGACATCAACGACGCCACCGCGCTTGGCCACTTCGGCCTGCACAATGGCGGCGCGAAGGACCACAATGAGCTTTCGGAGAAGTGGGAAGCGATGTCGTTGGCCAGCGTTCTCGATCCGAATCTGCCCGACGACTATTTCCTGTTCGTCGGCAACGACAATGACTTCCTCGCCCAGGACGGCTTCCAGGTCGGCGCCGCCTACAAGGCCGATGACGGCGCCGATGTCGACACCATGTTCCTGGTCTATCAGGTCACGCTGCCGGGTCTCGGCAAGAAGTAACGATCACTGCTCAAACGGGCGCGCCTGGCCCGTCCGCTTGAGCACCCCCCCGGTTATGCATAGGGTCTCGGGGAATGCGGCGCCAGTTTCAGGACCAATATCCCATTCCGCAAGACTTGAGAATGAGTGGATCAGAGCAAGCGGACTGCCGCCTTCAGCGCGCCGCCCGCGATCGAGCCTGGGCCCGATCGTACGGTCACTGCTCCTCGGCGCAGGGTGCATCTCGGTCCGGCCTGCGATATCCTCGCGGGCCAGAGTCACACTTGCCAGGTTGCCCGCCATGGACGAAAAAATGCCCGCACGCCGGCGTACCGGCGACCTGACCAGCGGCCCGATCCCACGCACGCTGCTGCTCTTCGCCTTGCCGGTGCTCGGCTCCAACGTGCTGCAATCGCTGAACGGCTCGGTCAATGCCGTCTGGGTGGGCCGCTTCCTCGGCGAGTCGGCGCTGACCGCGACGTCCAACGCCAACCTCGTCCTGTTCCTGATCCTCGGCACGGTGTTCGGCATCGGCATGGCGGCCACCATCCTGGTGGCGCAGGCGGTCGGCGCTCGCGACCTGGCCGAGGCGCGCCGCATCGTCGGCACCAGCGCCACCTTCTTCTTCCTCGTTTCGGTGGTGTTCGCGGTCTGCGGCTGGATCTGGGTCGACGCCATCCTGGGCGCGCTCGGCACGCCGGCCGACGCCTTGCCGCTCGCACGCTCCTACCTGCGCATCATTTTCGTCGCCGTGCCGATGATGAACCTTCTGTCCTTCGTCATGACCGTGCTGCGCGGAGCGGGCGATTCACGCACCCCCTTCATCTTCATGGCGCTGGCGGTCGTGCTCGACATCGTGCTCAATCCCCTGCTTATCCGTGGCATCGGCCCGTTTCCTGAACTCGGCATCGCCGGTTCCGCCACCTCGACGCTGATCGGCCAGACCGTGAGCGTCGTCGCCATCCTCGTCGTGCTCTATGCGCGCAAGCATCCGTTGCGGCTGGCCGGCGCCAATCTCGTCCTGCTGCGCCCGGATCCGGCGCTGTTGCGCATTGTCGTCTTCAAGGGCGTGCCGATGGGCCTGCAGATGATCGTCATCTCGGCGGCTGCCCTGACGGTAATGGGCATTGTCAATTCCTACGGTTCGCAGGTCGCCGCCGCCTACGGCATCGCCGCGCAGCTCTGGACCTACATCCAGATGCCGGCGCTCGCCATCGGCGCCGCGGTCTCGTCCATGGCGGCGCAGAATGTCGGCGCAGGCCGGTGGGACCGGATCGGCCGCATCGCCACCTCTGGCGTCGGTTTCAACCTTGTCCTGACCGGAGCCCTCGTCGCGCTGCTATGGGTCTTCGACCGTTCGATCCTGAGCCTGTTCCTGAGCAGCGACAGCGCGGCGATCGATATCGCCGCCCATATCAACACGGTCGCTTCCTGGTCGTTCATCCTGTTCGGCATCACCATCGTGCTGTTCGCCACGGTGCGCGCCACGGGTGCCGTGATGCCGCCGCTGATCATCCTGGTGATCTCGGTGCTCGTCGTGCGCACCGGCTTTGCCTATTACATGCGCGGCGTGATCGGCGAGGAAGCGCTGTGGTGGAGTTTTCCGGCCGGTTCGATCACGTCTCTGATCCTGGCAGCGATCTATTACCGCTTCGGCGGCTGGCGCGGCTTGCGCATGATCGAGAACAGGCCGGCTGCCGGCGAACCGCCCGACACCGGGCTTGGCGTGCCGCGTCAGCGGGCGAACATGGCGCCTGAAACGCCGAACGGCTGATGCGGTCTGCCTTGCCGGGCTGGCGCGGCGGTCTCAGCGCCTCTGTCTGAGCCCGAAGGCGAGCGCCACCAGCGCGAACGCGATGATCATGGCCGCGAAGGCCAGGCTCGCGACGACAGCACTGGCATAAGTCGACACGATGCCAATGCCGATGACAGGCAAGGCGTTGCCGACAAAGCAGCAGATGAAGAAACTGGACACGACCTCGGCGCGGCGATCCCGCGGCGCGATCTCGTTCACCACTTGCAGGCCGCCGCGATAGCCGAGCGCTGCCGCCACGCCGCAGCAGGCGGTCGCCGCGATCATCAGCGCCATCGAGGCCAGCATCTGTGCCGCCACCACAAGCACGGCGCTTGGGATCATCAAGGCCAGCGCGGCCAGCATCGCCTTGCTGCTCCCCATCCGCGCCAGCACCACGATACTGAGCGCCGCGACCATCGCCAGCTCGAAGAACAGCGCACCGGCCACGGCGTGGTTGGCCTCATGCAGTTGCTGCGCCAGGATGCTCGGCGCCACCGCCGCATAGAAGCCGACCAGCGCCATCGCGCCAAACCCGGTCACCGCCGGCGCCACGAAGCGCGAGCGGATCTGCGCCGGCACCGAAAGCCGCGGCCGCATGGAGACCTTGCCAAGGCCGCCTGGCTGCCTCACCGTTTCGCGCGTGCGCCAGACCAGGATCGTCACCACCGCGAGCGCCGCCAGGTAGACAATGAAGACCAGACGCAATGGCCACGGCTCAAATTGGGCAAGCAGCCCCGAAACAAGCGCCCCGAAACCCAGGCCGACAAAGTTGGTGCTGGTGGCGATGACGCTGGCGCGCGACTTGCCGGCCTCTGGAAGCAGCTCGGCGATCCACGCGGTTCCCGTCCCGGCGCCCACGCCGATGCCAAGCCCGCTCAGGATCCGCGCAACATCGAGCGACGCGACATTGCCGGCAAACAGGAACACAACCGCGCTGATGACGGCGACGATCATGGCTGCAAGCGCCGCCGGCCGGCGCCCGATGACATCCGAAACGCTGCCGAACACCAGCAGGGCGCCGAGATTGCCGACGACATAGACCGCGTAGATCAGCGTCAAGGTGATCTGCGAAAAGCCGAATTGCTGCTTGTAGACGATATAGAGGGGGGTCAGCACCGTGCTGCCGGCAAACAGCACCGCGATCATCGCCGCGACAGTCGGGATCGCGAGGACGTCGCTGCCGGCTTCGTTGTGAGTTTGCGCCAGATCGCGAAAGGCCATGGCCAACCTCGTCACCAGTTTCAGGGGTCGCGACGTTAACGCGTCCTCACCGCCGACGTTCCGGTCGACGACCATGCTCCTGACACCACGGTGGGCGTTGCCCGGCCAGGCAAGCCGATGATCGCAAAACGTATCCCGCGCCGGGCCCGGTACATAGTTGAGGCTCGTCGTGGTGTGGGCGCCATGGCGAAGGCCGCGGCGGATGTCCCGAAGACGGCGGTCGCTATCGCAAGCAGGACAGCGAGGTCTCATCAGTCCCTCGGTTCGAGCGCCGGCCGTTCGACGGCCTCGGCCAGGACTGCATCGCAACGGAGAGGCCGGGCCGGGAAAAGTCAACAAGTTGCCAAGGCCGATCACCACGTTCACTGGTTCCGGCGTGGAAGTTTCCCCTGATATAGCTGAGCAATTTTGTGTACGCCGTTTATCGGCGTGCCAACATCCGCTAACGATCTACTTTCTTTCGGCAATTCGTCGTGGACGGGTGGTGATCATGGGCAAGGGTAGGGTCGAGGCATTCACCGATGGCGTGGTGGCGATCATCATCACCATCATGGTGCTGGACCTGAAGGTACCGGAAGGCGAGGATTTTTCGGCGCTGCTGCCACAGTGGCCGGTCTTCCTGTGCTACGTGCTTTCATTCATCAATGTCGGCATCTACTGGAACAATTTGCACAACATGTTCCATACCGTGCAGCGTGTCGACGGCCGCGTGCTTTGGGCGAACCTGCATCTGCTGTTCTGGCTGTCCCTGATGCCGGTGACGACCGCCTTCATGGGCGAGAACCATTTCGCCGCGGTTCCGGTCGCGGTCTATGGTTTTGACCTTGTAATGTGTGCGACCGCCTACAGCATCCTGGTCATTGCGCTGCATCGGCAGCATGGGCCGGACACCGCATTCGCCAAGGCAATCGGCCGCGATCGCAAGGGAAGGATTTCGCTCGCCGTCTACATAGCGGCCGTTGGGCTAACCTTCCTCGACCGGTGGATCGGAGTGGCGCTCTATGTCGCCGTCGCCCTGATCTGGCTGGTGCCGGACACGCGCTTTGCGCGGGTGATCGAAAAATAGCCATCTGCCTGTCGCGATCCCGGAGGGCAAACCGCTTCACACTTCGTGGAATTGCTTAACCGCGCATCGCCTTCAGCTTTTCCGCCACGGAAGCGGCCAGATCGGCATAGCGCTCTTCCAGCCGCTCCGCCGCCTTGATGATCGAGAAATCATGGCCGAATTTTTCCAGCGCCATGCGCAGTTTCTCGACGAACTCGGCCTGTTTTTCGAGCGCCGAAAACAGAGTCTTCACCTGGGCTTCGCTGATATCGGGGTTTGCCAGCATCTGCGGCACCTCGCGCCCCATCTGGTCGCCGGTGGCGGTCTGCTCCTTCAGAATTGCAACCCAATCCGTCAATCGGAAATCTCCTTTTTGGCATCGCAGCATGCGCAGCCGCGACCGGACTGGTCAACCCGACACGCCCCGACGCTGGCTTGCGCAAGCCCATTCCGGCGCTAAGTTCGGCGCCATCAAAAAAGGAAACCATCGCCGATGATCGCCGACACCGAGATTCAGATCGCCCTTCCCGCCCTTGGCCAGGGCAATGCCGCCGTCATCACTGGCGCCGCCAGCGGCATCGGCCTTGCCGCGGCCAAACGGCTGGCGCTGATGGGCATGAAGATCGTGCTGGCCGACATCGGCGGGCCGCGCCTCGACGATGCCTCGCGGGCCGTCTCCGCGATAGCCGGCGACGACGCCGTGCTTGCCGTCGCATCGGACGTTTCGAAGGCCGGTGAGGTCGACCGTCTCGCCGACCGGGCGTTCGGGGCTTTCGGCGAGGTCTCGCTGCTGATGAACAATGCCGGCGTCGGCGATAACCCGGGAAAGCCCTGGGAAAACCGCGACGGCTGGAAACGGCTGCTCGACATCAATTTCTGGGGCATCGTGCATGGCGTCGAAGCCTTCGCGCCGCGCATGCTGGCGTCGGCCAGGCCGGGCCTGATCGTCAACACCGGTTCCAAGCAAGGCATCACCACACCGCCCGGCAACCTCGCCTACAACGTTTCCAAGGCCGGCGTGAAGACCTTTACCGAAGGCTTGGCGCATGCGCTGCGCAATGAGCCCGCCGCCCGCCTGTCGGCGCATCTACTCATCCCCGGCTTCACCTATACCGGCCTGACCGAAGGCGCGACGGAAAAGCCGGCGGGAGCGTGGACCGGAGAGCAGGTGATCGATTTCATGCTGGAATCGCTGGTCAGGGGCGACTTCTACATCCTGTGTCCCGACAATGAGGCGGCGCGGCCCATGGACGAAAAGCGCATGGCCTGGGCCATCGGCGACATCATCGAAAATCGGCCTGCCCTGTCGCGCTGGCACCCCGACCACAAGGATGCATTCGCGGCGTTCATGAAGCGATGAGCATGCCCGGAACATTGGCTACTGTCCGTATCACATAACTCGAACACCGGCGGAACTGTCGGAGATTGACTGCGGGTTCAGCCGCCGGCGCTTCGTGCCACCTCTTTTTTCGGTTTGCGTTTTGCCGCCACGACCTTCTTTGCGGCCATGGTCGCGACTTTGTCGTCATGCCGCCTCGCCGCGACCTCGCATTTGGCGCGGATCTCCTGGACCTCGGCTTCAGTCAGGTGCTCGATGCCGATGAAGGTGTTTTTGGCCTCGCTAACACGTATCAACTCGTCGAGCTTGGCCTGGATCGCGGCGCCGTCCCGATTCTGGGTGTTCTGGATGAGAAACACCATCAGGAAGGTGATGATCGTGGTTCCGGTGTTGATCACCAACTGCCAGGTGTCGGAAAAATTGAAGAACGGCCCGCTCACCGCCCAGACGATGACGATCAGGCAACACACCGCAAACGTCAGCGGTAGTCCGGTGAGATGGGCGATCTGGTTGGAGAATTTGGTGAAAAGCTTCTCGATCATGTGGTCCCTCAAAACAGCGCCGCGCCATGCGGTCCGCCGGAAGAAACAACCAGCAGCCATTTCGGGTTCCCGCCGGTAAAAAATACGACCCACGCAATTGAGTGCACGCAAAGCGCGCAAATGGTGCAAAACACACCTTATCGGTTTAAGATCATTGTAACCGGGCAGGTACAGCGCCTGCTCCTTCCGCTTCACAGCGGTTTACCTCCAGCCCCTTCCGCTGCGCCACCCCCGCATGGCGGAAGGGGTTTCAGTTCGGAGAGCGCGGGGCATGGTTTCCCGCCGGCCAGCGCGGTTGCTCCACTTTCCCGCAGCTCATTGATTACAGCCAAGGCTTCTTGCCCGAATGGAATGCGCGGCCGTTGGAACAACGGGAAGCGAGCGGGACAGGCGTGGATGCCGGCCTAACCGGCGTCGTTTTCCCACCGATCGAGGAAGGCCTCGATCGGCATGGACTGGATGTCGGGAACCGCCCTGGCGAGTTTGTCGACCGGCCAGTCCCACCAGGCGAGAGCGTCGATCCGCGCCGCTGTGTCAGGCGCAAAGCGCGGCCTGAGCGGCTTCGCCGGCACGCCGGCGACGATCGTGTAGGATGGCACGTCCTGCGTCACCACCGCATTGGCGCCGATGACCGCGCCATTGCCGATGGCGATGCGGGGCATGACCACCGCGCCATGACCGATCCAGACGTCATGGCCGATGGTCACAGTTTTTGCCCGCCGCCGCTCGCGGAACGCCGCATCGACACCCAACCAGCGGAAATACTCGTTCGGCCGATAGCTGACCTTGTGCTGGGTCAATCGCTCAATCGGATGCTCCAGCGCGTTGATGCGGCTGTTGGCGGCGATCGAGCAGAATTTGCCGATGCTCGTATAGATCGCCTCGGCATGACGCTCGAAATAGGAGAAGTCGCCGACGCCCACCTCGCGCAGCACCACCCGCTCGCCGATCGAAGCGTAGCGGCCGAGCTTGCACGCCTTCAGCTCCGCGGTCGGATGGATGCGCGGCTCGGAATCCTTCAGGACGAGGTTTTCGGAACGGTCCATGCGGGCGGCTTTACGCCGGGATGATTGGTACCGCAAGCCGGGTACCCGACGAGTCACTACTCCCGTTACAGCAGCTCAAGTTATAGCACCCAGCCGCTCAGTTGCGAGGCTGACGCACTCGTCGCAAATAAACGAGATCTTTTCAGCCATAAATCGCCTCTTTCCATCATTCTGGAAATCACACACCGAGCACACGATAGCCATTAGACCCGCTTTTGATTTCCAAAGGGCGTCCTTGAATGCAGGAGCAATGCATTTCTCGCAGGTGTATCTAGAAAGACCGGCAACGAATTTCCTGTCGTCGTCATTTTTCGCGCCGCAGAAGTCACATGAAATTGGCCGAGATCGGCTCCAGGGCGGCGGGGACATCACCAAATCTCCTCATACATTTCGTGTAAAGAGCAGGCTTCTGTCTGCAACTCAATGGTGCCCTATCGGGACCAATCGCCCGCCTATTTCGGCTGGCCCTTGCTCCACACCACGTTCTGGCCGTAGAGCGGCACTGTCGTGACCGACATTTTCGCCGAGCCGTTCTGCACCTGGCGCGAATGCGAGAGATAGATCAACGTCTCGTTGGTCTTGTCGTAGATGCGGTTCACCACCTGCTTCTTCCAGATCAGGCTGATGCCTTGCTTGAAAACCTCTTCGCCGGCCTCGCTTGTGTCGATGTCGCCGATGGTGATCGGGCCGGTCTGACGGCAGGAGATCGAGGAATCGCTCGGATCCTCGAACCAGTTGCCCTTGTGCAGGCGGTCGATGACGCTGCGATCGAAATAGGAAACGTGGCAGGTGACGCCCTCCACTTTCGGATCCTTGATCGCCTCGACGATGATGTCGTTGCCGATCCAGTCGACGCCGACCTTGCCGACTTCCTCGGCAATGGCGCTACCGGCGGCAAGCACGACACACGCGGCCAAAGCACCGCCGATCGGCTTTCGTCCGATGAAGCCTCGCCCGATCAATCCTGGCTCAGTCAATCCCGGCAAAGAATCCTCCTGCGGTTCGAGTTGCCGGGGTCTCAGGTGGGGCCAAGGCCGACACATTGCAAGGCGCAAGATCCGATCGAACCGCAGGCATCCGCCACAGGCGGTTGCGTCAACGCGGCATCTTTGCGTGTACCCCGTCGAACCGCTAAGACTGTGGCCGGACAACGGGCGCATGGTTCTGGCCGGCGCACCGTGACATTACGGACGGACTTTTCTGATGATGCGTTCTATCCTGGTCGGCATTCTCGTTCTGATGGCGGCCGGCATCGGCTGGCTGACCTTCGACTGGTATCGCGGCCATTATGGCGGCGAACCGTTCGGCGCGGCGTTCACCCTGGTCGACCAGAAAGGCGCACCGGTCACCGAGGCCGCCTTCCGGGGCCAGCCCAGCGTCGTCTTCTTCGGCTTCACCCACTGCCCCGAGGTCTGCCCGACCACGCTGTTCGAACTCTCCGGCTGGCTGAAGACGCTCGGCGACGACGGCAAGAACCTGCATGCCTATTTCGTCTCGGTCGATCCGGAGCGCGATACGCCGCCGGTGATGAACGCCTATGTCAGCAATTTCTCCGACCGCATCACCGGCATTACCGGCGACCCGGACAAGGTACATGCCATGGCCAAGGCGTTCGGCATCTATTGGAAGAAGGTCGATACCGGCGACGGCGATTACACCATGGACCACACCGCGTCGGTGCTGCTGCTCAACGCCAAGGGCGACTTCGCGGGCACGATCGCCTATGGCGAGAATGCCAGCACCGCCGTGGAGAAGCTGAAGCGCCTCGCCGCGAAGGGCTGACAAGAATTCACATGACCCAGACGCGGCTCCATTTCACCACCGGAAAGATCGAGGCCGAGCGTATCTTCGCGGCGCTCGAAACGGCCTTCGAGGATGAAGGCCTGCCGATTGCCGTGCTGGAGGTCGACGAAGACGCCGACATCCACGAGGTCTCGCTCTACGCCGATGGCGACGTCGAGGCGGTCGAGGCGCGGCTGAACGATGTTCTCGCCGGCCTCGCTTTGTCGAGACCGGTCGAGCGCGAGGCGCTGCCCGACATCGACTGGGTGGCACGTTCCCTGGAAGGGTTGAAGCCGGTGCGCGCCGGCCGTTTCTTCGTCCACGGCGCGCATGACAGCAGGAAGCGCCACAGCGGCGAGCTCGCCATCGAGATCGAGGCCGGCCTTGCCTTCGGCACCGGCCACCACGGCACCACCGCGGGCTGCCTCGAAATGCTGGAGAAAGTCGTGCGGCGCGAGCATCCGCGTAACGCACTCGACCTCGGTACCGGCAGCGCGGTGCTGGCGATCGCCGTCGCCAAACTGGCCCATATTCCGGTGCTGGCCACCGACATCGATCCGGTTGCGGTCAAGGTTGCCGCCGCCAATGCCAGGCTGAACCACGTCAAAGGCCTGATCGAGACGGTGACCGCGCCTGGCTTTCACCACCCGATCTTTGCCAGGCGCGCACCCTTCGACCTCATCGTCGCCAACATATTGGCCCGGCCGCTGATGCGGCTGGCGCCGCAAATGGCCGGACATATCGCACTTGGCGGCTCGATCGTGTTGTCAGGCATCCTCGACCGCCAGCGCGACGCTGTGATCTCGGCCTATGTCGGCCAGAATTTCCGCCACGTCAGTACCTTGCACCGCGAAGGCTGGGTGACGATCCATCTCAAGCATTGAGGCCGGCAAGGCGGTTGCCGGCCCTCAACGGTCCCCATTGCCGGACTCCGATGCGTGTCGCCAGGGCGGCATAGCCAAGAGAATGCCGGCGCGGTCCCCTTTCGTGCCATGGCTGGACCAGCCTCATTTGGTTGTCAGCCAGGCGATGCTGTTGCAATTTGCGCCTCCGGAAAATCGATTCCACTTTCCAGGCCCATAGGCTACGGTCGCGCGGATACCAAGGAGGCCCACAATGTTCCAGACCTTCGATTCCGCGGGCGATCCGGCGGTCGGCAAGCCGCGCGTGGCGCTACTGCGCCAGTGGCTGGCCGCGAACGGCCTCGATGGCTTCATCGTTCCGCGCGCCGACGAGCACCAGGGCGAATACGTCGCCGACCGGTCGGCACGGCTGAAATGGCTGACCGGCTTCAGCGGCTCGGCCGGCGTCGCCATCGTGCTGCGCGACCGCGCCTTCGTCTTTGTCGACGGGCGCTACACGCTGCAGGTGCGTGGCGAAGTCGATCTCGGCATCTTTTCGATCGAAAGCCTGGTCGACAATCCGCCCGCTGTCTGGCTCAAGGACAACATCGGCAAGGGGGCGCGGCTGGGGTTCGATCCCTGGCTGCACACGATCGGCGAAGTCAAGGCGCTGCAGGCGTCCGCCTACAAGACCGGCGCGGTGCTGGTGCCGCTCGAACGGAACCCCATCGACATCATCTGGAAGGATCAGCCCGCGGCACCCGTGACCCCGGTAGAGCTGCACCCGATCGGCTTTGCCGGCGAACTCGCCAAGGACAAGCTGGCGCGGCTGGCGACGTCGATCGGCAAGGACGGCGCCACCCATGCGGTGCTGACCGACCCCTCGTCCATCGCCTGGGCCTTCAACATTCGTGGCGGTGACGTGCCGCACACGCCGCTGGCGCTCGGCTTCGCCATCCTCGCCGCCGACGGGTCGCACCAGCTTTTCATGGATCGGCGCAAGTTCTCGCGCCAGGTGGCGGCCTACCTCACCCAACTTGCCGATCCGCACGAGCCCGGCGAATTCGAAGGCGCGATTGCCGCACTTGCGAAAAGCGGCGCGAAAATCGCGCTCGATCCGGTGCTGGCCGCCGACCGGTTGCGCATGCTGGTCGAGGACAATGGTGGCACGGTGATTGCCGCGCCCGACCCTGCCCGCATTCCGCGCGCCACAAAGAACCAGGCCGAGATCAACGGCTCGCGCGCCGCGCATCGCCGCGACGGCGCGGCGGTGGCCAAGCTGTTGTGCTGGCTGGAGCGCCAGAAACCCGGCTCGCTCGACGAAATCGCGGTTGTCACCAGGCTCGAAGAAACCCGTCGGCAGACTGGCGAGGAAACGCAGATGCCGCTGCGCGACGTCTCTTTCGACACCATTTCGGGCGCCGGCCCGAACGGCGCCATCATGCATTACCGCGTCTCGCGCGCCACCAGCCGCAAGCTGCAGGCTGGTGAGCTGTTCCTGCTCGATTCCGGCGCGCAATACCAGGACGGCACGACAGACATCACCCGCACCGTGCCGATCGGCCAGCCGACCGAAGAGATGCGCGAGCGCTTCACGTTGGTGCTGAAAGGGATGATCGGCATTTCCACGCTGCGCTTCCCCGCCGGCACGCGCGGCTCGGAGATCGACGCCGTCGCCCGCATGGCGCTGTGGAGACATGGCTGCGACTTCGCCCATGGCACCGGCCACGGTGTCGGCTCATACCTGGCCGTGCATGAGGGTCCGCAGCGCATCGCCCGCACCGGCACCGAAAAGCTGCTAGAGGGCATGATGCTGTCGAACGAGCCCGGCTACTACAAGGAGGGCGCCTACGGCATTCGCATCGAAAACCTCATCCTGGTGACGCCGGCCGAACAGATCGAGGGCGGCGACATCGCAATGCACGGTTTCGAGACGCTGACGCTCGCCCCGATCGACGTGAGGCTGGTGCGATCGGATCTGCTGACCCGAGACGAATTGCACTGGCTCGACGCCTACCATGCCCGCGTGCTGGCCGAGATCGGTCCGATGCTCGACGGCGAAACGCTGGCCTGGCTGGAAAAGGCGACGGCACCGCTGCCGCACGACGCGAAGATTTGATTTTCTGAAGCGCTGAAGGGCGTGTCGAGGTTCAGGCCGGGCCGAGCCGAAAAAACGGTTGATGCCGAGAACCGGATTGGAGCACCGAAGCGCGGGTATCAGCCGTCTGCAGGCCGGAATCACCTGGATATCGATGCGCCCTACCCGACGAACTGGCGCGCTACGATCAACACCGCCGCGCCCGCCAGAAACATCGCCATCAGCCCGCCACGCAGCGCCACCAGCGCGGAGACGACCAGCGCTGCCCACTCCGCCGGGCCCGCGCCGAGCGCGGCCGGCGCCACAAGCGTCGTCAGCACCGCCGCAGGCACGGCGTTGAGCCCGGCCTCGACACGCGGATGGATGTGGTCGAAGCGCGAGATGACCAGATGCCCGCCAATACGGGTGAGATAGGTGGCGATGGCGCCGGCGATGATGATCCAGAAGGTCGTGCTCATGGCCTTGTCTCCACACCGCTGTGATGCGGCGGCAGGACGACGGCGAGCAACACGCCGGCGACGGCGCCGATCGAAACGTGCCAGGGCGAACCCACTGTCTTGTAGGCGATGATCGAGGCGAAGGCGCTGGCGATGACCACCGGCAGCCACAGCGGCCGCTTGCGGAAGCCCATCACCAGGCCAAGGAAATAGATCGGCAGCAGGAAATCGATCCCCAGCGCATGGGGATCGGGAATAAGCTTTCCAAACAGCGCACCGAGCGCGCTTTCGATGGTCCAGAATACATACACCGGCAGCCCAAGTCCCAGATACCAGGCAAAGCCGACGGTCTGGCCTGACTGGGCCCTGGCCTCGGCGACGGCGAATTGCGGATCGGTGAGGATGAAGAAGCCGAGCGCCTGCTGCACCCCGGACCAGTGCGCGATGCGCCGGCCAATGCCGGCGGAATAGAGCACGTGGCGGAAATTGACGGCGAAGATCGATAGCACGATCAGCCACGGCGCGACATGCTGGCCGAACAGTTCTATGCCGACCATCTGGCTGGCGCCGCCGAAGATCAGCGCGCTCATCAGGAAGGCTTCGAAAACGGAAAAGCCGTTGTCGACGGCAATCGCGCCGAACAGCAGCCCGAAGGGCGCCGCCGCCACCACGACCGGCACGGAGAGCCGTACGCCTTGCCAGAAGTCGCTTTTCGCGCCGGTCTCGGAAATTGCTTGCGCCGACATGTCTCTCCCCGGTCAGAGGGCTGATTTAGGAAGCACTGCCCTGGTTGTCACACGAATTCGCTTGAGCCAAACGATCAGCGGAAATGATCGTCGCGACCGTCGCGTGGGAACTCAGTCCCTCGCTCCCGTGCCCTCGACCGCCCTGCCCCAGTCGAGCAGCGGCTTGGCGCGCATGGTGAAGTCGAGGAGTTCCTCGACCAATTCCGGCCCGTGGATACCAGCTGGATCGATCGGGTGACGGACGGCGAAATGCCGGTTGCGAATGGCGCCGGCGAGGTCTTTGTCAGAGACGTGTTCGAAGCCGCGCGGCGTGCGTTTCATGCCGCCTTCGGCATCGAGTTCGAGGCCATTTTTGTTCAACGCCTTCACCATGGCGCGAAACCGCTCGGGCCATGTCTCGATGGCCCGACGCATCGACAACAGGAGCGCGGCCTCCGGCTGCCACCAGGCGACGCCGGCGTAGCATCCCTCCAGCCCGATATGGACATAGAAGACACCCTGCACCGCCTTGCTGCCGTCCGGCGACAGGATCGCCGAGACATGCCTGTTGTAAGGCCGCTTGTCCTTGGCGAAGCGCACGTCGCGATTGATGCGAAACAACGACTTCTTGCGATCGCCGCGCAGGCCGAGGCCGGCTTCCGCAAATCGCCGCGCAAGCGTCTCGACGAGATCGCCCAGTGGATCGCGCAATTCCTTTTCGAACAGCTCGCGGTTCTCCAGGAACCACTCGCGGCTCTGGTGGAAATCGAGCGCTTTCAGGAACGGAATGGCCTTGGGGCCGAACCCTTTGAACGCTTCGCCCATCACGACTTGCCGACCCGCTGCAGCCAGGTGTCCTCGTCGATGACCTCGACGCCGAGTTCGCTGGCAAGCTTGAGCTTGGAGCCCGCACCCGGTCCCGCGACCAGCAGATCGGTCTTGGCCGAAACCGAGCCGGCCACCTTGGCGCCGAGACGTTCGGCCATCGCCTTGGCTTCGGAACGGGTCATCTTTTCCAGCGAACCGGTGAAGACGATCGTCTTGCCGGCGACCTCGCTGTCGGCCGAAACGGTGACGATATAGGGCTTCGGCTTGACCTGCTCCAACAACTTCTCGAGCACCTCGTCATTGCGCTCATTGCCGAAGAAATCGCGCAGCGCATCGATCACCGTATCGCCAATGCCATTGATCGATGGGAAGACGGCATGTGGATCCTCCGCCGCGGCCGTCTCCTTGCCGACTCGGATCAGCTCCTCGATGGTCGAGAATGTTCGCGCAAGCACGGCTGCCGTCGTCTCGCCTATATGGCGGATGCCGAGCGCGAAGATGAAGCGGTCGAGCTCCGGCTCGCGGCGCGAATCGATGGCCGCGAACAATTTGTCGAGGCCTTCGTAATTGCGGTCCTCGACGCTGCGCACATTCTTGCGGGTCTTGCCGGATGCGGCCTCGCGCTGCCTAGCCTGCTCCTCGCGCCGCTCGGCCAGCGCCTTGGTCACGGCCGGGCGGCGCTCCCTGAGCGTGAAGATGTCGGCGGCTGTCTTGATCAAACCCGCATTGAAAAACAGGTCGATGTTCTCCGCGCCCAGGCCTTCGATATCCAGGGCGCCGCGCGACACGAAGTGGCGCAGCCCCTCCACGGCCTGCGCCGGGCAGATCAGTTCGCCGGTGCAGCGGCGGCGCGAATCCTCCTTGCCGGTCTTCTCGTTGATCTCGCGCGTCGCCGGCGAGCCGCAGATCGGGCAAGAGTGCGGGAATTCGTACGGCACGGCATCGGGCGGACGCTTGTCGATAACGACGCTGACGATCTGCGGGATGACATCGCCTGCCCGCTGGATCACCACCGTGTCGCCGATGCGCACGTCGATGCCGTCGCGGATCGGCTGCCCTGTACTGTCCAGGCCCTTGATATAATCTTCATTGTGCAGCGTGACGTTCTCCACCACCACGCCGCCGACCGTCACCGGGGCGAGCCGCGCGACCGGCGCCAGCGTGCCCGTCCGGCCGACCTGGATGTCGATCCTGTGCACGGTCGTCATCGCCTGTTCGGCCGGGAATTTGTGGGCAATGGCCCAGCGTGGTTCACCGGTGACGAAACCCCAGCGGCGCTGCAGCTCCAACTGGTCGACCTTGTAGACGACGCCGTCTATGTCATAGCCGAGCGACGAGCGCTGCTCCTCGATCAGGTGATAATGCGCGACCAATTCCTCGACCGATTTCGCCCGCACCAGCAGCGGACTGATCTTGAAGCCCCAATCGGCGAATTTCTGCACTGATTCGTATTGCGTTGGTGCCGGATCCGCTGTCGTGTAACCCCAGGCATAGGCAAAGAATTTGAGGTTGCGGCTGGCGGTTACGGATGGATCGTTCTGGCGCAGCGACCCGGCCGCCGTGTTGCGCGGATTGACGTAATCCTGGCCGCCGACAGCCGCCGAGCGCGCCTTGAGCGCCTCGAATTCGGCATAGGTCATATAGACCTCGCCACGGATCTCGATGGTCTCGGGCCAGCCTGAGCCCTTCAGCTTAGCGGGAATGTCGGCGATGGTCCTGAGGTTGGCGGTGATGTCCTCGCCGACAGCGCCGTCGCCGCGCGTCGCGCCTTGCACGAACACGCCCTTTTCGTAACGCAGCGAAGCCGACAGCCCGTCGATCTTCGGCTCGGCGGTGAAGGCAATGTCGAGGTCTTTGTCGCGGTCGAAGAAGCGCCGGCCGCGCTCGATGAAATCGGTGACGTCGGCGTCGGTATAGGCCTTGGCGAGGCTGAGCATCGGCACGGCATGGCGCACCTTGGTGAAGCCTTCCGCCGGGGCGGCACCCACCCTGAGCGAGGGCGAATCCTCGCGCACCAGCCCGGGAAAGCGCTCCTCGATAGCAAGATTGCGCCGCCGCAGCGCGTCATACTCCGCGTCCGTGATCGTGGGCGCGTCCTCGGCATGGTAGCGCCGGTCATGACCGGCGATCTCCTCGGCAAGGCGCTGGAGTTCCGCTTCAGCCTCGCTTTCGCTGAGCGAATCGACAGGTTTTTCAGCCATGCTTTTTGTCCCTGAACGGTGGCGCGTCACAATAGAGCATGATCTTGAAAGGTGGGAACCGGTTTTCGGAAAAGATCATTCCTGAACAGCAGGATGGAGCCATATCCTGACTCGCCCCATGACACCTGATCGTCTCATGACGCCGGATCGTCTCACGCCGCGTTTGTATTCTCGCGCAACAACCGCTCGGCGGCGGCGCGCGCCTCGTCGGTGATCGTGGCGCCGGCCAGCATGCGGGCGATCTCCTCCTGCCGCGCAGTCCTGTCCATCTCGGCAATTCCGGTCGCGACACGGTCGGTGCTGCCCGATTTGGAGATCAGGAAATGTGTTGCCGCGCGCGCCGCCACTTGCGGCGCATGGGTGACGGAAAGCACCTGGACGCGCTTCGACAGCCGCGCCAGCCGCTGGCCGATGGCGTCGGCCACGGCGCCGCCCACCCCGGTGTCGATTTCGTCGAAAACCAGAGTCGGCGCCGAACCACGGTCGGCCAGCGCAACCTTTAACGCCAGGAGAAAGCGCGAAAGCTCGCCGCCGGAGGCAACCTTCATCATCGGCCCGGGCCGCGTGCCAGGATTGGTGCGCACCCAGAACTCGATCTGGTCGATGCCCTCTTCCATGCGCGCCTCGGCCTCGCTCTTCATCTCGACGATGAAGGCCGCGCGTTCGAGCTTCAGCGCCGGCAGTTCGGCCATGACCGCCTTGGTCAGACCGACCGCCGCGGCATGGCGAAGCGAGGATAGCTGTGCGGCGGCGATATCATAGGCTTCGCGCGCGGCGGCTGCCTGCTTTTCCAAGCCGTGCAGGCGTTCTTCGCCGGCATCGAGATCGGCGAGATCGGCAACCATCGTATCGCGCAGCTGCGCCAGGTCGTCGACGGCGACGCTGTGCTTGCGTGACGCCGCCCGCAGTGAAAACAGTCGTTCCTCGGCTTTCTCCAGCCGCTGTGGATCATACTCCGTGGCACGAAGCGCGGCCTCGACGCCCGACTGCGCCGCGTCGAGCGACAGCATGGCTTCGTCCAGCGATTTCACCACGTCCTCGAGCACGCCGGGCGCTTCCGACGCCTTGCGCTGCAGCCGTCTCAGCAGGCTGGCCAGTTGCGGCAAGGGCGAGGACGGGCCGGATAGCACATCCTGGGCGTCGTGAATTTCGGAAGCGATCTTCTCGGCGCGCATCATGTGGGCACGCAGCTCGGCAAGTTCGGTTTCCTCGCCCGGCTGCGGATCGAGCTTGGTCAGTTCGGCAACCGCGGCGCGCAGATAGTCCGCCTCGCGCGCGGCGGCTTCCACCTTGGCGCGATGGCGCGTCAGCTCCTGCTGGGCGGCGCGCCAGTGCCGCCATGCCTCGCCGGTCGAGCGGACGGCGCCGAGATGGCCGCCGAAAGCATCGAGCACATCGCGATGCGCCCCGGGATCGACCAAGGCGCGTTCGTCATGCTGGCCGTGGATCTCGACCAGCGCGCGGCCGACATCGCGCATCAACGTCACGCTGGACGGCTGGTCGTTGACGAACACACGGGTCCGGCCGTCCGCCGTTTGCACGCGCCGCAGGATGACGTCGCCATCGTCCTCGATCGCGTTTTCGGCAAGCAGCGCGCGCACCGGATGGTTGCGCGGAACATCGAACACGGCAATGACCTGGCCCTGGGACGCGCCGTGACGCACCAGCGAGGCATCGCCACGCGCGCCGAGCGCCAGCGACAGGGCATCGAGCAGGATGGACTTGCCGGCGCCGGTTTCGCCGGTCAGCACGGAAAGACCCGGCTGGAAGTCGATGTCCAGCTTTTCGATCAGGACGATATCGCGGATCGACAGTCTGGAAAGCATGAGAAACCGGACCTATTGCATGCCGCCCAAAAGTGGACCCGCTCCGGGATAACGACAGGCACGAAAACAAAAAGATAGAGGCGGCACCCGACAGTTGGAGTCGCAGCGCCGCACTATCTTTTTGTTTGAGCTTCGGATCAATCCGAAAAAGCGCGCTGTGCGCGCTTCGCTCGGAGGCTCTGCGGTTAGGCGCCGGTGATCAGCTTCCCGGCCTTGGATATCCACGACCCGGCATTTTCGCGCGGCGCCAGCCCGTTGCTCTGCAGCAGCTTGTAGGAATCCTTGTACCACGAACTGTCGGGATAGTTGGTACCGAGCACCGCGGCCGCCGTCTGGGCCTCCGAGGTCAAGCCCAACGCGTAATAGCTTTCGGTGAGGCGCGCGAGCGCTTCCTCTACGTGGCGGGTGTTGGAATAGCTTTCGACCACGGTGCGGAAGCGTTTGACGGCGGCGATGTACTCGCGGCGCTCCAGATAATAGCGGCCGATCTGCATTTCCTTGCCGGCGAGCTGGTCGTTGGCGAAGCGGATCTTTTCCTTGGCATCGTCGACATACTCCGACGTCGGCCAGCGTGTCACCAGGTCCTGCATGGTCTGCAGGGTCTGGCGTGCTTCCTTCTGGTCCTGCGTCACATCCTTGATCTGGCGATAGTAGCTGAGACCAATGATGTACTGGGCATAGGCCGCGTCATCCGTTGACGGATAGAGAGCCAGGTACCGCTTCGCCGACTGGATCGCGTCGTCGTAGCTGCCCTTTCGATAGTCGGCGAACGCGCCCATCACCATCGATTTGCGGGCCCATTCCGAATAGGGGTGCTGGCGGTCGACCGCGTCGAATTTCTTGCTTGCCTCGTCCAGGCGGCCGGCGTTCAGATTGGCCAGGCCCTGATTGTAGAGAACGTCGGCCGGTTCGGTCTGATCGACATAGGTCGACAGATCGATGTCTTTTTCCGACGACATGCAAGCCGCCAGAAAGAGCGATGGAACAACCACCGAAAGCGCCAGGAAGACAGACCGCTGCGGCGCTTTCGATTGACCGAATCGCTTGAAGAACATGATTGGATTGCGCCCTTTCGGCGTTATTTTAATGCTCGTTGCATGCAGTTGTCCCAAAACTGGTCCCCACTTTTGAGCGACATGCACTAATCAACGGCAGCAGCCATAAACCATAACCGCCTTGCCCGGCAACGCTATGTCCAGCCAATCGCGCATTTTTGTGGCGGCGGACCGCGGCTTGAAAATCTACGCAATTTCGCCGGTGGATGATGCATTCATGCAACACCCACATCCATAAAATCCAAAAAAAATTAAGAAAATCAGATCATCCAGGGCGCATAGAGAGGCGCATTGACGGCGTTCATCTCGGCGGCCCGGCCACGCTCGCGGCGTGTCGTCTCGACGATCTCGAAGGCGGTGCGGTCCGACAGCAGGCGCCGCAGCGCCGCGGCGTTCAGCCGATGGCCGCCGCGATAGGAGCGGAAACATCCGATGAATCGCGCGCCGGCCAGCGCCAGGTCGCCCATCGCGTCGAGCGTCTTGTGGCGCACGAATTCGTTGGGATAGCGCAGGCCGCCCATGTTGATGACGCGGTTGTCGTCACCGATCACCAGGGAATTTTCCAGCGAGGATCCCAGAGCATAGCCGGCGGCCCACAGCCGCTCGACGTCCTTCATGAAGCCGAAGGTGCGGGCCCGCGCGATGTCGCGGCGGAAAATATCGGCATTGATATCGGATGCGAAGAACTGACGGCCGATCGCCGGGCTTTCGAAATCGATTTCGACCTCGAAACGGGTACCGTCATAGGGCCTGAACTCGGCCCAGGAGGCGCCGTTCTCGATGCGGACCGGCTTGACCACCCTGATATAGCGCCGCTTGACGGCCAGCGTCTCGATGCCGGCCTGGTCGATGGCTTCGACGAACGCCATGGCGCTGCCGTCGAGGATTGGGACCTCGTGGCCGTCGATCTCGATGATGACGTTGTCTATGCCGAGTCCTAACAGGGCGGCCATGATGTGCTCGACCGTGGCGATATGCTCGCCCGAAGGATCGCCAAGCATGGTGCAAAGGTCGGTGGCGCCGATCTCGGAAAACAGGGCGCGGAACTCACGGCCCCGCCCTTCTCCTTTCAGGAGCTGGAACGCGATGCCGGTATCGGCATCCGCGGGCAGGAAACTGATGGAAACTTCTTTGCCGCTGTGGACGCCGGTGCCTGTAAGCGACGCGCGCGTCTTCACTGTCGTCTGATGGTCGTGCAAGACAATCCCCATGAGCCCGTAACGCCTAGGTCCGCTTCTCCAGCCCGAGGGCGCGGCTCTTGTTAAATCGGCAAGCAGGGCGACTTCCCCCGAAATCCTGGCAAACCGACTATAGTTGGCAGCGAAGATAATGTCCCGGCAGGGAGACTCCAAATCACGGTTTCTTACTCTTTGTAACCACGAACTGGAACATGTACGACGTCATAAACCATTGATTGTACGCTATTTTTAACGTTAACAGGCAAGCAATTTCTTGCTTGCCTGTTAACGATTGTTACAGTCCGTTAACCGCTCAGTTGGCCTGGCGGCGCAGGAACGCTGGAATCTCGAGCTGGTCGTCGTCCTGAGTCGCCCTGGTCTGCGGCGTCAGGCGGCCCTGATCGTCCAGCTGGCCGCGCCGCGGCGCGTAAAGCTGGGCGTCCTGGCTGGCGAGGCGGCGCACTTCCGGTGCGGCTTGGCGCAGCTTGGGCTCGCGCGGCTGCGCCGGCTGCAGCCGTGCAGGCTCCTCCTCGCGGCGGGTCAGGCCATTGGTCAGGCGCTTCAGGAGGCCCATCGGGCCGCTGTTTTCGTGGTCGGCCGGACGGCTCTTGGCGTCGACCTCGGCCTTGACGACCGGCGGAAAGTCCTCGACGCGCGGCATGCGCTGCGGTGCCATCGCCACCGGCTGCTGGACCTCACGCAGCATTTCGCGCGGCTGCGGAGCCGGCTGCATCATCTGTTGGACGACCGGCTGCACCATCGGCTGCGGCTGTGCGGGCGGTGCCTGGAAGATCTTGCTCTGCGGGCGGAAATCGTCCGCATGGGCGACCGGAGCCGGACGAGCCTGAGCCATGGCCGCGGCATTGGCTTCGGCCAACTGGATGGCTTCGGCAACCGGATCGGCGGCGCGTGGCTCATACACCGTCTGCTGGACCGGCGCCGGGCGGCTTTCCACCGGGGCGACGGCCGGCCGGGCAGCCTGCTTCGGCGGCGCGGTACGGATCGAGATCGGCGCGGCGGCTATTTCGGCCGCCGACTTGTCGATGCCGGTGGCGACCACCGAGACCCGGATGACGCCTTCGAGCTCCTCGTCGAAAGTGGCGCCCAGGATGATGTTGGCGTCCTGGTCGACTTCCTCGCGGATGCGGGTCGCCGCTTCGTCGACTTCGAACAGGGTCAGGTCGCGGCCGCCGGTGATCGAGATCAGCAGGCCCTTGGCGCCCTTCATCGAGGTCTCATCGAGCAGCGGGTTGGCGATCGCGGCTTCCGCCGCCGCCATCGCGCGGCCCTCGCCCGAAGCCTCGCCGGTGCCCATCATCGCCTTGCCCATTTCGCGCATCACCGAACGGACGTCGGCGAAGTCGAGGTTGATCAGGCCTTCCTTGACCATCAGGTCGGTGATGCAGGCCACACCGGAGTAGAGCACCTGGTCGGCCATCGCGAAGGCGTCGGCGAAGGTGGTCTTGTCATTGGCCAGCCGGAACAGGTTCTGGTTGGGGATGACGATCAAGGTGTCGACGCATTTCTGCAGCTCCTCGATGCCGAAATCGGCCGTCTTCATGCGGCGCTGGCCTTCGAAGTGGAACGGCTTGGTGACGACGCCGACGGTGAGAATGCCCTTCTCGCGCGCTGCACGGGCAACAACCGGAGCAGCACCCGTGCCGGTGCCGCCGCCCATGCCGGCGGTGACGAAGCACATATGGGTGTTGGTGAGATGGTCGAGGATCTCGTCGATGCACTCTTCCGCCGCCGCGCGGCCGACTTCCGGCTGCGATCCGGCACCGAGCCCCTCGGTGACATGCGCGCCAAGCTGAATCAGCCGAGAGGCCTTCGACATGGTCAGCGCCTGCGCGTCGGTGTTGGCCACGACGAACTCGACACCGCGCAGTCCGGCGGTGATCATGTTGTTCACGGCATTGCCGCCGCCGCCGCCCACACCGAACACGGTGATGCGCGGCTTAAGCTCGGTGATGTCCGGCTTCTGCAGATTGATGGTCATTGTCTCCGTCCTTTGCCTTTCACGCCGCTTCGCCGCCGCGGCCGCCTATGGGGCTGTCCCCGTCAATTAGAAACTGTCTCTCAACCACTGACTCATGCGATGCAGTTTTCCACCCGTTCCGGTCATTCTGAGACCGGAAATGCCTTTCGCCGGATGGCTCTCGAAGCTCGCCATCTGCGGATAGATCAGAAGCCCGACCGCGGCCGAGAAGGCAGGGCCTTTCGCCGCTTCGGGCAGGCCCGCCACGCCGAGCGGGCGACCGATGCGTACATTGCGACCCAGGATGCGGCGCGCCGCTTCCGGCAGGCCGGCCAGCTGGCTGGCGCCGCCGGTGAGCACGACGCGCTTGCCGACCGCATTGCCGTAGCCGGACTTGTTCAACCGGTCGCGCAGGAGTTCGAGCGTCTCGTCGATCCGGGCGCGCACGATGCGCGTCATCACCGAACGCGGGATCTGCAGCGGCACGTCGCCATCGTCGCCGATCGGCTGGATCGAGACCAGGTCGCGGTCGTCGGCGCTGCCTGGCAACGCCGAGCCGTGCATCACCTTCAGCCGCTCGGCGGCATCGAGCGAGGTCGAAAGTCCCTTGGCCATGTCGAGCGTGACATGGTTGCCGCCGATTGCGATGGCGTCGCCATGGACGAACTTGCCTTCCGAAAACACCGAGATCGTCGTCGTGCCGCCGCCCATGTCGATGCAGGCGGCTCCGAGTTCCAGCTCGTCGTCGACCAGTGCCGCCAGCCCGCTGGCATAGGGCGTCGCCACCATGCGCTCGACCGACAAATGCGAGCGGTTGATGGAGAGCTCCAGATTGCGCATCGGCGCCGCATCGCCTGTCAGCACATGCATGTCGACGCCAAGCGTGTCGCCCACCATGCCACGCGGATCGCGCACGCCACGCTCGGCATCGAGCGAGAAGCCGACGGGCAGCGAATGGACCACCTCGCGCTCGGCCTTGAGCGCCTGCTTGGCACCGGCGCCGAGCACGCGCTTGACGTCGGCTTCGTCCGCCTCGTGGCCGCCAAGATTGATGGTCGCCGAGAAGCTTTCGCTCTTCAGCCGGCCGGCGGTCATGTTGACGATCAGCGAATCGACCGTCAGCCCGGCCATCCGTTCGGCGGCGTCGACGGAGAGGCGAATGGCATGCTCGGCACGGTCGAGATCGACGATGACGCCGGACTTCACGCCTTGCGATTTCTGGTGGCCGATGCCGATGACCTGGATGCGATGCGAGCGGCCGCGCAGGAGCTTGCCGTCATCGTTCGGCTTGAGCTTGGCCACCATGCAGCAGACCTTGTTCGAGCCGACGTCCAGCACCGTCAGGGTGCCCGACCGGCGCGACGAGGCATCGCCAGAACCGCCAAGCCAGCTCATATCTTCGTCTCCGGCTTGCGCTTGAGGGTTTTCGGCTTCTCGTTGAGCGCGGCTTCGCGCTGCGTCGCCGCCTGCGGCGTCAGCTCCACGACCAGCCGGTCTGTCAGGCGCATGTCGACGGCGGCGATGTCGCGCGACAACAGCCCCTTGTCATGGTCCATCTTGACGAGTTCGGCGAGCGCCTGATCCTCGTCATCCTCGGGCAACTTGATCGTGATGCCGTTATCCAGCTTCAGGTCCCAGCGCCGTTCGCCAACGCGGACATAGCCTTTGATGCGGGCGGCGAGGTCGGGATAGTGTTCGATCCTGGCCAGGAAATCAGGCGCCTTGGCGGGCGCACCGGTGCCGATCAACAGCGGCAGGAGCACCTGCCTGCCGCCTGAGAACGGCACGATGACGGCGCCATCCTTCTCGATGACGGAGAGGTCGTTGCCCTGCTGCCAGAGCGCGAAAGCCGCACGCTCCTCGACCCGCACTTCCAGCGTGTGCGGATAGACCTTGCGCACCGCGGCAACTTGGATCCACGGCAGGGTCGCGATACGCTCCCGCGCGGCCTCGGCATCGAAGCCGATAAGCGACGTCCAGCCATCGAGTTCCAGCCTATCGAGAATGTCGATCTCCGAAGTCTGGCGGTTGCCGACCACCTTGACCTGGTCGACCGCGAAGCCGGTGCGGGCGGTGATGCTTTGAATGATGCCGTCGGCATGACCGCCGAGGTAGGCGCCATAGGCGCCACTCGAGGCCAGCAGCACCGATGACATGATCGCGGCGGAGAAGCGCGGCGCCTGGAATTCACCATCGCCCAGGCGCGTCAGGATGCGGACCGGGCGGCGAAGCACGCGCGGCAGAACGAAATGGTCCAACGACAATGGCAGGCCGAACAGCGACGGCCCGGCCGCGCCCCTCACCTTACCCTGTCCCCATTTCAACGCAGACACGAAGCGTCCTCCACCATCCAACTCAACAATTCACCAAACGAATGCCCGGCATGGGCGGCAATTTCAGGCACCAGAGACGTCGGCGTCATGCCCGGCTGAGTGTTGACCTCGAGCCATACAACCTCGCCATTTTCGGAGTGACGATCGTCATAACGGAAGTCCGACCGGGAAACGCCCCGACAGCCGACAGCTTGGTGAGCCTTGAGCGCCAGTGTCTGTATTTTTTGGTAAATATTCGGTGAAACTTTTGCGGGGCATTCGTGTTTTGATCCGCCCGCGACATATTTTGAATCATAGTCGTAGAAGGAATGGCCCGTCGGGATGATCTCGCAGACGCCAAGCGCCACATCGCCCATGACGGCGCAGGTCAGCTCGCGCCCATGGATGTAGCGCTCGACCATGACGGTATCGCCATATTTCCAGTCGGACGACCCGATCACCTGCGGCGGGTGCGATTGCCCCTCCGACACGATGACGACGCCAAAGCTCGACCCCTCGCTGACCGGCTTGACCACATAGGGCGGCTTCATCGGATGCTTGTTCTGGATGGAGAACCGGTTGGCGACCTTCGATTCGGCAACGGGGACGCCGACCGACTTGACGATCTTCTTCGCCTGTTCCTTGTTCATGGCAAGCGCCGAGGCCAGCACGCCGGAATGGCTGTAGGGAATGCCGAGATATTCGAGGATGCCCTGGATGGTACCGTCCTCGCCAAAAGGCCCGTGCAACGCATTGAAGGCGACGTCAGGCTTGAGCTCGGCAAGCACCGAGCCGACATCGCGCCCGACATCGACGCGGGTGACCTGGTAACCCTCCTGCTCCAGCGCATCGGCACAGGCCTTTCCGGAAGAAAGGGACACGGGCCGCTCGGACGAGAAACCTCCCAGCAATACGGCCACATGCTTGCTTTTCATTCCCCGTCATCCCCTCTCACCGCGGACCAAAAACCCAAGATTTCCGCTACATTGAGTCCGAGTCTCCCGGCAGGTTGCCCCCCCAGACGGAAAACGCTGAAAACGCGTCGAACGACTCAAATCAGGAAACGCTTTAGGGCAGAGAATCAGAGAGTTGATTCACTGGCAAGCACTTATGATTCCGAGAGATTCACTTTCTGAGAAAATGGATCCGAAAGCCGTGTCGCTGAGTCTTTGCAGCAACTATTTCACGGCATTTCGATCCGGTTGAAGTTCACGCATCACGTGAACTTCAAGAGGCGCTAGAGAAGCTGGCCGAGGAACTCCTGGACGGCGTATCCGGAACGGAAATTGCCGATGCGCTTGATCTCCCACTGCAACCGGATGCCGGAATGCTCGAGCACCCGCGCACGCACCGTCTCGCCGAGGTATTCGAGGTCGTAGCCGGTCGCGGTTCCGGTGTTGATCATGAAGTTGCAATGCATCGGCGACATCTGCGCACCTCCGATCATCAGCCCGCGGCAACCCGCCTTGTCGATCTCCTTCCAGGCCGAAGTGCCTTCCGGATTCTTGAAGGTCGAGCCGCCCGTCTTCTCGCGGATCGGCTGCACGGTCTCGCGATGGTTCTGCACCGCTTCCATCGCCGCCTTGATCACCGCCCTGTCCTCGGCAAAGCCTTCGAAAACGGCCGAAGTGAAGATCAGCCCGGCGGGCGCCGCCGAATGGCGGTAGGCATAGCCCATCTCAGCATTGCTCAGCGTTTGGGCGTTGCCCGCGCGGTCGAGCGCCCGGACCTCGACGACGCGCTCGCGCGTCTCGACCCCGTTGGCGCCGGCATTCATCCTGAGCGCGCCGCCGATAGCGCCTGGAATGCCGTGATAGAAATGAAAGCCGCCAATGCCGGCCTCGAGCGCCACCGCCGCCATGCGCTTGTCTGGCGTGGCGGCACCTGCTTTGATCCTGATCGGGGAAACGATCTCGGCCTCGCCAAAGCCCTTGGCCGAAAGCCTGATGACGAAACCCGGAATGCCGCCGTCGCGGACCAGAAGGTTCGAGCCTACACCAACGATGGTCAAGGGTATCTCTTCTGGAACGGCTCTGAGGAAGGCCGACAGATCCTCCTCGTCCGCCGGCTGGAACAGCGCCTCGGCAAGGCCGCCAGCCCGGAACCAGGTGATCTTGTCCATCTCGGCATTCGGCGTGATGCGGCCGCGCAGGCCGGCCAGGCGGTCGCCAAGTCTGTCGATCAGGGCCTGGCCGTTCATCATGGGGCGGCAAGCTCCTTCGGCAGCGCATAGGCCCACTGAGTGATATTGCCGGCGCCGAGAAAGACGACGAAGTCGCCGGGCTTGGCGATGTCGCGGATGACGGGCGCGATGTCGGCCGGCCCCTCGATGTAGCGGGCGTCGCGATGGCCGCCGGCGCGGATACGTGACACCAGCGCGTCCGATGTCACGCCGTCCATCGGCTCTTCGCCGGCGGCGTAGACCGGGGCGACCATCACCGTGTCGGCATCGTTGAAGCAGGCGGAGAACTCGTTGAACAGATCATGCAACCGGGTGAAGCGGTGCGGTTGGGCAATGGCGATGACACGCCCGTTGGTGGCGCTGCGCGCCGCCTTCAGCACCGCCGAGATTTCGACCGGGTGGTGGCCGTAATCGTCGAACACGTCGACACCGTTCCAAGAACCGGTGTGGGTGAAGCGGCGCTTGACGCCGGCGAAGGACGACAGGCCCTTCTTGATCGCCTCGGCCGACAGGCCGAGTTCGTGCGCGACCGCGATCGCGGCGGTCGCGTTGGAGACATTGTGGCGGCCGGGCATCGGCAAGCGCAGGCCCGATATCGCCGTCTGGCCGCGCCCCTTGCGGTCGCGGATGATCACGTCGAACTCCGAGGTCGCCCCCGCCATGCGATGGTTGGTGAAGCGCACATCGGCCTGCGCGTTCTCGCCATAGGTGATGACGCGCCGGTCCTCGATGCGCCCGACCAGCGCCTGCACTTCCGGATGATCGGTGCACATCACTCCGAAGCCATAGAAAGGCACGTTCTCGACGAACTGGCGGAACGCTTCGCGCACATTGTCGAAATTGCCATAATGATCGAGATGCTCGGGATCGATGTTGGTGACGACGGCGATGTCGGCCGGCAGCTTGAGGAAGGTGCCGTCGCTCTCGTCGGCTTCGACCACCATCCACTCGCCATCGCCCATCCGGGCGTTGGTGCCGTAGGCATTGATGATGCCGCCATTGATGACGGTCGGGTCGAGCCCGCCGGCCTCGAGCAGCGTCGCCACCATCGAGGTCGTCGTCGTCTTGCCGTGCGTGCCGCCGATCGCCACCGCCTGGCGGAAACGCATCAGTTCGGCCAGCATCTCCGCGCGGCGCACGATCGGCAACAGCTTTTCACGCGCCGCCTTCAGCTCCGGATTCGACTTCTTGATCGCCGTCGAGACGACGATGACCTCGGCTTCACCGAGATTCTCCGCCTTGTGGCCGACGAAGCATTCGATGCCCTTGTCGCGCAGCCGCTGTACATTGGCGCTTTCGGCCTGGTCGGACCCTTGCACCTTGTAGCCGAGATTGTGCAGTACCTCGGCGATGCCGCTCATGCCGATGCCGCCAATGCCGATGAAATGCACGAGGCCGATGGTCTGCGGCATCTTCATGGGTGCGTCCCCTTCCTAAAATCCGATACTGTTTTGCGGGACGCAATAGCCTCTGTGAGGTCGGCGAGCAACCGCGCCGCGTCGGGCCTGCCCACCGACTTGGCCGCGGCAGCCATCGTCGCCAGCCGCTCCGGTTGGTCTATCAGGGCGCCGAGCAGTGCCGCGATGCGCTCGGGCGAAAGCGAGGATTGCACATGCACTTCGCCACCGCCAGCGGCCGCAAGCGCGGCTGCATTGGCCGCCTGGTCGTGGTCGAGCGCGAAGGGGTAGGGCACCAGCAACGCCGGCCGGCCGATGACGGCGATTTCCGACACGGTCGAGGCGCCGGAACGCGAGATTACAAGATGCGCGGCCGCTATGCGCGCCGCCATGTCGGTGAAGAACGGCGAGACCTCGACGGCGACACCGAGCGCGGCATAGGCCGCCTTCACCCGAGCCACGTCGTCCGCGCGAGCTTGTTGGGTCATGACAAGGCGCTTGCGCTGTGCATCGGAAAGCAGCGCGATTGCCCCCGGCATGGCATCGGAAAAGAATTGTGCGCCCTGGCTGCCGCCGAACACCAGCAGGCGGAAGGGCTCATCCCCGGTTGAAGCAGCGTAAGGCGTCCTGGCCGCTTCGAGCACAGCCGGGCGGACCGGATTGCCGGTCGTCACCGTCTTGGCGCCGGCCGCGCTTTCATCCTGCGGCAGGAAGCCGCCGGCGATCGCGTCGACACGGCCGGCCAGCGCCCGGTTGGCGCGCCCCATCACCGCGTTCTGCTCGTGAATCAGCGTCGGCACCTTGCGCCGCGTCGCCGCGTAGAGCGGCGGCAAGGTCGGATAGCCGCCAAAGCCGACCACGGCCTCCGGCTTGATCCTGCCGATGACGGCGGAGGCCTTACGCACGCCGCTCCAGATTTTCCAGAAGGCGCCGAGCAGGGCAAAGGGATTTTTCGAGCCTAACGTCGCCGACTGGATCGGATGGACGGCGGCCGCCGGAAAATGGGCGGCAAACCGTTCGGCCCGGGTGTCGGTCGCCAGATGCACCGCCCAGCCGCGCTCGAGGAGTTCATGCGCTAGCGCTTCGGCTGGAAACAGATGTCCGCCGGTTCCGCCCGCGGCGAGAAGGATAACGCCTCTGGCCATGTCACTCCGCCGGCATCGCGCGCTGCGGCAGGGTAAAGCCCATCTGCTTGCGCTTTTCCGGCCGCTTGCGCGTCAGCGCCAGCACCATCCCCATTGAGATGGCGATGGCGATCTGCGAGGAGCCGCCATAGGAGATGAAGGGCAGCGTCATGCCCTTTGCCGGCACCAGTTGCAGGTTGACGCACATGTTGATCACGGCCTGCAGGCCGAACACGGTGACCAGACCGCCGACCGCATAACGGGTGAAGTCGTCATGCTCCTTGAGCGCCGTGTTGAGACCGCGCAGCACGATGAAGGCGAAGATCGACATGATGAAGAAGCACATGATCAGCCCGAACTCCTCGCCCGCGACCGAGAAGACGAAGTCGGCATGGCTGTCGGGGATGACACGCTTGACCGTGCCCTCGCCCGGCCCGACACCGAACCAGCCGCCATTGATCAGCGCATCGCGGCCCATGTCGACCTGGAACGTGTCGCCCTCGCCGGTGAGAAACTTGTCGATGCGCAGCGCGACGTGCGGAAACACCGTATAGGCGGCGAAGACACCGCCGACGCCGGCGGCGCCCAGCACGATGATCCAAAGCCATGGCAGCCCCGCCATGAAGAACATGATGCCCCAGGTGCCGGTGGTCAGCATGGTCTGTCCGAGATCCGGCTGCGCCACCAGCAGCGACACGACCAGCACCAGGAGCAGCATGGCGAACAGATTGCCCGGAATGTCGGGCTGGCGCTTGTGCTCGGCGAACAGCCACGCGCACATGATGACGAAGGCCGGCTTCAGGAACTCGGACGGCTGGATGGACAGGCCGGCGAGCGACACCCAGCGCCGCGCGCCCTTCACCTCGACGCCGACATAGAGCACCGCCACCATGAGCACCAGCATCAGACACAGCATGATCAGCGACATGCGCCGGATCTGCCTGGAATCGAGGAAGGAGACCGCCAGCATCACGCCGAGCGCAGGCACGGTGAAGATGATCTGCCGGGTGGCGAAATGGAAACTGTCGAGGCCGATGCGTTCGGCCACCGCGGGACTTGCCGCGAAGGACAACACGATGCCGAGCCCCATCAGCGACAGAAACGCCGCCAGAAACCAGCGATCTATGGTCCACCACCAGGTTGCGACCGGACTTTTGTCGAGACGGCTCTGCATTATCGTGCCCCTCCGATGGGTTTGACGCCATCCATAGCGCTCGCAGCTTGCCTGAAGGCTTCGCCACGGACCTCGAAATTCTTGAACTGGTCGAAACTGGCGCAGGCCGGCGACAACAGCACCACCGCCTCGCCACTGTCGTCCTTGGCCGCGTCATGCGCGGCATGCTCGACCGCCGCCGCCAGCGTGCCCGAGATCTCGTAGGGCACGGCCTCGCCGAGCGTCGCCGAAAAGGCGGGCGCCGCCTCGCCGATCAGATAGGCCTTGGCGATGCGCGGGAAGAAACCGCGTAGCGGCTCGATGCCGCCTTCCTTGGGCAGGCCGCCGGCGATCCAATAAATGCGATTGAAGCTGGACAGCGCGGGTGCCGCGGCATCGGCATTGGTCGCCTTGGAATCGTTGACGAACAGCACATGGTCCTTGCGGCCAACCTGCTCCATGCGGTGCGCCAGACCCGGGAAGCTTTCCAACCCAGACTGGATCTCGCCAAGGTTGAGCCCGACCTTGAGGCAAGCCGCGACGGCGGCCAACGCGTTTTGCGCATTGTGCTGACCACGCAGCGAGCCAATGCCTTCGAGGAAGGCAACCCGGCTGTAGCGGCCGTGCACGGCTTCCATCAGATTGGTGCCGTCGGCGAAATAGCCGTCGGTCAGCGGCAGGCGCTTGGAAATGCGGACGACCTGTCGCCCTGCCCGCTCCAGCCGATCGGCGATCTGCGCGCACCAGGAATCGTCGATGCCGATGATCGCCGTCTCGCTGCCCGCCACCAGCCGCTCCTTGATGGATGCGTAGTGCTGCATGGTGCCGTGGCGGTCGAGATGGTCGGGCGTCAGATTGAGCAGGATGCCCGCCGTCGGATCGATCGAGGGCGCAAGGTCGATCTGGTAGGACGAGCATTCGACTACATAATGCCGGCCGGGCTTCGGCGGATCGAGCGTCATCACGGCACGACCGATATTGCCACCCATCTGCGTGTCGCGCCCGGAGGCTTGAAGAATATGCGCCGTCAGCGCCGTCGTCGTCGACTTGCCGTTGGTGCCGGTGATGGCGATGAAGGGAGCATCCGGCGCACGCTGCATCCGTTCCCTGCAGAACAGCTCGATATCGCCGATGATCTCAACGCCAGCCCCGCGCGCCAATTCCACGCTCCAGTGCGGCTTGGGATGGGTCAGCGGCACGCCGGGCGACAGCACGAAGGCGGAAAAACCGGCCCAGTCGGCGCTACGCAAATCGCCGGTGGCGATGCCGGTCGCGGCTGCCTTGGCGACGCTGCCGGGATTGTCGTCCCAGGCCAGCACCTCGGCTCCGCCCTCGATCAGCGCGCGCGCCGTGGCGATCCCCGAGCCGCCGAGCCCGAAGAGCGATACACGCTTGCCTGCGAAGGATGCGGCGGGGATCAAGTGGCGGCCTATCTGAGCTTGAGGGTGGAAAGACCGACCAGCGCCAGGATGACGGCGATGATCCAGAAGCGGATCACCACCTGGCTTTCGGTCCAGCCGAGCTTTTCGAAATGATGGTGGATAGGCGCCATCAGGAACACGCGCTTGCCGGTCATCTTGAAGTAGCCGACCTGGATGATGACCGAGAGAATCTCGACCACGAACAGGCCGCCGACGATGACGAGCACGATCTCGTGCTTGGTGGCGACGGCGACCGTGCCGATCAGGCCGCCCATGGCCAGCGATCCGGTGTCGCCCATGAAGATCGCCGCGGGCGGCGCGTTGAACCAGAGGAAGCCGAGGCCGGCGCCGATGACCGCGCCAAGCACGACCGCCAGTTCACCTGTGCCGGGCACGAAATGGATCTGCAGATATTCGGCGAAAACCGCGTTGCCCGAGAGATAGGCGATAACGCCAAAGGACGCCGCCGCGATCATGATCGGCACGATCGCCAGGCCGTCGAGGCCATCGGTCAGGTTCACCGCATTGCCGGCGCCGACGATGACGAAGCAGGAGAACGGAACGAAGAACCAGCCCAGGTTGATGATGAATTCCTTGGCGAAGGGGAACGTCAGCGACGACGAGAATGGCGCCTGGCCATTGTGCATGATCGCCCAGGCGGCGATGCCGGCGATAGCGAACTCCAACGCAAGCCGCGCCTTGCCGGAGAAGCCGAGATGCGACTGCTTCGTCACTTTCAGATAGTCGTCATAAAAGCCGATCGAGCCGAAGCCGAGCGTCACCAAAAGCACCACCCAGACATAGATGCTGGACAGGTTCGCCCACAAAAGCGACGAGCCGATGATACCGGACAGGATCATCAGTCCACCCATGGTCGGCGTGCCTGCCTTCTTGAAATGGGTCTGCGGCCCGTCGGCCCGGATCGGTTGGCCCTTGCCTTGCCTGAGCCGCAGCGAATTGATGATGGTCGGCCCGAAGATGAAGACGATCAGCGCGGAGGTGATCAGCGCCCCGCCGGTGCGGAACGTGATGTAGCGGAAGACATTGAAGACAGAGACCTTGTCCGCGAAATCGACCAGCAGTGTGAACATGCGCTTTCGTCCCCCGACTAGGTCTGGTTGCTTGTTGTCGTTTCAGCCGGGAATTTGCCCAGCAGCGCATCGACCAGTTTTGCAAAACCGATGCCCTTCGACGATTTGATCATCACCACGTCGCCCGGCTTCAGCGCGGCGAGCAGCACCGGCTTCAACTCCTCGACACCGGAGCGGTATTCCGTCCTGATATCGTCCGGCAGCGCTTCCGCCAGCGACCGCATTTCCGGGCCGCCGAGAAAGACTGTCCGCGTCCCCGTGCCGACGATGAGATCGGCAAGCGCGGCATGCAGCTTGGCCGAGTGATCGCCGAGTTCGAGCATGTCGCCAAGCACGGCGATGCGCCTGCCCTCGCCCGTCACCGGCGTCGCGTTGAGCAGCGCCATCGCCGCTGCCATCGAGGCCGGATTGGCGTTGTAGCTCTCGTCGATCAGCGTGATCGAGCCACCTGCCTGGCCCGAAATCGGGCTCCCGGGATGCCTTAGCACGTGGCGCTTGCCGCGCCCGCGCTCGGCCGAAAGATCGGCCAGCGCCAATGCAACCTTGTCGAGATCGGCGCCAACCAGATGCGCGGCGCCGAGCACCGCCAGCACGTTCTGCACCATGTGCCGGCCGGGCGCGCCGATACGGGCGATCATATCGTGGCCGCTGATCCTGGCGGCGATGTCGGAATGGTCGGCATGCAACTCACACTTGACCAGCTTGAAGGTCGAGCGCGCATTCTCGCCGAAGCCAAGGATATGCTCGACGCCGGCAGCCCGTGCCATCCTGTCCAGCAGCTTGAAACGCGCGTCGTCGCGGTTGAGTACGGCAGCACCATCGGGCTCAAGGCCCTCGAAAATCTCGGCCTTGGCCTTGGCGATCTCGTCCAGGTTGCGGAAGAAGCCAAGATGCGCGGCCGCGATCATGGTGACGATGGCGACATGCGGCCGCACCATCTTCACCAGCGGCCGGATCTCGTTGGGGTGGTTCATGCCGATCTCGAACACGGCATAATCGCAATCGGCGGGCATGCGCGCCAAGGTCAGCGGGACACCCCAATGATTGTTGAAGGACTGCGCCGAGGCATGCACCTTGCCGACGGCCGAAAGCACGTGGCGCAGCGCCTCCTTGGTCGTGGTCTTGCCCGCCGAGCCGGTCACCGCGACGATCTTGGCTTGCGAGCGGGCGCGTGCCGCGACACCGAGCTTTTCCAGCGCGACCAGGACGTCGTCGACGACAATGATCGGCGCGGTCAACCGACCAAGTGAGGGCAGCTTGCCTTCTGCCACCACCAGCACGCCGGCGCCGGCCTTGATGGCCGCGGTGACGAAGTCATGGCCGTCCATCGCCTCGCCCTTGATGGCAAAGAAAGCGTCGCCCGGCTGCAGGCTGCGGCTATCGATCGAAATGCCCGATATGCCTTCGGGCATGGGGCCGAGCGGCCGCCCGTCCGTGGCGGCAACCAGCGCTTCCGACGTCCACAGCAAGCTCATGCGGCATGCCCCCGGAGCGCGCTGCGCACTTCCTCGTGGTCGGAGAAATGCAGGGTTTCCGAGCCGATCGTCTGGCCTTCCTCATGGCCCTTGCCGGCCACGATCAGTGTGTCGCCGGCATGCAGCATGGCGACAGCCTCGTGGATAGCCTTGCGCCGGTCGCCGATCTCCATGGCGCCGGGCGCGGCCTCAAGAATGGCGGCGCGGATGGTTTCGGGCACTTCCGAGCGCGGATTGTCGTCGGTGACGATGACGACATCGGCAAGCCGTGTCGCGATCTCGCCCATGATAGGTCGTTTGCCACGATCGCGGTCGCCGCCGCAGCCGAAGACGACCATGACACGGCCGGTGGTGAACGGACGCACCGAGGCCAGCACATTTTCGAGCGCGTCGGGCTTGTGTGCGTAATCGACATAGACCGGCGCGCCGCTCGCCGTGGTGCCGACGAGATCGAGCCGGCCCGGCGCGCCTTTCAATTTCTGCAATGCCGCCAAGGCTTTGGTGACAGGCATTCCAGTGGAAATGGCAAGCCCCGCCGAAACCAGCGCATTCGCAATCTGGAAATCGCCAGCGAGCGGCAGGTCGATCTCGTGGATCACACCGTCGGCCTCGACCTCGGCACGCTGGCGATGACGCTCATGCTCGACCCGCTTCAGCCTGAGGAAATCGCCATGGCGGCCGACCGTCAGCACGTCGAGCCCGGCGGCCCGCGCTGCCTTTATCGTCGGTTCGGACCACGGATCGTCGGCGAAGACGATGGCGGGGGCGCCCTTCGGCAGCAGCGTATCGAACAGGCGCAATTTGGCGCGATGATAATCCTCGATCGTCGGATGGTAATCCATGTGGTCGCGGCCGAGATTGGTGAAGCCCCCGGCCGAGAGCTTCACCCCATCGAGGCGGCGCTGGTCGAGACCGTGGCTGGAGGCCTCCATCGAGGCGTGGGTAACGCCGGCATCGGCCAATTCCCTGAGCAACCGGTGCAGGGCGACCGGATCGGGTGTCGTCAGCGAACCATATTCGTTGCGGCCGGGCGCGACCACGCCAGTGGTCCCGATCGAGGCGGCGGCGTATCCCGCCTGTTCCCAAATCTGCCTGGTGAAGGCGGCGACCGAGGTTTTGCCGCTGGTGCCTGTAACCGCGACCATGGTTTGCGGCTGTTTGCCGAAGTAGCGGGCGGCACTCAACGCCAGCGCTAGGCGCGGATCATCGACCGCCAGCACCGGAACCGGCAAATCGGCAAGGGCGCTGCCTTTGCCGACCACGATCATGGCGGCGCCACGCCGGGCCGCGTCGGCGGCGTAGCTCGCGCCATCGGCCTTGGTTCCGGCAAGCGCGAAAAAGACGACGCCCGGTTTTACCTGGCGGGAATCGGACGAGATGCCGGTAACCTCCAGATCGGCGGAAGCTGTTCCTTCGACTGGCAGGATACCGGCTAAATCTTTGAGCTTCATCGAGTCCCGTTCACCGCAACAAAATAGCGCGCAGTTGCCGGCGCGCCCTAAGAATCACTGATAGGAAACCAGCGTTGCACCATTTTCATGGCTGAAATCTGGCTTCACGCCAAGCATGGCCGCTGAACGCCTGATAATATTGCCGGCCATAACCCCGGCATTGTTGGCGGCGACGTCGGTCATCCCAGGCTTTTCCGGATGCGGGGCGTCGGCGATCGTGAACACCAGATATTGCGGATCGTCCATCGGAAAGGCGGCGACAAAGGTGTTGAAATTCAACTCCTTCGAGTAACGGCCGTTGATGACCTTCTCGGCCGTGCCGGTCTTGCCGCCGACGCGGTAGCCGGGAACGCGGGCGTTTCTGGCCGAACCCTTCTCGGCGTTGAGCGAATAGAGGTAGCGCATGCCCTCGACAGTCTTTTCGGCAACCACTTTCTTGGCCGCCGCCATCGCGTCCTCTTGGCTGCGGACCAGGAATGTCGGCTGCATAAGGAAGCCGCCATTGACCAGCGCCGCGCAGCCGACAGCCGCTTGCAGCGGCGTCGTCGACACGCCATGGCCAAAGGCGATGGTGAACGAATTGACCTGCTTCCAGACTTTCGGTTCGGTCGGGCGGGCGACTTCAGGCAGTTCGGTCTGCATCTTCTCCAGGATGCCGAGGCGATGCAGGAATTCGCGGTGCGCCTCGATGCCGACCAGCTCTGCTTCCCTGGCCGATCCGATGTTGGACGAATAGAGGAACACCTCGGGCAACGACAGCACACGGTTCTTGCCGTGGAAATCGTGGATGGCCTGGTGGCCGACGCGGATTGGATGCGAAGCGTCGAAGCGGCTCGACATCGTCGCCTTGCCGGAATCAAGCGCCATGGCCGAGGTGAAGCTCTTGAATGTCGAGCCCATTTCATAGAGCCCAGCCGACATCCGGTTGAGCCGGTCCTTGTCCTGCGCATTGTAGGGGTTGTTCGGATCGAAATCCGGCACCGAGGCCATGGCCACCACTTCGCCGGTCTTGACGTTGAGCACGACAGCGCCCGCGCCCATGGCGCGATAGCGTTCCAGGCCGGCGGCGATCTCGTCGCGCACCACATGCTGGATGCGCAGGTCGATCGAAAGCTTCACCGGCCTGAGATCCTTCGCCACCGCCAGGCCCGACGCCTGCAGGTCGCTCAGGCCCTGCTCATCGATATATTTCTCCATGCCGGAGATGCCCTGGTTGTCGATGTTGGTCAGGCCGACAACGTAGGACGAGGTTTCGCCGCTTGGATAGAAACGGCGCTTTTCGGTGCGGAAGCCAAAACCGGGAATGCCGAGCTGCATGATGTCGGCCTGCTGCTTGGGCGTCAGCTGCCGCTGCAGCCAGACGAAGCCGGCGCCGCTCTTCAGCTTGTGATAGGTCTGCTCGTAGTCGATTTCGGGCAGCACCGTCGACAGCTTCTCGATCGCCTCGTCGGCATCGACGATGCGGCGCGGCTCGGCGAACAGCGACGCCGTCTTGATGTCGGTGGCCAGCACTTCGCCGTTGCGGTCGACAATGTCAGGCCGCGAGGCGGTCACCCGGCTCTGCGGGCCGCCCGACAGGTCGGGTGTCTGGAAACCGAGATAGACCAGCCGCCCCGATATGGTCGAGAAGATGCCGAAGAACACCGCCATCGTCATCACGATGCGCGCCTTGCCCTTGCCGCCAGTCGCCTTGCGGGCGCCTTCGACCACGATCGATCTTTCCTCGCCCGTCCTGGCGCGGCTTACCGACGCGAAGCGCTTCAGCAGTTTGCCGATCATTGGGCAATATCTCCGGTCACGACGGGATCCTTGTCGCCTGAAGGCGCCTTGTCGGAATTGTCGGCCATGGCGCCCTGGCGCCCGTTCAGGATGTCCTGGATATCGAGGGCCTTGGCCGGCAGGTCGCCCAGGCCCACGATCTGGCGGGCACTGACCGGCTCCAGCGCGAGCTGCGCTTTATAGAGTTCGGCCAGCTTCTGCAGGCGCGACGGCTGGGTGAGCAGGCTCCAGTCGGCTTTGAGCAGGTCGATCGTGTCCTCCTCGTAACGTATCTCAGCGTGGATCTTCTGCACGGCCGCCAACTGGTCCTCGGCCTCGCGCTTGGCCTTGTAGGTCAGGGCGGCCGCCGAAACCATGACGGCGATCAGGACTATGTCGCTGGTACGAAACACGTGCTTACCTCTCCCCCGGCCGGTCGATGCCGGGAAGCTTTGGAAGGCCGAAAATCGAAAAATCGTCGCCCCGCGCCGGAGCCTCGGTGCGGATCGCGGCACGCAGCCTGGCCGAGCGGGCGCGTGGGTTGGCCGCAACCTCGGCGTCGCCTGCGGTCACCCCGCCACCAGCCTTGCGGAATGTCGCGGTGCGCGCCTGCGCCTCCGGCATGTGGCGCGAGCCGGTCATGGCGTCGGCGCGGTCGGCGATGAAGCGCTTGACGATACGGTCTTCCAGTGAATGGAACGTCACCACGGCGAGCCGTCCACCAGGCTTCAGCACGCGTTCGGCCGCGAACAGCGCCCTGGCCAGTTCGCCGAGCTCGTCATTGACGAAGATGCGTAGCGCCTGGAAGACGCGGGTCGCCGGATGAATCTTGTCCTTCGGCGCGCGTCCGATATGGGTTTCGATCGCATCAGCGAGTTCCAGCGTGCGCTCGAATGGCCGTTTTTCCCGGCGCGCCTCGATCATGCGGGCGATGCGGCCGGCGTGACGCTCTTCGCCGAGGAAGCCGAAGATGCGGGCAAGGTCGCCCGGCTTGAAACTGTTGACGACATCGGCAGCACTCAGGCCCGCCTGCGCCATGCGCATGTCGAGCGGTCCGTCGCTGCGGAAGGAAAAGCCACGCTCGGCCTGGTCGAGTTGCATGGAGGAAACGCCGATGTCGAGCACGACGCCATCGGCGCTTTCTACCTTGTCGTCGAGCGTCGAGAATGGCGCCTGCACCAGCTTCAGCCGGCCGCCGGATTGCGCCTCGAGGTCGCGCCCGGCCGCGATCGCATCTGGATCGCGGTCGATGGCAATCACGGACGCGCCCGTCGCCAGGATGGCCTTGGTGTAGCCGCCGGCGCCGAACGTGCCGTCGATGACGATGTCGCCCTCCGCCGGCGCCAGCGCTTCCAGCACTTCGCCAAGCAGGACCGGAATGTGGCGGACCGATCCGCCAACGGCGTTGACATCATCGCCGTGGTCCACCGTCATTCCGGTCGCTCCCCGGCCTTGGCCTCGTGAGCCTTCGTCCCCTGCCGAAGCTGCAAAAGCCTGGCACGCGCCTGCGCCCCATAGGTCGCTAGCCGTCCCGGCTCCCATATCTGAAAGAAATTGCCGCGCCCGACAAAGGCCACCTCCGCGGAAATGCCGGTATGTTCGCGAATGAAATCGGTCATGGTGATGCGGCCGTCCTGGTCGAGTTTCAGGAACGCTCCGTCGCCATGGCAGAAGAACGACATGTCGTCCGCGGTCCGCAGGAACGGGTCTTCCTGCGCGATGCGTTGCTCGTAGCGGTCGAGCAGATCGAGCCCGCCGACATCCATCGAAGGCAGGTCCAGGCAACGCAACGCGTAGAGTTCCGAATAGCCGCGCTTCTGCACCACGGCACGGAAATGCGCCGGCACGGACACCCGCCCCTTCACATCGATCCTGCTCACCGTGTTCGACAGAAACCGGTCCATCACACGTTGCGGCCGCCTGCGCAGCCGCACCCCTCTTCATCGTGTCGTACGCGCCACCGCAGCGCTGCGTCTGCCCCGCACCAACCCCGTCCACACGGGCGAAAATCTGCAAACGCGCAGCCGCCGCGGCTGCCCGATTGGCGTACGCTTTACCCTGACGCGGAACGAAGGCTTTGATGTCGAAATGGGATATCATGGGGCACTATGGGCGTCAACGGGAATAGGGCTTCGCAACCATGCGCATCACGCCCGTGAGAAAGGCTGTGACGGCACGTTTCGTCTTTATGGTCTATTAAGCCTAACGAACCGTTTAGAGCCTCGCTGGTCCAAGTGGAGATGCCTTGCCGCGAGCCGCGGCCGGGCATAGCGTCTCCCCCATCTCACCGATCGCCAAGGGATTTGAAACTCGATGTCTGAAACTGCCAGATCGCGCGCCGCGGCCCTTCCCCATTTGCGTCGCAGCGGGTTTGCCATGGGCGATTCCATTCCCCTGCCACTGACCATGGCCGCCATCTTTCATGCGCCGGGCGATGCCACCGGCTTCAATCAGTACGGCCGTTTCAGCAACCCGACATGGGATGCCGTCGAACACATGTTGTCCCATTTGGAAGACGCGCCCTGCGTCGGTTTTCCCTCGGGAATGGCAGCGATCTCGGCGGCATTCTTTGCCGTGCTCAAGGCCGGCGACCATGTCCTGCTGCCTTCGGACGGCTATCACACCACCAGGGCGCTGGCTGATCGCTTCCTGAAACCGCTCGGCGTCTCCTACGATGTGCGGCCGACATCGACTTTCCTCGACGGCGGTTTTGCGGGCTACCGCCTGGCGTTCGTCGAAACGCCGGCCAATCCGGGGCTGGACATCTGCGATATCGCCGCTGTCGCCGATGCCGTCCACAAGGCCGGCGCGCTGCTGGTGGTCGACAACACGACGATGACGCCGTTCGGCCAGCGTCCTCTCGATCACGGTGCCGATATCGTTGTCGCCGCCGACACCAAGGCACCCAATGGCCATTCCGACGTGCTGTTCGGACATGTTGCCAGCCGCAATGCGGATATCATCGCAGCCGTGACCGGCTGGCGCGAGGTCTCGGGCAGCATCCCCGGGCCGTTCGAAGCCTGGCTGGTGCATCGCGGCCTGGAAACATTGGATGTGCGCTTCGACCGCATGTGTTCGTCGGCGGAAGTGATCGCGCGGCGCCTGCAAGGCCATCGGGCGATCAACGGCTTGCGCTATCCCGGCCTGGAAGGCGATCCCTCGCACAATCTTGCCCGCGCCCAGATGGAGCGCTTCGGCTTCCTCATCTCCTTCGAACTTGCTTCGGAGCAGAAAGCCGAGGACTTCATCAACAATTGCGACCTGATGCAGGCCGCAACCTCCTTCGGCGGCGTCCACAGCTCGGCCGAACGGCGCTTGAAGCGAGGTGACGCGGTTCCGGCTGGCTTCGTTCGCCTGTCGGTCGGTTGTGAGCCGGTGGAAGAACTCTGGAAGGCGATCGAGGCCTCGCTGGACAGGATCAGCGACTGAACGGGCTGATCACGACCCGAGGTCGTCGGCTTCGATGTTGCGATGGCCGTGCAGCACGCGAAATATTTCGATTGCGTCGCCGCGGGCCCGATCCAAGGTGAGATATTCGCCGACAATCAGATGGCGTATGCCGGGCGCTATGGCGCAACCTTCCGGTACCAAAGGCTTAATCCCAGATGTCGTGGAGAGAAACTGCCAGCTGGCCTGTAAGCCGGGTTTTGTATGGCCCTCGCCCCTTGCGACGCGAGAACGTGGCGGCCATTCATCTTGGGCGCATGTTGCCATGCGCCTCACGCAACCTACCCGGACGGTGGGCCGGAAACAGCCCTCGAGGGTTTCCCCTCGCACCGCCCCTATTCGGTCTTGCTCCCGGTGGGGTTTACCGTGCCGCTCCTGTTGCCAGTCGCGCGGTGGGCTCTTACCCCACCCTTTCACCCTTACCCCGACAAAGTCGTGGCGGTTTGCTTTCTGTGGCACTTTCCCTGGGGTCGCCCCCGCCGGCCATTAACCGGCACCGTGTTTCCATGGAGCCCGGACTTTCCTCACCCGCGGCCTTTCGGCGTTTGCGGGTGCGGCCGCCCGGCCAGCTGGCAGGGCCTATAAAGGGGTTAACACCGCAAAACGCAACCGAAAAAGCCAGCCGTGGTCGGTTCTTATCAAGCCGGTGCCCCGACAGCCGCCAACTGAACCTTGACCTTACTGCAATAGGCCGCCGAAACCGGGTTCATGCGGGTGGCGCCATGGCCGGCATTGTATTTCAGGATGGTGCCGCAGGTCGTGCCGCCGCCGAGGTCGCGCGCCATGGCGAGATACTTCATGCCGTATTTGATGTTGGTGTCGGGATCGAACAGGCCCTTGGCCGACCCGCTGTAACCCATCATGCGCGCGGTTGCCGGCTTGATCTGCATCAGTCCGATCTCGCCGGCGCCGCCGACCATGTTCGGCCGGTAGTTGCTCTCGATCTTGATCACGGCCTGGGCCAGCGACGCCGGAACCCCGTAGGTCGCCGCGTATCGGCCGACAATCGCGGAATACTGGCCGCCGCTCGTCACCGCCTCGGTCGCCGCAGCGACGTTGCCGAGACCGATCGATGCCGTCGTCGTCATGTCCACGGTTTTGCGGCCGCGCTTTGCCTGCCTCTGGACGGAGGATTTCCCTGCTTTGGTCCAACTAGCCTTGGTCCCACTTGCCTTGGTCCCACTTGCCTTGGCCCAGCTTGCCTTTTCCACTTTCGCGGAAGCCTGCTTCGTCGTCGCCTTCGCACTCTTGCTGCTTTTGGCCGAAATGGCCTTGCCTTTGGCGGATGCCGCGACGAGACCCTGGTCGGCCCGTGGACTTAACGGCGCGGCGTCTGCCGCACTGAAGGCAAAACTCATTACCCCGGCAGCAAGAGCTGCCGTTAAACCGGTCAATTTCTGCATGTGATCCTGTTCTGTTGGGGCCACGCGAAGATGTTCGCGTGGCATCGCTTGATCAATATCGGAACACCCGGGGGATGGATGTCCGACAAACTGTACGAAACGCCCTTTGAAGCCCGATTTGGCGTCAATGAAGGCGAGGCAAGTCACTTTCAGTGACAGTTTGTAACTTTATGACCGGGAAGGATTACTTGGACCGGCTCTTGACCTGAGGTCAATTCCTCACGGAAGCAAGCAGTTTCTGCAGCGTGCGCATCGTCGAGCCGTCGGCGATTCCATCGATCCGGCGCGGTCGAAAATGCCGTTGAAAGGCCTCGACGACAATTCGTGTCCGGTCGTCGAAAACGCCCGATATCTCGACGCCATAGCCATAAAGCGACAGCATCGACTGCAGCGTCTCCACATCGGCACCGCGGTCACCGGGCTTCAGCGCGGCTCCGCGCCTGACGGGAGCGGCCGGCACCAGATGGCCGACGCCAGCCTCGAACAGTGCCGCCCAGGGGAACTTCTCGCCGGGATCGATCTTGCGCCCCGGCGCCACGTCGGAGTGCGCCAGCACCCGCTCGGCGGCGATCGCGTGCCGCGCGGCAATCCCCTTGCACAGCTCGATGACCACCGCGATCTGACGTTTCGGAAAGCCGGGATAGCCGAGTGAATGGCCGGGATTGACGATTTCGATGCCGACCGAGCAGGAATTGATGTCGGTGCGTCCGAACCAGGAACTCTGGCCGGCGTGCCACGCGCGATCGCTTTCCCGGACCATCTGCACGATGTGACCATTCTCGTGGACGAGATAGTGCGACGAGACTTCACTCGCCGGGTCGCACAGCCAGGCTTCGGCCCCAGCCCCGGTTGCCATGCCCGTGTAGTGCAGCACAATCATGTCGGGCTTCTGCGCATCGCGCCTTGGCCCGAAATTCGGCGATACCCTGACCTCGGCGTTCGGCTCATCGGGCAGGAAGCCGCTCATGCGTGCCGCAGGCCCCGCTCGATCATCTCGTAGGCGGCGTTGATCGCCGCGACCCTGGTCGTCGCGATCTTGATGAATTCCTGCGGCAGCCCGCGCGCGATCAGCCTATCCGGGTGGTTGTCCGACACCAGCTTGCGATAGCGTTTCCTGACCTCCTCGAACGGCTTGCCCCGCTCGATGCCGAGGACGAGATAGGGGTCGCCGGCACCAAGATTGACGTGCCGCGCCATGATCGATTCGTAGTGCGTCTCGTCGATACGGAAGATCTCGGCGATACGGTGCAGGAAGATGCCTTCGCGCTCATGCACCAGCCCATCGGCCTTGGCGATGTGGAACAGGCCGTCGAGTATGTCTTCCAGCATCACGCAATTGGAGTGCCCGGAGCCGCAGAGCTGCGCCATGCGCTCGGCATAGGTTTCGAAACCGGCGACGTCCCGCTGGGCCAGATCGAACAGCCGCGCGACGTTGCGCGTCTCCTTCGGCGGCACTTCGAAGATTTCCTGGAAGGCGCGCACCTCATCCTGGGTGACGATGCCATCTGCCTTGGCCATCTTGGCCGACAGCGCGATCATCGCCACAGAGAAGGCAATGCGGCGGCGCAGGTCTGCATCGCCGGAGAAAACCGTGCGCACAGCTTCGACCACGTCGGCGACGCCTGATGTGGTTGACGACGAAACCCGCGTGATGAAGTCGCCGAGGCGATCCCAAATCGACATGGCCAGCTTCATAGAGCCAACCGGTCCCCGCTATCAAGCCATTAACGGCCTCTCTTTTTCGGGCCCCTGACCAGAGACGATCGACGGTCCCGAGCGCGGTCTCCACGAGAAAAGGCCGGCATGAAGCCGGCCTTCCTCCCAAGACACTTACTGCTTACAAACTACTGCGCGGGCGCAGGAGCGGGCGTTGCCGGAGCCGGCTCGGCAGGCTTGGTCGAATTATCGGCCGGGGCCGCAGGCTTCATCGGCTGCTCGGCAACCGGCGGATTGGTGCTCTGCGTTGTGGTGTTGTCAGTGCCTTTGCCGCTGTCGCTGCAGGCCGCGACACCCAGCAGGGCAAGGGCGGACACCGAAGCAAGAATGAGCTTTTTCATTACGTCTCTCCTTCAACACACGTTCACGTTGCGGTGAACGGTCGAAGGAGAAATGCTCTGGACGGCCACGGGTTTCATAACGTTCCGTTTCCGCCTGTAACATCAATGGCATGCAGGCGACATTGCTGCCGGCGCTTCGGCGCTTTAACAACGACTCCGGAAACGAAATACCGGAGACAGCCGCATGACCGCGAAATGGGATTTCTGGATCGATCGCGGCGGCACCTTCACCGATATTATCGGCCGCGACCCGCAAGGCGGGCTGCATCCGCGCAAGTTGCTATCGGAGAATCCTGAAGCCTATGCCGATGCGGCCATTCAGGGCATCCGCGACCTGCTCGACCTTGAAGCGGCCGCCGCGATCCCGTCCAGCCTGATCGGCGACATCAAGATGGGCACGACGGTGGCGACCAACGCCCTCCTGGAGCGCAAGGGCGACCGCGTGTTGTTGCTCATCACCAAGGGGTTTCGCGATGCGCTAGGGATTGCGTACCAGGCGCGACCGGACATTTTCGCCAAGGAGATCATCCTTCCCGAACAGCTTTATGAGCGCGTCATCGAGGTCGACGAGCGCGTGCTCGCCGACGGCTGCGTCGAACGGCTGCTCGACATATCAGCCTGCCGGCCGGCCATGGAACAAGCGAAAGCGGATGGCATCGACGCGGTGGCGATCGTCTTCATGCATGCCTGGAAATACCCCGATCACGAGAAGGCGGTGGCCAAGGTCTGCCGCAAGCTTGGTTTCGGCCAGGTCTCGGTCAGCCACGAGGTCTCGCCGTTGATCAAGCTGGTCGGCCGCGGCGACACCGCGGTGGTCGACGCCTATCTGTCACCAATCCTCTCCCGCTATGTGCAAAGGGTGGCGGGAGAGCTGGGTGCGGCGGGAGAAAACAACGGATTCCCCCGCCTGATGTTCATGATGTCTTCTGGCGGGCTCACCGCCGCCGACATGTTCCAGGGCAAGGACGCACTGCTGTCGGGCCCGGCCGGCGGCGTGGTCGGCATGGTCGAGACGGCGAAGCTCGCCGGTTTCGACAAGGTCATCGGCTTCGACATGGGCGGCACGTCCACCGACGTCGCCCACTATGACGGCGAGTATGAACGGGCCTTCGACACCGAAGTGGCTGGTGTGCGCGTCCGCGCGCCGATGATGCGCATCCACACGGTCGCCGCCGGCGGCGGCTCGATCCTGCACTACGAGGCCGGCCGTTTCCGCGTCGGACCGGACTCCGCGGGCGCCAATCCCGGCCCCGCCGCCTACCGGCGAGGCGGCCCGCTGGCGGTGACCGATGCCAACGTGATGCTCGGCAAGCTGCAGCCCGACTTCTTCCCGTCGATCTTCGGTTCCCGCCAGGACGCACCGCTCGACGCGGAAACCGTGCGTGCGAAATTCGCGGCACTTGCCGCCGAGATCGGCGATGGCCGGCCGCCCGAATCGGTCGCCGAGGGCTTCGTCACCATCGCGGTCGAGAACATGGCCAATGCGATCAAGAAGATTTCCGTGCAGCGCGGTTACGACATCACCGAATATCTCCTGAACTGCTTCGGCGGCGCCGGCGGACAGCACGCGTGCCTGGTCGCGGACGCGCTTGGCATGGAGGCCGTGCTGATCCATCCCTTCTCCGGCCTGCTTTCGGCCTATGGCATCGGGCTGGCCTCGGTGTTCGCCTCGCGCCAGCAGGCGCTGCTCAAGCCGCTCGCCGAAGAGTCCATAACGGAGATTGGCGACCTCATCGCCACCTTGAAAAAGGCCGTTATCGCGGAGCTGGCGGCGCAAGGCATCGCCGAGGCCGCGGTTGCCACCAGGCCGGTGCTGCACATTCGCTATGACGGCACCGACACGACCCTCCCGGTGAATTTTGAGAACGATTCGATTTTCCAGGCAAAGCGCGATTTCGAAATCGCCCACAAAGCGCAATTCGGTTTCGTCTATGACGCCAAACCGATGATGGTCGAGACCGTCGGCGTCGAGGGCACCGAAACCGGCCAGACCAGCGCCGAGGCCCATGCGCCTGCCGGACCGGCAACGATCCATCCAGCCGCTTCCGAGACCCGGCGTATCTACACGGAGGGCCAGTGGCATGAAGCTGGCGTCTACCGTCGCGAGACCCTGGGACCGTCCAATCTGGTCGCCGGCCCCGCTTTGATCATCGAGCCGAACCAGACCATCGTCGTCGAGCCGGGCTGGCGGGCCGAAATCACCGACCTCAATCACGTCGTCATACGCCGCACGGAAAAGAAAACGCGCGCCGCTGCCCTGGGCACGCAAGCCGATCCGGTGATGCTCGAAATCTTCAACAATCTCTTCATGTCGATCGCCGAGCAGATGGGCGTGACGCTGCAGAACACCGCCTATTCCGTCAACATCAAGGAAAGGCTGGATTTTTCCTGCGCCGTCTTCGACCACACCGGGGCGCTGGTCGCCAACGCGCCGCACATGCCGGTGCATCTCGGCTCCATGGATCGTTCGGTCGAAACCATCATCCGGCTGAACTCCAGCGACATCCATCCCGGGGACGTCTTTGCCTTGAATGCCCCCTATAATGGCGGCACGCATCTACCCGACATCACCGTGGTGACACCGGTGTACGACGACATCAGGAAAAACATCCTCTTCTGGGCGGCCTCGCGCGGCCACCATGCCGACATTGGCGGCACCGCCCCGGGCTCGATGACGCCGCTCGCCACCACGGTCGACGAGGAAGGCGTTCTGTTCGACAACTTCCGTATCGTCGACCGTGGAAAATTCCGCGAGACGGAGTTGCATACGCTGCTCACCGATCATCGCTACCCCGCCCGCAACCCGCACCAGAACATCGCCGACCTCAAGGCACAGATTGCCGCCAACGAGAAGGGCGTCGCCGAACTGCGCAAGATGGTCTCCCATTTCGGACTCGACGTCGTCGAGGCCTATATGGGCCATGTCCAGGACAATGCCGCCGAGAGCGTGCGCCGCGTGCTGGAGCGGCTGCCGGACACGTCGGAATATGAATATCCGACCGATACCGGCCAGGTCATCAAGGTGAAGATCACGGTCGACCGGCAAAAGCGGGAGGCGACCGTCGATTTCACCGGCACGTCGCCTGTCATGAAGAACAATTTCAACGCGCCCGAACCGGTCGCTCGGGCCGCCGTGCTCTACGCCTTCCGCGTCATGGTCGAGGACATGATCCCGATGAACGCCGGCTGCCTCAGGCCGATCAACATCGTCATTCCCGACGGCTGTATGCTGAAGCCGGCCTACCCTGCCGCCGTCGTCGCCGGCAATGTCGAGACCTCGCAGCACGTAACCAATGCGCTGTTCGGCGCCATGGGGGCGATGGCCAATGCGCAAGGCACGATGAACAACCTGACTTTCGGCAACAAGAAATACCAATATTACGAGACCATCTGTTCGGGCTCGCCGGCCGGCCATATGAACTCCGGCCGCGGCTTTGGCGGCACCTCCGGCGTGCACACCCATATGACCAATTCGCGCCTAACCGATCCGGAGGTGCTTGAACTGCGCTTCCCCGTGGTGCTGGAGGATTTTCACATTCGCCAGGGATCCGGCGGCAAGGGCAAATGGAACGCCGGCGACGGCACCAGACGCACCATCCGCTTCCTGGAGAAAATGGAATGCGCCATCCTCTCCTCACACCGCAACCGGCCGCCGCAAGGGCTGGATGGGGGCGGCGACGGCGAGGTCGGCTCGACCAAGGTCCGCCGCAACGACGGCACGGTCGACGTGCTGAAAGCCTGCGACCAGACCGTGCTCGACGCTGGCGAGGCCGTCATCGTGACGACGCCGACGCCGGGCGGGTTTGGCAAGCTGTAAGGGAGACGTCAACAGGCTGTCACCGGCCTGTCATGACCCTGGGTTACCCGCTTGCGGCAAAGCAAATGGGGAATCACTTTGCCATGACGGACGTCTCCTCGGATCTGGTTTTTCGCCGCGGCAAGGAAGTTGGAAAAGCGGTCTACCAGAACCGCGCGCTTTCGAAAGCCGGCATCTCGGAGCGGCTGTTCGCCTTCCTGTTTTCCGGCCTCGTTTATCCACAGATCTGGGAAGACCCTGACGTCGACATGGACGCGATGCAGCTTGGCCAAGGTCATCGCGTCGTCACCATCGCTTCCGGCGGCTGCAACATCCTGGCCTACCTTACCCGCTCGCCGGCACGGATCGACGCCGTCGACCTCAACGCCGCCCACATCGCGCTGAACCGGATGAAGCTGGAGGCGGTCCGCCATCTGCCTTCGCAGGGCGACCTCTTTCGTTTCTTCGGCGCCGCCGACACCAGTCACAATTCCGAGGCCTACGACCGCTTCATCGCCCCGCATCTCGATGCGGTCAGCCGCCACTATTGGGAACACCGCAACTTGCGCGGCCGCCGGCGCATTGGCGTTTTCGACCGCAATTTCTACCAGACCGGCCTGCTTGGCCTGTTCATCGCCATGGGCCATCGCACGGCGAAGTTCTTCGGCGTCAACCCGGCCCGCATGATGGAAGCCAGAAATATCGGCGAACAGCGCCGCTTCTTCAACGAGGAACTGGCGCCAGTCTTCGAGAGGAAGCTGCTGAAATGGGCAACGTCGCGCAAGGCTTCGCTGTTCGGCCTCGGCATTCCGCCGGCGCAGTATGATTCGCTGATCACCTCCGGCGACGGCACCATGGCCAGCGTGCTGAAGGCCCGGCTGGAAAAGCTTGCCTGCGACTTCCCCTTGGAAAACAACTATTTCGCCTGGCAGGCCTTTGCTCGCCGCTACCCGGAACCAGGCGAGGCCGCCCTGCCCGCCTATCTGGAAAAGCACAACTACGACACCATCCGCGGCAATATCGACCGCGTCGCCATCCATCACGCCAACCTGATCGAATTCCTCGCTGGCAAGGATGCCGGCGCCGTCGACCGCTTCATCCTGCTCGACGCGCAGGACTGGATGACCGATGACCAGCTCAATGCACTGTGGTCGGAGATCACCCGCACCGCTTCGGCCGGCGCCCGTGTCATTTTCCGCACCGCCGCCGAGCCCAGCCTGCTGCCGGGCCGTGTCCCGACCTCTTTGCTCGACCAGTGGACCTATGAGAGTGATGCCTCGCGCGAATTCTCGGCCCGCGACCGCTCCGCCATCTATGGCGGCTTCCACCTCTATGTGAAGTGCGCGGCATGAGCACGACCGAGCTGCCGGCCCGCCCCGAATTCCAGGCCAACCATGCCGAACTGATGGACGGCGTCTATCGCTGGCAGCGCCACATCTACGACCTGACCCGCAAATACTATCTGCTTGGCCGCGACCGATTGATCGAGGGGCTGGACGTGCCACCCGGCGGCACCGTGCTGGAGCTCGGCTGCGGCACCGGCCGCAATATCATCCTCGCCGCCCGCGCCTATCCAGAAGGTCGCTTCTTCGGCCTCGATATTTCGGCCGAAATGCTGGAGACGGCAGGCGCCGCGGTTGCCCGCGATGGCCTGTCCGATCGCGTAGCGCTGGCAAGAGGTGATGCCACGGATTTCAACGCCAAAGCGCTGTTTGGCCAAGGCAGCTTCGACCGCATCTTCGTATCCTATTCGCTGTCGATGATCCCGGGCTGGGAGAAGACCGTATCGGCAGCACTTGCCGCGCTGGCCCCCATGGGCTCGCTGCACCTCGTCGATTTCGGCCAGCAGGAAGGTCTGCCAGGCTGGTTCCGCACCTTGCTGCGCGGCTGGCTGAAAAAATTCCACGTCGCGCCGCGCTCAACCCTGCGCGAAGTTCTTGAATCAGAATCGCGGCGAACCGGCGCAACCTTCGGTTTTCGTACGCTTTATCGCGGCTATGCCTGGCTGGCCGTGATCAAACCTGGCCTTTGACGGCCAGACACTCAGGAAAGCTGCTCAGCGGTTTTCCCGCCGCAATTTTACCGGTCAGGGCCAATCGACGCAACGGATGAAAGCCGGTATATTAGCGGTCTCTATTTTCTCTCAAGGAGGAGAGCATGAGTGCGCGGGGAATGCTTTCATTGGTTGCTTGCACGGTTTTCTTGAGCTCGTCCGCAATGAGCAATGCAAGCCTGGATATGCCAATCAGGTTTAGCGTTCCGCACCCTGGCAATACTGAAAGACAAAGCCAGCCGGCGAACCGATACCTTCAGACCGCGCAGCAGGATGTCTGCTGCCCGGGTGGTTATCCCTGGTATCGCAATTCAACAAATACCTGTTACGGGAACTACGAAGACTGCCACGATACCGATGGCGGAGGCTGGTCTTGCAGGCAGGTCAACGCCTGCTAGGGTCATAAGCGATTGGGCTAATGCAGCGCCTTCACCAGCGCACCCACCATCGTCTGCGGACGGTAGCCGAACTTGGCCGGCGTTAGCCCGAGCCGCACCACCACCAATTGCTCAGACGGAATAACGGCGACGGTCTGTCCGTCATGGCCCTCCATCCAATAAGTGTCCTTCGGCAGCCCGGCCGCGACGCCGGCGCCGGGATTTTCCTCGTCGCCCGGCGCTTCGATCCATAACTGGCCCTTGCCGTAGACTTTCGAGGAGGATGCCGGCTCGCGCATCCAGTCGACGAAGCCCACCGGCAGGATTTGGTTGCCGTTCCATATACCGCCCTGCAGCAGGAACTGGCCGAAGCGGGCCCAGTCATGCGCCGTGGCGTAGAGATAGGACGAGCCGACGAAAGTGCCCTGCTCGTCGGTCTCGAGCACCGCGCTATGCATGCCGAGTGGATCGAACAGCGCCATGCGCGGCCACATCAATGCCTTGGCCTTGTCGCCGATCGCGTCCTGCCAGAGGCGCGACAGCATCACCGCCGTGCCACTTGAATAGGAAAACGTCTTGCCGACCTCGCCGGTGAGGGGTTTGGTTGCGGCAAAGCCCGCCATGTCCGGTTCGAGATAGAGCATGCGCGTCACATCGGCGACGTCACCATAGTCTTCGTTGAACTCCAGCCCGCTCGACATCGCCATCATGTCGGCAAGGCTGATCGCGGCGCGGCCGTCGGCCTTCCATGGCGTGAACAGGCCCTTGTTGGTGACCGCCATCTTGCCGTCCTTGACCAGCGTGCCGACGATGGCGGCGTTGACGGTCTTGGTCATCGACCAGCCGAGCAGCGGCGTCTTTTCGGAGAAGCCGTCGCCATAGCGCTCAGCGACGACCCGTCCGTTCTTGACCACCACGACCGCGCGCACGCCGGTGCCGGTCATCGCGGCGTCCCCGACAATCTTCGAGACCTCGGGATTCTGCGAGGCATCGACCCGCTCGCCCTCGGGCCACAGCGCGTCCTGACTGGTCGGCGATGGCGGGGCATGGATTGCCGTGCGCCGCGCCTTGCCGACATCGCCGTCGGGAACCGAGGCGCAGCCCAGCCCGTCGCGGGCAACCGCCTCGCTCTTGCCGAGGAAGCCGAGCAGGCCGGCCGAAACCGTCCCCCGGTTCTTGTCGACCGAGACCCGCATCAAGCGCAGCAGCGGGTGGCCCGGCGCCTGCACATCGAGGGCCAGCACCTCGTTGGCGTCGCGGCCGGCGATGAAGACGTTGGAGCAGACGATCTTGGCCGAATAGCCCGAGCCGACGCGGATCAGTTCCGGCGGCGCGATATAGAGCCAGGCAAACAGCGCGGCGATTGCAAGCACGATCAAGCCAAGAAGCCATTTGACGACCTTGACGACGAACCGCATCCATTGCCTCCCAGGCATTCGCCTGACGTTTATGTCATCGAATTGCCGCCATTGCTTCCGCAAAATCTCGCCTCTTGTCGAGCGCCATAAACCAGATATCAACCATGATCGGCGATCACAGGGATGCATGTCGCCCAAAAGTGCGCAGCGGTTTTGGGACACGACATGCATGAAGAACGATATGCCAGGCGATGCGTGGGGCGATCGACTGGAGGGGGCCAGACCAACTTCGGCCATCAGTGCACAGACCCATCAGCGACCGGCTGATTCCGGCTTGGAAGTTGCGATGCGCCGTCTTGCGGCCCTTTTCATGCTGACGCTGCTCGGCGCCTGCTCGACCGTGGACGATCTCTCGCCGCTGTCGCCGTCCGCGTCGAGAAGTCCGACGGTGGCCGTACGCGCGCCGCGCTTTGCCGATTCAAAGCCGCATGAGTGGGACAGCGGTGCGCCATGGAACTATGCCGTCCATGGTACCGACGTTTCCAAATACCAGACCTCGGTCGATTGGCCGACGGCCAAGGCCAGCGGCATCTCCTTCGCCTTCATCAAGGCAACGGAAGGCGGCGACCGTTTCGATGAGTATTTCAGCGAGCACTGGGCGCGCACGAAAGCCAACGGGATTCCACGCGCGGCCTATCATTTCTTCTATTTCTGCACTCCGGCGGCCGTCCAGGCGCGCTGGTTCATCCAGAATGTCCCCGTCGACCGCTCCGCCATGCCTCCGGTCCTCGACATGGAATGGAACCCGAGCTCGCCGACCTGCCGGCTGCGCCCCGACGCCGCCACGGTGCGCGCGGAGATGACGACCTTCCTCGAAATCGTCGAGCGGCATTACGGCAAGAAGCCGATCATCTACACCTCGGTCGACTTCTTCGACGACAATGAACTGTCGACCTTCCGCGGCTATCCCTACTGGCTGCGTTCCGTCGCCGGGCACCCGCGCGAGAAATATGGCAGCCACCCCTTCACCTTCTGGCAGTACACCGGAACCGGCATCGTTCCCGGCATGACCGGCAAGTCCGACATCAACGTCTTCAACGGCTCGGAATCCGCCTGGAACAAGTGGCTGCGGCAGAACACGCATTGACGCAGTGGCAACGGCAGCGAAGCCGCACGAATGGTGGTTGCGGCAGAACACGCATTGACGCAGTGGCAACGGCAGCGAAGCCGCACGAATCGTGGTTGCGGCAGATCACCCGTTGACACCGTGACAACGGCAGCGAAGCCGCANGTGGTTGCGGCAGATCACCCGTTGACACCGTGACAACGGCAGCGAAGCCGCAGGAATCGTGGTTGCGGCAGATCACCCGTTGACACCGGGCCTGCCGCCTGCTTTCGACACAGCCAGCGCTAAAGAGTGCAACCGCTGGTAATTCAGGGCGTTGCGCTTTCAGCCAGGCATGACAATGCCCTCTCGTTTCGAAAGGAAGCTGATGCGACTGCGTTCCCAAGCCCTCGCGGCGCTGTTCTTGTGCGCCACGGCCTTGCCGGCGATGGCGCAGGAATGCGGCGGCGATTTCGAAAGCTGGAAGCAGGGTGTGGCGACGGAAGCCAAGGCTGCCGGTGTCGGCGCGGTCGGTCTTGATGCGCTGGAGGACGCCCGGATCGACGAGAGGGCTCTGGCGCGCGACCGTGCGCAGGGCGTCTTCACGCAAACATTCGTCCAGTTTTCCAACCGCATGATCTCGGCTTACCGGCTGAAGCAAGGTGCGGCGAACATGAAGAAATACGCCGACATCTTCGCCCGCGCCGACCAGCAGTTCGGCGTCCAGGCCCCGGTTATCACCGCCTTCTGGGCGCTTGAAACGGATTTCGGCGCCGTGCAGGGCGATTTCCACACGCTGAGCGCATTGGTGACGATGTCGCATGACTGCCGCCGCCCGCAGCTTTTCCGCCAGCAATTGGTGCCGCTCCTGGAACTGATCGATCGCGGCGTGCTGCCGGCCGACGTCACCGGCGCCTGGGCCGGCGAGATCGGCCAGACGCAGATCCTGCCATCCGACTATCTTGCGCGCGGCATCGATGGCGACGGCGACGGCAAGATCGATCTGCGCGGCTCCGTGCCCGACGTGATCATGACCACGGGCAACAAGGTGCTGTCGCGCGGCTGGAAACGGGACGAACCCTGGATCCAGGAAGTGCGCGTGCCCGAAGAGATGCCGTGGGACCAGACCGGGCGCACCAACAAGCTGCCGCTGACGCAGTGGGCGCAATGGGGCGTCACCAACCCCGACGGCTCGCCGCTGGCCGACAAGGGGCTGAAAGCCGGCCTGGCGCTGCCCATGGGCCGCAAGGGCCCGGCCTTCCTCACCTACGAGAATTTCGACGTCTATCTCGAATGGAACCAGTCCTTCACCTACGCGCTGACCGCGGCCAATCTCGCCGCGCGCCTGGCGGGCGCGCCGCCGCTCGATCCGCGCAATCCCGAGCCCGGCCTCAACAATGAGCAAATGAAAGAACTGCAGACCAAGCTCGAGGCCAGGGGCTACGACGTCGGCACGGTCGACGGCATCTTGGGCACCAACACCCGTGAAGCGATCCGCAAGGAACAGATGCGGCTTGTCCTGCCGGTGGATGGTTGGCCGACGCCGGAGCTGTTGGGAAAATTGTGAGCGAACAGTGAAGGCCGCGAGAGCCTCGTACTGCTACTCGCCACTCCGCCTCTCCCGCACAAAATCAATGAACGCCCTCAGGGCTGGCGGCACATGCCGCACGCTAGGATGGTATAGATAGAAGCCGGGGAAGCTGGGTGACCAAGCTTCCAGAAACCGGACCAGCCGGCCGTTTTCGATCCAGGGCTGAACCTGATAGTCGATCATGTAGGCGATACCGGCAGCGCCCAGCACCGCGTTCAGCAGCAAGTCGGTGTCGTTAACGGTCAGCTTGCCTTCGACCGCGATTTCCAGCGCCCGTTTGCCCCGCGCGAACTCCCATCGGTAGATGTTGCCGCCGCCTGGCCATTGGAAATTGATGCAGCGATGCTGGTGCAGATCGCCGGGATGACGCGGCGTGTGGCGTCCCGCGAGATACGCGGGAGCGGCCACCGCGGCCATTTGCAGATCCCCGCTCAGCTTCACCGCCACCATGTCTTTTTCCAGCCGCTCGCCGAGCCGAATTCCGGCGTCAAAACGCCCTTCGACAATGTCCGTCAGCATGTCGTCGATGATCACTGTCAGGCCGATATCGGGATAGGCGCGCTGGAAATCGCCCAGGATCGGCGCGATGAACCGCATGGCGGCCACGCGCGGCACGTTGACGCGCAGCGAACCGGCCGGCTGGTCGCGCGCAGCATGAATATCGGCGACCGCGCCTTCCAGTTCCCTGAAAACAGGACCAAGCCGCGTGAACAGCGTGTCGCCAGCCGCGGTCGGCGATACGCTGCGTGTCGTGCGATTGAGCAGGCGGACACCGAGACGTGCCTCCAGCTGCCGGATTGTCTGGCTGAGAGCCGGCGGCGAAATCCTGAGCTTGGCGGAAGCCCGGATGAAGCTGCCCTCCTCCACGATCGTCGCGAAAGCCTTGAGTTCGGAAAATTCGGACCCGCGCATTGTGTATCCCAGGATTAACAGGCAAGTCAGATAATAGCCCATTATATGATCAATAGCTTCGGCCTATTTTCGACCAAGCCGCGTCGCGCGGTCAACGAACGGCCGAAAGGAATTGATCATGTCTCATTCGCTTCAGGGCAAAACCGCGATCGTCACCGGCAGCTCGCGCGGCATCGGCCGCGCCATTGCCGAAGGGCTCGCGGCCGACGGCGCCGCGGTCGTCGTCAACTATGTCGGCAATGCCAAGGCCGCTGACGACGTTGTGGCGGCCATCGTGAGCAAGGGTGGCAAGGCGATCGCCATCCGGGCGGACATTTCAAATGTTTCCGACATCCGCCGTTTGTTCGACGAAGCAGAAAGCCAGTTTGGCGACCTCAACATCGTCGTCGCCAATGTCGGCGTCGCTGTGATCAAACCGCTGGTCGAGGCCAGCGAAGCCGATTTCGACCTTGTCTTCGGCACCAACGCCAGAGGCACTTTCTTTACGCTTCAGGAGGCCGCTCGCCGCGTGCGTGACGGCGGCCGCATCATCGCGGTCTCCACTGGCGGAACGAAGATGTTTTTCACGCAGACCGCGCTCTATCTCGGCAGCAAGGGCGCGGTGGAACAATTCGTGCGCGTTCTGTCGCGCGAGCTCGGGCCACGCGGCGTCACCGTCAACGCGCTGTCGCCAGGCTTCACCGACACCGACCTTCTGCCGGAGCGCGACCGCGCCGTGGCGGCCGGCATGTCGCCCTTCGGCAGGATCGGTGCGCCGCGCGATGTCGCCGACGTTGCCGTTTTCCTGGCCAGCGACGAGGCCCGTTGGCTGACCGGCGAGAACATCCAGGCCGGCGGTGGCGTTGCCTAATCCGCCATCGTCTCCAGGCTGGCGAATCCCACCGGCGCGTCGCCCTCATCGAAAGGCGTCGTCACCTCGACGAAGGTGTCGGGATAGAAGCCGTTGAAGCGGGTTCTCAGCGACAGTGAATAAGCGCCTATATGGCCGATTTCGATCCAGTCGCCGGTGTCGACGGTTTCCGGCAGCCAGAACGGCCGCGACAGGATGTCGACGGAATCGCAAGTCGCCCCGCACACCTTGAACGGTACGATCTTGTTCTCGTCGCCGTTGCGCGTGCGGATTGCCGGATCGGGGATAAACCGCGCCGGCAGCGTGATCTTGCCGGTCCACGAATCCGACAGAGACGCCCAGATACCGTCATTGATGTAGAGCCGCTTGCCCTTGCGCAACAGCACGCGCACGATCAGCGACAGGCAGCGCGCCACGATCACCCGGCCCGGCTCGGCCACCAGCGGCATCTGGTCGAACTGATATTCCTTCAGGTCGCCGGAGAGCCGCGACATGATCTGGCCGAGCGACGGCATCTCGATCTGCTTGCGGTTGGGATCATGTCCGTATTCGGCCGGAAAGCCGCCGCCGACATCGAGCCCGGCAATGTCGAAGGTCAGCCGGTTGCGCACCCAGTCGGCCGAGGCAAGCGCCCGCTCATAGGTGTCGGGATCCTCGATCTGGCTGCCGACATGGAAACACAGGCCGACCTTATAGCCGGTGCGGTTCAGTCGCTCGGCGAGTTCGACCGCATAGGCAGGCCCAGCGCCGAATTTTTTGGACAGCTCGTAGGCGGCATGGCCCTTTGTCTGCACACGCACGAAGACGCTGACCGCGCCCGGGTCGATATCGAGCGCCCGCACCACACGGGTCAGCTTGGTGATCTCGTCCTCATGGTCGAGCGAGATGACGCGAATGCCGTATTTCTCCAAAGCCAGCTTGATGTCCGACTGCGCCTTGACCGGATGCATGTAGAGCATCTCCGCATCGGGCGAAACGGCGCGCACCGCGGCGAACTCGCCTGGTGAAGCAACGTCGAAGGCGGTGACGCCGGCCTCGACCAGCGTCTTCAGCACGATCTGCTCGCCATTGGTCTTGACCGCGTAGGCGGTCTTGCCGGGGAACATGCCCATGAACTGCTTCGCATCCGCCTTCAAGACCTGCGGGCGGAAGCAGTAGACCGGGTCATCCGGACGAAGCGCCAGTGCCGCCTCGCTTGCGTTCTCGAATCGCTGCATGGACGAATCCTCGACTTCAGCTCGCACAATTAATCCACGCTAGCGGCTAGCGCATGACCCCGAAAGTTAATTTCGACTTTCGGAAGGATCATGCGCCAGGAATGAACCTCGCAGCGTCCTTTGCGCGTCTCTGGAGACGCGCGGCGCTGCAAGGAAACAATTCTGCGTCTCGCGCTCCTGACTGCACGGCACCTGGCCTTTGCCGAAAGGCTTGGCAGCCGGTCGGGTTTCGGGTGGCCCTTGCCGCCGGACCCGATATGGCTTCTGCCTGACGGCTTGCGTTCGGGCCGTCTGGGGGAGGATTCATATGGCAGGGAGCGCTGCATCTGCACGCGGACCGATGACGCTCAGGGACTGGGGGCAGTTGCTGCTGCTCGGCGCCATCTGGGGCGGCTCGTTCTTCTTCGCCCGCATCGCGGTGGCGGAGCTTCAACCGCTGGTGCTGGTGCTGTTTCGCGTCGCCATCGCAGCGGTCGCGCTGCAGCTCTATCTCGGCTTGCGCGGACCGTCCTTTCGCCTCGCTCTGCCGCATGCCGGGCTGTTCTTCCTGCTGGCCTTCACCAACAATGTCGTCCCCTTCTCGTTGATCTTTGCCGGTCAAACCCGATTGGGCGCCGGTGTCGCTTCCGTCCTCAACGCCACGACGCCTTTCTGGACGCTGATTTTGGCCAACGCGCTGACATCAGATGAAAAGCTGTCCTGGAACAAGCTCGCCGGCATCGGGCTCGGTGTCGCCGGCACGGCCGTGATGATCGGTCCCGGCCTGCTGGCGGGGCTCGGCGGCCCTGTCTGGGCCAAATTCGCGCTGATCGGCGCCTCGCTGTCCTATGGTATCGCGCTGATGGTCGCGCGCCGTTTCAAGGGCGTGCCCTCGTCGGTCGTCGCCACCGGGCAATTGACGGCTTCGACCATCATCATGATCCCGATCGTGCTCTTCGCCCATGGCCCGGCCGGCCTGTTCTCCGCCTCGCCGCCGGTGTGGGCGGCAGTGCTGGCGCTGGCGCTTCTGTCGACGGCCTTCGCCTACATCCTCTACTTCAACCTCGTCGCCTCGGCCGGGGCCACCAACGCCTCGCTGGTCACGCTGATCGTGCCGGCCAGTGCCATGCTGCTCGGCTTTCTTTTCCTGGGCGAGCGGTTGGAATTGTTCGAGATCGGCGGTGTGGTGCTGATCGGACTTGGTCTTCTGACAATCGACGGGCGAGTGTTCGGACGGCGTTAAAATTCGGCATGTGCAATCGCGAAAGTCGAACACGACTTTCGCGGGGGTAGCGCTGCCATGACACAGCATCGACACGCCACCGCCATAATTTATTCACAGGCATGAAGCGGGTTTTTGCCAAGGAGTTTCAACGGCTAACGGCGAAACCGAAGTCGCAAAATCCACAATCACGTCGCAATGCAGCACATTTTCCGCTTGCCTGTGGCACAAATGAACCTAGACTCCAGGACATAGCTCTTTAAGAGGAGGCTATGTCATGGGACTTACGAGGCCAATCAACGCATTGATGATTTGTGCTGCGTTTGCTTTCATCGGCGCCCTCATTATGGGCGTCCTTCCCTGAACCCGCCAAGACGGGGAAGACCAGCACCAAATAGTCCAACCGATTCGAAAGGCCGGGTTTTTACCCGGCCTTTTGCTTACCTGACTGGCCCTCAGGCAGCAGCGGAGCCCGCCACCTCATGCGAGCGGATGCCGATCATATGACAGACGGCGAACACCAGATCGGCCCGGTTCATTGTGTAGAAGTGGAAATCGCCCACGCCGCGCTCGACCAGGTCCAGAACCTGCTCGGCGGCCACGGCGGATGCCACAAGCGCATGCGTTTGAGGATCGTTCTGCAGGCCGTCGAAACGCTCGGCCAGCCATGCCGGCACCAGCGCGCCGCAGCGGGCCGAGAAATTGGCGACCTGGGTAAAATTATGCACCGGCAAGATGCCGGGAACGATCGGGATGTAGATGCCAGCGCGGCGCGCGCGCTCGACGTAACGCTCGTAGAGATCGTTGTCGAAAAAGAACTGAGTGATTGCCCGCGTCGCACCATTGTCGACCTTGCGCTTCAGCATGTCGATATCGGTGGCGAAGTCAGGGCTTTCCGGATGCTTTTCCGGATAGGCCGAAACCGAAATGTCGAAATCGCCGGCGTCCTTCAGCGCCCCGACCAGCTCGGCGCCGTTGGCGTAGCCGTCCGGATGCGGCCGGTAGGCAGCGCCGACGCCTTCCGCCGGATCGCCGCGCAAGGCGACGAAGCGCTTCACGCCCATGTCGGTGAATTCCTGGATGACGGCGTCGACCTGATGGCGAGCCGCATCGACGCAAGTCATGTGCGCGGCCGGCGTCAGGCTGGTTTCCTTCAGGATGCGGCCGATGGTGCGCGCCGTGCGCTCACGCGTCGAACCGCCGGCGCCATAGGTCACCGAGACGAATTTCGGCTGCAGCGGCTCGAGCCTTGTGACCGTATCCCACAGCCTTGCCTCCATCTCGTCGTTCTTCGGCGGGAAGAACTCGAACGAAACCCTGACCTTGTCGCCGATATCGGGCCGGCGGGAAAAACGAAACTGGTTCATCAGGCGATTTCCCCTATCGAGCTCACTCTGGTCTGCTGGCTGGCATTGGCGGGATCGGCGATCAGCAGGCGCCGGTCGCGGCCAAGCCAGAGCTTGACGGTGAGCCTGGCCTCGTTGCCGCCGCGCGGTTCGAACTCCTGGGCATCCTCGAGATCGAGGCCGGCTTCGGAGAACCATTCTCCGATCTGCCGGTCGGAAAAGCCCAGCCGCATATGCGCATGCTCATCGCGCAGGAATTCCAGTGTGTGCGGCGCGAAATCGACGATGACGAGACGGCCGGCCGGGCGAAGCAGCCGCGCCGCCTCATGGATGGCGCGGGCCGGATCGTCGAGATAGTGCAGCACCTGGTGGATGGTGACGAGATCGAAGGCATCGCGCTCGACCGGCGGCGAGAAGATATCGCCCTGCCGCACCTGCGCATTCGAAACGCCGGCCTTGTCGAGATTGGCGCGCGCCACGGTCAGCATCTCTCGCGACATGTCGATGCCGATCCCCCGCCGGTAGAGCGGCGAGAAGATTTCGAGCAGCCGCCCGGTGCCGGTGCCAAGATCGAGCATGGACTGGAACGGCCGCTTGCCGACCAGCTTCAGCATCGCGGCCTCTACGGCACGGTCGGGCACATGCAGCGAGCGGATATGATCCCAACTTGCGGCGTTCTGCGAAAAATACGCGGTGGCGCGGTCCTGGCGCTTGCGCTTGACCGAGGTCAGTCGCTCCAGATCGCGCTCGACCTGCGGATCGGCGCCGCGAATGCCGGCAACCAGCCTCATCACGAAGTCTCGCGCCGAGTCGGCGTCCGACAGGCGGAAGAACGCCCACGACCCTTCCTGGTAGCGGCCGATCAGCCCCGCCTCGAGCAGCAGCTTCAGGTGGCGCGAGACACGCGGCTGCGACTGGCCGAGAATTTCGGTAAGGTCGGAAACAGTGAGGTCGCCACGCGACAACAGTGCCAATATGCGCAGGCGGCTGGATTCGGCCGCCGCCTTCAATGTGTCCACCATGGTGTCGAGCGAGACATGCATCAGCGTATTCTCTTCGAAAAAGATATAAACATATGTTTATGTCGAATTTGGCGACCTTGCAAGCGCTATGTCGCTTCCGGACCAGAAAATGCCGCATGCGTGATTTCCCGGTCCGGGTCAGCCCGGAACGTCTAGCGGTTTGAGACAATGGCATGCACCAGCACAGAGACAGGCAATGACCGGACCGCGTGAGATGTTCGAGGTACGCGAAGGCGAGCAGAGACTGGACCAGGATCCGGCCTTGATGCCGCCGGACGCCGGCATCGTCTTCATCGGCCGTATTGCCTCGCCGTGGACCACCCGGGATAGTTGCCCGAAGAACATGCGCGCGGCGCGCGAGGCGGGACAGCCCGCGGTGCTGACCATCGATGCGCCCTATCGTGCGGGCCTGCGCGGGCTGGAGCGCGCCAGCCACGTCGTGATCCTGTCCTGGCTGCATCACGCGCCGCGGAATCTGATCGTGCAAAAACCCCGCCATGCTGCTGAATCGAAAGGCGTATTCGGCTTGCGCTCCCCTGCCCGGCCGAACCCGGTCGGCCTGCACGTGACCAAACTCGTCGGATTGGACATTGGCATCGGGCGCGTCGACCTCGACGCCATCGACGTGCTCGACGGCACGCCGGTCATCGATATCAAGCCGTATTTCGCCTCGACCGATGCCATTGCCGAGGCAACCGTTGAAGGGCGTGACGGGCGATGACGGCACCAACCGGCCGCCGCCGCGCTATCGCCAAGGCTTTGACAGCACTTCTGCCGCTGGCCCCTTATGCCGACATGGAGAAGATCCGCACCGATGCCGGCTCGGTCCACATGAAAACCTTGCCGCCGACGATCGCCGTCTGGCTGGCGACGATCGCCCACATCCGCCACATGCACACCGATTACGAAAAGCTGCTGGCCGAGGGCTATGACCGCGACTCCGCCCGGTTCTTCGTCATCGAGCAAACCAACATCATGCTCACGCGCTGGCGCGCCACGCGCCTGCTCGACGCCGATGACGAGGAGGAATGAGGCCACTGCCGGGCAGATGGCGCTCTGCTGCCGGATCTTCACCTCGAGGACGACTGAAGTCGGAGCACTGGCCCTATGCGCTCCGCCCGTTGCCGATAGCTTATGACTTCATGGCGAGGAGCTGCCGATGAGCCAAGCCGCACAGGATACACTGCCGCTGCCTGCGGTGAGCGATCGCCATATTGACCCACATTCCTATCCCGAAGGCATTGCCTTCCTCGACGGCTAATATTTGCCGATGTCGCAAGCCAAGGTCTCGGTGCTGGATTGGGGATTCCTGCACTCGGATGCCACCTACGATACGGTGCATGTCTGGAACGGCCGATTCTTCCGCCTCGATCTGCATGTCGACCGTTTCTTCCTCGGCTTGCAAAAGCTGCGCATGACTATCCCGTTCGATCGCGATGGCGTGGCCGAGGTCCTGCACAATTGCGTCGCGCTGTCGGGTCATCGCGCCGCCTATGTCGAGATGCTGTGCACGCGCGGCGCCTCGCCGACCTTCAGCCGAGACCCGCGCCAGGCGATCAATCGCTTCATGGCGTTCGCCGTGCCGTTCGGCTCGGTCGCGAATGCCGAGCAGTTGCGGCGCGGCCTGCGTGTCGCCATCAGCGACAAGGTGCGCATTCCGCCGGCTTCGATCGACCCGGCGATCAAGAACTACCACTGGCTCGACTTAGTGGGCGGCCTCTATGATGCCTACGACCGTGGCGCCGAGACGGCCCTCATTCTCGATTTCAACGGCAACGTCGCCGAAGGCCCGGGCTTCAACGTCTTCTGCGTCAAGGACGACAGACTGTCGACGCCAGCCATCGGCGTCCTGCCGGGCATCACCCGCCGCACGGTCTTTGATCTCTGCGCCGAGGCAGGTCTTGCCGCAACGACCGCCGACGTCAGCGTCTCCGCGCTGCGTGGGGCCGACGAAGTCTTCATCACCTCGACCGCCGGCGGCATCATGCCGGTGACGGAGGTTGACGGCGCTGACATCGCCGACGGAAAGGTCGGGCCGATCACCAGCCGGCTGATGGCGCTCTATTGGCAACAGCATGACGACCCGGCCTGGTCGTCTCAGGTGAACTACCCCTGATCAACACGATTTCTTGTTCCACGGGGAAGAGTCTTGTTCAAAAAGATTCCCCCTCGCCTCTGGAAAATCACGGGACAGGCCGTATATGCCCGAAAGCGGAGAAGCCTCCGCTTCCATCCAGAAATTGCGCCCGCAGGGGCAAGGATTCCACATCATGACATCTAAGGTTTGGTTCATCACCGGATCGTCGAAAGGCTTTGGCCGCGTCTGGGCCGAGGCCGCACTGGCGCGTGGCGACCGCGTTGCGGCGACCGCACGTGACACAGCCACGCTCGCCGATCTCGTCAATAGATATGGCGACAACATCGCCGCCATAAAGCTCGACGTAACCGACAAGAAAGCCGTCGATGCCGCTGTCGCCGAGGCGCACAAGCGCTTTGGCCGGCTCGACGTCGTCATCAACAATGCCGGCTACGGCCATTTCGGCGCCATAGAGGAAGTCAGCGAGCAGGAAGCCCGCGACCAGATCGAGACCAATGTGTTCGGCGCGCTCTGGGTCACCCAGGCCGCCCTGCCGATCATGCGGGCGCAGCGCTCCGGCCACATCATCCAGATCTCGTCGATCGGCGGCGTCAATGCCTTTGCCTCGCTCGGGCTCTACCACGCCTCGAAATGGGCGCTGGAAGCCTTCAGCCAGTCGCTCAGCATCGAGGTCGCGGAATTCGGCATTCATGTCACGCTGGTCGAGCCGGGCGGTTTCTCCACCGACTGGTCGGGAGCATCGGCCAAGGTCTCCAAGCCGATCGAGGCCTATGCGCCCGCCCGCGCTAAGATGGCCGAGCGCCGCGCCAACTCGGTTGCTGGCGATCCCGAGGCGACCGGGCCGGCGATGCTGGCCATCGTCGATGCGGCAGAGCCGCCGCTGAGGGTGTTCTTCGGCGACGGCGGCCTGCCGATGATACGCCAGGAATACGCCAACCGCCTCGCCACCTGGGACAAGTGGGACCACGTCTCCGTCATGGCGCAAGGCGTCCACAAGAACCGCAAGGGCTGACGCCCAAAATAATAGCTACGCCGCCTACTGGGCGGAGTAGCTATGCCTTGTAAATCCATTGCTCCGGCACCCGCACCGAAATCTCTTCGCCGACCCTGACCACGCCGGGTTTTTCAACCCACGCGACAAGGCCACGCAGCCGCTTCGCCGTCTGCGGGAAGAGCAGCGCGGCTGCATCGCGATCCGGTGCATGGACATGGGTGGCGATGGATTGCCCGGCGACCCGGCACGGCTTGTTCTGCGCGTCGATTTTGATCGTCACGCCCCCTTCGAAGAACATCAGTGAGCCGGCCGGCAGCATCGACAGATGTGGCACGCCCCCGATCAGCATATTGGCTCCGATCCATTCCGGCTTGATCTCCTTCAGGCCCATGCGCTCGGCGACGATCGAAAGCTCGTCCGTGGCGACCAGCGACAATTGCCGCTCGTTGCGCATCTCCGTGCCGCGCGGATACCAAGGCTCGCGCCCGCCGGAACGCCGCGTCATTCCGGCATGGAAGTCATGCGCGATTCCGTCGAAGCCAAGATGCAATTCCTCGACGGCTTTCGTCTCGAAATGATCGGAGGGAGCGGCATAGAGCGCCACTGCCTTTGCCGTCAGCTTACGGCCCGGGACGATATCGATCGTGGGCTCGGCAGTTGGAAAAAGCTCTAGGTTTGTTTCCTGCATGCTGCTGGTCTAGAGACCTCGGACAATGCGGTCCAGTCGAAAGCGCTGATGATCCGATCACGGCGTTTGATGCCGATCACGACGTTATTACCGGAAATGCCATCCCCTTGCAGCGGGCGCGTCCCATTGCCGCCGCGCCACCGATATATATTCGGCGCCAACTCGGGAGGAGGTTCGGCATGGAGGTTGGACAAGCCATCGCAGCGCTCTGGCTGTTCTGGGTGGTATCCTGGATCGTCGCTGCATTCTGGGCTGATCCCGTCCAAAAGCGCGCCACCATCGTGGCGGAGGCCCGCTATCGCGTCTTCTGGCTGGCCGGCACCGTCCTGCTGTTCGTTCCAGCGCACGGCTATCAAGGCAGGCTGAGATTGTGGACGCCGACCCTTGCCGAAGCCTGGGTCTGCGTTGCCGTGATTGCGGTCGGCATCGGCTTCGCGTGGTGGGCGCGCATCCATCTCGGGCGGTTGTGGTCCGCCACGGTCACAGCCAAGGCAGGTCATCGCGTGGTCGATACCGGCCCCTATCGCCTGGTGCGGCATCCGATCTATACCGGGCTGTTGCTGGCTGTACTTGCCACCATGGCGGCAAAGGGCACGGTCTGGGGGATTGCAGGTACGGCCCTGCTCATCATCGGCGTCGTCATAAAGGCGAGGCTGGAGGAGCGTTTCCTGCGCGACGAACTCGGACCCGCCTATGACGATTACGCCAAGCGGGTGCCGATGCTGGTTCCCTTCACGCCGGCCTAGCGCGGCATCACTTCAGAGCATTCTCAGCAGCGCGCCACCGATCGAGTATCCCGCGCCGAAGGCGCAGATCAGGCCGTGGTCGCCCGGTTTCATGTCGGCATGGTTCTCCGACAGTGCTATGATGGCTCCCGCGCCCGCCGTGTTGCCGAGCCGCTCCAGCACCATCGGCGCGCGGTCATGGCCGACATCGTGGCCGAACGCCAGTTTCAGGATCATCGCATTCATGCGCGCATTGGCCTGGTGCAGCCAGAAGCGCCGCACCGCCTGCGGCGTCAGCCCGTGTTCGGCGAGGAATTCGACGATGAATTTGTGCCCGGCCACGGTGACTTCCTTGAACACCTTGTTGCCGACCTGCTTGATGAGGTTGCCCTCCAGGTCGATCATGTAGGGATCGTCCTGGGCGGTGCGGGTGTGATAGCCGAGATTGGTGCGGATGTTGTTCGACATCTGCGTCCAGATGCGTGTGTCCAGCACCTCGAAGCGGCCCGGCCGCTTCTCGCCCCGGGCCAGCCCCTCCACCACCATCGACACCGAAGCGTCCCCGAAGATGAAATGCGTCTGCCGGTCGCGGAAATTGAGATGGCCGGTGATGATTTCAGGCGTGGTCACCAGGATGCGCTTGTGCGCGCCCGAGCGCACCAGATTGACCGCCATGTGCAGCGCAGCCGCAGCCGACGAACAGCCAAGCCCCATGTCGAAGCCCGCGCCCCTCGTGCCCAGCGCCTCCTGCATTTCGATGGCGATCGCCGGATACGGCCTCTGTTGATGCGAGGACGAGCAGATCACCAGATCGATGTCCGACGCATCGACGCCGGCGTGGTCGATCGCCTTCCTGGCCGACGCAATGCCGAATTCCGCCTGCAGCGAGAGCGCGTCGTCTGGACGCGCCGGAATGCGCGGCGCCATGCGGGTCGGGTCGAGAATGCCTTCACGCTCGACCACGTGGCGGGACTTCACACCTGAAGCATGAACGATGAAGTCGGCATCCGATTTCTGCAGCAGCGTCTCGCCGGTATCCTGGCGCCGCGCGTTCTCGGTGTCGACCCAGGCATTGAAGCTGGCGACCAGTTCCTCATTCGTGATGACAGGCTTGGGAATTTCAGCGCCGATTCCGCTGATGATGACGCGATGCATGTTTCAGTCCGTCCCATCCGCGGGCGTTGCGGCTTGATGTGGGCGCCGAGACGTCTCGGCGCAAGGCTTTTCTCACTCGGCCGGTTTACGCCGGCTTAAACCAAGGTTTTCGCCAGCCTATCCCGCCTGCTTGGCGACAATGAAAAAGCGGGGGAAACGCAGCAGCACCTGGCCATCGGCGGTCTTCGGATAGGCCTTGGCGATCTTGGCCGTGTAGCTGTGGAGGAACAGCTTGCGCTCGTCCGCGTCCAGCTGATCGAGGAAGGGCTTCAGCCCTGTCGACTTCACCCACTCGACGATCGCCTCGGCATCGGCCAGCGGATGGTTGTAGATGGTGTGCCAGATGTCGAGCCGAGCCGAGAGCGGCGACAGCAGGTCGTAGTAGAACGACACCGGCGGTAGCGGCGCACGGGCCGCATCCCTGATCTTTGCCGCGAAAGGCGCTTCGGCGGCGGTCTCCCGCATCAGGCGATGCGAATCCTCGGCCATATTGTCGGGCATCTGGACGGCCAGCGCGCCGCCGGGCGCCAGAAAACCCATCAGACGCTGGAACACCGCCGGATGCTCCGGCAGCCACTGGAAGACCGCGTTGGCGAAGATCACGTTGACCGGCTCGTCCGGCTGCCATGTCGAGGCATCGGCGAGGTCGAAGCTGACATTGGGTAGGCGCGCCCTCGCCTTCTCGATCATGTCGGGAGACGTGTCGAAGCCGCTCACTTGCGCATCCGGCCAGCGCTCGACCAGAAGTTCGGTCGAATTGCCCGGCCCGCAGCCGATATCGACAACCCGACGCGGACAGTCGACCGGAACCTGTGCCACCAAGTCGCGCGCGGGCCGCGTGCGCTCGTCCTCGAATTTCAGATACTGGGCGGCGGACCAATCAGCCATCCGAGCTCCTCGTGTCTTGAGAATTCGCCGGCCGGGTGCCCTCTTACCGCGTCAGCCTCTTGTAGGTCATGCGGTGCGGGTTGACGGCTTCGGGCCCGAGCCGGCGGATCTTGTCCTGCTCGTAATCCTCGAAATTGCCCTCGAACCATTCGACGTGGCTATCGCCTTCGAAGGCGAGGATGTGCGTCGCCAGACGGTCGAGGAACATGCGATCGTGCGAGATGATGACCGCGCAGCCGCCGAAATTTTCCAGCGCGTCTTCGAGTGCCGCCAGCGTTTCCGTATCGAGATCGTTGGTAGGTTCGTCGAGCAGCAGAACATTGCCGCCGGTCTTCAGCATCTTGGCCAGGTGCACGCGGTTGCGCTGACCGCCGGAGAGGTTGCCGACCTTCTGCTGCTGGTCGCCGCCGCGGAAATTGAAGGACGCACAATAAGCGCGGGTGTTGGCCTCGAACTTGCCGAGCTTGACCAATTCGGCGCCGCCCGAGATTTCTTCCCACACGGTCTTTGACGGATCGAGCGCGTCGCGGCTTTGGTCGACATAGCCGAGCTTGACCGTCTCGCCGACGCGGACAGAACCGGCATCGGGCTTCTCCTGGCCGGTGATCATGCGGAACAATGTCGTCTTGCCCGCGCCATTCGGGCCGATGACACCGACAATGCCACCCGGCGGCAGCTTGAATTCGAGGCCTTCGATCAACAGCGTGTCGCCGAAGCCTTTCGACAGGCCCTCGACGTCGATGACCACGTTGCCGAGCCGCTCGCCATGCGGAATGACGATCTGCGTATCCGTCGGCCGCCGCTTGTCGGCCGCATCGAGCAGATCCTGGAACGCCTGGATACGCGCCTTGGACTTGGTCTGGCGAGCCTTCGGGCTCGACTGGATCCACTCGCGCTCGCGGCCGATGGCGCGCTGGCGGGCGTCGTCCTCGCGGCCTTCCTGCTTGAGGCGCTTGGCCTTGGCTTCGAGGTACTTGGTGTAATTCCCCTCATAAGGAATGCCGCGTCCGCGATCGAGTTCGAGAATCCAGCCGGTGACATTGTCGAGGAAGTAGCGNGTCTCGGCATCGAGATGGTTGGTCGGTTCGTCGAGCAGCAGAAGATCAGGCTGGCGCAGCAGCAGCTGGCAGAGCGCGACACGGCGGCGCTCGCCACCCGATAGCTTGGTGACGTTGGCATCCTTTGGCGGGCAGCCCAGCGCTTCCATTGCCATCTCGACCTGCTGTTCGAGATCCCACAGGTTCAGCCGGTCCATTTCGTCCTGGAGCTTGGCCGACTCGTCGGCCGTCTCGTCGGAATAGTTCATCATCAATTCGTTGTAACGCTCGATGATGGCGGTCTTGGCCGCGACACCTTCCATGATGTTTTCGAACACGGTCTTGTCCGGGTCGAGCGCCGGCTCCTGCGCCAGGTAGCCGACAGTGGCGCCTTCGGCGAGCCACGCCTCACCGCTCCAGTCCTTGTCGATGCCGGCCATGATTTTGAGGATCGTCGACTTGCCGGCGCCGTTTGGGCCCAGGATGCCGATCTTGGCGTCGGGGTAGAAGGACAGATGAACGTTCTCGAGCACCTTCTTGGTGCCATAGGCCTTGTTGAGGCCGGCCATGTGATAGATGAACTGGCGTGCCACGCGCGCTTTCCCTGAAAAAATGACTGGATTTGTCGAATTGAATGGAGGTTGGCCGCTATGTAGGCGATGCGGCGCCGAACGGCAATCGCTTTTGCCATATCAAGCCAACCACACGGACAAGTGTGCACCGACAGCCAGGTTTTCAACCCGTCGATGGCGCGCGGAAATCTCCGGTTAACCCTTCCACGTCAAAACAGGATCGGAGTGGAATCGCTGGCTGGCCGCGATTTCGAACAGAGAGCGGATCGACGGCATTGCTGAACAGTTTCCTGCTCCTTGCCGAAGCGATCGTCTACTTCAGCGTCATGGTGACACTTTTCCGCTTCCGCAAGCGCATCGGCCTGGGCGTTTTCATCTGCGCACTCGGCGTCATGCATTTCCTGGAAACCTATCTCGCCAGCGTCTTCTACGTCGCGCTGCCGTTCGGCATGGTCTCGCCGGGCTCGGCGGTGCTGTTTTCCGGCAAGTTGGTGATGCTCCTTCTGCTCTACATGAAGGAGGATGCCGCCACCGTGCGCCAGCCGATCTATGGCCTGCTGCTCGGCAATGCGGTGATGATCGGTCTGGTTCTGCTCCTGCGCCTGCACGCCATCGCTCCGCTACCCGATGGCCGGCTCCCGGACATCGGCTTCATCGACGAGATGGGCTGGCTGATGGTTTGGGGCACGACGCTGCTGTTCGTCGACGCCATCCTGATCATCCTGCTCTATGAGAAACTTGGCCGCGTCCTGCGCAAGGCGCGGTTCGCACGCATCCTGATTTGCGTCGCCTGTGTGCTGACGTTCGATCAGGCGGGGTTCTTCACCGCGCTCCATTTTGTTGCCGGCGCGCCGATCGCGGTCTTCTTCGGCGGCTGGTTCGCCAAGATGGCGGCGGCACTGACCTTCAGCGCCATGCTGGTGGCCTATCTCAAATGGTTCGAGGTCCGGGATGTCCAGATGCCGCGTGGGCTGACAGACATCTTCGAGACCTTGACCTATCGCGAACGCTACGAGGCGCTGGTCGAACATGTCGGCCGCGATGGCCTGACCGGCCTGCTGCACAGGGGACGCTTCGATGCCGATGGCGAGGCAGCCGTCCAGTCCAGCCTGCGCACGGCGAGGCCGCTCAGCCTGCTCATCGTCGACGTCGACCACTTCAAGTCGATCAACGATCGTTTCGGCCATGCCGAAGGCGACAAGGTGCTGAAGGCGGTCGCAACCGTACTTTGCGAGGCGGCAGGCGCTGAGGACCAGGTTTTCCGGATCGGCGGCGAGGAATTCGCGATCCTGAGTTCGCGTCCGCATTCCGTCGCCAGGCTCTTCGGCGAAAGCGTCCGCACCGCGCTCAAGGCATCGGCCGCCACCAGCCGGTTCGAATTGACCGTCAGCGCCGGTGTTTCCACGGTCAGCGAGACGACGCAGTGCCTGGCTGACCTGTTCGCGCTCGCCGACCAGCGCCTTTACAAGGCGAAATCGACCGGACGCGACCGCGTCGTCGGCGAACCCGGCGGGCATGAGGCGGACGCCGATATCGCCTGGACCAGGTCCGCCCAGATCTAGCCAAGTCAATCCAGGTCTAACCTTGTCGCTACGATTTCCTGTGCCGCGCAATGCCTGTCATGGTCGAGACGGCCATCAGCACGATCGCCAGCCATTTCAGCGCCGTGATGATCGGCCCGGCCTGGATGTCGTGGGCGATGAAAAGCAGGATGCCCGGCACCAGCAGGCCGCACATGATCAGCATGATGCGGTTGATCTGCCAGGAGACTTTCGATGCCAGCGCATCGTCTCCGGCCGCCGGAACCAGCGTCTCACGCATCCTCTTGCCACCGACGAGCATGGCCGACAGACGCATCGAGATCGGCAGGCCGAGGCCGATGATGAGGAAGGCGCAGGCGGCCAGGAGTAGCGAGAACTTCAGCGCGCTGGTCTCCGCCGGCACCGGAAACAGCACAGTGGCCAGCGGCAGGAAGACGCCGAAAATGCCGAGCGCGGCGATTGCGATGAAGATCACCGCGTTGATGATCGTAAAGAGATGATAGGTGCCGGCGCCGATCGGTGCGGACAGTGCGCGCATGCGCGCCCACTAGGGCTGGCTATAGGAAAACCCCGGCCATTCCATGCGAGCATCGTTGATCGCAACCATGCCCTTGGCCCAGAAAGCCAGCCGCGCCAGCGCGCTGCTCGTTATGCCACTCATTGCAACCCCCGCTGAATGAACCGCCCTGCGAACATAACAGCAGGCATGGCAAGCGAAAGCCCGCCTAGCTGCCTAAATACGTGCCCGTGCGTTACTGGAACCCGATCGCGTCGACCGTGCCGGTCGGGCAACCGGCCTTGTTCGTCGGCACTGAGGCCAGCAGCAGATCCTTGAGCGAACTGTTCGGACCGATCGGGCCGGCAAGGCCAAGCGTCAGTTCGCCGATCAGCCGCCGGCCGCTCGACGGATCGATAAGGCAGGACACACGCACCCGGTCCCCTGCTCCCGCGCCGAAGGCCTGGTCGAAGGCGCTGCGGATCTGGTCCGCGGTCAGCTTGCCGCCGATATTTTTGGCGAAAAGGTCGCGGACAGGCGAGCTGTTGACCTCACGCATCAGATGAAGGGCGTCGGAAAAATACTCCTGCTGGCTTTTGCCGTAGCAGGTGCCGTGCTTGATCCATTCATGCCGTTCCAGCTTCGAGGCGGTGCCCGGCATCACCTTGTCGAGCTCGGCGCGGGTCGCGGCATCGAGGTTGACTGGTGGCAGGTCCTGCCAGTGAGCCGGATTGTCATTGGCCTTGTCGCTGGCCGAAGCCTGGCAATAGAAATTGCCGTTCGGCTGCGGCCACAGACCGTGCAGCGTGAAATTGGTGGCATCGAATTCACCAGGGTTTTGCGCCTTGCATTCGGTCTTGTTCGACTTGGTCTCGCAGAAGGCCGGCTGCCAGCTCAGCGCGAAGACATATTCGGGTTTTCCCGAGGCCGCCGGCTTGCCTTGCCCGCCGGGTGCCGCCGGCGCGGTTACGGCACTGCTGCCCGAGAGATGGCCGCAACTGACCTTCACCCAACGGCGCTCGGGATCGGCGCCCGGCACTAGGATGAGGTAGTGGGTCGGAGCATCCTTGTTGCCGGCCAGCAATTGATAGGTCTTGCCCGCATCGGTCGAGACATTGCCGGGATTCTTGCCGTTCTTGATCGCCTGCGTCGCGGGACAGGCAGCGTCGGCCACGAAGGTGCCGCTCATCTTGACGTCGGCATGCGCCGCGCCTGCCAGCGAGCCCGCCAGCAAGGCCAATCCGAAAACAACAGCAATGCGCATGGAGAATCCCCTGCTGGAAAGTGGGCGACAGACTGAAGCTGTCTCCATGTCAGAATTGCGATATTTTGCGGGCCCGTGGCAAGAAAGATCGTCGCGGAAAAGCCGGCAGGCCCGATTGACGCAAATCTGGCGCCGGCGCACACGTTGGACATTGCAACGGCGGAACCAGGGGGAGGCCAGCCGGCATGCCATTCAGCCAGCAGCGCGTGGTCCGCTCGCCGACCAAGGCCGACCTCAATCTGTTGATCCGGCAGGCCGACAGCTCTCCGCGTGCGGTGGTCCAGATCAATCATGGCCTGGCCGAACATGCCGCGCGCTACGACCGCTTCGCCGGTTTCCTGGCCACCCGGGGCTTCCATGTCTATGTCCATGACCACCGTGGCCATGGGGCGACCAGGGCGCCAGACGCGCCGCTCGGCAGATTCGCCGACAAGGACGGACCGGCCAAGGTGATCGCCGATGTCGATGCCGTGCACGATCTTATCGCCCGCGAGCAGCCTGACCTGCCGGTGATCCTTTTCGGCCACTCGATGGGCGCGTCCGTGGCGCTGAACTACTTGTTACGGCACTCGAATCGGATCCATGCCGCCGCCATCTGGAACGGCAATTTCTCGCAAGGCTCGCTCGGCCAGGTGGCGCTCGGCATCCTGGCCTGGGAGCGAATGCGGCTGGGCTCCGATGTCCCGTCGCGCCTGCTGCCGAAACTCACCTTCCAAGCCTGGGGCAAGGCGGTCCCCGACCATCGCACCTTGTTCGACTGGCTTTCGCGCGACGAGGCGGAGGTCGCGAAGTACATTGCCGATCCGCTCTGCGGCTGGAATCCCTCCATATCGATGTGGCGCGATGTGGTCGCCATGGCGCTGAACGGCAGCAAGGATGCAGGCTTTGCCGGCATCCGGCGCGGCCTTCCCGTCGCCATCGTTGGCGGCGAGAAAGACCCTGCCTCGGACTACGGCAAGGGCATCACCCATCTCGCGAACCGCATGCGCGGGATGGGCTTTTCGAATCTGGTTTCGAAGGTCTACGCCGGCACCCGCCACGAGAGCCTGAACGAGGTGAACCGGGATACCGTCATGGACGATTTCGCCAACTGGGCGGACGCTGTCCTGAAAGCCTGAAGCTTTGGCCCATAGCAAGAACCGTGACAGCCGCTGCCGGGCTTGATAGAGGCTCTGCTTTCGCAGCGATCGGGATGATTGCAGCAACCACGGTGATTTATGGCCGAACCCCCGCTGAAAGGCGTCCGCGTCGTCGAACTCGCCCGCATTCTTGCCGGACCCTGGGCCGGGCAGTTGCTTGCCGATCTCGGCGCCGATGTCATCAAGGTCGAGAGCCCCGACGGCGGCGACGACACCCGCAAATGGGGTCCGCCCTTCGTCATGAGCCATGACGGCGAGAACCTGTCGGCCGCCTATTACCATTCCTGCAATCGCGGCAAGCGCTCCATCGCCATCGACTTCTCGACGCCGGAAGGCGCCGAGACGGTGCGCCGGCTGGTCGCGACGGCGGATGTGCTGATCGAGAACTTCAAACTCGGCGGCCTGAAGAAATACGGGCTCGACCATGGCAGTCTGAAGGAAATCAACCCTCGCCTCGTCTACTGCTCGATCACCGGTTTCGGTCAGGATGGGCCTTATGCGCCTCGCGCGGGCTACGATTTCATCATCCAGGCCATGGCCGGCATGATGTCGATCACCGGCGAGCCCGGCCGCGAGCCGCAGAAAGCCGGCGTCGCCATCTCGGATATCTTCACCGGCCTCTATTCGGTCATCGCCATCCAGGCAGCACTTCGCCATGCCGAACAGACCGGCGAAGGCCAGCACATCGACATGGCGCTGTTCGACACGCAGATCTCGGCGCTCGGCAACCAGAACCTCAATTATCTCGTTTCCGGCAAGTCTCCGGTGCAGATGGGCAATGCCCATATGAACATCGCCCCTTACGAAGTGCTCCCAGTCAGGGACGGCCACATCATCCTGGCCGTCGGCAATGACGGCCAGTTCGCCAAATTCTGCGCCGCGGTTGGGCTGGGCGATTTGCCGGCCAATCCCGATTTCACCACCAATCCGGCCCGCGTCGCCAATCGCGTGGAACTTCGCGCACGCATCATCGAGGCGCTGAAGATTTTTGATCGCGATCCGCTGCTGGCGAAGCTCGAAGCCGCCAGCGTGCCGGCGAGCCCGATCAACACGATCGGCCAGATGTTCGACGACCCGCAGACCATTGCCCGCGGCATGCGGCTCGACCTCGACGACGGGCATGGCAACCGCCTGCCGTCGGTGCGCGCGCCGATGGTGATGTCGGGCACACCGCTTACTTATGAACGCCCCTCGCCGCGCCTTGGCGAGCACACTGACGAAATCCTTGCCGAACTGGAGAAGTCTGGGAAATGAAGACCGGTGGACAACTGATCGTCGACGCCCTCGAAGCCAACGGCACCGACCGAATGTTCTGCGTGCCGGGCGAATCCTACCTTGCGGTGCTTGACGCGCTGCATGATTCCTCGATCCGCACCATCGTCTGCCGCCAGGAAGGCGGCGCCGCCATGATGGCCGACTGCCAGGGGCGGCTGACCGGCAAGCCCGGCATCTGCTTCGTCACCCGCGGACCCGGCGCCACCAACGCTTCGGCCGGCATCCACATCGCCATGCAGGATTCGGTTCCCCTCATCCTGTTCATCGGCCAGGTCGCCAGCCACGCCAAGGAGCGCGAGGCGTTCCAGGAAGTGGACTACGTCGGGTTCTTCGGCGACATCGCCAAATGGGTGGTCGAGATCGACGACGCCTCGCGCATCCCCGAATTCGTCACGCGCGCCTTTGCCGTGGCGACGTCGGGCCGCCCCGGCCCGGTCGTCATATCGCTGCCCGAGGATATGCTGACCAGCGTCGTCGACGCGCCGGAAGCACTTCCGCACACGCCGGTAGAAACCTATCCCGGCGAAGCCGAACTCGACGCACTGGAAATGCTGCTTGCCGGCGCGAAGCGTCCCTTCGTCATCCTTGGCGGCACGCGCTGGAACGCGGACGCGGTCGCGCGGATGCATGAGATTGCCGAGGCCTGGTCGCTTCCTGTCGGCTGTTCCTTCCGCCGCCAGATGCTGTTCGACCATCTTCATTCAAACTATGCCGGCGATGTCGGCATCGGCATCAATCCGAAGCTGGCAACGGCTATCAAGCAGGCGGACGTCGTTCNCTTGATCGGCGGGCGCATGGGCGAGATGCCCTCTTCCGACTACACGCTGCTGAAGAGCCCCTATCCCGACCAGGCCCTGGTGCACGTCCATGCCGATGCCGGCGAACTCGGCCGGGTCTACCGTCCGACCCTGGCCATCAATGCATCGCCAGCGGCTTTCGTCGAGGCTTTCACCAGGCGCATGCCGGCCGGAACGCCATCATGGGCGGCCGAGACGCCCAGGCACCATGCCTCATATCTCGAATGGTCGACGCCGCCACAGACCGGCCCCGGCGCGGTGCGGATGGGTCCAATCATGGATTATCTGGAAAAGGTACTGCCCGACGACGCAATCCTGACCAATGGCGCCGGAAATTACGCAACTTGGGTACACCGCTTCCATCGCTTCCGCCGCTTCGCCACGCAAGGAGCGCCGACGTCGGGCTCGATGGGCTACGGTACGCCGGCGGCGGTGGCCGCCAAAGCGCTGTATCCGGAGCGCACCGTGGTCGCCTTCGCCGGCGACGGCTGCTTCCTGATGAACGGCCAGGAATTCGCCACCGCTGTGCAGTACGACCTGCCGATCGTCGTCATCGTCGTCAACAACGGTATTTACGGCACCATCCGCATGCACCAGGAACGCGACTATCCCGGCCGCGTCGTCGGCACCGATCTGAAGAACCCTGATTTTGCAGCACTTGCCCGCGCCTATGGCGGCCATGGCGAGACGGTGGAGAAGACAGCCGATTTCGCGCCTGCCTTCGAGCGCGCGCGAACCAGCGGCAAGCCGGCGATCGTCGAGATCAGGCTCGATCCCGAGGCGATCACCCCGACCCGGACGATGACGCAGATACGCGACAAGGCTTAAGGACCGGCAGGACAGAGGGGGGCGCTGTCCCGCAGGCCGTCAGATGTTAGCCGCGCTTCGGGCTCTACATCGCCTTTTCGATCTGGCCGCGAATCTCGCCGTCCTTATTGGCCGCCGTGTGCACATTGACGTAATACTTGCCGGCCTCCAGGTCCGCGGCCTGCGCATCCGTCAGCGTCGCCGACCCCTTGATCGGGCTCTTGAGCTTGCCTTTGAACGGGATCACCGGAGGCGCGTTCTCGCCCGCCGCCGCCGGGCCGTGAATATGCGCCGCTGTCGCCGGGCCGCTGAGGCCGGAATACTTCACGTTCCAGCTGAGCTTCTTCTTGGTGGTGTCGAAGGTGAGAGTGGCCGTCCCCTTGCCCTTGGTGGTAACGGCTGGGCTCTGCTGGCCGCCATCGAGGGTCGCCTTGTATTTTACCATCTCGGCCATGGCTGGTGATGCGAACAGGAAAGCGGTGGAAATGGCGAGCGCCGATAGCGCCGGCAGGAAGGAGTAAGCGCGCATGAAGAACCTCCAATTGGATAGAGCGTGCGTCGCGGCTCCCCGACGCGCGCATGCTTCAATGCAACGGCTTGACGGCGCAATGTATCCCCGCACACGGTTTTGTGATTGGAGCGCATGAAAAAGGGGCGGTCGCCCGCCCCTTTTTGATCGTCAGACCCGGTCTCAGGCGCTGTTGATCGCGCTTGCGAGGCCTACTTGACCGCCTTGTCGGTGATGGCGGTGGTATAGGCGCCTTTCGGCTCCTTGGTGATGATCTTCTGGTCGAGCAGCGCCTTGGCGGTTCGTTCGTAGGTCGCCGGGTCGAGCTTGCCGTCGGCATTGTCGATCAGCTTGGCGACTTCGCTCATCATCCGCTTTTGGTGGTTCTCGTCCTGGCCGCCGCCGTCCATCACGATGCTTGCGGCTTCGTCATTGTTGTCGATCGCGTATTTCCAGCCCTTCATCGAGGCGCGCACGAAACGCACCATCTTGTCCTCGAAGGCCGGATCCTTGAGCTTGTCTTCCGAGGCATAGAGGCCGTCCTCGAGCAGGTCGTTGCCCATGGCCGAGTAGTTGAAAACGGTCAGCTGTTCGGGTTTGTAGCCGGCGTCGATCAGCTGCCAGTACTCATTGTAGGTCATCACCGAGATGCAATCTGCCTGCTTCTGGATCAGCGGCTGCACGTCAAAGCTCTGCTTCAGCACGGTGACGCCATCGGGACCGCCCTCCGTCTTGAGGCCAAGCTTGTTCATCCACGCGTAGAATGGATATTCGTTGCCGAAGAACCAGACGCCGAGCGTATGACCCTTGAAGTCGGCTTCGGTCTTGATCGGGCCATCCTTCGGGCAGACCAGCTCCATGCCGGCCTTCTTGAACGGCTGGGCGATGTTGACCAGCGGCACGCCCTTTTCGCGCGCGGCGAGCGCGCCGCCCATCCAGTCGACGATGACGTCGGCACCGCCGCCGGCGATCACCTGCTCGGGGGCGATGTCGGGACCGCCCGGCTTGATGTCGACGTCTAGGCCTTCGGCTTCATAGAAACCCTTGGCCTTGGCGACATAGTAGCCGGCAAACTGCGCCTGCGTGACCCATTTCAGTTGCAAGGTCACCTTATCGGCGGCCATTGCCTGGAACGCGGCCAGCGACATCGCGCCGGCCAGAACTGGAATAATAAGTCTTTTCATTTTTTTACCCTCTGGAGTTAGTGCCCTGAACCCACCGCCCCTATCCACCACGGACAGAGGGATGCCAAAACGTGACGGCCCTTTCGACAAGGGCGACCACGCCATAAAAGACCGAACCTGCAAGTGCTGCAACTGCGATTTCGGCCCAGACCATGTCGATGTTCATCCGCCCGACCTCGGTAGAAATGCGGAATCCCATGCCGACGACAGGCGTGCCGAAGAACTCGGCGACGATGGCGCCGATCAGCGCCAGCGTCGAATTGATCTTCAGCGCGTTGAAGATGAAGGGAGCGGCGGCCGGCAGCCTGAGCTTGACGAGCGTCGGCCAGTAGCCCGACGCATAGGTGCGCATCAGGTCGCGCTCCATATGACCGGACGCAGCGAGCCCGGCGACCGTATTCACCAGCATCGGGAAGAAGGTCATGATGATCACCACCGCCGCCTTGGACTGCCAGTCGAAGCCGAACCACATGACCATGATCGGCGCCACGCCGATGATCGGCAGCGCCGAGACCATATTGCCGATCGGCAGAAGTCCACGCCGCAGAAACGGTACACGGTCGGCGAGAACAGCGGTGATGAAGCCAGCGCCGCTGCCCACCACATAGCCGAAGAGCACCGCCTTGAAGATGGTTTGCCGGACATCGGCGCCGAGCACCGGCAGCGAGCTGACGATGCGCGCGCCGATGGCGCTCGGCGGCGGCAGCAGGATGAAAGGAATGCCGGCGCCCCGTGTGACGGCTTCCCAGATGATCAGGATCCAGGCGCCGAAGATAGCCGGGATGACCAGACGCAGTGCGGTCCGGACCCATCCTGCCTTCGGCCGCAATCCCGAAAGCACCGCCACACAACGCCAGCCAAGCAGCCAGGCAGCCGTGAGCAGAAGGAAATACGGCGTCAGCGCCGTCCCTTCGAAACCTGCAATGCCCGATATCAGCAGCCAGGCGACGAGATGGGCGCCCATGAAGAGCACCACGGCCTCCGCCAGGGGCGCAATCCTGACCATGGAGATCAGCGCCGCCAGCACGGCCACGCCAAGCATCAAGCCCTTCATTCCGAGATAGGGGTAACCGATACTGGCCGTCGGATCGGCAAGCGCTGCCGCTTCCGGCTTCGACATGGCGCCGAACGCAATCGCGATCAGGCACAGCACGATTGCCAGTACGGCCTGCCAGGAAGGTTTCAGCCAATTCATGCTGGCCTCCCGCCCATGGCGCGGTCGACGATGCGGCCGGCGATGCCGACCACCATCACCAGCAGTGCCGCCACGATGGAGCCGGCGACCAGCGCCGACCAGATGTCGATGGACTGGCTGTAATAGGCGCCGGCCAATAGCTTGGCGCCTATGCCGGCGACCGCACCCGTCGGCAGTTCGCCAACGATAGCGCCGACGAGGCTTGCCGCTACAGCCACTTTCATCGAGGTGAACAGGAACGGCACCGAGGCCGGCACACGCACTTTCCAGAAGGTCTGCGCGTTGCTGGCGTTGTAGGTGTGCATCAGGTCGAGATGCATGATCTCGGGCGAGCGCAGGCCCTTCACCATGCCGACCGTCACCGGGAAGAAAGACAGATAGGTCGAAATCATCGCCTTCGGGATCAGTCCGGTAATGCCGATCGCCGCCAGAACGACGATGATCATCGGCGCCACCGCCAGGATGGGAATCGTCTGCGAGGCGATAATCCACGGCATCAGGCTGCGGTCGAGCGTCGCCACATGGACGATGCCGACGGCGATGACGATGCCGAGCGCGGTGCCGAAGGCGAAGCCGAGCAGCGTCGAGGACAGCGTCACCCAGGCGTTGTAGACGAGACTGCGGTTCGAGTTGATGGGCCGCAGAAAAGTGTTCTCGAAGAAATTCACCGCCACCTGATGCGGCGCCGGCAGCGTCGGCTTGGGCTGCGACAGCGTCTTGCCTATGAGTTCGCCGAACGTGGAGGTTTCGTTGGCACGCCGGTCGAGATCGCGCTGGAACGGCGCGTTGAGGATAACGGCGAAGATGTACCAGAGCACGACCACGCCCAGAAGGATGGAGGTTACGGGGATGATCTTGGAGCGGAAGCTATCCATGGGCGAAGTCTCGCGGAGCACACGCCTTCGTCACATGCGCCTTCGTGATCCTAGGGCGGAGCAAGGAGCGAAGCGACGCGGCGCGGACCCTCGGCTCCATGCCGTTACATTTCTGCTCCGCAGCGGTGCGGAATACGGCTCCTTGCGCTCCACTCTGTTGGGCGGGTATTCTCAGCTGCTTACGCCTCTCGGCCAATGTCGCGGCATGGATCCTAGGGTCTGCGCAGGCTGCTACACGCCTGCTCCGCCCTAGGATGACGAAGGCGCGGTACGCCGCTCGCTTGTCACCCGCCTCAATCATCATAACTATGCCCTGCCCTCAACCCATCCCGCACCCGCGCGGCGATCGCCAGAAACTCCGGCGTCTCGCGGATGTCGAGCGGCCGCTCTCTGGGCAGCGTCGATTCGATGATGTCGCTGACCCGGCCCGGGCGCGGCGACATGACGACGATGCGCGTCGACAGGTAGACGGCTTCCGGAATGGAGTGGGTAACGAAGCAGATGGTCTTGTTCGTCCGTCCCCACAGTTGCAGCAATTGCTCGTTGAGGTGGTCGCGCACGATCTCGTCCAGCGCGCCGAACGGCTCGTCCATCAGCAACAGGTCGGCATCGAAGGCCAGCGCACGCGCGATCGAGGCGCGCTGCTGCATGCCGCCGGAAAGCTGCCAGGGGTATTTCTTCTCGAAGCCGCTGAGGTTCACGAGGTCGAGCGTGCGCTTGATCCGCTCCGCCTGCTCGGTCTTGGACAGGCCCATGATTTCCAGCGGCAGCCCGACATTGCGCTCGATGGTGCGCCAGGGAAACAGGGCGGCGGCCTGGAACACATAGCCGTAGGCACGTCGCTCGCGAGCCTGTTCCGGCGTCATGCCATTGACCGAGATCGTCCCCGAAGTGGGCTTTTCCAGATCGGCGATGACGCGCAGCAAAGTGGTCTTGCCGCAACCTGAAGGCCCGATGAAGGAGACGAACTCACCCTTGCCGATGGTCAGGTCGACATTGGACAGCGCCTGTACCGGCCCGTCATTGGTCTGGAAGGTGAGGTCCAGTTTGCTTGCCGAAACGACGGCTGGCGAAGGTCCCGTCATCGGTTGCTGCCTGCCTTCCGCCGCACGAAAGCGATTGCTTTTATCGTGATGTTGTTTTCCACTCGACCCGTCCCATTGGCCCCAGTCCTGCTGAGTTTGTCCCACTCGATCGACGCCCGGAGTTTCCCCGATGTCGCCTAAACCCACTTGTCATCTTATCCGCCCTGAAAGCACTTATGAAGGCAAGCAGGGCCTGACCTATTTCGCCGGCATCGCCACCGAATCGGTCGGCTCCTCCGGCATCTGCATGCACGTGCTCACCATGCCGCCCGGTGCCCGCGCCAAGGCGCATCTGCACGAGAACCATGAAACGGCGATCTACGTGCTCTCCGGCGAGGTCCATACCTGGTATGGCGACCGGCTGGAGCATCACATCGTCGTCAAGGCCGGCGACCCTTCTACATTCCCGCAGGCGTGCCGCATTTGCCGGCCAATCTGAGCAATGCCCCGTCCTCGGCCGTCATCGCCCGCACCGATCCCAACGAACAGGAAAGCGTCGTCCTGCTGCCGGAGTTGGACGCGCTCGTCGCCTAAGGCTGACGGAAAGCCTTCCGCCCTCATCGGCACCGGGCAACTTCGCCCATGACGCTGCCGTCCTCGTCGGCGATCACCAATTTCTTGGCATTCTTGGCGCTGTGCTTGATCGTGAAGGTGGCGGGCGACTTTCCCTCCTCGCCTTCCGCTTCGCACTCTGCCTTGACCGTCAGCGAACCATCGGCCTCACCGTGTTTGCCCGTGAAAGTGCAGGCACTGGTCGCGGTAATAAAATCGGTGTCGGTCAGCAGCAGCATGTCTTCGGCATAGACCTGCTGGCCGTTCTTGTTGATGCAGCCGGACTTGTTGCCATAGGGCTTGGACAGGTCGATGCCGGCCGCCACGGCGGAGCCGGCTGCCAGAACAACAACGGCGGTGAGATAGAGCCCCGCGCACCTCACCGTCACACCCCCGTCGCCGGAATGCCTGACCGCTCCACCTTGCGCGGCGCGGTGATTTCCTTCCAGGTCGACAGCGCCCGGTTGACGGCCGCGTTCGGTTCGCGGCCGACGAACTCACCATGGCCAGGCTTCGCCTTGACCTCTGCCTCCTCGACCGACAACTCGCCGCGCGAGAACACGAAGCGCGGCAGGCCGGTCACTTCGACCCCTTCGAAGACGTTGTAGTCGATGACGGACTGCTGCTTCTTGGCGGAAATGTTCTTCTTGCGTTGGGGGTCCCAGACGATGATGTCGGCATCCGCGCCTTCGACGATCGCGCCCTTCTTCGGATACATGTTGAGGATCTTGGCGATGTTGGTCGAGGTCACGGCGACAAACTCGTTCATCGTCAGCCGGCCGGTATTGACGCCCCTGGTCCACAGCACCGGCAACCGGTCCTCGAGGCCACCCGTGCCGTTGGGGATCTTGGTGAAATTGCCGACGCCGAAGCGCTTCTGGTCGGTGGTGAAGGCGCAATGGTCGGTCGCCACCACCTGCAGCGAACCGGCCTGCAGGCCGGCCCACAACGAATCTTGATGCAGCTTGTTGCGGAAGGGCGGGCTCATCACGCGGCGCGCCGCATGGTCCCAGTCCTTGTCGAAATACTCGCTCTCGTCCAGCGTCAGGTGTTGGATCAGCGGCTCGCCGAACACCCGCATGCCTTTCTGGCGTGCCCGGCGGATCGCCTCGTGGCTCTGTTCGCAGGAGACATGCACGACATAGAGCGGCACGCCCGCCATGTCGGCGATCATGATGGCGCGGTTGGTCGCCTCGCCTTCCACTTCCGGCGGACGCGAATAGGCATGTCCTTCGGGACCGTTATTGCCGGCGGCAAGCAGCTTCTGCGACAGGGCCGCGACCACGTCGCCATTCTCGGCATGCACCAGCGGCAGCGCGCCGAGGTCGGCGCAGCGCTGGAACGACGCGTACATCTCGTCGTCGTCGACCATCAGCGCGCCCTTGTAGGCCATGAAGTGCTTGAACGAGGTGATGCCCTTGTCGACCACGGTGGCCATCTCGTCGAACACCTGCTTGCCCCACCAGGTGATCGCCATGTGGAACGAATAATCGCAGGACGCCCTCGAGGTCTTGTTGTCCCACATCCGCAAGGCTTCGAGCAGCGATTGCTGCGGCGCCGGCAGGCAGAAATCGACCACCATGGTGGTGCCGCCGGCTAAGGCCGCACGCGTGCCGGATTCGAAATCATCGGCCGAATAGGTGCCCATGAACGGCATTTCGAGATGGGTATGCGGGTCGATGCCGCCCGGCATGACAAAGCAGCCGGTGGCGTCATACTCATGGTCGCCATGCAGGTCCGAGCCGATGGCGACGATCTTGCCGTGCTGCATCAGCACGTCCGCCTTCCAGGTTCGGTCGGCGGTGACGACGGTGCCGTTCTTGATGACTTTGGTCATTTTGCTGTTCCCTTGTTCTTCTCTTCCCGCTTCTTGGTGAGCGGCGTTTGAACGTAAATCTCTAAGTTCACTCCACGATGACGGCCGTCTCCACCACGGCATGAAACAGAACGTCGGCGCCGGCCGCGGCCCATTCCTTGGTGATTTCCTCGGCCTCATTGTGGCTCAACCCATCCACGCATGGGCACATCACCATGGCGGTCGGCGCGACGCGGTTGATCCAGCAGGCGTCGTGGCCGGCACCAGAGACGATGTTGCGATGCGTATAGCCAAGCCGCTCGGCCGCATCGCGGATCGCCTTGACGCAGCCCTTGTCGAAGGTGACCGGATCGAAAGCGCCTACCTGCTCGATCTTGTACTGGATGTCGAGCGCATCGCAGATCGTGTCGATGCCTTCGCGGATGCGGCCATCCATGGCGTCGAGCACTTCCTTCTCCGGCGAGCGTATGTCGATGGTAAAAACGGTGCGGCCGGCGATGATGTTGCGCGAGTTCGGGTAGACTTCCATGTGGCCGACCGCGCCGACAGCGTCGGGCTGGTAATCCATGGCGATCTCGTGGACCAATTCGATCACTCGGGCCATGCCGAGCCCGGCATTGCGGCGCTTGGGCATCGGCGTCGAGCCGGTATGCGCCTCCTTGCCGGTCAGCGTCACCTGCAGCCATTTCAGGCCCTGGCCGTGGGTGACGACACCGATGTCGATCTCTTCGTCCTCGAGGATCGGGCCCTGCTCGATATGCAGTTCGAAGAAGGCGTGGATCTTGCGATCACCGACCTTCTCGGTGCCCTTCCAGCCGATGCGCTCCAGTTCCTCGCCGAATTTCTTGCCGTTCTTGTCCGTGTGCTCGTAGACATCGGCTTGGTCTAACACGCCGGCGAACACACCGGATGCCATCATCGCCGGCGCGAAGCGCGCGCCCTCCTCGTTGGTCCAGTTGGTGACGACGATCGGATGTTTCGTCTTGATGTCGAGGTCGTTGAGCGAGCGCACGATCTCCAGGCCGCCGAGAACCCCGAGAACGCCGTCATATTTGCCGCCGGTCGGCTGCGTATCGAGATGGCTGCCGACATAGACCGGAGGCAGGCTGGGGTCGGTGCCTTCGCGGCGGGCAAACATGGTGCCCATCTCGTCGACACCCGTTTCGAGCCCCGCGGCATCGCACCAGCGCTTGAACAGATGCCGGCCCTCGCCGTCCTCGTCGGTCACGGTCTGGCGATTGTTGCCGCCGGCAATGCCGGGGCCGATCTTCGCCATCTCCATCAGCGAATCCCACAAACGGTCTGAATTGATTCGCAGATTCTCGCCGGGTGCGGCCATCTTGAGTTCCCATCTACACCAGGAGTCTTGTCGCCCCTTGAGTGAATTGCAGCCTGACCGTATGGTCAGCTTTTAAACTACACAACCTGACCAACCGGTCAACTAGAATCTTGGGGAAGACATGGCTGAACCCACCCGCCCCATGCGGCGACAGGACATCCGCCGGGAGAATGAAAAAACCATTCTCGTCGCCGCCGAAAAGGTTTTCGCGGAGGCAGGGTTTGGCGGCGCCACGATGCAGTTGATCGCCGATCTGGCGGGTCTGCCAAAGGCAAATCTCCACTATTATTTCGCCACCAAGGAGGAACTCTACCGATCCGTAGTCCAGAACATTTTTGAAATCTGGCTACAGGCGGCCAATTGCTTCGACGCGGCGCGCGGCCCGATCGACGGCATCAGTGCCTATGTCGACGCCAAGATGGAAATATCGCGCCGCCATCCGGACGGCTCCAAGGTCTGGGCTTCCGAAGTGATGCACGGTGCGCCTGTGCTTCAGGACTATATGGAATCAACGCTGCGCGAATGGACCGACGGCCGCGTCGAAATCATCAGGCGCTGGATCGAGGAAGGCAAGATGGACCCGGTGGATCCACGCCACCTGCTCTACATGCTTTGGGCCGCGACACAGCATTATGCCGATTTCGGACACCAGATCGAAACACTCAACGGCGGCAAGCCTCTGTCCGACCGGCAATGGCGGGAAGCCAAGGACAATATCAAGCGGGTGATCCTGACCGGGATCGGCGCGCGGCCCGCCTGACTCCGACCGTTTGCGGCAAAGATCAGGCCGGCGCGGTGCCGCGCCGACCAGCCGCTTCGCGGCCACTCTCCTGTGTGGGAGCGTGGCCGCATCAGGCCTCAGTCGATCGACCGCAGCACTTCACGCACGTGGTCGATCAGTTCGTTGATCTGGCCCTTGGTGATGATCAGGGGCGGCGACAGTGCGATGATGTCACCGGTGGTGCGGATCAGCGCGCCGCGCTCGAACGCCTTGACGAAGGCCGAGAAGGCCCGCTTTGTCGGACTGCCGGCGATCGGCGCCAGCTCGATCGCACCGATCAGGCCGATGTTCCTGATGTCGATGACATGCGGCTCGCCCTTCAGCGAATGCAGTGCCTCTTCCCAGTAAGGCGCCAGTTCCTCGCCGCGCGTCAGCAGGCCCTCTTCCTTGTAGGTGTCGAGCGTGCCGAGTGCAGCCGCGCAGGCGATCGGGTTGCCCGAATAGGTGTAGCCGTGGAAGAATTCGATCATGTGCTCGGGGCCGGTCATGAAGGCGTCGTGGATTTCCTTCTTCACGAACACCGCGCCCATCGGGATGACGCCGTTGGAGACGCCCTTGGCGGTGGTCATGATGTCGGGCGTGACGCCGAAATAGTCGGCCGCGAACGGCGCACCGAGACGGCCGAAACCGGTGATGACCTCGTCGAAGATCAGCAGGATGCCGTGCTTGGTGCAGATTTCGCGCAGCTTCTCGAGATAGCCCTTCGGCGGCAGGATGACGCCCGTGGAACCCGCGACCGGCTCGACGATGACGGCGGCGATGGTCGAGGCGTCATGCAGGGCGACGATACGCTCGAGTTCGTTGGCGAGTTCCGCGCCATATTCCGGCACGCCTTTGGAGAAGGCGTTCTTCTCCGGCAGATGCGTGTGCGGCATGTGGTCGACGCCGCCCAGCAGCGTGCCGAACATCTTGCGGTTGGTGACGATGCCGCCGACCGAGATGCCGCCGAAATTGACGCCGTGATAACCGCGCTCGCGGCCGATGAGACGGGTGCGCGAGCCTTCCCCCTTCACGCGATGATAGGCGATCGCCATCTTCAGCGCCGTTTCGACCGATTCCGAACCGGAATTGGTGAAGAAGACATGGTCCATGCCCTTGGGCGCGAGGTCGACCAGGCGGTTCGCCAGTTCGAACACGATCGGATGGCCCATCTGAAAGGCGGGTGCATAGTCGAGTTCGGCGGCCTGGTGCTGGATCGCCTCGGTGATCTTCGGGCGGCAATGGCCGGCGTTGACACACCACAGGCCGGCGGTGCCGTCCAATACCTTGCGGCCATCGCTGGTCGTGTAATGCATGTCCTTGGCGGACACGAACATGCGCGGCGCTTGCTTGAACTGCCGGTTTGCCGTGAACGGCATCCAGAATGCGCTGAGATCGTTCGGCGTGACTTTCAGCCGGTTGGACATGACCAAGACTTCCCCTTGTAACCTGTTTCGCTGCGTCCAACGCTTGGTCTTTGCCGCGCTTTCATGCTACGCAAATTTTGACCGATTGGACAAACGTTAGCACCGCCATGTCGGCGGTCAATGGATTACTAGCGGAAATGCGGCTCCTGAAGTGCGTTCCACAGCCTAGGGAAAAACTGGTCCAGAGAATTGGTCCAGATGACCTTGAATGCGAGATTTGGCAAGGCGAGGGCCCGCAACGGTGACCACGAGCACGCAAGCCCCTCGCCGCACCCGCATCCAGCAGGAAAAACGCGAACTGATCCTTGAGGCCGCGCTCGAAGTGTTTTCCACCAGCGGCTTCCGCGGTTCGACCATCGACCAGATAGCCGAAGCCGCCGGCATGTCGAAGCCGAACCTACTCTACTATTTCCGCCGCAAGGAAGACATCCACGAGACATTGATGGAACGGCTGCTCGAAACCTGGCTGGCGCCGCTGCGGGAACTCGACGACATCGGCGATCCGATGACCGAACTCAGGAGCTACATCAGGCGCAAGCTGGAAATGGCGCGCGACTTTCCGCGCGAGAGCCGCCTCTTCGCCAACGAGATCCTGCAAGGCGCGCCGCGTATCATGCCGCTGCTGGCGGGCGAGTTGAAGACGCTGGTCGACGAGAAAGCCGCCGTCATCAAGGGCTGGATGCGCGCCGGCAAGATCGCCCGGACCGATCCCTGGCATCTGATCTTCTCGATCTGGGCGACGACGCAGCATTACGCCGATTTCGATGTCCAGGTCCGCGCCGTGCTGGGGCCGAACCGTGGCGGCGACGGCCGCTTCGAGGACGCTGCCCGCTTCCTCGAGCAATTGTTCCTCGATGGGCTGAAGCCGAAGGCTTGATCCTACGACGGCTCACGCGCTGCGCCGTTCGGCCGGCATCGCCTCGAGCAATTGTTGAAGTTTGGCGATCGAGTTCTGCTCGGCGAGCGGTGTGTAGACGATCAGCCGCATGTCCGAGCCGTCGTCGATCGACAGGCTCATATGCTCGAAGGCCATCAAGCCCACCGTGGGATGCCGGACATGCTTCACGCCGGTCAGCCTGCGCGCCACGTCGCGCCGGGGCCACCAGTCACGGAATTCGGGACTTGAACTCATCATCAGCGCGATCAGCCGTTCGAAATCCGGATCGCCGACATATTTGGCGCTTTCGGCACGAAACGACGCAAGCACCACGCGGGCGAGTTCTTCCCAGTCGACCAGCAGGCGGCGATGGTGCGGGTTGGTGAACACCATGTGGACGATGTTTCTGCTATCGCCCTCGAGCAGGCCGTAGTCGCCGAACACCGCCACGGCCGCGTCGTTCCAGGCAAGAACGTCCCAACGACGGCCAACGACATAGGCGGGCTGCAGCACCAGGCTTTGCAGCATGTGCAACAGCGTAGCGTCGACCTTTTCAGGCGCCGCCACACGACGCTCAGGCTGCTGGCGGCCGGCCAGGATGAACAGATGCCGCTTCTCGACGACGTCGAGGCGCAAAGCCTCGCAGAGCGCCGCCAGCACTTCCACCGAGGGCCGCACGTCCCTGCCCTGCTCGAGCCAGGTGTACCAGGTGGTGCCGACACCTGCGATCATCGCCACTTCCTCGCGTCGCAGACCCGGTGTGCGCCGTCTGGGCCCCGTCGCGATGCCGGTGGCCGATGGCGCCAGCCTTTCCCGGCGCGACCGCAGGAAGGCGCCGAGTTCGCGCCGGCGGCTCTCGTCGGCTGATCGGGTGGAGGCAACGGGAGCTTTCATGCCGGTCATTATAGCAGTATTGATACCAGGATAAAGTTTGAACTGTTTGACATGGGCGAAGCGCTCCATCTTGCGTTCAGAGCAACAACAGGAGGCTCTGAACATGAAAGTGAAAGACAAGACCGTCCTCATCACAGGCTCGACCGATGGCGTCGGCCGCGTGGTAGCGCAAAGGCTGGGTGCCGCCGGCGCACGGGTGCTGGTGCATGGCCGCGATGCCACACGCGGAGACGCCGTTATCGCCGAGATCGAAGCCGCCGGCGGCAAGGCAGAATTCTGTGCCGCCGACCTTGCCTCGCTGGCCGAAGTCCGCCGGCTCGCCGCGACCGTTCGCGCATGCACCGATCGGCTCGACATCCTCATCAACAATGCCGGCGTCGGCACCGCCGGCGACGAAAGACAGACAAGCGCCGATGGCTACGAGTTGCGCTTTGCCGTCAATTATCTCGCCGGCTTCCTGCTGACCTCGGAGCTTCTGCCGCTGCTGAAGGCGAGCGCGCCGGCGCGCATCGTCAATGTCGCCTCGGCCGGCCAGCAGGCGATCGATTTCGGCGATGTCATGCTGACCCGCGGCTACAGCGGCGTGCGCGCCTATTGCCAGAGCAAGCTGGCCCAGATCCTGTTCACCGTCGATCTGGCCGGGCAGTTGAAAGGCAGCGGCGTCACCGTCAACGCGCTGCATCCGGCGAGTTACATGAACACCACCATGGTCCGCCAGGCGGGCGTCACGCCATGGAGTTCGGTCGAAACCGGCGCCGAAGCTATCTTGAACCTCGCCACCTCGCCCGCGCTGGAAGGGCGCAGCGGCCTCTATTTCGACGGCCTGCAGGAATCCCGCGCCGACGCCCAGGCCCATGACGTCAAGGCAAGACAACAATTGCGAAGCCTGAGCCTAGACCTCGTCGGGATGGCTCCGCCAGAATCGAAGGAAGAACAGCCATGACCAACAGAACCGAACACACAGTCATCATCGGCGGCTCATCCGGGATCGGCCTGGCGACGGCGCGCAAACTGCTCGGCCCGGGCATGAAGGTCACGATCACCGGGCGCAACCAGGACAAGCTCGTCGGCGCCTGGAAAAGTCTTGGCGGCGCCGCCGGCAAGGCTGCCTTCGACGCTTCGAAGCCGGATGAGGCGCGCCAGTTCTTCGAGCGCCTCGGTCCGTTCGACCACCTCGTTCTGGCGGCGAGCGGCGGCAAGGGCCTTGGCCCGTTCGAGACCCTCGACCTTGCCGACATCGGCGGCGGCGTCGAGGAGAAGGTACGGCCGCAACTCTCCTGCCTGCAGGCGGCCTTGCCGACGCTGAACAAATCGGGGTCGGTCACCTTCATCTCGGCGGTGTCGGCGCAGGTCGCCATGCCGGGCGTCGCGGGCATCGGCGCCATCAACGGCATGCTCTTGACCGTCGCGCCGATCCTGGCCGTCGAACTGAAGCCGCTGCGCGTCAACGTCGTGGCGCCGGGTGTCATCGACACGCCATGGTGGGACTTTCTGCCCGCAGAGCAGCGGCAGGCGGTCTTTGCAGAATATGCGGGGAAAACGCCGGTCGGCCGCATCGGCCGCGCCGAGGACGTCGCCTCGGCGATAGCCTTCCTCGTCTCCAACGGCTTCGTGACCGGCCAGGTGCTGACCTGCGATGGCGGCCTGCGGTTCGCGGCGTAAACGTTGAAGAGTTAAAGCGACTGGGCGACCAGCGTCAGAAACCCTCCGCTCAGCGCGACATCCTTTGAAACAGTAGGGGCGCCGCCTTTCCCCGGGGGTGCCCCAATAGATATCCGGACTGTCAGGCCGCCTTGGCGGCCGGCATCGGATGGATGGCGTGAAACGGAATGCAAAGCCGGTTCCAGGTGTTGATCATGCCGACCGCGACGGAGAGCTTGACCAACTCCTCTTCCGAGAAATGCTCCAGCGTGCGGGCGTAGAGTTCGTCCGACACGCCGTTGCCGGCGATCAGGGTCACCGCTTCGGTCCAGGCGAAGGCGGCGCGTTCGCGCTCGGAGAACAGCGGCGATTCCTTCCAGGCGGCGACGAGATAGAGCCGCTGCTCGGTCTCACCGTCGCGCCTGGCTTCGCGGCTGTGCATCTCCACGCAGAAGGAACAGCCATTGATCTGCGAGGCCCTGAGCTTGACCAGGTGCAGCAGGCTCACCTCCAGTCCACATTCGTCGACCGCCTTGTTGAGTGCCGACACAGCCTTCATGATCTCGGGCGCCTTGGCGAAGAACTGCAGCCTCTGTTTCATCGTCTTTCCTTTCGCATCCTTGGGGAGGTAATTTAGGCTTGGTTGGTTGAACTGGGTTTTTGCCGCCGTTGATGGCGCTCGACAAAGGCGCAGCTCGCGGCAAACGATCTGGGGTCGCCTTCCGCGGCGTAGTCCGCCACGATGTCGGACAACTTCACCTCGGCGAGGGCTGCCCGATAGGCGCGCTCCGCCTTCAGCATCGCCGCATTGATGCCGCAAGGTTTGACATAGGCAGAGGCATCGATCTTGACCGGACCGTTACGGCGGATCTCGCCGCAGCGAAAAGCCGGCTCGCGCCCTTCGATGGCGAGCACGATGTCGAGCAGCGTGATGCGTTCGGCAGCCCGTGCCAGCCGGTAGCCGCCGGCGGGACCCGGCACTGATTCCAGAATGCCGGACGCAGTCAGCATATTGAGGTGTTTCAGGAGATAGCTCGGCGACAGGCCAAAGGATTCCGCCAGCGCCGCGCCCGGCATCGTACTGTTGCCGTCGACGCTCGCCAGTGTCGCCGCGCAGTGGATGGCCGCCTCAACGCCCTCGCCCAGCTTCATAATGCTAGTCTCCAATTCATAGATAAGACATATCCTGGATAAAACTTATCTGCAATAGCAAAATGGAAAAAGCGACGTCCGGAGACGCCGCTTTTGAAGGTTGCCCCTACTCCGCCGCCACCTTGGCCATCGGATTGTTCGGGTGCGTGGTCCAGTTTGCATAGACCGGCGACACCGGTCTGCCGGTGCGCTGGTCCAACGCGCCGGCCGCTAGCGGCTCCATGGTGATGCAATTGTCAACCGGGCAGACATTGACGCAGAGATTGCAGCCGACACATTCAGCTTCGATCACCTCGAAATGCCTGACCCCGTTGACCACGTTGGTGATCGCCTGGTGCGAGGTGTCCTCGCAGGCGATGTGGCAGCGGCCGCATTTGATGCAGGCGTCCTGATCGATATGCGCCTTGGCGACATAGTTGAGGTTGAGATACTGCCAGTCGGTGACGTTGGGCGTGGCGCGGCCGATGATGTCGTCGAGCGACCGGTGGCCCTTCTCGTCCATCCAGTTTTCGAGGCCGGCGATCATCTCCTGCACGATCTTGAAGCCGTAGGTCATCGCCGCCGTGCAGACCTGCACATTGCCAGCGCCCAGCGCCACGAATTCGGCGGCGTCCCGCCACGTGGTGATGCCCCCGATGCCTGAGATCGGCAGGCCGCGGGTTTCGGGATCGCGGGCGATCTCGGCCACCATGTTCATGGCGATCGGCTTCACCGCCGGGCCGCAATAGCCCCCATGCGAACCCTTGCCATCGATGGTCGGCATCGGCGCGAAACTGTCGAGGTCGACGCCGGTGATCGAATTGATGGTGTTGATCAGCGACACAGCGTCGGTGCCGCCGGCATGCGCTGCCCGCGCCGGCTTGCGGATATCGGCGATGTTGGGCGTCAGCTTGGTGATGACGGGCATGCGCGTATATTGCTTGCACCAGCGCACCACCATTTCGATATATTCCGGCACCTGGCCGACGGCCGCACCCATGCCGCGTTCCGACATGCCGTGCGGGCAACCGAAATTGAGCTCGATGCCGTCGGCGCCGGTCTCCTCGACCAGCGGCAGGATCGATTTCCAGCTTTCCTCGACGCATGGCACCATGATCGACGCGATGAGCGCGCGGTCGGGCCAGTCCATCTTGACCTGCTTCATCTCGCGAAGATTGGTCTGCAAATCGCGGTCGGTGATCAATTCGATGTTGTTGAGGCCGAGCAGGCGCCGGTCGGCGCCCCAGATCGCGCCGTAGCGCGGGCCGTTGACGTTGACCACCGGCGGCCCCTCTTCGCCAAGCGTCTTCCAGACGACGCCGCCCCAACCCGCCTTGAAAGCGCGGATGACATTGTAGGCCTTGTCGGTCGGCGGCGCCGACGCCAGCCAGAACGGATTGGGCGATTTGATGCCGACGAAATTGTTTCTGATGTCAGCCATGACAGGTCCCTTTCAACGGAGACGAAGGAGCATTTCCACGGGTGCAAGACTGCCGCCCTCAAGCGCGGCGGTGAGATTGGCGATCTTGGTGCGGGCATCCTCGCCCATGACGAGGCCGACGCCGGGCGGCGGCTTTTTGCCCTCGGCCTGCGCGGCGGCCATGCGGGCACGCATGGTGTCGAAGAACTCGATGGCGAAAGCACCGCGCGGGCGCTCGGCGATTACTGAAAAGCCGCAGGCGGTGGCGGCCGCTCGATAATCAGCAGGCGTGGCGACGAACGACATGGTCGCGTCGGATGCCCATGGCAGCGGATAGGTCAGTGCCCCATCCTTGAGCCGCATCACGTCATAGACGGCAAAGACGCCGCCGGGCTTCAGCACGCGGGCGGCCTCGCTCATCAGCTTGGCCTTGTCAGGCAGGTTCATGCCGACATGCAGGATCATTACCGCATCGAAGCTGGCCTTGGCGAACGACATGTCCAGCGCGCTGCCTTGCACGAAGCGCGTCTTGCCGGCCATTCCCACCCGCTTCGACAGGCTGGTCGCGATATCGACATAGCTTTGCGTCAGGTCGATGCCGGTGACATCGGCGCCGGCATTGGTCGCGGCAAAACGGGCCGGACCGCCGATGCCTGAACCGATGTCGAGAAGCCGGGCTCCAGGCTTCAGCCCCATCTGGTCGATGAGTTCCCGGGTGGCGGCGATGCCGCCAATGTGGAATTCGTCGACCGCTGCGAGATCGTCGGCGCTCAAATGGGCAATTTCCACGCCGGTGTCGGCAAGCGCGGCAAGAATCCGCTCCTCCAGGGCTAAAATCTCATAGTGACGGGCAATGCCCGGTTCCACCGTGGCCATGATCCTTATCCCTGGGTCAGGTTCCTGTGGATGCTTTCCGCCGCGTCGCGCCCTTGCGCCACGGCCGAAACGGTCAGGTCGTCGCCACCGAATATGCAGTCGCCACCGGCCCAGACCTTGGCCAGCGACGTGCGCCCTTGCGCGTCGACCTTGATGCGGCCGGCTTCAAGATCGATCGACGCCCCGCTGCCGTTGAGTGCAACCGGCACGAAACTCTGGCCGATGGCCTTGAACACCTGGTCGGCAACCAGCGTCAGCGTCTCGCCGGTGCCGGCAAGCCGCTCGCCGTCGAGCGCCGTGTATTCGAGTTCGATGGCACTGACCTTGCCGCTTTCGGTAATCACCCGCTTCGGCTGCAGCCAGTGACGGATGGTGACGCCATTGGCGGCGGCCAGGTCCTGCTCGAATTCGGAGGCGTTCATATGCTCCTGGCCGCGCCGGTAGCAGATCGTCACCTCCTCGGCGCCAAGCAGCTTCGACTGCACGGCGGCGTCGATCGCCGTCATGCCGCCGCCGATGACGACGACGCGGCGGCCGACCGGCAAGCCGGAGAGGTCGCTGGCCTGGCGCAATTCGGCGATGAATTCGACCGCATTGGTGACGCCGGCGGCATCCTCGCCATCGGCGCGCAGCGCGTTGACGCCGCCAAGCCCCATGCCGAGGAAGACGGCGTCGTAATTGCGGATCAGGTCGGAGAGCTGGTAGTCGCGGCCGAGCGTCTTGCCGTTCTGGATGTCGATGCCGCCGATCGCGGTGACATAGTCGACCTCGGCCTGGGCGAAGTTGTCGACGCTCTTGTAGGCGGCAATGCCATATTCGTTGAGGCCGCCCGCCTTCGGGCGCGCCTCCAGGATGGTCACGTCATGGCCATGGCGGGCGAGCCGGTGCGCGGCGGCAAGACCGGCCGGGCCGGCGCCGACGACGGCTACGGTCTTTCCTGTCGGCTCGGCACGCGGATAAAACTGCCTGCTCTCGCTCATCGCGACATCGGTGGCGTAGCGCTGAAGACGACCGATCTGCACCGGCTTGCCTTCCGCAACCTCGCGGACGCAAACCTCCTCGCACAGCGTCTCGGTGGGACAGACGCGGGCGCACATGCCGCCCAAAATATTCTGGTCGAAGATGGTCTTGGCCGACCCGATCGGGTTGCCGGTCGAGATCTGGCGGATGAACAGCGGAATGTCGATCGAGGTCGGGCATGCGTTCATGCACGGCGCGTCGTAGCAGAAATAGCAGCGGTCGGATTCGACCAGCGCCTCGTGGTGATCGAGCGGGGGATGCAGGTCGGAAAAATTGTCCGCGTATTGGTCGGGCAGAAGCCGGCCGGCGACAATACCCTCTTTGAACTGGCCTTCTGGCATTCTCAGTTCCCCTGTTTTCGTTTTGGGGAAGGCTAGCACGTTTTGTTTTTTTATCAATTGGTCAATTTTTGGGGTAAGCCGTTGAAAAGACCGCAAGAAAATATGACAATTATATTCATGTTATGATGACGGTGACGCTGGGATGGGGCCGCCACCCCTGCCGTGGATCGACCTGATCTCGTCGGCGACCAATTGCTGCAACGTCCAAAGATTGCGGTCGCGGATGCCGAATTCCTCGAGGTGGCTCACAGTGTTGTAAAGATATTCCGCCCCGGAGCCGACATGGCCGCAGGCGCGCGCCAGCACCCGTGCCACTGTCTCCAGCGGCTGCCCGAGCGAAGTGCCCCTGCCCGTCACCCCGACCCAGAAACCCAGCGCCCGCAGATGCCCTTGCGCCGTACGCACCGGGACCCACCTGACCGAAGCGACGCTCTCGTGATCGTCGATCTCGCGCCGCAACAGCCTTTCGATCCGAGCAGCCTTCTCCCCTTCCGGCAAACGATAGATCACACCATCGCACCGCCCACCGCGTTCCAGCGCCATCATCAATCCAGGCTGCGCGACGCTGCCGCGCCAGCGAACCATGTCGATGCAGAACGAGCGGTGCCAGCCATGGGCGGTGGCCCGCTTGCGTTCGACGGACTCGAAAGCCGGCTTCCAGATCAGCGAGCCATAGGCGAACACCCATAGCGGCCCCGCATCTGCTTCATCGGCGAGCCGCTCGGAAAGGACCCGGAAATCCTCGTCGCTCAGTTGCGTCCAGCTGCCGCTGGGCCCGGGATCGGCCTCCTCGCGATGGCACAGTGCGACAAGCTCGGCTGTGAGTGACATCTGCCGCATGGAACGACGACCCCTCCTCGGGGCCAAGCAAAGGCGAAAATCGCAAGACACGCACGATCGCCAGAGGGTGCGCCTTGCCGTTCCCGATTTCCAGCCCAGATGTCGGATTTCCGTCGTCAAGATCGTCCTGGGATGGATCGAACGACGATCGGTGCACAACGGTGAGGAGACCGACCATGCCACAATCCCCGATGCCCTTCTTCTGGTACGAACTGATGACATCAGACCTCGACGCCGCCGAGGCTTTTTACCCCGCCGTGGTGGGCTGGAAGGCCGAGCCCTTCGACAAGGTCCCAGGCATGCCGCGCTATGTCGTCATGAATGTCGGCGAGCGTGGCGTCGCCGGCCTGATGACGATGCCGCAGGATGCCGCCAAGATGGGCATGCCGCCGGCCTGGCTGGGCTACATCCACGCCAGGGATGTCGACGCGGCAACAGCGTCGCTGGAAAAGGCAGGTGGCGCCGTTCACCGCCAGCCCGACGACATTCCAGGCGTCGGCCGCTTTGCCGTCGTGGCCGATCCGCAAGGCGCGACCTTCATGTTCCTGCAGCCGAATGGTCCGGACCAGCCCGTCGTGCCAGCCAACACGCCTGGCCATATCGGCTGGCATGAGCTTTATACGAGCGACTGGAAGGCCGCGTTTGATTTCTATTCCGACCAGTTCGGCTGGGCCAATGCCGGCGAATTCGACATAGGGCCGATGGGCATCTACCAAACCTTTACCGCCGGCCCCGAATCCGGCGGAGGCATCATGAACAAGCCCGAGCAGATTCCGGTGCCGGTGTGGCAGTTCTATTTTAACGTCACCGGCATCGACGCGGCCGCAAAACGCGTCACCGACAATGGCGGCAAGATCCTGATGGGACCGATGGAGGTCCCCGGAGGCAGCTGGGTCGTGCAATGCCAGGATCCACAAGGCGCGCACTTCGCTTTGATGGCGCCGGTGCGATAAGCGCCCGCGTCAACCGCTGATATCATGCTTGCTGGCGTCGGCTCATTCCGGTGCCAGCACCGCGACCTTGAGGGTCTCTTTCTTGGCACCGCTGAACTGGACGGTGGCTTGGCCGGCCGCGAGCTTGAAGCGCACGCTTTTGCGGATGCCGGGGCAGGTCTTGACGCCGCTATAGCCGGACGATTTCACGGGTTTGCCGTCCTGGATGACATCGACCCAGGCCTCTCCCGACAGGCTGATCTGGATGGTCCCTTCCGGCGGTACCGCCACATTGGCGACAGCGCCGAACGTGCCCTGCGCGGGCGCGCGTTCGGGCGGCACCGGAAAGCCGGCCTTCTCGGCCGGTACCAGCGCCAGATCCGCGGCCTGCCCCACTGCCAGTGTCGCTCCGGACGGCGTTGAGGGCGCCGTTGCAAACAGCGCCTGTTCGCGCGTCACAGGCCATTTGAAGGCCTCGCAGCCGGCGTCCTCGGCCATGGCTAAGCTGGTACTCACAAGGATCGCGAACAGGCTGATGGCGGCTTTTTTCATGGCAAGGGGCCCACATGTGAAGAGCGTTCAAATCGCGACTACAACCAATACAACCATATAGAAAAGAATGCAACCTAGACGAGAGCATAATGAAAGGTCAGGCCGGGGAACAGTTCCAATCACTAATTGTTGATGACCGGCCCTGGGAAGTGAATGGTCCACCGCCGGGCAATAACCTATGGCCGATCCGAGAAGCTAAACGGAGTTTTGGATGAAGCTTTTCGATGGCCTTGCCAGATATCAACCGCAGGCGCTCGGCGTCCTGCGCATCATGACCGCGCTGCAGTTCATCGAGCACGGCACGCAGAAACTGTTCAATTTCCCTGCCAGCGACCACGCAGCCACCGCGTTGAGCGGATTGCCGCTAGCAGCCGGCATCCTCGAATTCGCCGGTGGCATTCTGCTGGCGCTGGGCCTTTTCACGCGCCCGGTCGCATTCCTTCTGGCCGGCGAAATGGCGATCGCCTATTTCATGGCGCACATGCCGCGTGACTTTTTTCCGGTCAACAACAGCGGCGATTCGGCGATCTCGTTCTGCTTCATCTTCCTCTATCTGGTCTTTGCCGGCGCCGGCGCCTTCGCGCTCGACAACCGCCGGAGCGCTTGATCCCCGTGCGGGGGGTGGTTCACCCCCGCATCCGTTCGAAATTCGCATCGAACAGCGGCGCCGCCTGCATGCGCGCCGCATGCCGCTTGCCGAGCAACTCGATTTCGAAGCCGTCGCTCTCGTCCGCGATCTCCTTCGGCACATAGCCGACAGCGACCGACTTCTTCGAATGATGGGCATAGCCGCCCGACGTCACCCAGCCGCGCACCGCGCCACCGAACCAGATCGGTTCGTCGCCAATGACATCGGCATCGTCGGCATCGACGACGAAGGCGCGCAGCCGCAACTTGCCGCCCTGTTTGCGCTCGGCCAGAGCCGCCGCCTTGCCGATGAAATCCGCGTCCTTGCCGTAGGCGACGAAACGATCGAGGCCGGCTTCCAGCGGCCCGTAGATCGGCCGGTATTCGCGCCCCCATGAACCGTAGTTCTTCTCCAGCCGCAGCGCGTTGAGCGCGCGCGAGCCGAACAGGCCGATACCGAATTCCACCCCCGCCGCCATCAGCGCCTGATACGCGGCACGTTGATATTCCGGCGCCACCCAGATCTCGTAGCCGAGATCGCCGGTGTAGCTGACGCGGCCGACCATGCACGGCGCCATGCCGACGTCCATCTTGCCGACTGCCATGAAGGGAAATGCCTCGTTAGATGTGCCGGAGCGCGTGGCTTTTGCCAGCACGTCCCTGGCCTTGGGGCCGGCAATCGACAGGCCGGTAAGCTTTTGTCCCAGCGCTTCGATATGAACCGAGCCATCATCAGGCAGATGCTGCTCGAACCAGCGCATGTGATATTGCTCGGCAATGCCGGAGCCGGCCAGGAACCAGCCCCCTTCTTCCCGATCTTGGGGGCTGAGATTGGCCAACGTGAAGTCGCCGATCAGCCTGCCGTCTTCCTTCAGCATCGGGGCGAGCGTCATGCGACCGGGTTTCGGCAGCTTGCAGGCGAGCATCCGGTCGAGCCAGGCCGCCGCCCCCTCGCCCGTCACCTTGTATTTGGCGAAGCTCGATATCTCCGATAAGCCGACGCCTGCGCGAACCGTGGCGACTTCGGCGGCGACATGGCTGAAGTCGCTCGAGCGCCGCCATGAGAACTCGTCCTTGACGCCTTCCGGCGCATACCAGAGCGGCACTTCCAGCCCGTAGGCGACGCCCCACTGAGCACCCTTGGCCGACAACAGGTCATAGACGGGCGAAGTCTTCAGCGGCCGCCCGGCCGGCAATTCCTCGTTCGGGAAGCGGATCGAAAAACGCCGGGAATAGTTTTCGCGCACCTTGGCGTTGGTGTAGGCCATACCAGCCCAGTCGCCGTAACGCGCCACGTCCATCGCCCAGATGTCGGCGCCGGGATCGCCCTCGATCATCCAGTTGGATAGCGCCAGACCAACGCCACCGCCCTGGCTGAAGCCGGCCATCACGCCACAGGCGACCCAGAAGCCCGGCAGGCCGCGCACCGGCCCGACCAGCGGGTTGCCGTCGGGCGCGAAAGTGAAGGGCCCGTTGATGATCTGCTTGATGCCGGTGTTCTGGAAGGCCGGGAAATGCCGGAAGCCGACCTCGAGCGACGGCGCGATGCGGTCGATATCCGGCGCCAGCAATTCATGGCCGAAATTCCACGGCGTCTGGTATTCTGACCATGGTTTGTTGGCCTTCTCATAAGTGCCCATCAGCATGCCGCCGCGCTCCTGGCGCAGATAGAGCTCGCCGTCGAAATCGACCGCATGGATGATTTCGGTGCCGGTTTTCTGGTTCCAGGCGGCAACCTCCGGCATGTCCTCGGTGATCAGGTACATGTGCTCCATCGCCAGCACCGGCAGTTCGAGCCCGACCATGCGGCCGACCTCGCGCGCCCACAGGCCGCCGGCATTGACGACATGCTCGGCCACCACCTCGCCCTTGTTGGTGATGACGCGCCACAGCCCGTCGGGACGGCGCACGATATCCTCGACCTTGGTGAAGCGCTCCACCTCGGCGCCGAGTTTTCGCGCCGCCTTGGCATAGGCGTGGGTGACACCGGAGGGATCGAGGTGGCCGTCCTCCTTGTTGCGGACGGCGCCGACGAATTGCTTGGGATCGAGCAGCGGCATCAGTTCGGCCGCCTCCTTCGGCGAGATTTCCTCCAGCTCGATGCCGAGATAACGGCCCTTGGCGACGACGCCGCGCAGCCAGTCGAGCCGCGCCTCGGTGGCCGCCAGAAGCACGCCGCCGGTCAGGTGGACGCCGGTCGCTTGTCCCGACAACTCCTCGATCTCCTTGTAGAGATTGATGGTGTATTTCTGCAGCTTGGCGACGTTGGGATCGCCATTGATCGTGTGCATGCCGCCGGCCGCGTGCCAGGTCGAGCCTGAAGTCAGCTCGTCGCGCTCCAGCAGCACGACGTCGGTCCAGCCATGACGGGCAAGATGGAACAGCACGGAACATCCGACGACGCCACCGCCGATGACTACGACCTTTGCATGCGATTTCATCGATTTTTCCCTGATATCAGTGAGTTGGGAGAGAAAGTGATGCGAAAGGACAGCGCCCGGCTCCCCTGCCGCGCGCCAACACCGCGAAATTCACGGCTCGCCCTGCCCGATCGCTTCCTTGCGCTTGGCCACATAGGCCTCGAGCGCTTCGCGCACGGCGATGTCCATCACCGGCTCGACATAATCCTCCAGCGCCTTCTTCCACAGCCGCGTCGCGCGCGCGGTCGCGTCGAGGCCGCCGGCCTCCTGCCAGGCTTCGTAATTTTGCCAGTTGGAGAGCATCGGCTGGTAGAAGGCGGTGGCGTAGCGCTCCAGCGTGTGCGGCTCGCCGAAGAAATGGCCGCCGGTCGGCACAGCCCCCAGCGCCTCCACGGCAAGCTCCGCCTCATCGACCACGATCGGGCGCAGAAACTCCATCATGTGCTGGATCATCTCCACGTCGATGATGAATTTCTCGAACGACGCCGTCAGCCCGCCCTCCTGCCAGCCGGCGGCGTGGTAGACGAGATTGCCATGGCCAAGCACCGCGCCCCACAACGCCATCAGCGTCTCATAGGCGCCTTGCGCGTCGGCGGCATTGGAAGCCGAGCCGGGCGTCGTCCGGTATGGCAGGCCATAGCGGCGCGCCAATTGTCCCGAAGCAATGTTGGCCTTGGTGTTTTCAGGCGTGCCGAAGGCCGGCGCGCCCGACTTCATGTCGACATTGGAGGTGAAGGCGCCGTACATCACAGGCGCGCCTGGCCGCACCAGTTGCGTCAGCACCACGCCGAACAGCGCCTCGGCATTCTGCTGCGCCAGCGCCCCGGCCAGCGTCACCGGGCTCATCGCTCCCATCAACGTGAACGGTGTCACCGCAACCGACTGGCCGTACTCGGCCATGGTCATCAGCCCCTCGGCCATCATCTCGTCGAAGCGACGCGGCGAGTTGACCGAGATGATGGTGGCAATGCCGGGATCATCAGCCATCTGGGCCAGCGTCATCCCACGCGCGATCGCCATCATCTCGATGCCGTCCAGCGCCCTGCCGCGGCCGATCGCCGAGACATGAAAACTCTTGTCGGTCAGCGTCAGATTGGTGAAGTATGTATCGAGATGGCGTGAGTTGGCCGGCAGTTCGACCGGCGCGCAGACCTGGTTGCCAAGCATGTGGACGCAGTTGAAATGCTGCGCCAGCCTGGTCAGATCCGCATAGTCGCGCAGATTGCCGGCACGGCGGCCCCGCTCCATGTCATGCACATTGGGAGGACCGGCAACCAGCGTGAAATTAATGGTGTTGCCGCCGAGATGGATTGTGTTGGCCGCATTGCGTGGGGTCAGCGTATAGCCGGACCGCGTCGTCTTCAGCGCCTCGTCGATCATGCCGCGATCGACGCGCACATTCGCCGAGGCGTGATCAACCTTCGCGCCGGCCTGCTCGAACAGCGACAGCGCACGCGGACTCATTACCTCGATGCCGAAATTCTCCAATATGTGCATCGACGCCTGATGGATCGCCTCGACCTGTTCTGGTGACAACAACGCCATCGGCGGATAGGGATTGATCACCCGCCTGGGCGGCAGTTGCGTGATGGGCGCTGGCCCCCGGTTGCTGGTGCGCTCGGCGCCGCGCTTTCGTCTAGGTTCGCTCATGTCGGCATCAAAGCTTCGGCAGGGCGGTCAAGCTGTCGGAAATACGCCATTTGTCGACGCGATTTTAGCCAAGGCGCCATATATGCGATGTCCCTTTAGAAAAGGCGACAAATAGCGTCGGAATACCTATATGGCATTTTCTTGCCCGCTCGTGCCGACAAGGCGTTAACGGCGACAGCAAGATTCCTTTTATGATTTCGGCCTATTGCTCATCCAATGCGTAGGTCGAGTTTTAGTAAAATTGTAGCGGTTGGCGTGCTGCTGGCACTTTCGGCCTGCGCGACGGCACCCAGTCACATCAACAATGTCTGCGCCGTCTTCGATCAGAACGATGGCTGGTTCGACAATTGGCAGTCGGCTGCAGAGCGCGCCTCACAGAAATACGGTGTGCCGGTGCCGGTGCTGATGGCGACCGTGCGCAAGGAATCCGGTTTCAAGAGCAACGCCCGCCCGCCACGCACCAAACTCCTCGGCTTCATTCCGTGGAAACATGTCTCCTCGGCCACCGGTTTCTCGCAGGCGCTGGACGGCACCTGGTCGCAATATCAGCGCGAAACCGGCAACTGGGCGGCGCGGCGCACGAGATTCGCCGACGCCGTCGACTTCGTCGGCTGGTACCATTCCAAGACATCGGACAGCTACGGCGTCGCCCGCAACGACACCTACAACCTCTACCTCGCCTATTATCTCGGCTGGACCGCCTATGGCCGCGGCAATCGCGGCGATGCCGGCGTCCAGGGCTACGCACGGGCCACCGACAAGATGGCCCGCGACTATGACGCTCAGCTAAGGCAGTGCAACAACTGATCCGCCGGGGTCAGCGAAATCACTCGGCATCTTTGATGCTATGTCAGAGCCGGGCCTGAGTCCGGATTTCACTCGGTCGGTATGAGGTGGAGAACCAACTTTCCTCCCTTTACCGCCGCCGTCGACAATTTTCGATCAAAGGTCGCCAACTTGCCGTCACGCGCACTGGCTAGCGCCAGTAGGTAACTATCCGTGACTTGCGCCGAGGTCAGGATCTTGCCGGTATCGATATCGGCAGAACCGACCAGACTGATGTCGTCCGGCCAGAATTGATGTCCTGGAAGTGCGTGCATTTTACCAACAATCCGCGCAACGACCGCAGGCGAGCCGGGAGAATTGGGGTATTTGGAATTGCCCACGATCCTGATGACACCATTCTCGGTGATAGGGCTTGTGGCCCATGAGGTGCGTCCGACGGATTCGAACCATCGATGGGCATCGTCATGCGCGACATGGCTGGGATCGATCAGCGCGATCAAGACATTCACGTCGAGCAGGAAGGTCACGGCAGTTCGTCGCGAAGCCTGTTGACCGTCTCGAGATCAACCATCGTGCTGCCAGGCTGGGACGACAGCAAGGGAATGCCATTGCGCTCATCGCCCGCCTGAGGCCGATGCAGCGAGCGGCGAACAAGATCGGAAATGACCTCCCCAACGCTGCGATCCTGCTGCCGCGCCATGGCTTTGGCGGCAAGGAGGACATCATCGTCGATGGCAAGTGTCGTTCTCACAACTTATCTCCTTGCGCGCATCAAGCATCACGCATCACATAGGACAACAAGGAGAAATACTCAAGGCGATGGGGGGAATATGGTCCGCCCTCCAAACGCATGTAAGATATCCCGGCCGCTTCGAGAGGCAATGCGCCGCCCTGACGGCCCGGCTTTAATGCATATCAAATCGGCTTCTTGCCATGTGGCCGCTTCGGCGGCTCGCCGGCAAAGCCCGGACCTTCGCCATGGGGCGCGTCGTCAGGCACGCCTTCATGGGCAGCATGTTCCTTGTCGAACTTGATCACCGGCTCCATGGTCTTGAGCACGTCGTCGGAGAGCCAGCACAGGCTCATATGGCCATCGCCGAGGTTCTTGACCGGCGGCACCTTGGTCTCGCACAGATTGTCAGGCACCAGCTTCTTGTAGCCGCAGCGTGTCTGGAACGGACAGCCGGACGGCGGGTTCATCGCCGAGGGGATGTCACCTTCCAGCACGATGTGCTTCTTGACCACGCTGGTATCGGCAATCGGGATCGCCGAGAGCAACGCCTCGGTATAGGGATGATAGGGCGGCGCGAAGATCTGGTCGGTCGTGCCTTGCTCGACGATATAGCCGAGATACATGACGACGACGCGGTCGGCTATGTAGCGCACGACGGAGAGATCGTGGCTGATGAACAGCATCGTCGTCTTGTTCTTGCGCTGGATATCCATCAGCAGTTCCGTCACCGCCGCCTGCACCGAGACGTCGAGCGCCGAAACCGGCTCGTCGGCCACCACCACCTTGGCATCGCCGGCGAAGGCTCGCGCCACGCCGATACGCTGCTTCTGGCCGCCGGAAAGCTGACGCGGCTTGCGGGTTTCGAACGCCCGCGGCAGTTTCACCAGGTCGAGCAGTTCCAGCATGCGCTTGCGCCGGTCGGCGACGGTCCTGCCGACGTTGAATTTTTCCAGCGTCCGGATGATCTGCGACCCGACCGAATGGCTGGGGTTGAGTGTGTCGAACGGGTTCTGGAACACCATCTGGATCGACGACACGGTGTCGACGCTGCGCTTCTCGATGCCGGTCGACTGGATTTCCTTGTTGCCGAGCGTGACGCTGCCGGAGCTGGCGGTTTCCAGTCCGAGCAGCACCTTGGCCAGCGTCGACTTCCCGCAGCCGGATTCGCCGACGATGGCGACTGTCTCGGATTCGCGTGCCATGAACGAGATCGTCTCGTTGGCCTTGACGACGCGGCCTTCGCTCGAGCCGAACACCTCGCTGCCGCCGACCTTGTAGTATTTCCGCAGGTCCTCGATCTTGAGTACTGGCGCGCCCGGCACGACGCGCTCATTCACCTTCTTGGCGCCCGGCGGCAATGCCTCCCAATCGATCTCGTTGAAGCGCACGCAGCGCGAGAAATGACCCTCGTGTCCGGCGACTTCTATCATCGGGATTTCGGCGGCGTTGCAGACGCCCTCGACGAAATGGTGGCAGCGCGGGCCGAAATTGCAGCCTTTTGGCCGTTCATGCGGCAGTGGCAATTGCCCCGGGATCGAGATCAGCGGCCGCGAGTTCTTGTCCGCGCCAGGCAGCGGGATCGAACGGAACAGCCCCTGCGTATAGGGGTGGCGCATCCGGTCGAAGACGTCCTTGATCTTGCCGGTCTCGACCGCCTCGCCCGAATACATCACAGTGATGCGGTCGCAGGTTTCCAGGATGAGGCCGAGGTTGTGCGAGACGAAGATCATCGAGGTGCCGAACTTCTCGCCCAACCCCTTGACCAGATCGACAATGCCCGCTTCCACGGTCACATCGAGCGCCGTCGTCGGCTCGTCGAGCAGAAGCAGCGCCGGCTTCGACAGCAGCGCCATCGCGATAACGATGCGCTGCTGCTGGCCGCCGGAAAGCTGGTGCGGATAAGAGCGCATCATGCGCTCGGGATCGGGAAGCTTGACCGAGCGCACCATTTCGAGCGCCCTGGAGTAGGCCTCTTTCGTCGACACCTTGTCGTGGATCAACGGCACTTCCATCAGCTGCTGGCCGATCTTCATCGCCGGATTGAGGCTGGCCATCGGCTCCTGGTAGATCATGGCGATCTTGTTGCCGCGGATGCCGCGCAGCTCCTCGTCGGAGAGCTCGCCCATGTCCTTGCCCTGGAACTTGATCTTGCCGCCGACGATCTTTCCGATGTTGGAGAGGTCGCGCATGATGCCGAGCGACACGGTCGACTTGCCGCAACCGGATTCGCCGACGATGCCCATTGCCTCGCCCGGCATCACCGTGCAGGAAAAGTCCATGACGGCCGGTATCTCGCCCTTGCGGGTGAAGAAGGAGATCGAAAGGTTTTCGATCTCGATGATCGGCTGTGCCGGATTTCGAACTGCCTCGTTCATGGGTCGCTCCAATCCTATTCTTGGCCAAGTGGGATCTGGGACCCCGCCATCAATCCTTCATCGATTGCTCACGCAGTGAGTCGGCGAGCAGGTTGAGACCCAGAACGAACGACATCAACGCGATCGTCGGCGGCAGCGCCGGGTGAATGAAGGAACGCAGCAATCGGCTGGCATCCTTGATCGCCGTACCCCAGTCCGGGCTCTCGGGCGCAAGGCCCAGGCCGAAGTAACCCAGCGTGCCAAGCAATATGGTTGTGTAGCCGATGCGCAGGCAGGCATCGACGATCAGCGGCCCGCGCGCATTGGGCAGGATCTCCCACAGCATGATGTACCAAGGCGATTCACCGCGCGTCTGCGCCGCCGCCACATAGTCGCGCGTCTTGATGTCCATCACCAGGCCACGCACGATGCGGAACACGCCCGGGCTGGAGGCGAACACCACCGCCACGAAGATGTTGAGCTGGTTGGGATCGATGTGGACGATGTGCAGCGGGTCCCTGTCGAAGACAAGGCCGAGGTAGATCCAGCCGCCTATGATCAGTGTCAGGCCAAGCAGGATATAGATCCGGTCGGGCCGGTTCTTGTAGCGCGTCCAGAACAGCACGCTGAAGAAAATGATCGGAAACAGGAAGAAGACGCCGGCCAGCGCATAGGGGATCGGCGTGTCCATGATGCCGGGCGTTACCAGCAGGTAGAACAAGAGGATCACCGGGAAGGCCAGTACGAGGTTCGCCAGGAACGACAGGATGGAATCGATCTTGCCGCCGTAGTAGCCGGCCGGCAGGCCAAGCGTGATGCCGACCATCAGCGCGAAACCGGTCGCGGCGGGTGCGATGATCAGCACGATCTGGCTGCCATAGACCATGCGCGAGAACACATCGCGCGCCAGCTTGTCGCCGCCGAACAGATAGGCGAGCCCCGATTGCGGTTCGATGGCGCCCGGCAGCGTGTCCTTCATCATCGGGATCTGGCCGAGCGGATCGAAAGGCGAGATGGTCGAGGCGAAGATCGCCGTGAACAGCCAGAACAGGCAGATAAAGACGCCCGCTACGCCGACGCCGCTATCGAACAACTGGCCGTAGAGCGCCAGCTTCTTCTTGTAGAGAAAGCTCGCACCCATGACGATGGCGAGGGCGACCCAGACCGGCCAGAAGCGCCAGAGCACTTCGAGGATGATGGTGGAGGCGCCGATATATTGAGCTTGCATGCGCCTTCTCCCTACTGAACGCGGATGCGCGGATTGAGGAATGCGTAGCCGACGTCGGAAATGAGCTGGGTGATCAGCACGATGAACACCGAGACCAGCGAACAGCCGAGCAGAAGATCGATGTCGTTGTTGCCGGCGGCCTCGACCAGCGTGTAGCCGAAGCCCTGGTAGCGGAACATCACCTCGACGATGACGACGCCGGTGAGCAGCCAAGGGAACTGCAGCATGATGACCGTGAAGGGTGCGATCAAGGCGTTGCGCAGCGCGTGCTTGACCACGACGCTTTTAAAGGAAAGCCCCTTCAGGCGTGCCGTGCGGATATATTGCTGCGTCATCACCTCGACCATGGAGGCGCGTGTCATGCGTGCGATATAGCCGATGCCGTAGATCGCCAGCGTGATCACCGGCAGGGTGAAATTGTAGAATGTGATGCCCTGGCTCGCGGAAGCGGCCGACCCGTTCAGCCAGCCGAGCCAGGAGGCGAAGACGACGGTGAAGATGACGCCCGACACATATTCAGGTGTCGCCGTCGAGGCGATCGAGGCGATCGACAGAACGCGATCGGTGCGCGACCCCTCCCGCATGCCGGCAAGGATGCCAACCAGCAGCGACACCGGCACCATTACGCCCAGCACGCAGAGCATCAGAATGCCGGTAGCGCCCAGCGCAGGGAATAGCTTGGCCGCGACCGTGGTCTTGAACTTGGTCGAACAGCCGAAATCACCCTCGATCACGCCGGAGAATGTCGGCACGGCCGGGTCATTGCAGAAGGAGAAGCGCTGCGTGGTCTTTCCGGTCGCCGAATCCGTGATCGGCTGCTTGGGCACGACGCCGAGCCACTGGCCATAGCGAACGAAGAAGTTCTGGCGATAGCCGTGGTTAACCAGCCAGCTTTCAAGCTGCTCGGCCGATGTGTGCATTTCGGTCTGGCTGATCGCCAGCTTCTTCAGATTGGGTTCGAGATTGACGAGGAAGAAGACGACCAGCGTCAGGCACAGCATCGTGAGCAGTATCGTGCCGATGCGTCTGATGATGAATGAGAACATTGTGCCCCCCTGCCGGCCGGGTTGGGGTCAGATATGGTCAACCCTGTGACGAAAACCTTGTGACGTCACGCCGCCGCTGCATCCAATGCAACGGCGACGATCCCGAGAATATGAGGGACACGCGCCCCTCATATTCATCAAGCAGCAGTCACGCCTTGTCGAGCCAGACCTTGCCGAAATCGTGCTCGTAGGTGGGGTGCATCGAGTGGTTCTTCACCTCGGGCTTGATGTTGATGTAGAGCTTGCGCCAGTAAGGCTGGATGATGATGCCGGAATCCTGCAGCATCTGCTCGATATCCTTCATCACCACCTTGCGCTTCTCCGCATCAGCGACGCCGAGCGCCTCGTTGACTTTCTTGTCGAAGTCCGGATTGGCATAGGCCGTCTCGTTCCAGGCTTCGCCCGAGCGGTAGGCGATGGCGATGACCTGGATGCCAAGCGGACGCATGTTCCAGTTGGTCTCCGAGAATGGATACTTCGTCCAGTCGTTCCAGAAGGTCGAGCTCGGCAGCACGGTGCGCTTCACCTTGATGCCGGCTTCGCGCAACTGGGCCGCGATCGCGTCCGTGGTGTTCTTGTGGTAGTCCTCGTCGTTGCTGATCAGCTCGTGTTCGAAATCGATCACGCCGGCTTCCGTCAGCATCTGCTTGGCCTTGGCGACGTCGCGCTTGATCTTCGGCAGTTCGACATATTCCGGATGGATCGGCGCGACATGGTGGTTTTCGGCCGGCGTGCCGGCATTGCCGTAGCCGAGTTGCAGGACCACCGAATTGTCGACGGCCAGGCACATCGCCTGACGCACCTTCTGGTCGCCGTAAGGCTTGGCGTTTACGTTGAAGCGCGACACCACGGTAGCCGCGGTCACCACTTCCGAAGGCGGCGCGCCGACGTCCGCGATGATCTTTACGTAGTCGGCGGTCGTTTCGTGGTTGGTCTGCACTTCGCCCGATTCGAAGGCCGAAACGGTCGCGGCCGGATCGGTGCCGTAGTCGATGAACTCGACGCCGTCGAGGAAGGCTTCGCCCTGCCACCACTTGCCGGTCGTGCGGCGCTTGTAGACCACCTTCTGGCCGACATCATAGGAGACGAGCTCGAACGGACCAGTGCCGATCGGGCAGTTCTTGAAGTTGGCGCCCTTCTCGTCGAAGCTCTTGTGGACGACGAGGCCGGGATAGTCGCACAGGTTCGGGATGATGGCGATGTCGGGCTTCGACAGCTTCAGTTTCACGGTCATGTCGTCGACCTTGACGATCGACCCTTCGCGCAACTTCTTGGTCTTTTCGTCGACGAGGCTGCCGAGACGTCCCGGCATCGAGTTGCCTTCGGCTGATTTGTCGGCCCAGCGTGTGAAATTGTAGATCACGTCATCGGCCGTGAACTTGTCGCCATTGTTCCATTCGACGCCAGGCCGCACATGCAGCGTGTACTCGGTGGCGTCGTCGTTGATGTCCCAGCTTGCCAGCAGATATGGAGCGAATGTGTACTCCTTGGTGTATTTCACCAGCGGCTCGAGCGCCTGGCGCTGGGCGTTGGAAATCTCGGACCAGTCGGCGGTACGCGGATCCTTGGGATCCTTGACCGACATCGCCACTTTCAGCACGCCGCCCTTCTTGCCCTGGACGTCCTCGGCCTTGGCCGGGGTCGGAGCGGCAAGGCCGAGCAGGCCGTAGGCCATGGCGGTCGAGGCACCGAAGACGCTGGCGAGCGCGAGGAATTCGCGGCGATCGACTTTGCCCGACTTGGCTTCTTCGGCCATCGCCAGGATGTGATCCGGAACGCTGTCGCCGTTGCTCTTATAGATTGTCATGACTAACTCCCATTGTTGGCTTTCCGCCGATTAACATTCCGCATCCGGGCCATGATGTCAAAGACGGCATGGATTGGGAACATGTTAGCGAATGTGCAACTTTGAAAGGGGGGCAGTTCGCGTGATAGCGACAGTCTTGGCGCAAAATTGCTAGTGCGCCCAGATTTCGCCAAAATCTCTTCGAGCAATTAAATTGAGACATTCGCACTGGTTACGACAGCGCCAGTTATGGCCAGGATGAAGGCCAGGGCCTCAATATTCCTTCTCGTAGAAGATGCCGCCCTTGGCTTCACCGGCGTCCGTCGCCTCGCCGCGCAATTTGACGCCGCGCCCGACATTGAGGTCGATGGTCGCCTTGCCGGAACCCGGCTTGTCCCCCTTCTGGATGGTCACATAGGTGCGGTCGTTCAGGTACTTGCCGGCCGAGACCGCCGTGCCGCCCTTGTCGTCGGTGGTCACGTCGAGGTCGTCGACGCCGATGGCGCTGCGCAGGTTTTCCAGAAGAGACGTCGAACCGCCGACGCCGGCCAATTGTCCGGCGGCCTCGGCCAGCTGCGCGATCTGCAGCGGCGACAGGTTCGACATCGACCGCCCGAAGATGAGTTGCGCCAGCACCTCGTCCTCCGGCAGCGCCGGCACCGAACTGAAGTTGAATTTGGGATTGGTCGCCTCGCCCGACACGACGATGGTGACGGTCGCGCCGGTTGTCGTCGTTGTCGCCGTCAGGTTGAGATAAGGCACCAACGAACCTGAGAACCCGACCGTGCCTTCGGTGAAGGTCAGCCGCTTGCCAAGGATCGACAGCCGGCCGCGCTGCAAGGTGAAGGTGCCGACGGCTTGGGGCGACGAGGCCGGGCCGGTCAGCTTGAGCGAGCCGCCGAGTTCGGCGTCGACACCCCTGCCCTGGATGAAGATCTGGTTCGGCGCGTTGACCGTGACGTCGAGCGCAAGACCGCTGCCACCGCTCTTGCCGCTGGTCGTGGCCGGGCGCAGCGCCTTGTCCTGCGCCCTGACCGGGCCCGGCGCATTCTTGTGCTTGACGTCGAGCGCCGAGAGCGAGCCCGGCAACTTGTCCGGGACCGTGATGACGGTCTTGGCCAGGTTGACGGTGCCGGCAATCGCCGGTGCCGAAGTCAGCGGTCCCTTGATCGTCAGGTCGCCGCCAAGGTTGGCGGTCACCACGCGACCGTCCGTATAACGACCGTCCGCGAGCTTGATCGACAGGTCGGCCGGGAACCCTTGCGCCGGATTGATACCGACCGTGCCACTGGCCGACAGGCTGCCGCGCGTCGACAGTGTACCGGTCAGCCGGTTGATCCTGGCGACGCCGTTGCCGATCGAGACATCGAGGGCGATGTCGTTGACCGCGAGGCCCGAATTGGCATCGACCAAGCGTGCGCCGGACGCCCTCACCGTACCGCCGATGACGGGCGATTTCGCCGGGCCGCGCACCTGCACATTGACATTGGCGTTGCCGCTCAGCGACAGGCCCTGCGCGGCAAGCTTCTCGCTGAGGAGACCGAACGGCACCGCACCGTTGAAGTCGAGCGACAGCGCCGGCGTGCCTGCTGTCGTCACCGTGCCGCCGCCCTTGAGGCCAAGGCCGGCCCCGTCGCTGATATTGGCGTTGAAGGCCAGCTTGTTGCCGGCAAAGGTGCCGGTCGAGGAAACGCTCACCGCGCCGACGCCCGCGCCACGGGTCTGCGATGTCTGCACGCCCGCCGCGTCTATGTTGAAGGCAACGGCGGGGTTCGCCGGTGCGCCCGTCACCTTCACCGTGCCGGAGATGGAGCCCGCGGCATCGAGCCCGGGCGAAAAACCGTTGGCGAGCGACATCGGCACGCGCGCCAGCACCGCATTGATGTCGAGCGCCTGCCCGACCTTGCCGGTTACCGTCGCGGTGCCGCCGCCAAGGTTGAGCACCAGCCTGTCCAGCGTCGTCGTGCCATTGGCGATGCTGACGGTCGAGGCCTGGGCGATGGCCGCCTTGATGCCCTGGACGGTTGCCTGCCCCGAAGCGAGCTCGATCGTGGTGGTGCCGCCGGCCACCTTCACGCGGCCGGCTGCCTTGGCCGGAATGCCCTTGACCGTGGCGCCGCCGGAGAAGCCGGTCCAGTCGCCGTCGCGCCTGAGGTCCACGTCGATGCCGCTGATCACGGTGCCGCCCGATATAACCGTGTCGGCGCGGATCTTGCCGGAGACGACTGGCGCCGCAAGATAGTTTGCGATCAACGCATCGATGGAAACTGCCTTTGCCTGGAGATCGCCACGCGTGATCGAGGTGGTAGCCGCCTTGATGGCGACCTGGGGTGCCGCGCCATTACTGGAGAAGGCGATCGTGCCGCGAACGTCGCCTTCCGCCTTTTCCAGCGCCAGCGCGGCAAGTGGCCCGATGTCGGGGAGGTCGAGCGAAATTGTGCCTTCAGGCACGAACTTGTCGTCCAGCTCCAGATCGCCTGAGACGCGGTTCTTGCCCAGCGACAGCAGCAGTCCGTTGATGGCGCTCTTGCCGTTCGTCGTTGCCAGCACGGCACTCCCCTGCAGCGCCTGCCCGGCGACATTGCCGGTGAGTTGGACATTGGCCGCCGGATTGGCGGCATCGGCCTTGCCGGTAGCCGTGAGCTTTAACCCGGTGATCTCGCGCGATGCCACCGACAGCCCGTCGCTGTTGACGGTAAGCGACAGGTCGGGCGCCATGGCCGGCCCTTGCGCGCTCAGCGCGAAGGCGATGGCGCCCTTGGCATCCCTAGACAATGGCGAGATGTCGCTCAGCGTCCCCCTGATGTCGGCGGTCACCTTATTGTCGGCAAGGCTTGCCTGTCCGTCGGCGCTCAGCGCGCCGGAAGCCAGCTTCAATCCACCGATATGGAGATTGCCGTTGGGTTCGCGCTTCAGCGTGGCGCTTATCTGGGCGCGGTCGCCAAGCATGCCGCGTGCCGCCGTCGGCAAGGCCGACGATGGCGCATCCGCCTTCAGGTTGAGATCGATGGCACCGTCACGCAGCGATACCTGGCCGGCCACCTGGCTGCTCAGCGTATCGCTTTTCAGCGAGCCGCTGTCGATGGCCACGGTGTCGGCGCTCAGCCGGGCGCTGAGCGCGGCCGTGACCTTGCCGGCGATGAGCGGCGCAATCGTTGGATTGTCGAGCCCAACCTTGTCCACCGATACCTTTCCGGAAACCGGCCCGGCGCGATTCCGGAGATCGAATGCGTCCGAGTGCAGTGCCAGGGTCAGTCCGTCCACCTTCGCCGGGCTGGTGACGACCGAGGGCAGGATCACGGAAAGGTCCACTCGGGCATGCGTGCTTTCGCCCGCGATTTTGGCCGATACTGATCGGACCTCCATCTTGACGGGGCTCTCGGCGCTGCCGACCGTCAGCGGCAGGCTGGGGCCCGACGAGGTCAGATCGATCGCAAAATCGCTCGCGCCATTCGGATTGATGGTGCCTGTCGCCTGCCCGGAAACCTTGTCGCCGGACAGGGTTGCATGGTCGAGGGCGACGCCGCCGGCGATTGTGTAGCTGCCGGCCGCATCGACGGCGAGCGGTCCGAGCCCTGCCTGGCGGGTCTGGCTAGTCTCGGCACCGGCCAGTTTCGCGTTGAAACGGATGTCGGGAGTTGCCGGCGCTCCGCTCACTTCAGCGATACCGTCAAGCGTTCCCGTGGCATCCAGGCCAGGCGAAAACGCATTGGCAAGGGCCGCGGGCAAGGCGGATACCTGCGCCGCCAGATCGAGCGTCTCGCCAGCGCTGCCCGACAGCGCCACCCTGCCGCCGCCAATATCGAGCGCAAGCTTCTCGATCTTGGCCGTACCGTCGGCGATGGCCAGAGCCGACGGTTCGGCGATCGCCGCCTTGATGCCGCGAACGGTGGCCTCACCCGAGGCGATCTCGACGCTGGTGGTGCCCGCGGCGATCTTCACCCGGCCGGCAGCGGTCGCGGGAATGCCCGCTATGGTCGCGCCACCAGTGAAATCGGTCCAGTCGCCATCGCGCTTGAGGTCGACGCCGATGCCGCTGATTTCCGTGCTTCCCGAAGTGACCGCATCGGCCTTGATGGTGCCCGAGATCGCCGGCGCCTTGAGATAATTGGCGACCAGCGCATTGATGGCGATCGCTTTGGCGGTAACCTCGCCACGCGCGACCGACGTGCTCTTGGCATCGATGGCAATGGACGGTGCATCGCCGTCCTTGCTGAACAAGATGGTGCCGTTGATGTCGCCGGTCACCGCCTGGCCGGCGAGCGCGGCCAACTGGTCGATGGCAGGTGCGGCGAGCGTCAGCCTGCCCAAGGGCATGAACTTTTCGTCGAGCGCCAGGTCGCCCGAGACCTTGTTGTCGCCCAGCGACACCAGGAATCCATTGATCGAACGCTTGCCCTCGCTGGTCACCAGGGCCGCCTTCATGTCGAGCGGCTGGTCGTTGACGGCGCCGGTCAGCGAGACGTTGGCGGAAGGGTTCGTTATGTCGGCCTTGCCGCTCGCGGTCAGCTTGATGGCCTTTACCGTACGGCCCGAAGCGGTCAGGCTGTCGCTGTTGGCGCTAACGGTGAAATCCGGCGCGGTCATCGCGCCGCTTGCCGACAGCGCGAAATCGACCCCGCCGGCAACCGGCACGCCGACCGTCGGCGACAACACCGAAACGTCGCCCAATTTGCCCTTGATGTCGGCCTGGATGTCAGTGCCTTGCATGCTGGCCGTACCGCTGGCGCTGAGCGATCCTGAAGTGAGTTCGATGGAGTTCGCGGCGAAAGATCCCTGCGGATCGCGCGATGCCGTGGCCGAGAACTTCACCCGCCCGCCGAGTACCGAGGCTATCTGCTGGGGAAACGCGGTGGCCACGGCATCGGCATTCATTTTGAGCTGCATCGACATGTCGGCGAGCGCCACCGTCGCGGTCAGCGAGGCATTGACCGCATCGGAGCGCAGCGTACCCTGATCGATGGCAATGGCGTCCTTGCTGATTGAACCGGCCAGATCGACATTGACCTTGCCGGTGATCAGCGGCGCCAACGTCGCGACGTCGGTTTTCAGGCCGCCCGCCTCCAGCTTGACGGCAACCGGGCCGGCGCGGTTCTGAATATCGAACCCGTCGGAATGGATTTGCGCTGCCAGATCGTCCAGCCGCGTGCCGCCGGCGACGATCGAAACGAAGGAGGCGCCGATGTCGACGATCGGCGCCTTGCCGTCGCCGAAGGCGCGCGCGGTGGCGTTCTTGATCGCGAGCGTGATCGGCTGCGCCTTGCTGCCGACACTGATCACCACGGGCGGGCCCTTGGCGGCGAGTTCGACCGACAGGTCGCTGGCGCCGGCAGGATCGGCAATGCCGGAGGCGGTGCCGTGCACCGCATCGCTCTCGATGCTGGCCCGGTCGATGCTGATGCCGCCCGCCGACGTGGCGGTGCCCGCGACATCGAAGCTGGTCTTGCCGGCAAACAGCGGCTTCAGGTTTTCCGGCAGGAAACGCGCAAAATCGCCGTCGCCCTTCGCTTCGAGATGATTGCCCTTGTCGGTGAGCTGGTGACGCCCGGTGAGTTGGGTGACGATTCGATGATCGACGAGGAAGGTGGCGACACCGCTCCAGTTGGCAAGCGGCCCACTGCCCGAAACCACGATATCGACCGGTGGCGCATCGGGCAGCTTGAGCAGGTTGGCAATGATGCCGCCGGCCGGCTCCGACGCCTTGAGGTCGAGGTCCAGCTTGTTATCGGCGGGTGCGAAGTGGATCTTGGCGTCGACATTGCCCTGTTTGCCGTCGTGACGGGTGACGTTGAGCACCGTCTGGACCGCCAGTGGCGCGGCATCGGCCTTGAGCATTCCCTTGGCCGCCAGCTCGGCGATGCCGCTGCCGGCCAGTTGCTGGCCAAGCGCGATTTCCGGAAGCTCGATCTGCTTGATTTCGATGGAGACCGGCAGCGTCGTCGTGCCGCTCCGTGCGGGCGGCTGCGTACCGGCCACCGGCAGGCGTGCGAGTTCGACGCGATCGGCGGCGATGCGATCGGCGCTGAAGCTTTTGGACAAAAGGGCGGTCGGCGACCAGTCGACGGCCACCTTGCGCGCCACCAGCCAGGCGCCCTCACGGTCCTCGAGCACGACATGGTCGACGCTGAGATTACCCGACCAGATGCCGTCGATGCCGCTGACGGTGACCTTGCGGTCGTCGCTCGAAGCCAGCCGCGAAATGATGCCGGCGAGGTTGTCGCGCCCGCGCTCGGTCTTGGTCAGCACAACCAGCGCGCCGATCGCACCCGCGACCACGATCAGCAGCGTGTAAAGGACAATGCGAAGAATGCGCCAGACCGTCTTCATCGTCAGAACGCCTGTCCGATGCCGGCATAGATGCCGAAATGCGGATCACCTGGATCGCGGTTAAGCGGCACGGCCGCGTCGATGCGCAGCGGCCCGAACGGCGTGACGTAGCGCAGGCCGACACCGGCGCCGACCTTGACGTCGGAGAAGCTGGGAACCGACTTGGTCGACACAGTGCCGGCATCGACGAACGGCACGATGCCGATCGTGTCGGTGACGGCGATGCGCATCTCGACTGAAGTCTCGAAGAAGGACAGGCCGCCGATCGGCTGGCCCGTGAAGTCCTTCGGGCCGATGCCCTGATAGGCATAGCCGCGCACCGAACCGCCGCCGCCGGAATAAAAACGTCGGTCGGCCGGGACGTTCTGCAGCCCGGTACCGACGATCGAGCCTACGGCGACACGTTCGGCCAGCACGAATTTCGAGGCCGTGTCCAGCGACTGATAGGCCGACCCTTCGCCCTTCAGCTTGAGGAAGGCCGCACCGCTCAAAATATCGTAGCTCGGCTCGGCATAGGCCAGCAAACGGAAGCCGGTGGTCGGATTGAGCCGGTTGTCTCTGTTGTCATAGACATACTGCAGCGGAATGCTGGCGATCAGGTATTTGTGCTTGCCGAAGGCGTCGTGAATGCGCGAATAGTCGAGCGCGACCTCGGCTGACACGGTCTGCTTCTTGTCGAGTTCATAGGACAGGCCGGTGCTGCCCTTGACCGAGAAATGGTCATAGGCGTCGGGATGTTCCAGCACCGTCTTGACGCTGGCGAAGAACTTCGATGCCGGCCCGATGACGCCGGGTTTCTCGAACATGATGCCGGCATTGTAGTTCAGTTCGGACAGATTGTTGCTTCCGATGCCGCTGATGGCACCGTCGATGCGCAACTTTTCGGCACGGCCAAACAGGTTGCGATGGCCCCAGTAGCCCTCCAGGCCAAGCCCCTCGGTATTCGAGAATGTGCCGCCCAGCCCGAAATAACGCGGCTTGCGCTCGCTGACCTGGACGCCGATCGGGATGTTGCCGTCCGCATCGAGCTTGTCGGCTTCCTTGAAGGTGACACTGTTGAACACCTCGAGCGCCAGCAGCCTGTCGCGCGCGTCACTGATCTCCTGCGGCGAGTATTGCTTGCCGCGCTTCAACCCGGTCATGTATTCGGTGAAGTCGCGGTCGACCTTCTCGGTGCCTTCCACCGTGGTCGCGCCATAGCCGGCTACCGGGCCGGCCGCGACCGTCAGCGTCACGTCGAGCGTCGATGTGGCATGGTCGGCGACGATCTGCCGGTCGGTCACCCTGGCCAGCGGCCTGCCCTGCTCCTTCAGCGTCCGCACGATCAGCGCCTCTGCCTTGAGCACCGCGCCGGATCCGGCATCGCCGCCTGATATCAGCCCATAATCGGCGCTCATCAGCCCCGCCGCGTCGCCTTCCAGCCTGATGTTGCCGAGCGTGAATTTGGGGCCGGCTGAGATGGTGATCGCTACCGGGATGGGCTGCGGCCCCTTGAATTCGGCGTCCGGCGGCAATTCGTCGAGCGGCTTGCCGTCGATGGTGACGGTGACGACGCCTTCATAACGGGCATCGGCATAAAGGGCTGCGACCAGCTGTTCACGGTCGCTGCGTGCCTTGGCCATCAGCCCGAGCGAGCCCGAAACCGGTCGGTCCTCGTCGCTTTTCAGCGCCGAGGCGTTTTCGAGCTTCTTGACGAGGTCCTTGTCGGCATCGGGCGCGGAGATGGTCACCGCATAGCGCAGGGGATCGACAATGTCGGCGTCCTCGTCGCTGGACGATCCCCACAGCTTGATGCCGAAAAGCTCGAACGCGGCCGCGGACCCCGATTCGCAAAGCAGCGCCATCGAGCACATCATGGCCAAAGCCAGGGCGCGCGGAAGCACGCGCCCTGGCGCGATCCCTCCTGACATCTGCTCTTCATGCGCCGGCATTAAGACAACCTAGTTCGTAAAACTAAAATTGGAATGAAGTTCTGAAGCGCTCGTAAAGGGGCCACAATCCAATTGTCTGAAATAGGACGGGCTTGGAATTCACACCTTCTGCGTTTCCGCAAGAAAGCGTGATCCCCTTTGCCATGGAGGTTACTGTTCGCATACCGGTCCTTGGCCGGAAAATAAACCGTTGGCAGGCGGCACCTGCCGCGTTCGCGCGTTGACAAGCCCGACTGAAGCTTGATCATGCCCGGACGTCTGCAATTGTCTGGAGGGTGTAATGGCAATGCGCGCGGCTCGTGGTCTGTCGATTCTCGTCCTTTTTTTTCTTGCCTGGGGTAGCGTCGCGCAAGCGGCCGAGGCCCGGCGAATCGCGACGACGGACAATTCCGATTATTTCGGCTTCGATCTCCGGTCCGACCAGAACGTCACGCTCGACCAGTGCAAGACGACATGCCTCGGCGATCCGGCCTGCCGCGCCTTCACCTACAACACCAAGGCAAAATGGTGCTTTCTCAAATCCGATTATAACCAGTTGAAATCCTTCACCGGCGCGATCGCCGGCAAGGTCGTCAACATAGACGGCGATCCCGATATCGGCGCGCCGCCGGAACTCGCCTTCTTCCCCAACTGGATGGCCGACCAGGCCCAGCAATACCGCAACAAGCTGCTCGGCCCGGCCTTCGACAAGCCGACAGAGGGCATGGCGGCGCTGACCAATGCCGCCGAACAGGCCGTGTTGACCGGCGACCATCGCTCCGCCATGCAGAAATACGAGGCCGCGGTCTCGGTCATGCCTGACGATGGCCAGCTCTGGCTCAAGCTGGCGCGCGAAACGCTGGCCGTGCAGCCTGCCGCCAACACCTCCGAAGCCTCGACTTTGCCGGCAAACGGCACGTCGGCCGCGTTCAACGCCTATAAGCTGCTGCGCACCACCAAGACTCGCGCCGAAGTGCTGGCGCTGCTCGGCGACGGTCTCGATAAGCGCGATCTCTACCGGCCGGCGCTGCAGGCCTATGAGGCCAGCCTTGCGCTGGAAGGCTCGCCCGCGGTCCAGGCCGACTATGCCGATCTGAAAGCCCGCAAAGGGTTCCGCGTTGTCGATCACAGCATCGATGCCGACACCAGCGCGCCGCGCATCTGCGCGCAATTCTCCGAGAATCTAGCCAAGACCGGCGTCGACTACGCGCAGTTCGTCACCGTCGACAACGCGCCGCCAAAAGGCGTCGAGGCCAAGGACAAGCAGATCTGCGTCGAAGGCCTGGAGCATGGCCAGCACTACGACGTCACCTTCCGCGCCGGCCTGCCGGCCGCGATCGGCGAAGTGACCGCCGCCCCAGTGGTGCTGTCGATCTATGTGCAGGACCGCGCGCCGTCCGCCCGCTTCACCGGCGACAGCTTCGTGCTGCCGGCCGGCGCGCGCCGCGGCATCCCGGTCGTCACCGTCAACATGAACGCCGCCGAAATGAAGCTCTACCGCATCGGCGACCGTTCGCTGGCGCAGCTTCTGTCGGGCTATCAGTTCCTGCACCAGCTCGACGGCTATGACATCTCCAACATCTCCGAGCAGATGGGCGCGCCGGTCTGGCAGGGCCAGCTCGACATCGGCAACGACCTCAACAAGGAAGTCACCACCTCCTTCCCGGTCGACGAAGCGCTGCCGCAGCGCAAGCCCGGCGTCTATGTGCTGACCGCGCAGCCCGTCAACGACAAGAGCGACGACTACGGTTCGCTGGCCACGCAGTGGTTCGTCGTCTCCGACATCGGCTTGTCGACCTATACCGGCCAGGACGGGCTCAATGTCTTTGCCCGTTCGCTAGGCAGCGCCAAGCCGATTGCCGGCGCCGAATTGACGCTCGTTGCCAGGAACAACGAGGTTCTCGGCACCGCGACGTCGGATGCCGACGGCCATGCCGTCTTCAACCCTGGCCTGACGCGCGGTGACGGCGGGATGGTGCCGGCCGTGCTGATGGCCAAGCAGGGCGACAATGATTTCGTCTTCCTCGACATGGCCAAGGCCGGCTTCGACCTGTCCGACCGCGGCGTCACCGGACGCGCGGCACCAGGCGCGCTCGACGTCTATGCCTGGACCGAGCGCGGCATCTACCGCGCCGGCGAGGACGTCCATGTCGCCGCCCTTGCCCGCGATGGTGCGGCCAAGGCGGTCGAGAACCTGCCGCTGACCTTCATCTTCTCGCGCCCCGATGGCGTCGAGGACCGCCGCATCGTCAGTGACGGCGCATCGGCCGGCGGCCATGCCGTCGACCTGCCCCTCGAACCCAACGCCATGCGCGGCACCTGGTCGGTGTCGATCCATACCGACCCCAAGCAGCCGGCGGTGGCAAGCCAGATGTTCCTGGTCGAGGACTTCGTGCCGGATCGCATCGAATTCGACATGAAGGCCGACAAGCAGGAGATTGCGCGGGGCGAAACCGCCAACATCAACATTGACGGCCGCTTCCTCTATGGCGCGCCGGCGGCGGGCCTTGCGCTGGAAGGCGAGCTGACGCTGTCGACCTCTCGTGACTGGGACCGCTTCCCCGACTTTTCCTTCGGCCTCGCCGACGAGCAGTCGTCGGAGCCGACGGTCACGCCGCTCACCGACCTGCCGGTGGTAGGCGATGACGGCAAGGCGACCTTCCCTGTTACCGTCGACCAGTTGCCCTCGACCACCAAGTTGGTCGACGGCAAGGTGACGGTGCGCATGCGCGAAACCGGCGGCCGCGCCATCGAGCGCTCGCTCAACATCGGCATCCGCCCGCAAGGCCACATGATCGGCATCCGTCCGGATTTCGCCGATGGTGAGGTGCCGCAGGGCGGCACCGCCAAGTTCAGCCTGATCGCCGTCGATCCCGACGGCAAGCGCGAGGCGCTGAAAGCCGCGCAGTGGACACTGGTCAAGGTCGAACGGAACTACCAGTGGTATCGCTCCAACAATTCCTGGAACTACGAGCCGGTCTCCTTCACCAAGTCGATTGCCAACGGCCAGGTCGACCTCGGCGCCGACGGCGACGCAACCGTCTCCGTGCCGGTCGATTGGGGCCAGTACCGGCTCGAGGTCGAGACATCCGATCCCGAGGGGCCGGCGACCAGCTATGAGTTCGACGCCGGCTGGTATGTCGCCTCGACGACCACCGAAACGCCCGACGGCCTGGAGATCGCCCTCGACAAGGACAATTACGCCGCGGGCGAGGTTGCCAAGCTGAAAATCTCGCCGCATTTTGCCGGCGAACTTCTCGTCAACATCGGTTCCGACAAGCTGTTGAAGACCATCACGGCGACCGTGCCGGCCGGCGGCAGCACCGTCGACATTCCGGTCGGCGACGATTGGGGCGCCGGCGCCTATGTCACGGCCACCCTGTTCCGGCCGGGCGATACGCAGGAAACGCGCATGCCGGCCCGCGCCATCGGCGTGAAATGGCTGACGGTCGATCCGGGCGCCAAGAAGCTCGCCATCACCCTGACGCCGCCCGACAAGACCGTGCCGCGCCAGCAACTGTCGGTCCCGGTTTCCGTGGCCGGCGTGCAGCCGGGCACGAACGCCTATGTCACGGTTGCCGCCGTCGACGTCGGCATCCTCAACCTGACCAACTACAAGGCGCCAGACCCGGAGAACTGGTTCTTCGGCCAGCGCATGCTGGGCATGGAGATCCGTGACATCTACGGCCGCCTGATCGATGGCTCGCTGGGCACCACCGGCAAGCTCCGGACCGGCGGCGACGGCGCCAATATGCAGGCGCAGGGCAGCCCGCCCACCGAAAAGCTGGTCGCCTTCTTCTCCGGCATCGTCCAGCTCGACGCCGACGGCAAGGCGCGGATCGACTTCGATATCCCGCAGTTCAACGGCACCGTGCGGGTCATGGCCGTCGCCTGGACCAAGGAAGCGGTCGGCCATGCCCAGGCGGACGTGATCGTGCGCGATCCCATAGTGATTACCGCCGGCCTGCCGCGCTTTCTGGCGCCTGGCGACAACGCCGTCATGCGCCTCGACGTGGCCGACACCGATGGCCCGGCCGGCGACTATGCGCTGTCGATCGATACGACGGGCGACCTGTCGACCGGCGACAAGCCCCTGCCCCAGAAGCTGACGCTCGCACACGGCAAGCGCCAGACGCTTACCGTGCCGCTGATCGCCAGGACGGCGGGCAATGCCTCGCTCACCATCAAGCTGGCGCACGCCGACGGCACCAAGGTCGAGCAGACGCTCTATGTGCCGGTGCGCCCGGCGCAATTGCCGGTCACCACGCGCCTTGTGGTCGACCTCAAGGGCAATGGCGGCGCGCTGCGCATCGACAAGGAACTCTTGGCGGCCAACCTGCTCGACGGCGCTTCGGTCAGTGTCGGCGTTTCGCAGGCGGCGGCCTTCGACGTGCCCTCGCTGCTGATGACGCTCGATCGCTATCCCTATGGCTGCGCCGAGCAGACCACCAGCCGCGCCATGCCGCTTCNCCGAGCAGACCCCCAGCCGCGCCATGCCGCTTCTCTACGTCAACGAGATGGCATCCGGCGTCGGCATGGAAAGTGATCCGGACCTGCACGGCCGCATTCAGGATGCGATCTACAAAGTCCTGAGCTACCAATCCTCGAGCGGCAGCTTCGGCCTGTGGGGTCCGGGCTCCGGCGACCCGTGGCTCGACGCGTATGTCAGCGAATTCCTGACCAGGGCGCGGGAGCAGAAATACGACGTGCCGGCTCTCGCGATGAACCAGGCACTCAACAACCTGCAGAACTCGCTCGGCTACGACCAGAGCGTACAGGACCGCGGCAGCGAGATCGCCTACGCGCTCTATGTGCTCGCCCGCAACAAGAAGGCCTCGATCGGCGATCTGCGCTATTACGCAGACACGCAGCTCGAAGCCTTCTCGAGCCCGATGGCCGTTGCCCAGCTGGCGGCCAGCCTGGCGCTCTATGGCGACGCGCAGCGTTCGGAGGCGACGTTCAAGACCGCGCTGCAGCTCGCCAAATCGAGCACGGACTACGATTGGTACCGCTCCGACTACGGTTCGGCGTTGCGTGACGGCGCGGCCATGCTGTCGCTGGCGGCGGAATCAAAGCCCGTATCGACCATCGTGCCCGAGCTGATCAAACTGGTGACCAGGGAACGCGCCGAAGCGCGCTGGACCAGCACCCAGGATGATTCCTGGATGCTGCTGGCGGCGCGCGCGCTGAAGGAAGGCAACGACTCCATCGCGCTGACCGTCAATGGCGCGCCGCATTCGGGTGGTTATTCCAACCGAGTCAACGGCTCTGAACTGGTCGACAGCCCGCTGGAAGTCGCCAACACCGGCAAGACCCCGCTGCAGGCCGTCGTCACCACCGTGGCGTCGCCGATCCAGCCCTTGCCGGCCGGCGGTGACGGCTTCACCATCAGCCGCACCTACTACAAGCTAGACGGCACCGAAGCCAACGTGACCGAGGCTACCCAGAACGAACGCTATGTCGTCGTGCTCAAGGTCACCGAGCAGAACAGCTGGCCGTCGCGCCTGCTGGTCACCGACCTGTTGCCGGCCGGTTTCGAGATCGACAATCCAGGCCTCGTCTCCAGCGCCCAGTTGACGAACTTCTCCTGGCTGGCACAGACCGACGCCGCGCATCTGGAATTCCGCGGCGACCGGTTCGTCGCGGCATTCAACCCGGCCGATGGCGACCATGACCACAATCTGACGCTTGCCTATGTCGTGCGCGCCGTGACGCCGGGTACCTACGCCCATCCGGCGGCAACGGTTGAGGACATGTACCGTCCGCAATATTCAGCCCGCACCGCCACCGGCATGATGGAGATCAAGGCACCGTAAGGCGATGCTGGCGAATATGAACAGGACGACGGCGCTGCCCCTCATCCGCCTGCCGGCACCTTCTCCCCGTATAGTGACGGGGAGAAGGGAGCTATCTCGAACTTCGCCGCTTTTTCTGCAACGCTGGCGATTGGCGAAACCATCAGCAACAGCCTCTTTCTCCCCGTTTCTATACGGGGAGAAATGTCCGGCAGGACAATGAGCGGCGGCGCCATGTTCTCCAGAAAATTCCTGCGCCGCGCCGCCATAACCGCGGCTTCTTGCGGCGGCTTTCTCGCCCTCTCCACCGCCACCCTCTGGCAACTCGACCGTGCCTTCCCGCCCCCGCTTCCTGAAAGGCTCACGGTCTCCACCGAAGTCCAGGACCGCGACGGCCAGCTGTTGCGCGCCTTCGCCACGCCGGACGGCTACTGGCGGCTGGAAACCCGGCTCGACCAGGTCGACAAGCAGTTCGTCGACATGCTGGTCACCTATGAGGACAAGCGCTTCTGGGACCATGAGGGGGTCGACGTGCTGGCACTGGCGCGCGCCGCCGGCCAGTTCGCAACCAGCGGCCACATCGTCTCCGGTGGCTCGACCCTGTCGATGCAGCTTGCCCGCCTGATCGAGCCGCGCGAGAGCCGCAGCCTCGGATCCAAGATGAAACAGATGCTGCGCGCCGTCCAGATCGAACGGCGGTTGTCGAAGCGCGAGATCCTCGAACGCTATCTCACACTGGCGCCATATGGCGGGAATTTGGAGGGCGTACGTGCCGCTTCGCTGGCCTATTTCGGCAAGGAGCCAAAGCGGCTCACCGTTTCCGAAGCCGCGCTTCTGGTGGCCCTCCCCCAATTGCCGGAAAAGCGCCGCCCTGACCGCAACCTCCAGATCGCCCACGCAGCTCGCGACCGTGTGCTCACCCGCATGGTCTCATCAGGCCTGATCGGCCAACGCGAGGCGGCACGCGCGGCGCTTGAGGATGTGTTGAGCCTGCGCCGGCGCTTGCCGGCGCTCGCCGCCCATGCCTCTTACGCGATGCTGCCCAAGGCCGTCCCCGGCCAGCCGCTCAAGCTGACGATCCGCAAAAGCGTCCAGCAAGGACTGGAACAGGTGGCCCGCGACGCCGCCACCAGGCTCGGGCCGCGTCTGTCGGTCGCCATGGTGCTGGCCGATGCCCGCACCGGCGACATTCTGGGCGAAGTCGGCTCGGCCAATTTCTTCGATTCCAGTCGTTCCGGCTGGATCGACATGACCAAGGTCGTGCGCTCGCCCGGCTCGACACTGAAGCCGTTCATCTATGGCCTCGCCTTCGAACAGGGACTGGTGGCGCAGGAGACGCTCATCGAGGACAGCCCGGTCGATTTCAGCGGCTACAGGCCGAAAAATTTCGACATGGGCTATCAGGGCGATGTCTCGATCCGCCAGGCGCTGCAATTGTCGCTCAACGTGCCGGCGATTCGGCTGCTCGACGCGGTCGGTCCGGCGCGGCTGACGGCGCGGTTCCGCCAGGCGGGCGTCAACCCGATCCTGCCGGTCAATGAGGCGCCGGGGCTGGCGATCGGCCTTGGTGGCGTCGGCGTCACGCTGCGAGACCTCGTCCAGCTCTATACGGGGCTCGCCAATGGCGGCAAGACGCACTCGCTGCGCGACGGCACCGAGCCGGCCAATGCCGTGAGTTCGACCACCACCATCCTCAACGACCAGGCCAATTGGCAGATCATCGACATCCTCTCCGGAGTAAAACCGCCCGAAGGCGCCTTGCAGCGCGGCATTGCCTACAAGACCGGAACCTCCTACGGCTATCGCGATGCCTGGTCGGTGGGCTTCGATGGCCGCTATGTGCTGGGCGTCTGGGTCGGCCGGCCCGATGCCGGCGCTGTGCCGGGCCTCTCCGGCTATGTCTCGGCCGCTCCCATCCTGTTCGAAGGTTTTGTCCGCTCCGGCCTCGCCACCGTGCCGCTGCCGGGCAAACCGCCCGGTGCCTTCGCACCCAAGCGCGAGGACTTGCCTGTGACGCTTGCCCGCTTCGGCGCCGGCGCGGATGGCCTGGTGCAGGCGACGCCGACCGAACCGGCGCCGACCATCATCTTCCCGCCTGACGGCGCCCGCGTCGATCTCGCCACCAACTCGGCCGACGCCTCGCCGCTGGTGCTGAAATTGCAAGGCGGCCGCGCCCCGTTCCGCTGGCTGGCCAACGGCAAGCCCCTCATCGGCCTCGACCGCCGCCGCACCGCGACCTGGCTGCCCGACGGCGCGGGTTATTCCACGCTCACCGTGATAGATGCGGCCGGACGAGCGGCGAGTGTGAAAGTGTTCGTCCAGTGAAAGCGATCCTTGAATAGTATGCGCCAACCGATTCAGCGCATTGGCTTTTGTGCGCTGATGATTGCCGGCTTCGCCCTGCCGGCGCGTGCCGATCCCCTCCCCGCGGGTTTCGTTCGCCTCGCCGATGTCGCGCCATCTATCCGCCAGGACATCCGCTACGCCGCAACCGACAACTTTCTGCACCGCAAGGTGAATGGCTATGACGCGCCGGTCTGCATTTTGACCCGGGAGTCCGCCGAGGCGCTTTCCAGAGTCCAGCGGGCGATCGCCACCAGAGGCCTGACGCTGGTCGTCTTCGACTGCTACCGCCCTGCCCGCGCCGTGGCCGATATGGGCCACTGGACGGCCGCCGGTGGACCGCCGGACCCGCAATGGTATCCGACGGTCAAGCGTGGCGATCTCATCGCCAAGGGCTATGTCGGTGAACGGTCCAGCCATTCGCGCGGCTCGACCGTCGATGTTGCCATCGGGCCTGTCGACAGTACCCCCGTGCCGAAACCGGCCTGCGGCGCGATCAATGCCGACACCGTCGATTTCGGCACCGGCTTCGATTGTTTCGACCCGAAGAGCGAGACCGCGCATCGCCCGCTCGGCGCCGAAGCGGCGGCAAACCGAAAGCTGCTCGTCGATGCCATGCGTGCTGGCGGGTTCAAGAACCACACGCGCGAATGGTGGCACTTTGCGCTGGCCCGCGGGCCATTTCAAAAGCAGCGTTTCGATTTCCCGGTGACCGCCGAGTAACCTGCCCAACCAGCCTTGCCCGGCAACCGCGCATCCCTAGATAGGCCGGATGGCGGGCCGACTCCGGCGCGGAGCGACCCCGAGCAAAATAGTTCTCACAACAACGACATATCGCCGAAGATTTTCTTCACGAGGGCAAAAAAGGCAACATTCAATGCATCTTATTTCTACCAATTCGCTAGATTTGGCGCGGGTTCAAAGGAGGCAGAAATGACCAAACCTCATTTCCGGAAATTGCTCGGCGCACTGATGGCCGCATCTGTCCAGTTCGGCACGCTCGGTTTCGCGTTCGCCGATACCACCATTCTCAACGTGTCCTATGATCCGACGCGCGAGCTCTACAAGGCCTATGACGAGGCCTTTGCCGCGCATTGGAAAACGGAGACCGGCGAGACGGTGACCATCCAGCAGTCGCATGGCGGATCGGGTGCCCAGGCCCGCGCGGTGATCGACGGCCTCGACGCCGATGTGGTGACGCTGGCGCTCGAAGGCGACATCAACGCCATCGTCTCCAAGTCAAAGAAGATCAATCCCGACTGGCGCACCAAATTCGAAAACAATTCAGCGCCCTATACCTCGACGATCATCTTCCTTGTCCGCAAGGGCAATCCCAAGGGCATTCACGACTGGAACGACCTCGTCAAGGACGGCGTCCAGGTGATCACGCCTAACCCCAAAACCTCGGGCGGCGCACGCTGGAACTATCTCGCGGCCTGGGCCTATGCCAATGCCAACGATGGCGGCGATGAAGCCAAGACGAAGGAATTCGTCGGCAAGCTCTACGCCAATGCTCCGGTGCTCGACACCGGCGCGCGCGGCTCGACGGTGACCTTCGCGCAAAAAGGCCTGGGTGACGTGCTGATCGCCTGGGAGAACGACGCCTATCTGGCGCTCGACGAGTTTGGCGCCGACAATTTCGACATCGTTTATCCGCCGACCTCCATCCTGGCCGAGCCACCGGTGGCCGTGGTCGACGCCAATGTCGACGCCAGGGGCACGCGCAAGGTGGCCCAGGCCTATCTGAGCTATCTCTATTCCAAGGAAGGCCAGACCATCATCGCCAAGAACCATTATAGGCCGTCCAAGCCCGAATTGGTTCCCCCCGAGGATCTCGCCAAGCTGCCGCCAGTCAAGCTGATCACCATCGACGATCCGCTTTTCGGCGGCTGGAAGAAAGCGCAGCCTTATCATTTCGGCGACGGTGGTATATTCGACCAGATCTACAAGCCGGCCCAGTGAGCTAAACCTAGATCAGGACGACATGACCACAGCACCCGCGCAGGCGGGGTGGCGGTTCAGACAGCCGAGCGTCATTCCGGGTTTCGGATTGACGCTCGGCTTCTCGCTTGCCTACCTCACCCTCATCATCCTCATCCCGCTATCCGGGCTGATCTGGCGTTCGGCCGCTCTCGGCTGGGTCGATTTCTGGGCCATCGCCACCGACCGCCGCACGATCAACGCCCTTCGAATCAGCTTCGGTACGGCGTTCATCGCGGCTGTCGTCAATGTCGTCTTCGGCACGCTCGTCGCCTGGGTGCTGGTGCGCTACCGTTTTCCCGGCCGCCGCATCGTCGACGCCATGGTCGACCTGCCCTTCGCCCTGCCGACGGCTGTGGCCGGCATCGCGCTGACCACGCTCTACGCGCCGAATGGCTGGATCGGCAAATTGCTGATGCCGCTCGGCATCAAGGTCGCCTACACGCCGCTGGGCATCGTCATTGCGCTGATCTTCATCGGCCTGCCCTTCGTCGTGCGCACCGTGCAGCCGATCATGGAAGAAATCGACAAGGAAGTGGAGGAAGCCGCAGCCACGCTTGGCGCCAGCCGCTTCCAGATCATCACCCGCGTGCTCTTTCCCGGCCTGGCGCCGGCCATCATCACCGGCTTCTCGCTGGCCTTCGCGCGCGGAGTCGGAGAATACGGCTCGGTCATCTTCATTGCCGGCAACCTGCCCTACAAATCCGAGATCGCGCCGCTTTTGATCGTCATCCGGCTCGAGGAATACAATTACCCGGCGGCGACCGCGATCGCGGCGATCATGCTGGCGCTGTCGTTCCTCATGCTGTTGATCGTCAATCTGGTGCAGACATGGAGCCGCAAGCGCTATGGCTGATCCCGAGATCAAATCCTACGAACCGTTTCATGAAAGCCGCTCGGCGGCGGTGACCGAGAGCCGGCCGGCGCAGTCCGTGCTGATGGCCATCGTCTTCGTCTTTCTCGCCGTATTCCTGTTGCTGCCGCTGATCATTGTTTTCAAGGAAGCTTTCGCCAAAGGCGTTGGCACTTACTTGCAATCGCTAAGCGATGCCGACACGCGTTCGGCGATCCGCCTGACCTTGCTGGTGGCCGCGATCTCGGTCCCGCTCAACATCGTCTTCGGCATCTCGGCCGCATGGGCGATCGCCAAGTTCGAGTTCAAGGGCAAGGCCTTCCTGACCACGCTGATCGACCTGCCCTTCTCGGTCTCGCCGGTCATTTCGGGTCTGGTCTACGTGCTTCTGTTCGGTGCTCAGGGGTTGCTCGGCGAGTGGCTGAAGGCACATGGCATCCAGATCCTGTTCGCAGTACCGGGCATTGTGCTGGCCACCGTCTTCGTCACCTTCCCCTTCGTCGCGCGCGAGTTGATCCCGCTGATGCAGGAACAGGGTAATGGCGACGAGGAGGCCGCCCTTTCGCTTGGCGCCAATGGCTGGCAGGCCTTCTGGTACGTGACCTTGCCCAACGTCAAATGGGGCCTGCTCTACGGCGTGCTCCTGTGCAACGCGCGCGCCATGGGGGAGTTCGGCGCGGTTTCGGTGGTGTCGGGTCACATACGCGGCCTGACCAACACCATGCCGCTGCATGTCGAAATCCTCTACAACGAGTACAACGCCGTCGGCGCCTTCGCCGTCGCTTCCTTGCTTGCCGGGCTGGCGCTCGTCACACTGGTCTTGAAAACACTGCTCGAGATGCGCTACGGCGCCGAACTCGCCGCGACGCGCGGACATTAGAAGGTTCATTGCATGGAAGTTCGCGTTGCCAATGTGCGCAAGGAGTTCGAGCGGTTTCCGGCGCTCCACGATGTCTCGCTCGACATCAAATCGGGCGAACTGATCGCGCTGCTCGGACCGTCCGGCTCCGGCAAGACGACGCTGCTCAGGCTGATCGCCGGGCTGGAGCGCCCGACGCGTGGAAAAATCTTTTTTGGTGACGACGACGCTTCGCAGAAATCGATCCAGGAGCGCAATGTCGGCTTCGTCTTCCAGCACTACGCCCTGTTCCGCCACATGACGGTGGCCGACAATATCGGCTTCGGCCTCAAGGTGCGGCACGGGCCGACGCGGCCGCCGGCCGCCGAAATACGCCGCCGCGCCTCCGAGCTTCTCGATCTCGTCCAGCTTTCAGGGCTGGAGAAGCGCTATCCCGCGCAGCTTTCGGGCGGCCAGCGCCAGCGCGTGGCGCTCGCCCGCGCCATGGCGATCGAACCCAAGGTGCTGCTGCTCGACGAGCCGTTCGGCGCGCTCGATGCGCAGGTGCGCCGGGAACTGCGCCGCTGGCTGCGCGAAATCCATGACCGCACCGGCCACACCACCGTCTTTGTGACCCACGACCAGGAAGAGGCTTTGGAGCTTGCCGACCGCGTCGTGGTGATGAGCCAGGGCCGCATCGAGCAGGTCGGCACAGCCGATGATATCTACGACACGCCGAACTCGCCTTTCGTCTACGGCTTCATCGGTGAATCCAGCTCCCTTCCCGTCAAGGTCGAGAATGGCGAGATCTGGCTGGCCGACCGTCCGATCGGATTGTCGGCGCCGCATGCGCCCGAGGGCGACGCGATGCTCTACTTCCGGCCGCATGACGTCGAACTGCTGGACGGTTGCAGCGGCTGCATCGCCGGCACCGTGGCCGCCAGCCGCCGCGTCGCCGGCACAAGGCGCGTCGAGCTTGAAATTGGCGGCGAACGCCAGCGGGTCGAGATCGAACTGCCGGTCGATCATCCGGCGGCGCAGAAGAGCCGCGTGGCGTTCCGGCCGGGGCGCTGGAAGCTGTTCCCGGCTGCATAAAAACACGACCAATATGAATTTTGTCGCCACCCGGACCGACGGCGGTCGCCTACCGTTTCACCAGGCCTTTCAAGGACAATACCAGGATCATCGGATGAAGGGACTGGCAAGGACAGGGTTCACAGGATGACCCTATTTGAAAGAAAAAACTACGATCCGCATGCTCGGGAAACGGTTTTCTAGCAACAAGTGCCAAGCCCTGAATCTATGCCTCGCCGCCCGTCTTGGCCCCGGCTATGGTCCGGCAATAGAGCGTTGCATCCGGAGCCCTTCATGAAGCGATTTTTCCTCGGCGTTGCCGTCGCAGCCGGCCTCATCCTCGCATCCTCCCAAGCCTGGTCGGCCGACAAGCTGCTTAACGCCTCCTATGACGTCGGCCGGGAACTCTTCGCGCAGGTCAACAAGGCCTTTATCGCGAAGCATCCGGCCGTCAGCATCGACCAGTCCCATGCCGGCACTTCGGCGCAGGCGCGTGCCATCGCCGAGGGCCTTGGCGCCGATGTCGTCACCTTCAACCAGGTCACCGACGTCGACTTCCTGGTGAAGAAGGGGCTGGTCTCGGCCGACTGGCAGAAGGATTTTCCAGACAACGCCTCGCCCTTCTATTCGCTGCCTTCGTTTCTCGTCCGCGCGGGTAATCCCAAGCACATCAAGGACTGGAACGACCTCGTGCGCGACGACGTGCAGGTGATTTTCCCCAATCCGAAGACATCGGGCAATGCGCGCTACACCTATTTGGCGGCCACCGCCTACGCCAAGGAAGCCTTCAAGGGCGACGACGCCAAGGTGAAGGAGTTCATCACCAAGCTGTTCAACAACGTGCCGATCTTCGACACTGGCGGGCGCGCCGCGACCACCACCTTCGTGCAGCGCGAGATCGGCGACGTGCTGATCACTTTCGAATCCGAGACGCGCGGCATCCGCAAGGAATATGGCGACGACAAATTCGAGCAGGTCACCCCTTCGGTCAGCCTTCTGGCGGAATTCCCGGTGGCGATCGTCGACAAGGTCGCCGACGAACACGGCACGCGCGACCTAGCCAAGAGCTATCTCGACTTCCTCTACACCCCCGAGGGCCAGGGCATCGCCGCCGAGAATGGGCTGCGCGCACGCGACGCAGCTGTCGCGGCCAAATACAAGGCCGATTTTCCGGATGTGCGCCTGCTGACGGTGGAAGACGTCTTCGGCGGTTGGGACAAGGTCCAAAAAGAGCATTTCGCCGCCGGCGGCCTGCTCGACCAAGCTTATGGGAGCCGGTAAGTCTCCACGCCCAACAATAAGATCGACGAAAGCCGGCCCGGGGCCGGCTTTCCTTGTTTAGGCGATAAGGCAAATCCGGCGCGCATCGTGCAAAACGTTACAAACAATCAACGCGTTTGTGTCAAACATGCCTTTCCAATGGCTTGTTTTCGCGAAACGGCAGCGTGTGAAAGCAATGCCGTCATCATTTGCACACAAACAGCCGCCAGATGCGGGGTGGTTGGGGCTTAAACGGGTTATCAGGGCATGCTGACGAAAAAAGGCAAATACGGCCTCAAGGCTCTCGTGCATCTTTCCAATCTTCCGGTCGGCCAATTGGCCTTCGTCAACGACATCGCCGTCGCCAACAACATCCCGAAGAAATTCCTCGATGCCATACTGGGCGAATTGCGCAACGCCGGCTTCGTCCAGAGCCGCAAGGGCAAGGAAGGCGGCTATCGCCTCGCCCGTCCCGCTTCCGAGATCAAGATCGGCCATGTCGTGCGCGTGCTCGACGGTCCGCTGGCGCCGATACCTTGCGCCAGCCGCACGCAGTACCAGCGCTGCGAGGATTGCGACGAAGCGACCTGCCAGGTCCGTCACATGATGCTGGAAGTGCGCCAGGCGATCGCCGAGGTGCTGGACAACCGCAGCCTCGCCGCCATGCGCGATGCCGACAACGACGATTTTCCGGTCGAGTTGACATCCCAGATCTAGAGCCGGGCGAATGAGGCTGTCGAGGTTCACGAAATCCCGAAAAGTCCCCCGTAAGCCATCGGCAGCCAGCTTTCGCACCGAGATCATCGCCGACGTCTTTGTCCCCGAATATGCCGAGGACGTGCGCTTCTTCAGCCGCAAGCAGCTTAACGCCGGCAAGCTCCGCCGCTTCTCCACCACGGATCTTCGCGAAAGCCTGGCCGTCCTCTTCTACCTCGCGGTCGCGGCGGTGCTGCCGGTGCGCTGGTGGTCGCCGATTTGCGATTGGGCGTCGAGGTTTCGCCTGAAGCGCCATATGCGCAAGGATTTCCCCGGATATGCCGCTGCAACCCGCGCGGTGCTCGGCAGCGACATCGATGCGCGCAAGCTGTTCGAGGCATTGCTCGCGGCGCGCCATCGCCGCCGCATGCAACTTGCCGCGCATCTGGTCGCCCGTCGCTGGAGGCCGGCGATCCGGCTGGAAGGGCTCGAGGACTTGCAGGCCGCTTTGCAACGCGGCCATGGCGCGATCCTCTGGTGCGATCAGTTCACCGCCCAGACAATGATCGGCAAGCGCGCCATGCACGATGCCGGCATCGAAGCGCATCAGGTCAGCGTCAACACGCATGGCGTATCCGAGACGGCATTCGGCCAGCGCTTTCTCAATCCGCCAATGGTCCATGTCGAGAACCGGTTCCTGAAAAGCCGGATCGTCTTCGACCGTGAAGACGCCTATCAGGTCACCATCCGCATTCAGAAGATGCTGAGGCAGAACGGCGTCGTGATGATGACCAACACCACCCACGCCGGCTCGACCTTCGCCGAAACCGCGCTTGGCGAAAGCGGCTGGACGCACCTTGCCTCGGCACCGGCGAATTTCGCCGCCCGCGGCAAGACGGCCCTGTTTGCGATGTCGACCTTCGAGGTCGTTCCCTTCCGGGAATATCGCGCCGTCTTGAGCCCCGAATTGGTGCCGGCTCCACCGGCGCTCCAGGCAGCGGACACAATCAGGGACGGCGCCAAGAACATGGCCCTGCAGGCATGCTACATGCTGCTCAAACGCGACCGCCTGCTGCAGGCGCTGAAAGAGCATCCCGAGCAGATGATGTCCTGGTCGCGCCACGAGCGGTTGACGGAAGCCCAGGGCGGCATCGGCATCAGCGCTGAAGAAGGCTCATGACCGGCGTACCAAGCGCATTGCCTGGCCAACGAGTTCGTCGACCGGCCCCGTCGCGTCGAGCGTCAATGCCCACTCGTCTTGCCCCGGCGGATCGAGGATGGCGAACTGGCTGTCGACCAGGCTTGCCGGCATGAAATGGCCCTTGCGGTTGCCAACGCGCCGCCGCGCGGTGGCGGGATCGATCTCCAGATAGAGGAAGACGATATCAGGGCAAAAACCGCGCAGGCGCTCGCGATAACCGCGCTTCAGCGCCGAGCAGGCGGCGACCACACCTTGCCCCTTGGCGATCGTGGCCCGGATCTGCTCGCCGATCGCATCGAGCCAGCCTTCGCGCAGTTGATCGGTGAGCGGCTCGCCGCGTGCCATACGGGCGACGTTTTCGGACGGATGCAGCCTGTCGCCCTCGATGAAGACGGTATCCAGCGCGGTGGCCAGCGCGATGCCGACGGCTGACTTGCCGCAGCCGGCAACCCCCATCACCACGATGGCCGGAGGCGCCAAACCTGAAGCGCCTGTCGACGCCTGCGCTGCGTTTTCGTCCACCGTCAGCGGCTCGCCGGCGCGCGGCCATAAAGAAGGAGCATGGTGACGATGACGACGCCATAGATGATCTGCCGTCCCGCCTCCGGCATCTGCATGACCGACAGGATGGATTGCAGCAGCGTGATCAGGATGACGCCGGCAACGGTGCCGAGATAGGAGCCGCGCCCGCCCAGGATCGAGGTGCCGCCCAGCACCACGGCCGCGATCGACGGCAGCAGATAGGCATCGCCCATCGACTGCGCCGCCTTGGAGGCATAGCCGGCCAGCAGCACGCCGCCGAAGGCGGAGAGCCCTCCGGAGACGGCGAAGGCGATCATCACCACGCGTCTCGTGTCGATGCCCGAGAGATAGGCGGCGCGCTCGCGGTTGCCGATACCATAGACCGCGCGGCCGAAGCCGGTGCGCGTCAGCACGAACACCATCGCAATCCCTATAAGCGCCCAGATGATGACGGCGTTGGGAACGCCCGGAATGGTGAAGCCGGTGGCCAGGTAGCGCATGGCGCCGGTCGCCGAATCCTGTGGCGAGAAGCCGCCGGTGTAGACCACCATCAGCCCTTGCGCGACGGCATTGGTGGCGAGCGTGATGATCATCGAGGGAATGCGCAAATAGGCCACGCCGATGCCGTTGACGACGCCGATCAGCACGCCGCAGAAGATGCCGAAAGGGATCGCCAGCACCACCCCGGCCGGACCGTAGGCGGCCGCCGCGCAGGCCATCATCGCGCCCGCCGCCACCGACCACGGCACCGACAGGTCGATCTGGCCGAGCAGGATGACCAGCATCATGCCGGTGGCGATGACGCCGAGGAACGAGGCCACCTTGAGCTGCTGCAGGAGATATTCAGGCGACAGGAAGCTCCGTGAATAGAGACTGCCGACCAACAGCAGCACCACGATGCAGGCAAAGGCGGTCAGCACCGCCGGATCGGCGCGGCGGATGAATTTCGGCATGCGGCCGGCAATGCCGCCCAAGGTCGTCTCGCTCACAGGAACCACTCCAGCCGGTTGCGGACCCGAAACAGGGCGAAGGCGCCGAGACTGACGGCGACCAGCAGGATAACGCCCTGGAACAGCGGCTGCCAGAGCGGATCGAAGTCGAACACGAACAACAGGTCGCCGATGGTGCGGAAGGCAAGGGCGCCGAAGATGGCGCCGATGGCGCTGCCCTTGCCACCAAACAGCGACACACCGCCCAGCACGACAGCCGCGATCGAGAACAACGTGTATGCATTGCCGCTGGCATAGGCGGCCTCCCCGGTATAGGTGAAAAACGTCAGGAACAGCCCGCCGATCGCGGCCAGCAACCCCGCCAGCGTGTAAGCGCAGAACTTGCCGCGCCTTATCGGCACGCCCGACATGTAGGCCGCTGTTTCCGACGAGCCGGCCGCGTAGGCGGCACGGCCGAGTACCGAGCGGCTGAACGGCACCCAGATCAACAGCACGACCGCCAGCAGCACGATCAGGCTTGCGGGCACCAGATCGAACAAACGTCCTGTCATAGCATCGGCCAGATCCTCGTTGACCGAGCCGCCCGGAAAGGGCCGCAGCAAAAGGCCGATGCCGTAGTAGACCGCGCCGGTAGCGATGGTCGCGACGATCGGCTGCAGCCTTCCATAAATGACGATGGCGCCGTTGACGGCGCCGCACAGAAGGCCCGCCACAAGCACGGCGATGACGCCGAGCGTGGTCTGCATCGGCGTGCCCACCACCAGCCAGGAGGCCAGGCAGTTGGTGAGCAGGAAGATCATGCCCACGGACAGGTCGATGCCGGAGGTGATGACGACCAGCGTCTGCGCCATGGCGACGAAGGCAAGCAGCACGCCCTTGTTCGCCGCCGTCTGCACGACATTGGCGGTAAAGCCTGCCGGATGGTTCGAGGTATAGATGACGAACATGACGATGAAGATGCCGAGCGCCAGCAACGTTCCGCGCTGCTCGGCCAGCCAGTAGCGCCAATCTTTCACACGCTTGCTCCCAGGCCCACCGGGCTCTCCTCGCCATGGATGTTGAGCGCGCTCGCTATCAGCGCCCGCTCGGTGATCTCGCCGCCGACCAGCTCTCGCTTGACGGCGCCGTCATAGAGCACCAGGACCCGGTCGCAGCAGCCGATCAGCTCGTCATAGTCGGTCGAATAGAACAGGATCGCCGCGCCCGCATCCGCCAGCTTGCGCATCAGCTGATAGATCTCCTGCTTGGTGCCGACGTCGATGCCGCGCGTCGGGTCGTTGAGCAGGATGATGCGCGGCTGGCGCATCAGCCATTTGGCGATCACCACCTTCTGCTGGTTGCCGCCCGACAGCGCGCCGACCGGAATGTCGAGGCCCGCGGTCTTGATCGCCAGCAGGCCGACCATGTCGTCGATCAGCCGCTGTTCGGCGGCACGGTCGATGATGCCGCCTTTCGACAGCCGGTCGAGCGCGGCGAAGGACAGGTTCTCGCGCACCGTCATCGGCAGCATCAGTCCTTCGGTCTTGCGGTCCTCCGGGATGAGGGCCATGCCGATGCCATCCTCGCGGGCCGCTGCCGGGCTGGTGATCGTCACCGGCCTGCCGTCGATCAGCACCTCGCCGGAGAGGCCGCGGAGCACACCGAAGAACGCGAGCAGCAATTCGCGCTGGCCCTGGCCGTCCAGCCCGCCGAGGCCGACCACCTCGCCTGCCCTGACTGTCAGCGAGATATCGTGCAGCCGGTCGGCCCAGGACAGCTTGCGCGCCTCGAGCCGGGGGGCGGCACCGGCAGGTGCCGCTGCTGGCTTGGGCGGAAAAATATGGCTGTATTCACGGCCGATCATCAGCTCGACCACCTCGTTGTCGCTCTTCGAGCCGGCCTCGTAGCTGGCGACATTGCGGCCATTGCGGAACACGGTGCAATGGTCGGCCAGTTCGGCGATCTCATTCATGCGGTGCGAGATGTAGAGCAGCGCCAGCCCTTCCGAGCGCAGTCGTTTCAAGACGCCGAAGATCTTCGCGACATCCGCCGCCGTCAGCGCCGAAGTCGCTTCGTCGAGGATGAGGATGCGCGGTTTCCTGGCCAGCGCCTTGGCGATCTCCACCATCTGGCGCCGTGACAGGGGCAGATCCTTGACCAGTGCCAGCGGATGGATGTCGGCGGCGCCCGCGCGCGCCAGCGCGTCCTCGGCGATGCGCCGCTGCGCCTTGCGGTCGATCATGCCGAAGCGTTTGGGCGGATCGGAGATGACGATGTTGTCCGCGACGCTGAGTTCGGGGATCAGCGACAGTTCCTGGAAGATGCAGACGATCCCGGCCTTGTTCGCCGCACCCGGCGACGCGAAGGTCACCTCGCGTCCGTCCAGCGTCATGTGGCCCTCGTCGGGCGCCACGACACCGGCCATGACCTTGATCAGGGTCGATTTGCCAGCCCCGTTTTCACCGAGAATGGCGTGGATGCTGCCGGCCCCGACCGTCAGTTCGGCCTTTTCCAGCGCCCGCACGCCGCCATAGCGCTTGGAAATGCCTTCCATGCGAAAGAGTGGAGCCGCACCGTCCATCAACCCTCCCGAGGCGATTGTGGGATTGCAGGCTGGCGCCGCGGGATCAGCCGCGGCGCCAGAGGATAGCCAGCGACTACTGGTTTTCCTTGGTCTGCCCCATGATTTCCTGGGCGCTGAAATTGATGCCGCAGGTCGGGAAGGAATTGCCGACGAAGAAATTGTCGGACTGGTCGGGGAAGAAATCCTGGCCTGCCTTGAAGTTCGGATCCTCGACAATGGCCAGCGGCAGCTTCACCGATTGCGGCACGACATTGCCTTCGAGGGCCGCGATTGCCGTCTTGATTGCCACGGCCACCTGGGCGGGGCCGGTGCCGGCGGAAGAGCACTTCAAGCCGTCGCCGGCATGCGCGGCGCAGAATTTGCGAAAGCCGTTCTCCGTCTCGCCGCCGAACGGAACGAATGGATGCTTGGCATCCATCATCGCCTGCACGATGCCGGTGTCGCCGCCTTGCCCGGTGATGCCGTCGAAGGGTCCGTTGGTGGCAATCGCGTCCGCCGTAGCTTTCTGGGCGACGCCATCGTCCCATTTGCCGACCACCTCGGTGACTTCCCATTTCTTGCCCGAGCCGTCGAGAACCTCGTGGATGCCGGCATGGCGGTCCGTATCGACGGAGGTGCCGGCGACGCCGCGCACTTCGAGCACCTTTCCGCCGTTCGGAACATGTGAGACCAACCACTTGCCCCACAATGCGCCAAGGCCCTTCTGGTCCACATTGACGTTGATGGCATCCTTGGTGTCGAGGATGTTGTCGAAGGCGACCAGCACGACCCCCGCTTCCCTGGCGCGCTTGATGACCGGCCCGAAGGCGGTCGGATTCTGCGCGTTGACGACAATGGCGTCAAAGCCGGAATCAATGAAATTGTTGATCGCGGAGATCTGCGCCGGGACGTCCTCGCCGGTCGACACAACCTTGAATTCCTTCAGTTTCTTGGCGACATCCGGCTGTGCCGCATACGCCTTGGCGGTCTGCACCATCTGGATACGCCAAGTGTTGGCGATATAGCCGTTGGCGAGCGCAACGCGATATGGGCCGGCCTTTTTGGGGAACTTGAAGAATTGCGTATCGGCTGCCCATGGGGCGAAGCAGTCCGGCTCGGCTGCTGGTCCCTTGACGACTTCTGGGCCTGCGGCCATCGCCGCTGAGCTCAACATGACGAATGCAGTGGCGGCAACGATGCCACCGACGAGTGACTTGATCATCGATATTCCTCCCAGTTGCAGTTCTGACTTCTTTGTTTAGCTGCGGTACAATGACGTGTTGACCCAAGCACCTCCCGCCGTAGTCCCACGCACGTCAGGTGGCCAGCGCCAACCTGCTCCTCCTTTTCGCTTCCTTAAGCGGGAGCGAAAGTATCATATTATCAATAATAAACAAGGAAATTCTGTCGCTTATGTATAATAAACAACGCGCTGACGCCATGCGGTTTCGAATGGTAGCGCTACCAAGAATCCCTGTAAAGGCTGATTCAGCAGGTTCTAAAATGTTTCAGCGCGCCGTGCTCTCGCGGCGCTTCAGCTCGAACCCAAGGTCGACGACCCGCTGCCGCGGCCTGTCACCTGATATTGCCGCAAGCGCCATGGCCACCGCGCGCCTGCCGATTTCGTAGCGATGGGTGCGGATGCTGGTGATCGAAGGAAACGCCACTTGCATCATGTCGAGATCGTTGAAGCCGACAATGCCAATGGTCTTGGGCACGTCGATGGAAGCGCGATGGCATTCGAACAGCACGCCGAGCGCGATGTCGTCATTGTTGCAGAACACGCCGTCGAGCGTTGGCATCTTGGCAAGAGCATCGCGGAACAGTTCGCGACCAAGCGGCACGCTGGACAGCACCGGCGTTGTGGTGATCAGGCGCGGGTCCGTGAGGCCGGCGTTCTCCATCGCCACCCGGTAACCAGCCAGGCGCCGCTGCGAGCGGGGGTCCATGCGTGCACCGATGAAGCCGATCCGGCGATACCCCGCCTCGATCAGGTGCTCGGTCGCCGTCCGACCGCCATCGAGATGCGAGAAACCGACCATCATGTCCACCGGATCAGGCCCGGTCTCCATCACCTGCACCACCGGGCAACCGGCATTCTCCAGGAGTTTTCGCGAAGCGGTCGTCTGGTCGATGCCGGCAACGATGAGCGCGGCCGGGCGTTGCGAACCGAACAACTGCAGCAGCCGCTCTTCCTCCAGTCCGGAATAGTGCGTATTGCCGAGCTGGATGCGGAACGGGCTGTCCGACAGGCTGTCATAAATGCCGCGCACCACCTCGGCGAAGACGTTATTGGTCAGCGAAGGCACCAGCACACCGAACACTTCGGCGCGCGCCGAGGCCAGTGCGCGCGCATTGGGGTCCGGCACATAGCCGAGTTCGTCGACGGCGGCCTGGATCTGGCGGCGCAGCTCCTCGGAAACGCGCGCCGGGTCGCGCAGCGCGCGTGAAACGGTGATGGCGCCGACGCCGGCCTTGCGTGCCACATCCGATAGGGTTGGGCGGCCACCGCCCCGGCGCGAACGCGGCTTGATCACGATCTTGGCCCATGCGCATGGCCATCGAAGCGCGCCCGCAATGCGATCTTTCCAGCTGTCGCCATCTCACCGGCCTGTTGCCGCACCCTCCGCCTTGGCGTCGCGCAGTGACTGCCCGTTGTCAAGCCGGGCCACCGAATGGCCGTGCTTGGCTTTCCTCAGGCGGCTACGGCAGCCCTGTCCCTTGCCTTCCACATGAACAGTCCGATCGCGAGTATGTTCAAGAGGTTCCAGGCAATCCCGTTCAGGAACGCGGCGGCATAGGAGCCGGTCAGGTCGTAGATCCAGCCCGACATCCAGCCGCCGATCGCCATGCCGAAAATCGTCGCCATCATGACGATGCCGATGCGCTGGCCGGCTTCCTTGGCGGGCAGGTATTCGCGCACGATGATCGCATAGCAAGGGACGATGCCGCCTTGCGACAGGCCGAAGACCAGCGACACGGCATAGAGCGAGGCGAGCCCGTCGAACGGGATGTAGAACAGCAGTGACAGGCATTGCAGCACGGAGCCGATAAGCAAGGTTTTGACACCGCCGATGCGGTCGGCGACAAAGCCCGAAGCGAGCCGGCTGACGACGCCCGCGGCCATCATGATCGACAGCATGTCGGCGCCATGCGCCATGCCGTAGCCAAGATCCATGCAATAGGCGACGATATGCACTTGCGGCATCGACATCGCCACGCAGCAGCCCAGTCCCGCGACGACCAGCAGCATCTGCATCGCGGCTGGAGACATTGGCATCGGCTGCACAGACCGGCTTCCGGCCGAGCCGGCGGCTGCCGCTTCCGGAGCGCCACGGCGCAGCAAAAGCACCAGCGGCACCATGGTGACCAGGCAGAAGACGCCGATGGCGGCATAGGTGAAGCGCCAGCCTTCCGCTTTGATCAGCGTCGGCATGATGGTCGGCCAGATCGCTCCGGCGAGGTAATTGCCGGCCGCGGCCGCGGTGACGGCGACGCCGCGCCGGCGATTGAACCAATGCGATATATCGGCGATCAGCGGCCCGAAGATCACCGATGTACCGAGACCGATCAGCACGCCCTGGGCAAGGGTGAATTGCAGGATCGAGGTCGACAGAGCCGCGAGCAGAAGGCCGGCGGAGAGCGCGATCGAGGAAAACAGCGCCGGAATCCAGTAACCCATGCGGTCGATGGCACGGCCGACCAGCACATTGCCGGCGGCGAAGCCTACCATGGTCGCGGTATAAGGCATGGATGCCGCGGCGCGGTCGACGCCGAACTCGGCCTGTACCGCCGGCAGCACCACGACAACGGCCCACATGCCGACCGCGCCGATCGTCGCCAGCAGCATCGAGATAGCAAGGCGCATCCAGGCGTAGGAACTGTCGATACCGGGGCTCGGCCGGCTCAAGTCGGCTCGTGACAAAGGCGTTTCCTGTCGGCGGCCTCAACCGCTGCTGTTTTGGCCACTATCGACGCATTCTCGGCGCACAGCAGCACCACAGAGGGCAAATCCGTGGTTCCAGGGAGGTACGAGTGCGGGAACCGACGCCAGCATCTGGAGTTTCCGATCAGCAACCCCGCAAAGGAGTCCTGCCATGACCGCCACCAAGCAGAAATGGTCGGCCGAGGTGACCGAGCACAGCGATGCCATGGATCTCGAGGACCACGTGTTCGAATCCGACGATGCCAAGAAGATCGCCGCCTCGCTCAAGCGTTCGGCCGAACACAGCCACCGCCGCAAGGCCGAGCCCTTCCAGTCCGCGATGTCGATGCTGAATTTTTACATCAACAGGGCCGGAAAAAACCTGCCCGCGGCACGCAAGAAGATCCTCGAGGACGCCAAGGACGAATTGCGCGCGGCATTCGGGCGGCCAAAAGAGGATTAGGCCCTAGCCGCCAATGGCTCCTCAAACTTGTTCCTCACCATCGAAAACGAGGTGAGGAACCCGTTCCTTACCGCTACCCAGACGGTCGGCGCCCTATTGTCTGATCTCGGGTTCGACAAGCTTGGCCAGGTTGCGCAGCGACTCTTGCCAGCCGAGATAGCAGGCTTCGGCGGGAATGGCGTCTGGAATGCCGGCTTGTGTGATGTTCACTTCGGTGCCTACGGACACTTTCTTCAACGTCACGGTCACCAGGATCTCGCCGGGCAGGTTGGGATCGTCGAACCTGTCGGTGTAGCGCAGGAGTTCGCCCGCGACGAGCTCGACATACTCACCGCCAAACGAATGGCTGTCGCCAGTGGTGAAGTTGCGGAACGACATCTTGAAGGTACCGCCGACCTTGCCTTCGAAGTGATGAACCGTGCAGGTGAAGCCGTTCGGCGGAAGCCATTTGGCAAGAGCGTCGGCCTCGAGGAACGCGCGGTAGACCTTCTCCGGGCTGGTGGTCAGAACGCGATGCAAACGTACGGTACTGGGCATGTCGATACTCCTTCGTGGTCTCTGTTCGATGCCCCAAGGACGGACACCACACAGCCGGTCCGACATAGGCTTTAGAATTTTTTGCGGTGCTCCCCGAATTGCTTCGAGCTCGAAGGCGCAAACACCCCCGCCGAACGGCCGTGTCGCGGAAATCTATCGCGAACGGATGACGTTGTCGGTATTGGCCAGCAGCTTGCGCACGGCATTGCGCGCTGCGTCGGGCCGCTGGAGGCGGATATTCTTTTCGATTGCCTCATGCATCTTCTGGGCGAGTTGCAAATCGTCGAGTTCACGGGTCGTGTAGGCAAACAGGTGGTCGAAGGCGGATTCGATCAGCACGCCGAGCGGCACCAGCAGATCATTGCCCGAGGCACGCAGGATGGCGAGGTGGAAGCGGGTGTCGGCGCGGGTCCGCTCCTGCAAGCTTTTCGCCTCGCCCATCTCACGACAGGCCTGGCTGATCTCGGCCATCTGCTCGTCGGTCCGCCGCATGGCGGCGAAGGCGGTCGCTTCCGGCTCGATGATGTGGCGGAATTCCTGCACCGTCTTCAGGAACACCTCGCGGTCGGGCGACGTCGCGTACCAGGCGAGCACGTCGCGGTCGAGCAGGTTCCAGCGCTCCTTCGGCTCGACCCAGCTGCCGATCTTGGGGCGCGATGCGAGCAGGCTCTTGGCCATCAGCATCTTGATCGCCTCGCGCACGGCCGAGCGGCTGACGCTGAAGGTCTCCGACCATTTGGCCTCATTGGGCAGGATGGTGCCGGGCGGATAGTCGCCGCGCACGATCCTGAGGCCAATCTCGCCGGCCAGTGATGTGTGCACGCTGGAGCCCGGAATACGTGCCGCGTCGGCTCGCCGAACACCGGCCGGACGATCGGCGGCTACAGCCTTTTTGGGCGATTTTTCCTTGTTCGGCTTCGCGTCCCGCATGGGTTCCAGAAAGGCCGGTTTAGGGGAGCTGTCAAGCGCGGTGCGGGCGTCGGGCCGCGAAGCCGGCCCTCTATGCACAACCCAGCCGTGATTCGAGCTCGCTCAGGCGGTCTTGACGTATTTGCGCCAGCTGTGCTCCGGGCGGAAGCCGAGCACGTCGCGCGCCTTGCGGTTCGACAGCAGCGTCTCATACTCACCGAGTTCGCCGTTGACCGGCACGTCGGGATAGAACCGCTTCAGGAGCTCGGCGGTCGGCAGATCGGACGAGGTGTCGTCATTGGCGGCATTGAACACCTGGTAGCCCAGCCCATCCTTCTCGACGGCCAGCAGCGTGATCTGGCCAAGGTCGCGCGCGTCGATGTAACTCCAGGCGATGCGCTTGCGAAAACCAGGATCGGCGAACCATTTCGGAAACAGCGAATACTCATGCGGCTCGATGACGTTGCCGATGCGCAAGGCATAGATATCCGTGCCGTTGCGCTGCGCGAAAGCGCGCGCGGTCTTCTCGTTGACGATCTTTGATAGCGCATAGCTATCCATCGGGTCGACGTCATACTCCTCGTCGAGCGGGAAATGCGTGGGATCGCGCGGCTCGTTGGCGAACACCAGGCCGTAGGTCGTCTCGCTGGAAGCGATGATCACCTTGCGAATACCGAGCTTCACCGCTGCCTCGATGACGTTGTAGGTGCCCATTGCATTGATGCGGAACACCTCGTTGTCGGGCGTGATCATGATGCGTGGGATTGCAGCGAAATGCACCACGGCGTCCACTGGCTGCGGGCGTAGCGAGGGGTCGAATTCGTGCAGCCCCATATAGCTCGACAGCGCGTTGAACACCTGGCCGCTGTCGGTGATGTCGGTGATCAGCGTGCGCACCTTGGGATTGTCGAGCGGCTTGGTGTCGATGTTGAGCACCTGGCAACCCTGCTCCACCAGATATTGCACGACGTGGCGCCCAGCCTTGCCGCTGCCGCCGGTGAACATGATCCGCTTCGTCATTTCTGGTCTCCACGAAAGTCCTGGGATTTACGTGTATTGTCAGACAATATTGCTTTCTGCAACCGTATATGGCTAAAACAGCGGCGACATTATCGATAATCACGGAACAGGACAGACAGCATGAGCACGAGCGCTACCGGTGAGAAGATCGGCTTTGTCGGCCTTGGCCTGATGGGGCACGGCATCGCCAAGAACATTGTCGACAAGGGATATTCCCTGACCTTCCTCGGCCGCAAGAACCGCAAACCGGCGGAGGATCTTCTCGGCCGAGGGGCTCGCGAGGCATCGACTTCCCGCGATGTGGCGGCGGCATCCGATATCGTTTTCATCTGCGTCACCGGCTCGCGCGAGGTGGAGGCTATCATTCGCGGTCCCGATGGCCTCAAGGAGGGCTTGAAGAAGGGGGCGGTCGTCGTCGACTGCTCGACATCGGATCCGGTCTCGACCGTGGCACTTGCCACGGAACTCAGGGCGCTCGGCGTCGACTATGTCGACGCGCCGCTCAGCCGCACGCCGAAGGAAGCCTGGGAAGGCACGCTCGACGCCATGGTTGGCGCGCCCGACGCCGTCTTTGCCAGGGTCAAGCCGGTGATCGACACCTGGGCCGGCCGCATCGTGCATATCGGCGATACCGGAGACGGCCACCGCATGAAGCTGCTCAACAATTTCATCTCGCTTGGCTACGCCGCACTCTATTCCGAGGCCTTGGCACTGGCGGAGAAGGTCGGCATCTCGCCGCCGCGTTTCGACAGCGTCATTCGCAACGGCCGCATGGATTGCGGCTTCTACCAGACCTTCATGCGCTGGACGCTGGAAGGCGACCGCGACGCCCACAAATTCACCATAGCCAATGCCTTCAAGGATTTGACCTATCTGGAATCGATGGCGGGCGCGGCGGGCATCGCCAATCCGCTCGGCAACGCCACCAAGAATTCCTTCGCCGGCGCTCACGCAACCGGCCCGGCCGAGCAGTTCGTGCCGATGCTGGCCACGCACATCGCCAAGGTCAATGGCATCGACCTGATGCCGACGAAGGATGGAAAGAAGCAGACGATCTGAGACCCGGACGGCCGGCCGGCCTCATCGCCGGCCCCTTCCGATCCCCTCATCCGTGTCGGCAAGCAGCTTGTGCACGGCGTTGCGCGCCGCGGCTGGCCGCTGCAGGCGGATGCTTTTCTCGATCGCCTCGTGCAGTTTCTGTGCCCGCCGCTGATCGCCGACCTGGCGCGTGGTGAAGACGAAGAGATGGTCGAGCGCCGATTCGATCAACACGCCGAGCGGCACCAGAAGGTCGTTGCCCGACGCCCGCAGGATGGCGAGGTGGAAGCGCGTGTCGGCACGGATGCGCTCGGGCAGGTTGGCCGCCTCGCCCATCTCGCGGCAGGCCAGGCTGATCTCGGCCATCTGCTCGTCGCTGCGCCGCATGGCGGCAAAGGCGGATGCTTCCGGTTCGATGATGTGGCGGAACTCCTGCACGGTGCGAAGGAACGCTTCGCGATCCGGCGCGGTCGCGTACCAGGCCAGCACGTCGCGGTCGAGCAGGTTCCAGCGCTCCTTCGGCTCGACCCAACTGCCGATCTTTGGCCGCGAAGCCAAAAGGCTCTTGGCCATCAGCATCTTGATCGCCTCGCGCACCGCCGAACGGCTGACATTGAAGGTTTCGGCCCATTTGGCCTCATTGGGCAGGATGCTGCCAGGCGGATAGTCGCCGCGCACGATCCTGAGGCCAATCTCGCTGGCGAGCGAGGCATGGACGCTGGACCCGGGAAAGTGCGCCGCATCCGCCCTACGCATGGCTGCTGGGTCATGGCTGGCTTGCGCCTTGGCCCGGCCGGCTTTTTTCTTTGCCTTCTCGTCCGGCATTCACGTTCCAATAGGTCGGCCGCCAGTCACCCGGATTGATCCGAACCCGCGTGGCGCACCGATCCCGTTGCCGAAAATCCAAACCACTGACGCGTCAAAGCCGGAGCCCGATTGCCCCAACCAAGGCGTCCTGTTGAAGAGTGGAGGAAACGGGACGCTCGTTGGCGAGCGCCCCGAAATCGCGGCCTACTTCTGGATGCAGGTGTCGACGGTGTCCTTGGTGCATTCGTCGAGACCGGTGAAGACCGGATCGTCAACCTTCTTGCCTTCGACCAGGTCGATCATCACCGATGGTGCCTTGTAGCCCATTTCGAAGGGCCGCTGGCCGACCAGCGCGGTGACAAGGCCGTCCCTGGCGATCGCCACCTCGTCGCCGATCGTGTCGGCGGCGCCGATGACGAAGTCGTTCTTGGCCAGCCGGTCCTTGAGCGGGCCGATCAGGTCGCGGTAGGGCTGCGGCGCGCCGAACAGCGGCCACCCGCCCATGATGCCGAACGCGTCGAGCTTGGGGTTGGCGGCGAGGATGTCGGTCATCGCCTGAACGCCCTTGGCTCCGTCGTCATTGGTGAACACCGGGCAGCCGGCGACTTCCGTCCAGCCGCCTTCGCCGGCAAGTGCCGTGAGGCCTTCCTTGCCGGTCAGCGCGTCGCGCATGCCTTGCGCGCGGCGCAGGATGTTGTCGGCCGCCGGATTGCCCTCGATGGTGCAGATCGTGCCACCATTCGGCTTGGCCTTCTTGATGTACTCGCCGATCTTCTTGCCCATCAGGTAGTTGTCGGTGCCAAGATAGGTCTTGCGCAGTGCCGCGTCTCCCTTGGCGAGGTCGGCGTCGACGGTCATGATCGGGATCGACGGATTGGCGCTCTTGATCGTCTGTGCGATCAGCGGCGCGTTGGACGGCGAGATCGCCATAGCAACCGTGTCGGCCTTGCTAAGCATATCCTGCACGATCTGCGCCTCGCCGGCCTCGTCGGAAGTCGATGCCGGGCCGGTGTAGAAGCATTCATATTCCGAGCTGGCGTTTTCCTTGTTCCATTTCTCGCAGCCCTGGTGGATGGCTTCGAAGAATGGATTGTCGAGACCTTTCACCACGATGACGAGCTGCTTCTTGGCCAAAGCCGGCCCGGCGCCCAACGCCATGGCGGCGACGGCGGCGAGCAATACTGTTTTCCTCATGTCAGTCCTCCCTTTGCAACCAGACGGACACGGCGTGCCCGCCACACAAACCAGCCAGGATGCGAGATGACTGAGACGCGTGCGCCCATTCAATCCGGCCAGGCCGATAAGCATTTTCAGATGCGACCCTCCCAGCGACGACGCTGCACGATCGCCAAAACCTTCTTGCCGTTGGCGCCGCCGATGGCGTCGTCAAAGCCGGCATGTCTTCCTCCGACGCTCAACTAATAACGGCTTGCCGCCAACGTCAATGCTATTTGTCCTACAAAACGGATTTTTCAAAATCTGCACGGCACTATTCGTCTGACAATTGCCTGTTCGACAATTGACGCCCGCGATACCATTCGCGTAAATGACCGCATCGCTGCCCCCGGGAGGAGCTGGGGAAAGCCAATGGAAGCTGTCGCCTGTCCGCGTGCGGATGGGTCAGGCATGGGAGGCAAAGACTGGTGGCGGTTCTCGAACTCACCAACATCTCGAAGCATTTCGGCGCCATCCAGGCGGTCAACGACGTGTCGCTGTCGATCGAGCCCGGAGAGGTCGTCGGCCTGATGGGCGACAACGGCGCCGGCAAGTCGACGCTGGTCAAGATGATCGCCGGCAATTTCCGCCCGAGCCATGGCACCATGCGCATGGACGACAAGGAACTCATCCTGCACAAGCCGGTCGAGGCGCGCCAGCACGGCATCGAGATCGTCCACCAGGACCTGGCGCTCTGCAACAATCTGACGGCGGCGGCCAATGTCTATCTCGGCCGTGAACTGCGTCGTGGCGTCGGCCCGTTCCGTATCCTCGACTATGCGGCGATGTACAAGCGCGCCGGCCATATCTTCGCCGAGCTGAAATCCGAGACGCGCCCGCGCGATCTCGTCAAGCAGATGTCGGGCGGACAGCGCCAGGCCGTGGCGATCGCCCGCACCATGCTGTCGCAGGCCAAGATCGTGCTGATGGACGAGCCGACGGCGGCGATCTCGGTGCGGCAGGTCGCCGAAGTGCTCAACCTCATCCGCAACTTGCGTAAACAGGGCATCGCCGTGGTGCTGATCAGCCACCGCATGCCCGACGTCTTCGACGTCGCGGACCGCGTCATCGTGATGCGGCGCGGCAGGAAGGTCGCCGACAAGGCGATCGCGTCGAGCTCGCCCGAGGAAGTCACCGGGTTGATCACCGGCGCCATCGAGCAGGCGGCGTGAGAGCGATAAAACCGGTTTTCATTGCGCTGGCGCGTTTCGCTGCCGGCAGGAAAGGTCGATAATGGCAGTCACCCTTGACCAGACGATCGCGCAGAAGCAGCACACTCTCCTGTCGCGCCTGTTCTCCAGCCAGACTTTCTGGGTGGTGGTCGCCGTCGTCCTGGCCTGCATCTTCTTGTCCTTCGCCACCGATGCCTTCGCCACCTCGAAGAACCTCTACAACATCACGCGCAACATCACCTTCGTCGCCATCGTGGCGCTCGGCATGACCTTCGTCATCATCACCGGTGGCATCGACCTGTCGGTAGGCTCGGTGCTGTGCCTGTGCTCGATGGTGCTGGCCGTCACCATGCATGCAGGCTATTCGATCGAGATCGGCATTCTGGCCTCGATCGCCACCGCGCTCGTCATCGGCGCGTTCAACGGCATTTTTATCGCCTATCTGGGCTTTCCGCCCTTCGTGGTGACGCTCGGCATGCTGTCGATCGCCCGCAGCCTCGCCATGGTGGCCTCCAACAACACCGTCGTCTTCCAGTTCGGCCCGGACCACGACAAGCTTCTGGCGCTCGGCGGCGGCGCCTGGGTGTTCGGCATCGCCAATCCGGTACTCTACACGATCCTTTTGGCCCTGATCACCGGCTTCGTCCTGCGCTGGACGAAGTTCGGCCGCCACATCTTTGCCATTGGCGGCAACGAGCACGCCGCGACGCTGACCGGCGTGCCGGTTCGCCAGATCAAGGTCGCCGTCTACATGATCTCGGCGCTGTCGGCCGGCATTGCGGGCATCATCGAAACCGGCTGGCTCGGCGCTGTCACCACCAATCTCGGCAACGGCATGGAACTGCAAGTGATCGCCGCCACCGTCATCGGTGGCGCCAATTTGGCCGGCGGCGTCGGCACCGCCTTTGGCGCCATCGTCGGTGCTGCCCTCATCGAGGTGATCCGCAACAGCCTTGGCTTGCTCGGCATCAATGCCTTCTGGCAAGGGACTTTCATCGGCGGCGCCATCCTGCTCGCGGTTTTGTTCGACCGCATCCGCAATTTCAGGCGCAGCGATTGAGGGCTCTTCGCCGTCGAAGCGCTAGTCGTTCTGATCCTATCGCTCAGTCTGAAAATCGGCTGAAGCCGACGGCCTTTGATGCCGGCCAACAGCCGATGCCTTGACGGATGCCGAAAACCGGCCGCACAATCCCCCTGCAGGCGAAGGGAGGCCAGTCGCTTGCGGGAGGATATGCCATGACGGAAGCGATCAGGCTCTACTGGGGCCGGTTCGGACATGTTTCTGTCCTGAATGTCGCGAGCGACTTCGTCACCCATGCCCATGTCGAGGCTCATCTGATCATCTGGCTCGAAGGCACCGCCGGCGAGATGACCATCGGCCGCGAGACGGTCAGCCTCGGCCCCTGCACCGCCGCCGGCATCAATTCCTTCCAGCCCCACAGCCATGTCCTGTCGCAAAACGGGACGCCCGGTCTGTTTCTCGCCTTCTACATCGATCCCGACTGGGCCCGCCGCCGGCGCGACCTGCCATCCAACGCGCCGCTGTTTTCGCGGGCGGCGATCGCGCTCGAGCCTTGGCTGCACCAGGCGGCCGCCAGCCTGCTCGACCATCTCACCGACAATGAGAGCGTCGACGATGTCGCCAATTACGAGATCGAGCGCTTCGTCGACTCGGTGCTCGATGCCGCCGATGCCTCGGCGCCGCAGGACGCGCGCGGCCGCATAAACACGGTGCAGGATTTCCGCGTCCGCAAGGCGATTCAGCTGATGAAGGCCAATATCTGCGAACGCATCTCCTTCGACGACGTTGCCCGCGCCGTTGGCCTTTCGCGGCCGCATTTCTTCGCCTTGTTCAAGGAACAGACCAACCTGACGCCCAATGTCTACTGGAACACGCTGCGCATGGAGGAAGCGGTGCGGCAGTTGCAGTGGTCGCGGGAGCCGCTGATCTCGGTCGCCTGCAATCTCGGCTTCACCACGCAAGGCAATTTCTCGCGCTTCTTCCGCGACCATGTCGGCGTGCCGCCGACGCTCTACCGCGAGGCCGCGCGGGCAACGGCCTGAGCAACAGCTATCTGTTTTTTCAGACTGGTTGATAGACGCTCAAGACGCATTGATAAGCGCTGCCCGCTGTAGCGCCCTACCCTTGCCGCAACGAAATTCGCAAGGGAACATCTTATGCCCAAAGTCACCATCTCCAGCGTCATCGACGCACCGGTCGAACAGGTTTGGGCGCGCATACGCGATTTCAACGGGTTGCCGGATTGGCATCCACGCATGGTCGAAAGCCATATCGAGGACGGCAAGGATGCCAGCACGATCGGCTGCGTGCGCAACTTCCAGCTGGCCAGCGGCGCGCGGCTGCGCGAAAAACTGGTCCACTTTTCCGATGACGATTTCCTCGTCAGCTATTCTATCCTGGAAACGCCGCAGCCGCTCACCAACCACAAGGCGACGCTGCAATTGCGGCGCATCACCGACGGTGACCGCACCTATGCCGAATGGACCGCCAGCTTCGACGCAGCACCCGAAGAAGCCGACAAGCTGGCCGAGGGCATGGGCGCCAATGTCTTCCAGGGCGGCTTCAACGCCTTGAAGAGCCATTTTGCCGGCCAGGGTTGAGGAGCGGGCCATGGCGCTGGCATTGCAGAGTTTTGCAACGGTGAAGGACGCCAGCGCGGCGCTGGAAGCCTCCGGCACGCGCTATCTCGGCGGCGGCACGCTCGTCGTACGCGCCGCCAATGAAGGCGATGTTTCGGTCTCCGGCCTTGTCAAGTCGACAGACCCGGCCCTGTCGGCAATCGCGGTCTCCGGTGGCACGGTGCGCATCGGCGCTTCCGTGACCATGGCGGCGATCGGCCGCCATCCCGAATTCGACCAGCTTGCCAAGGCCGCGCGTGCCGTTGGCGGTCCGGCGATCCGCAACATGGCGACCATCGGCGGCAATCTGTTCGCGCCGGCGCCCTATGGCGATTTCACCGTGGCCCTCCTGGCGCTCGACGCAACGGTCGCTACGAATGACGGCGAAAGACCCATCGAGACCTTCCTGGCCGCACGGGACGACAGCCGCGCCATCGTCACGTCGGTCGGTTTCACGCTTCCGAAGCCCGACAGCTTCCGCTTCCTCAAAGTGTCGCGGGTCAAGCCCAAGGGGGTCTCGGTGCTGAGCATCGCCGTCGTTCTGGAACAGGCTGAAGACGGAACCGTGTCCTCGGCACGGGTCGCGCTGGGCTGCATGGCCGATCGGCCGATGCGTGCCAAGGCAGCGGAAAAAGCGCTGCTCGGCAGGACGCTCGACCCGGACGGCATCGCACCGGCGCTGGCCGCCGCGGCTGAAGGCATCTCGCCCATCACCGACCCGATCGCCAGCGCCTGGTATCGCGCCGAGGTTCTGCCCGTGCATCTCGGCCGGCTGCTGCTCGGGTAATCACAATCGGGGGCGCGCGCTTGCCCCGCGGGGCAGGTGCGCAAGGAGGAAGAATGGCAAAGGTCCCGGTTCAATTCACGCTCAATGGCTCCGAAAAAGCCGAATTCATAGAAAGCGGCACGACGCTGCTCAATGCCTTGCGCGACAAGATCGGCGACACCTCGCCGAAGGGCGGCTGCCACCAAGGCACCTGCGGCGCCTGCTCCGTCATCATCGACGGCGAGTTGAAGCTCTCCTGCCTGACGCTGGCCGAGACCTGCAACGGTGCAATGATCACGACCACGTCGGGCCTCGCCGAAGGCGGCGTGCTGCACCCGCTGCAGCGCGCCTTCCTCGACACATTCGCCACCCAATGCGGTTTTTGCACGCCGGGCATGATCATGGCCGCCAAGGTTCTGCTCGACCACACGCCCAATCCCAGCCGCGAGGATGTCGTCGAGGCGCTGTCCGGGAACGTCTGCCGCTGCACCGGCTACGAGCCAATCATCCAGGCGGTGCTCACCGCCGCCCGCGCCAATTCGCAGAACGCGGCCTGAGGGACCAAGGAAATGGAATTGCGCAAGAGCTACTTCGCCGATGTCCGCAAGGACGATCTGCATGAGATCGGCCAGGCCCGGCCGCGCTCGGATTCGCCAGGCCACGTCACCGGCAAGACCGCCTATTTCGCCGACCGCAACTTTCCCGGCATGCTGCATTTGAAGATGGTGCGCAGCCCTCATCACCATGCCCGCATCCGCTCGATCGACACGTCGGAGGCCGAAAAACATCCGGGCGTGGTGAAGGTGCTGACGGCCAGGGACGTGCCGCACAATGTCTACACGATCCTGATCCTGATCCAGGTCGGACCGGAAGACGAGACGGTCCTGGCCGACGGCAAGGTGCGCTGGAAGGGCGAGGCCGTGGTGGCGGTGCTGGCCGAAACCGAGCGTGCCGCCCAGGAGGCCGCCGCCAAGGTCAAGGTCGACTATGAAGTGCTGCCCGCCGTGTTCGACATGGAGGAAGCGCTGAAGCCCGGCGCGCCCATCGTCAACGAGTATCACGGTCAGAACTATTACCTCTATGACAGCGGCGCGTGCCGCAAGGTGCGCTTCGGCGATGTCGAGGCGGGCTTTGCCGAAGCCGATCACGTGCTGGAGCAAAGCTATCAGTCCTCGCCCATCGAGCACGCGCCGACCGAGACCACCGGTTGCGTGGTGGCGCCCGAGGGCAATGACCGCTTCACCTGCTACACCAACACGCAGGCCATGTTCTTCACCCTCGACAACACCTCGATCATCCTGCAGATGCCGGGCAGCAAGCTGCATTTTGTCGGCGGCACGGTCGGCGGCGGTTTCGGCGGCAAGGTCGATGTCATCGTCGAACCGATCGCCATCCTCGGCGCGAAACTAACCGGGCGACCAGTCTGTTTTATCTACAGCCGCGAGGAGGAGATGCAGATCTCCTCGCCCCGCGCGGCCGAAAAAGTCGTCATCAAGGACGGCGTCATGAAGGACGGCCGCATCGTCGCACGAAAGGTCACCGGCTACACCGATGCCGGTGCCTACTCCCGCCACTCGCCCTATGGCGCGCAGAAGGGCGCTGGGCACTATCCCGGTCCCTACACCATCCCCAACGTCTGGATCGACACCTACTGCGTCTACACCAATCGCACGCCGTCGTCGGCCATGCGCGGCTTCGGCGTCACCATCGGCGATTTCGCGCTGGAGGTGCAGATGGACAAGCTGGCGCGGCTGATCGGCATGGATCCACTCGAATTCCGCTTCATCAACGCCTATCGCGACGGCGACATGAAGGCGCATCGCCAGCCGACCGAGGGCGCGGCACTCATCGAATGCATGCAGGAAGCCTCGCGCGCCGCCAACTGGCCAGTGGCGGAGAAATACATGGCGATGTCCTCCTACAAGAACGGAGCTTGAGATGGCGATCAGGCGTGGACGCGGCGTCGCCGCGATCAACTATCCCACCGGCATGAACCTTGGTGGCGACCCGACCCAGGCGCTGGTGCATTCGACACCGACCGGCAATTTCATGGTCACGCTTTCCAGCGTCGATCTCGGCCAGGGGATGAAACAGATCATGGCCCAGATCTGCGCCGAGACGATCGGCGTGCCGACCGACCGCGTCGTCGTCGACACCGCCGACACCGACACCGGCCCGCACTGCATGGGCACGTTTGCCTCGCGCGGCACACACCGCGCCGGCAACGCGGTCATCCAGGCCGCCAGGGAAGCCCGTCAGGTGATGCTTGAAGTGGCGGCCGAGGAACTGGAAGTGAATGCCTCTGACCTCGAAACCGACGGACAGGGCAACATACTGGTCAAGGGCGCGCCGCAAAAGTCGATCTCGATCTTCGATGTCGCCCTGTCGGCGCATTTCAAGCGCGGCCGCTCGATTTCTGGCCGCGGCATGTTTTTGATCCCGCGCTCCTATCCGGAGAAGGAGACCGGCGCGATGAAGCCGTCGACCTGTTATGCGCATGCCTGCACGGTGGCAGAGGTGGAAGTCGACGACGAGACCGGCGAGGTCACGGTGCTGACGGTGAAGAACGTCTTCGAGATCGGCCGCGCGTTGAACCCCAAAATGGTCGAGCAGCAGCTGGTCGGCGGCTCCTGGATGGGCATCAGCCACGCGCTCTATGAGACGACCGAGCCCTACTACCCCAACCGCGACCATGGCGGCACCGACTTCAACCAGTATCTGATGCCCGGCCCCGGCGACCTCGCCGAAACCGAGATTATTGTGCTGGAGCGCCCTTCCGCCGACGGGCCGTATGGCGCCAAGGGGCCAGGTGAAATGTGCGCCAACCCGCAAATACCGGCAGTCGCCAACGCCGTCTTCGATGCCGTCGGTGTGCGCATCGACACGCTGCCGATCACGCCCGAACGCATTTTGCGCGCGCTCAAGGCGCAAGCGGCGAACTGAGGGCCGACATGCCCGAGGTAAACGCCGAAACGGTCGCGACCTCGCCGGAGGCGGTGGCCGAGCGCCTCGCCGCCTCGCGCTATCTGGCCGACGACAGCCTCGCCACCGCCATATTCCTGGCGATCCGGCTCGGCAAGCCGCTGCTGCTCGAAGGCGCGCCGGGCGTCGGCAAGACGGAAGCCGCCAAGGCGATCGCAGAGCTGCTCGGCCGCGATCTGGTGCGCCTGCAATGCTACGAAGGCATCGACGCCGCGCACGCGCTTTATGAGTGGAACTATCAACGCCAGTTGCTCGCCATCCGCCATGCGGGCGAGCAGGAGATCGACATCTATGACGACCGTTTCCTGATTGCCCGGCCGCTGCTGCAAGTGCTGAAGGCGCCACAGCAGCGCGTGCTGCTGGTCGACGAGATCGACCGTTCCGACCATGAGTTCGAGGCGCTGCTCCTGGAATTCCTGTCCGATTTCCAGATCAGCATTCCCGAGCGCGGCACCATCCGCGCCGCCGCACAGCCGATCGTCATCCTGACCTCGAACCGCACTCGGGAGCTTGCCGAGGCGCTGCGCCGCCGCTGCGTCTATCACTGGATCGGCTACCCCGACGCCGAACGCGAAGCCGCCATCATCATGCTGCGTGCTGGCGATGTCGCGGAGGCTACCGCGCGCGCGGTGGCGGCCGCGGTGCAGACCATTCGCGCCCGTCCGCTCGCCAAGCCGCCCGGCATCGCCGAAGCCGTCGAATGGGCCAATGCCGCGACGATCCTGGAAAAGGGCGGCAGCCCGTGGCCGGAAGCCTTCCGCCGCGCCATCGGCGTGTTGATCAAGGACGAGGAAGACCTCTCCTACATCGCGCCCGAGCTAGGCCGCATCGTCGAGGAGGCGCTGGCGTGAGCCGGGAGCTCGACAATCCCTCCGCTCCGTTCACGGGGAGAAGGTGCCCCGAAGGGGCGGATGAGGGGCGGCGCCATGAGGGGAAGAAGGTGGCGCCGCCCCTCACCTGCCTGCCGGCATCCTCTCCCCGTAAACGGGGCGAGGTGAGCGTACCTCCCGCCGCCGCGCCCTTGCTCGGCTTCGGCCGACTGCTGCGCCACTACGGCTTTATAATCGCCCCGGAGCAAATCTCCGGCTTCATGCAGGCGGTGACCTTGCTTGGCCCCCGCTCGATGGCCGATATCCGCGAGGCAGCGCTCGCCACCCTGGCGCCGCCACCTGACCGCCGCGACGAATTCGAGGCGCATTTCCAAAGCTATTTTTACGGCAACACATCAGCCGTGGCGGAAGGCGACAGCGACGAGGAAACCCGCGTCAAGGATGATGGGGGCGCCGACGACGAGCGGATCGAAGCCGAGCAGCGACAGGAAGGCGGCGAGCTATCCTCGACGATCGAACAGTTGAGCACCCGCGACTTCCAACGCGACGACGACAGGCTGACCGTCTTTCGTCGTCGGCTGTCGAGCGCCTTGCCCGCGCGGCGCTCCTTCCGCACGGTGCGCACCCATTCGCGCGGCAAGCTCGACCTGCGCCGATCGCTCCGGGAAATCGTCAGCGCCGATGGCGATGTCCCCTCGCCCTTGTTGCGCCGCCGTCAGGCTGTGCCGCGCAAACTGCTGATCCTGATCGACGTGTCCGGCTCGATGAAGCTCCACACGTCGGATTATTTGAAGCTCGCGCATGCCGCCGTGCAAGGCGCTGACCGGGCAGAAATCTTCACCTTCGGGACGCGTCTGACCCGCATCACGTCAGCGCTACGCATCCGCGACCGCGAGCAGGCGCTGGCGCGCGCGGCCGCCCAGGTCGACGACTGGGACGGCGGCACCCGCATGGGGCCAACACTGCTTGCCTTCCTCTCCGTGCCGCGCTTTTCCGCCTTCGCACGTGGTGCGGCAGTGATCATCCTGTCCGACGCGCTGGAGCGCGGCGACCATGCCGAACTGGAGACGGCGATGCGCCGGCTGAGCGCACGCGCTTTCCGGCTGTCGCTGGCGACACCTTTGGCCGGCGACCCGCGCTTCCAGCCGGCAACGGCGGCCCTTCGCGCCATTTTGCCTGACCTCGACGATCTCATCGACGGCTCGTCTGTGAACAGCCTCACCGATTTCATCCTGTCGCTCGCCCGCCCTGCCCCGCGGGCGGCGACAATCTGGAAAAGGGTACCGTGATGCAGAAAACCATCGACGCGCATTTCCACATCTGGCGCCAGCAGGACCAGCCCTGGCTGGTCGGGCCGATGGTGCCGCGCATCTTCGGCCCCTACGAGCCGATACGCCGCGACTACCCGATCGAGGAGTTTCTCGCCGACCAGCAGGGTTCCGGCGTCGAGAAAGCGGTCTACGTTCAGACCAACTGGGCGAAGGAGGATTTCGAGAAGGAAGTCGCCTTCCTGCAGAAAACGGCAGATGAAACCGGCTGGCCGCACGCCATCGTCGGCTACACCGACATGACGGTGGACGATATCAGACCCCAGATCGACCGCTTGAAAAAATATCCGCTGCTGCGCGGCGTCCGCATGCAGTTGCATTGGCACGAGACCCCGGCCTTCCGCTTCGCCACTGGCCCCGATCAGGTGATCGACCCCAGGGTACGGGCCAATGTGGCGCGGCTGAAGGATTATGGCCTGTCCTTCGACCTGCAGCTCTTTCCCGCCCAGATAACGGACGGGCTGACCCTGGTCGGCGAGAACCCCGAAACCAATTTCATCCTCACCCATGCCGGCATGCTGACCGGCATGGATCAGGAAACCACCGAAGCCTGGAAGGCCGGGCTGCGCACGCTGTCAGCGGCGCCGAACGGATACGCCAAGCTGTCTGGCCTTGGCACTTTCGTCCACCGCAACGACCCCGCGCTGATCGCCTACATCGTCGACAGCGCGATCGAGATATTGGGCGCGGATCACCTGATGTTCGGTTCCAACTTCCCCATCGAGAAGTTGTGGACGAGCCACGCCGAACTGATAAAGGCCCACCGCGCGGCTGTAGCGAAGCACGGTCCGGCGGCCGAGGCTGATATCTTCTGGAACACGGCGGAGCGAATCTACCGGCCGGCTTGACCGCAGGGAGTTCGCCGCGCCGTTGGCGCGGCGATGCCCTGGCAAGTCCTTACTGCGTCGGCAGCATGCCTTCGACGTCGCTTGCGGCGTCGCTGAGCGCTTCCTTGGGCGTGGCCGATTGGTCGACGATGCGCGACAGATTGTCGACGATCGACTGCGTCACCTTGACCCCATTGGTGCCCGGGAAGGCATACCACGGAACCATCAGCGGCATCTGGCTGAGCCCGGCCTGGAACAGCGGGTTCTTCTTGTAGAAGTCGCCGAGATAGTCGGAAGACTTTGCCGCGAGTTCATTGTTGGGAACATAGCCGGTGCCGGGCACGACGACCGATGCGCCATAAGGGCCGGCGGCGAATTTCGCGAATTTCCAGGCAGCGTCCTGCTTGGCGGCATCCTTGGTCAGGATGACCACGGCATTGCCGCCGGTTGGCAGATGGCCGTTGGCCGGATCGATCAGCGGGATCTTGGCCGTCCGCAGCGTGAACTTGTCGCCGACGTTCTTGATGGTGTTGACCAGCGCGCCGGTGGTCTGGAACTCGAAGCCAACCTTGCCGGCCGCGAAAGCCTGCTCGCCGGCCGGCTTGGTGAAGACCGGCATGCCGCCCTCCTTCACCATCCGCTGCAGGATCTCGACTGCCTTCCCGCCTTCCGGCCCGTTGAAAGCGACCTTGCTTTCGTCCTCGTCCAGCATCTTGCCGCCGGCGCCGAACAGCAGCGCCGAAAACATCCAGTCGTCACCCTGCCAGCGGAAGTCGATGCCGTCGACGCCATTGCCGAGCGCCTTGATCTTGCCGCCGAGCGCGATAACCTCGTCCCAGGTCTTGGGCGGATTGTCCGGATCACCGCCGGCGGCCTTCACCAGGTCGGCGTTGTAATACATGATCGGATTCGAGGTGGCGAAGGCGAGGCCGACCTGCTTGCCGTTGACCTGCGCCAGCTTCAGGATCGTGTCGGAGAAGCCGAGCTCAGCCATGTTGCCTTCCTTCTTGACCAGCGGGCCAAGATCGACGGCTACGTCGCGTTCGTTGAGCATGCGCAGACGGTTCAGCCCGATGAAGGTGATGTCGGGCATTTCGTCGGTGCCGGCCTGGCGAAGGATGGTCTGGATGCCTTCCTCATAGGTGGCGGACGGGCTGGCGAACTGGATCTTGATGTCGGGATTTTCTTCCATGAACTTCTTCGAGATCGTGTCCATCACGTTCTTGAAGAAGCCCGGCATCGGATAATGAACCGTCAGCGTGGTGTCGGCATAGGCCGGAAGGGCTGTCGTCAGCGAGATCGCCGCCGCTGCAAGAATCCTGGGAAGTTGCTTCATGTGCTCGTGCTCCTGGTTCGACCCGGTCAGCCTTTGAGACCGGTCATGGTGATGCCTTCGACGAAGCGCTTCTGTGCGAACAGGAAGGCAACGACGAGTGGAAGGGTGATGATCAACGTTGCGGCCATCAGCGCGCCGTAGTCGTCGCCCGCCTCGGCGGCGCGGAAATACATCAGGCCGAGCGGCGGCGTGGCGTAGGCCTGCTTGCTGACGACGATCAGCGGCCAGTAGAGATCGTTCCAGTGGGCGACCACCGAGAAGATCGCGAAGGCAGTAACCGCCGGCCAGGCGTTGGGGACGATNGTAGAGATCGTTCCAGTGGGCGACCACCGAGAAGATCGCGAAGGCAGTAACCGCCGGCCAGGCGTTGGGGACGATGACGCGCGCGACGATCCCGAGCTCGGACATGCCGTCGAGCCTTGCTGCGTGGATGAGGTCGTCGGGCATGGCGCGGAAGAACTGCAGGAACATGAAGATCGCGAACACCGAGATGGTGAACGGCGCAACCAGCGAGGTGTAGCTGTTGATGAGCGACATCCGGTCGAAGGCGACATAGAGCGGCAGCGCCGTGGCATGGATCGGTACCAGCAGGCCGAGCATCACCAGTACCATCATCAGCCGCGCGGCACGGAACTTCAGCTTGGCCATGGCGTAGGCGCAGGGAATCGCGACCAGCACCTGGAAGAAGAAGATCAGGCCGCACACGACGACGCCGTTCCACAGCAGTGTTGCCATCGGCACCTTGCTCAGCGCCTTGGCGAAATTCTCGGCGAAATAGAAATGCTGGGGAATGAGCGACAGCGACGAGGTGAAGACGTCGCTCTGCGTCTTGCCCGCGGTCGAGATCATGAAAATGTAGGGCGCGAGGATCATCAGCGCGCCGAGCGAAAGCAGCGCGAAACGGATGATGCGGCCGGCGGGCAGGCTGGTCATGTGTAATGCACCCGCCGGTCGAGTACGCGGTATTGGAGAAGCATCAGCACGACCAGGATCGCAAGGAAGACCACGGTCATTGCCGAGGCATAGCCGACGCGCAGGTAGACGAAGCCTTCCTGGTAGATGGTGAACAGCAGCACTTCGGAGGCCTTGTTGGGCCCGCCATCGGTGAGCATCTTCACGGTTTCGAAGACCTTCACCGCATTGGTGATGCTGATGGTGACGACGAACAGCGTCGTCGGCCCGAGCATCGGCCAGGTGACCAGGAAAAACCGGTCGAGCGCCGATTTCGCGCCATCGACGTGAGCAGCGGCGTAGAGCTCGCGCGGGATCGCCGTCAGACCCGCCAGGAACAGCACCATGTTGAAGCCGACCGACTGCCAGACGCCTATGATCGACAGGCTGTAGAGCACGGTGTTCGAGGCGCCGAGCCAGTTTGGGCCAGGAATGCCGACCAGAGCAAGCAGCGCGTTGAGTGGCCCGATGGTCGGGTGAAAGAGATATTGCCAGACTGTCGCCATGGCGACGATCAGCGATGCGACCGGCAGGAAATAGACGGTGCGGAAGAAACCGCGCGCACGAGGTTCGCCTTCGATCAGCAAGGCGACGCCAAGGCCAAGCACGATCGAGACCGGTGCGACGATCGCCGTATAGACCGACGTGTTCCACAATGATTTGCGGAAGGTGCGGTCGGTCAGGAGATGTGCGTAGTTCTCTAAGCCGACCAGGCGAAATTTACCATAGCCGAGCTCGAAATCGGTGAAGCCGAGAAAGATGACGGCGACCNTCTCTAAGCCGACCAGGCGAAATTTACCATAGCCGAGCTCGAAATCGGTGAAGCCGAGAAAGATGACGGCGACCACCGGCAGCAGCACAAACAGCAGCAACAGCACGATCGCCGGGGCCGCCAGCAGCCAGGCGGTGCGGTCCTCGCTGCGCCTGTGGAGGGCCGCGGCGCTCGCGACATTGCCCGCCAGCGCGACGCTAGACATAGGCGGGCTCCTGGCGTGCGGGCGCGGCGCTCGCCATGCGCAGCCGCTTTCCCTCCGGCCCGAAGACCATGGCCTGCTCGGGTGGAAGGAGGATACCCACCGGCATTCCCGCGATCAGGTCCCTCGCCTCGTGCGGCGCCAGCTTGGCGATGACGGTGTCGCCGGTCGCGTCCAGCCGGCAATGGGCAACGACTTCCGAGCCGAGGAATTCCAGACGCTCGATCCTCCCGGCAAAGCCGCCCCGCCCGCTGCGAGACAGTTTGACGAATTCGGGCCGGATGCCGAGGCTCACCGGGCCGTTCGCCACTTTCTCCAGCAGCGCCAGCCCGATGCCCAGGAAATCGACGCGGCCGCTTTCGGCGAGCGCCGGGAGGATGTTGATCCTCGGCTGGCCGACGAAACGGGCGACCTCGATATGGGCCGGATCGTTGTAGATCGCCTCGGGGGCCGCAAGCTGCAGCAGGCTGCCGCCGATCATCACGGCCACGCGGTCGGCCATCGAAAGCGCCTCGGCCTGGTCATGCGTCACATAGAGCGTCGGCACGCCGGCGCGGCGGTGCAGTTCGACGATCTCGCCACGGGCGTGCACCCGCAGATTGGCGTCGAGGTTGGAAAGCGGCTCGTCCATAAGGAAGATCGAGGGGCGTCGCACCATGGCGCGCGCCAGGGCGACACGCTGCCGCTGGCCGCCCGACATCTGACCAGGCTTGCGGTCGAGCAGATGATCGATCTTGAGTACCGTCGCCATCTCGCGGACATCGCGCGAAATGCCAGCGCGGATTTCTTTCTGGCCCGGCAGTGCGGAGCCGACCAGCGGCAGCCGCTGCGTCCGGCTCAGCCGCTTCATGGCAAGCGGAACCGCAATGTTCTGGCCGGCCGTCAGATGCGGGTAGAGCGCGTAGGACTGGAACACCATGGCGATGTTGCGATCGGCCGCGGCGACCGCCGACATGTCCTTGCCAGCAACGAAGATCTCGCCGCTGTCGGCATGATCAAGCCCGGCAAGAATGCGCAGCAAGGTGCTCTTGCCGCAGCCCGAGGGGCCGACCAGGGCGATGAACTCGCCCGCTTCGACATCGAGGCTGACGCCGTTCAGAACGGCATTGCCGCCAAAGGATTTGTTCAAGCCGCGAAGCGAGAGCGCGCTCATGACGCGACCTTCCCGCGGACCTTGTGCGCCTCGTGCGGGTAGACTTCCTCGACCACGTCATCGAGGACATGGACGGTCATGCGGGGGATCGCGACGATCTCGCTGGTGACTGTATCGTCGAATTCATGCACGACCGCGCCGAGCAGCCGCTCGCCCGGCATGTCGCGCTCCATGTCGCCGACGACGAAGGCGGCTGACGGACCCCAGACCAGCGCGGTGTTTTCGTATTTGCCTTGCCACGCCCGGTGCAGGTGACCGCTGGCGAAAAGCGCCACATCATGGGCACCGATCAGATCGTAGAGACGCTGCCGCTGTGCCGGTCGGACGCTCCAGTAGCCGGTGTCACCTTCGCCGGGCTTGTCGATGAACAGCGGCTTGTGGGCGAAGACCGCGACGCGCCGGCCGCCACGGCTTCCCAGCGCCGCACGCAGCCATTCGAACTGGGCCTCTTCCTCGGCATCATCAAAACCCATCAGCAGGCTGTCGAGGCCGATAAATCGCCAGTTTCCGGCGTTCTCCATCCAATAATCGGGGCCAACCAGCCGGCGCCAGCGCTCGAGGCGTTCCGCGTTGACCGGCTGCAAGGAGCCGGGCAGATGACCGACATCGTGATTGCCGGGCACCAGCAGCATCGGGACCGAGATTTCCCGCATCAGCTCCATGCAGAAGCCGATGTCGGCATCCTTGTCGGCGCCGTCTACGCTGAGGTCACCGGTGTGAATGACAAGGTCGGCACCGCTCTGCGCGATCCAGGCGGCCAGCGGCTGCCAATTGCCGTTGAAATGCGGCTTGGTCGGGCTGAAATGGGTATCGGTGATCTGGACGATTTTCATGTCGGCTCCACTGCGAGAGCCGGCTGCCGGAAACCCACCGGCGCGACTTCGCGTGGGTCTCCTTAGTGCCGTTACATGTCACTTCCTTAACAGGTTGGGGACAAATGTTCCCTCCCCTGCCGATAGGCTGGCTGACGGCTAGCTTTTCACCTCGAATTGCGGATCGACCGGGATCTGCATGGCCGTGACCAGATGATTGGTCTGCCCGGCGAGCCCGATGATCGACACGAGTTCGCCATGCTGCGCGTCTGTCATGCCCTTGGCCCGCGCCGCCGCCGTGTGCGAATGGACGCAGTAGGAACAGCCATTGGCGGTCGACACCGCGATGTAGATCATCTCCTTGGTGAGCGGATCGATGGCGCTGTCGGCGACCATCACCACCTTCAACTGTTCCCAGATCCGCTTCAGCGCCGGCGGATCATTGGCCAGCCCGCGCCAGAAATTATTGACGAAATCCGATTTGCGCGTGGCCCTGATGTCGTCGAACACGGCCTTCGCCTTCGGGATTTTTTCCACCTCGGCATCGCTGAGGAGTTTTGTGGTGGCCATGGCGTTTTTCCTTCATTGGATCGTCGGGTGAATTGAATCAGGCGTTGAGCAAAGGGAAATAATCGGTTTGTCCGATTCATTTTTTTGGCGCGAGAAAACCGAGGAGTTGGCCGAAGCACCTCTCCTTCGTCATCCTAGGGCGAAGCAGGAGCGAAGCAGGAGCGAAGCTCCGTCGCGGAGACCCTGGGATCCATTCCGTGACCTTGGCCATAGAGTGCAGCGCAGCAGAATTCTGCGCCGTGGCGGCGCTTCCGAGTCCCTGCATGGATCCTCGGGTCCGCCCCGCGTCGCTGCGCTCCTTGCTCCGCCCGTGGATGACGAAGGACTGAGGCTTTCGCCAATTGCCAACGCATGTGCGCCGAGCACCAGCCAACCCCCTAATGCACCGCCGCGTACATGATCTTCTCCTCCGTGGCCTCCGCCGGAGAAAACTCCTCGACGATGCGGCCTTGCCGGCAGACCAGTATCCGATCCGACAGGTTCATGATCTCCGGCAAATAGGACGAGATCACCACCACGGCCAATCCCTCGTCGGCCAGCCTGTTGATGATCTGGTGGATCTCCGCGATGGCGCCGACATCGACGCCGCGCGTCGGTTCGTCGAAAATGACGATGCGTGGCTGCTGCACCAGCCCCTTGCCGATCACCACCTTCTGTTGGTTGCCACCTGAGAGTTCGACCACGCGAGCATTATCGTTGATCGCCTTGATGTTGAGCGTCTTCGTCCACTCGGCCGATAGCGCGTACATCTCCTTCTGGTTGATCACCCAGGCCTTTTCACGGCCGGCCGCCAGCAGGCCACCAAACAGGTTCTCGGCGATGCTCATCGTCTCGAAGATGCCTTCGCTCTTGCGGTCCTCGGTGACATAGACGATGCCGTCCGCCACCGCCTCGCTCGGCACGAGATAGCGCACCGGCCTGTCGTCGAGTTCGATTGTACCGCCGCGCAAAAAATCGCGCTTGTAGATGCCCGACACGATCTTGAAGGTCTCGGTGCGGCCGGAGCCGATCAGGCCGAACACGCCGGTGATCTGGCCCTCGAAGATCGAGAAGGAGTTGTTGCGCACGACATTGCTCATCGAGATGTCCTGCACCGACAGCACCTTCTTGCCCGCCTTGCGCAGTTTCGCTTCGTCGCGCTGGCGGTAGATCTGGCCCGACAGCGTACGCCCGACCATGGCGGCGACGATTCTGTCGCGATCGAAGGCATCCGTGTCGTCGGTGATGACCAGTTCGCCATCGCGCAGGATGGTGATGCGGTCGGCAATCATCAATGCCTCTTCCAGCGCGTGGCTGATAAAGACGATCGAGACACCGCTCGCCTTCAGCCGCCGGATCAGCGCGAAGAAGTGACGCTTTTCTTCCGGCGTCAGCGTCGCCGTCGGTTCGTCGAAGATGATGATCTCGGCATTGTGGTGCACGGCGCGCGCGATCTCGACCATCTGCCGCTTGGCCGCGCCCAGCGTCGCCACCATGGCGTTCGGATCGACGGGAAAATTCAGCGACTGCAGGAACTGCTGTGCTGAAATATACGTGCCGCGCAGCCGGTTGAGGAATTTTTCAGTACCGAGATAGAGGTTCTGCGCCACCGTCATCGACGGCACCAGGCTGGTCTCCTGGAACACCATGGCAATGCCGGCCTCGAGTGCGGCATGCGGCGAGGCGTAGGCGATCTCCCGGCCCTTGTGGAACATCTTGCCGGATGTGGCATCGACTACACCGGCGATGATCTTGGTCAGTGTCGATTTACCCGCGCCGTTCTCGCCGAGCAGCGCGTGGATTTCGCCTTTGCGCAGTTCGAAGCTGACGTTCTTGACTGCAGGAACGCCGCGATAATTCTTGGTGACGTTTTCGAGACGAATAATCGGTTCCATCAGAAACCTCCCGAGGCGAGGTCGACGGCCAGCACGCAATCGCCACCCCTGGAAGCGATGAACAGCTCCCGGCCCTTTTCCGCCACGCTGCAGATACCATGGCGCGTGCCATTGGCGCGGCTGTGCAGGCTGAATTGCGGCTGCATGTTTTGATCGAGCCGGACCACCAGCCCGTAGGAGCGGCTCGGCGACCACGGCTTGTGGATACCCATGGTGCGGATACCGCCGCATTGCAGCGGTTCGAGGAAGCTGCGGCTGGAAGCCATCGCAGGCGCAATCCAGTAAGCCGGCGGCACCTGATCGATCATGTCCTGCCGGTACTGCGTCTCCTGCAGCACGAATTCGATCAATCGGTTGCGCGGCGCGAACAGGCTCAACCATGCCCCGCCATCACCGGAAGGCGAAAGCCGCGCGGGATAGCTAGGCAGATGCGTCAGCACTGTCGAGCGGTCTCCCCTCGCGCCGTCGAAGCGAACGAGTTGATGGCGCCAGCTTTCACTGACCAGCACATCCCCGCCAAGGGGATGGAGCCCATAGGGAAAGGCAATGTCGCCGGCCACCTTGCGGAACTCGCCACCCGCCGCGTCCCGTTTCCAAAGCGAACCGGACGCGCCCTTCTTCATCAGATCGGCGGCCCATTGCGACGGCGTATGCTCGGCCGACCCGTTGGCCAGCCACAGCGCACCGTCCTCGGCGTAGGCAAGAGCGGTGATGCAGCTGACACCGGCCGGCAGCGAAACATTCCTGCCGCCCACCAGCAGCTTGCCGCTTTCCAACCCGACCGTCAGTTCGCCCAATGGCGAGAGCGCCAGCGCGGTAATTGGGGACGCAAAGTTCTCGACCACCTTGGGTGCGGTTCCGGCGGCAAGCGAATAGATGGCGTTGCCGCTGGAGGCCAGCAGCCCGCCATCGGCAACCAGCAGATTGTCCGCTTCGGTCAATCCGACAAAAGCCGGCGCATCGTCGAGCAGCGTGTTGGGACGGAAGGCGCCGTCGAGCGGCGGGATGGTCACCGCCTTGCCGCGAAACATATCCAGGATTGGGTCGAGGATCATGGCTGCGCTCCCCAATACGAGGCGGGGCTGGTCCAGTTCGGGTCGGCGCCGGAAACCTTGTAGCGGCCGATGCGATTGTTGAGGATGCCGCCGACGAACAGATATCCCTTGTGCTCGCGCATCGAGGTGACCATCGGGTGCGCGCCGCCCGTCAAATCGCCCATCGCCTCGACGATACCGCCCTTCTCGTTGAATTTCACCACGCCGCCGGTGTTGATGTTGGGGAACAGCCATTCGTCCTGCGGCAGCCGGCGCGTCATGCGCTTGCGCATGTCGGGGTGGCGCAGCGACAGGTCGAAGCTCGGCGTGCGCATGCCCAGCCACGCCATCCAGTAATTGCCGTCCGACGCCCGGTTGATGTTGTCGGGATAGCCCGGCATGTCGCGAATGACGCATTCGGCGGTGCCCGCCTTCGGCCCTTCGAGCCAATAGCGATGCACCCGGCAGGCCCAGCTTTCGGCGAAGAACAGCGACTTGCCGTCATGCGCCATGCAGACACCATTGGTGTAGCGGTAGCCATCGAGCAGCGTCCTTGTCGAGCCGTCCCTGGGATCGTAGACCAGCAGACGGCCGGTGGCGCGGTTCTCGATCGAGTCCAGCGCCCAGTCATGCGCGTCATAGCGCTTGGTCGAGTCCGTAAAATAGATGCGGCCGTCCGGCGCGATATCGCAATCATTGGGATCGCGCAGCCGCGCGTCGTCGACGATCGAGGTCCAGGAACGTGATGTCTCCGCCGACAGCCTTTTGACCGCGCGATCCGGAGAGACGGAATAGAGTCCCATCGCGCCGACGCAGCTGATCAGATTGCCCCCTTTGTCAAAGGCCAAGCCCAGCGGAAAGCCGCCAATATGGGCAAACACCTCCGACCTGACATAATCCGGCGCGAAGAAGCGGACGATCTCGCCATGGCGCGTGCCGCAATAGAGATTGTCGTCGCGGTCGAGGATGACGTCTTCCGGCCCTTCCAGTTCGCCGAGCCCGATATGGTCGGCCGCCGACAGCCGGTTGTCGAGCGCGTAAGGCGTGCCCGAGCCCGGCACCGCTGACTGGGTTTCGCCCATCCTGAGATAGACCGGCGCGACATAGACCTCGTTCAGCACCTTGTGGCGGTTCTTGAGCCAGCGAATGTCGATGGTCACCGCCACCGCTAGCATGATGCCAAGCACCATCTGGTTGGTACCGGTGCCATAGCCCAGCCGGATCAGCCCGTTGGTCATGGTCAGCACGATGATGGCGCCCATTAGGCCCTTGATCACCGAGCCGCGCCCGCCGCCGAGGCTGACGCCGCCGACCACCGCCGCCGTCAGCGCCATGATCTCGAGATTGAGGCCGGTGCCCGGCCCTGCCCCGCTCAGCCGGCAGGCGATGAGAAACCCGCCGATCGAGGCGCAGAAGCCGGAAAAGACATAGGTCATGAACACGGTACGGCGCACCCGGATGCCGGCATTGTGCGCCGAGCGCCGGGAGCCGCCGACCGCCAGCACGTGCCAGCCGGGCCGCGAGCGCGTCAACGCGATATGGGTCACGATGGCGAGGATGATCGCGAGCCACACCGAGACGGACAGGCCCCAGAAAGTGCTGTCGCCGATGAAGTCGAGCACATCGGACGTAGCGGTCGAAAGCTGCACATCGGCGGCATAGGTGGTGACCAAGATGTCGAACAGCGCCCGCCCGAAGATGAAGGTCACCAGCGTGGTGAGGAACGCACGCAGCCTGAGATAGCCGACGAGGTAGCCGTTGATCGCGCCGAACACGAGGCCGGTGGCGAGCGAGGCGGCCAACGCCAGCCAGATTGACTGTTCGAGGATGAAGAAGACATAGACGGCGGAAAAGCAGGACAGCGCGAAGATCGAACCGACGGAGAGATCGATGCCGCCGCCCAGCATCACCACCGTCATGCCGGTGACGACCATCGAAAACTCGCCGAGCTGGCGCGTCGATTCCTGCAGGGAAGAGAGCTTGAAGAAGCCCGGAATGATCGAGCCGAAGGTCGCCAATGTCACCACCAGCGCCAGGAAGGGAATGGCGTTGTCGGTCCAGCGCTTGGTCAGTATCTCGCCGACGAGATGGTCGGGCACGAGATTGTAGCGCCAGGACTGGAGGCGTTCGCGAAAGCTCATCAGGTCACTGCTGCCAGGTCTGGGGCCACAAGAGAAAGAGGTGATCGGACAATCCGGCCACCTCGTCGATATCGGTTGCGGACGATCAGCTTACTTCGCCGCCGCTTCGGCCTGCAGCGCCTTCAGGTCCCAGCAGCTGTCGGGCTTGAGGTCGGCCTTGGTCGTCGCCTTCTCCAGCGTGTAAATGTAGGTGTGGGAGGTGCCGGCCGGCTGGCCGCTCTGCAGCAAGAATTTGATGATGGCGTTCATGTCGCCCGACTGGCGGGCAAGATCGGTCATCACCACGGCGCCATAGGTGCCATCGTTCAGCTTGTCGCAATCGGCCGCCTTTTCGCCGCCGCCGGTGGTGACCAAAAACACCTTGCCGTCGAGCTTGGCGTCGCGGATCGCGGCCGACGCGCCGGTGGCATCGCCATCCCAGAAATCAATGATCGAGCAGATGTCCGGGTTCTGCTGCAGCATGGTCGTGGTCACGTTGCGCGAGGTCGTCGCATCCCAGTTGGAATCAGGCTTGGCCACGACCTTGTAGTCGGGATGCTTATCCAGCACCTTCATGATGCCGGCATATTGGTAAAGGCTGGAGGAGTTGGCCTGGTCGCCCTGCACCAGCCCGATCTTCTTGGACGAGTTCTCGCCGCAGCCCTTGATCGCGGCTTCCGCCTCGAGCTGGCCGAGCCGGTCCCAGTCGCTGCCGACGAAAGCATCGGCGGGAAAATTCGCCGGATTGTCGACCAGGATCACATAGGTGCCGGCGGCCTGCGCCTTCTTCATAAGCTTGGAATAGGAGTTGAGGTCCGGCGCATGGATGATCAGCACATCAGGTCTGGTGTCGGACGAGATCGCGTCCGTGATCGCCTGCGCGCCGGCATCGACGACCCAGTTGGGATCGCGCGTTTCGAACGTGCCGCCCCAGGCTTCGACTTCCTTCTTCAGATAATGCGACCAGCCCTGCGCCAGGTCGAAGCCCATCGCCAGCGGCACCAGCATGACGCGCTTGCCTTTCAGCGCTTGTGCATAGGCAGCGGGGCCTGGATCGTCGGCGGCGAAGGTCGGCGCCACGAAGGCGGTGACGGCCAGCGCCGTGGCCGCCGCCATGAGTGTTCTGATCAGTTTCATGTCTCATCCTCTGGTTCGGTTTTCATTGCCGGCCGATCGTCGCGATCGCCCCGGGTACCCCTGAGCAAAATGGGCTAGCCCATCTGCTCTAAATGTCACCTTGTTGCGCGGTCTGTTCGTCGCGCGGGTTGATGATGCCGTCGACGATGATGGCGCCGAGCAGGATCGCCGCCTTGATCAGGTTCTGGTAGAGCAGCGGAATATCGATGATGGTCATGGCGTTGAGCAGGATGCCGATCAGCGCGGCGCCGACCAGCACGTTGCGCACCCCGCCCCGCCCGCCCGACAGCCCGATGCCGCCGATCACCGCCACCAGCACAATGTCGTAAAGCAGCGTCGAATTGACGACACGCGTGTTGATCGAATGCAGGCTGGCTGCGGTCAAAAGGCCGGCGATCAGGGCGACGAATGCCGAGAGCACGTAACGCAGGACCAGCATCGGCCGCACCGGAATGCCGATATTGCGCGCCGCGACCGGATTGTCGCCAGCGAAATAGATGTAGCGGCCCCATTTGGTGTAGCGCAGGAACAGGAAGAACAGGAACGCGAGCCCCGCAAAGACGAACACCTCGATCGGGACGTCGAGAAAGCGTAGACCGCCGAGCAGTTCCACCCAATGGCCCTGCGGCACTGGCACCGCGTCCTGCGTGATCAATTGCGAACGGACATAGCCGAAGACGAAGGAGCCGGTCGCCAACGTGACGAAGATCGCCGGCACATCGGCATAGGCGACGAGAAAGCCGTTGAGCAGGCCGATGGCGAACACGCCGGCCAGCACATAGGCGAAGGCGAGCCCGTCCGGCGTTCCGCTGTTGAGCAGTTGCAGGTACCAGGCGACCGACATGGCCATGATCGCAACCGCCGACAGGTCGATGCCGCGGCCGATGATGACGACAGCCATGCCCAGCGCCAGTATACCCAGCACCGAGACCGAGCGGATAATGGCAACCAGATTGTTCGCATCGATGAAACCTGGCAGACCGATTGCGGCCGCGACGAACAGCACCACTGCTATGGCAAAGACAATGCCTTCCTGATTCAGGCTTCCGAAGTTCAGCCAGCCGGCCATGTTCATTGTCTGCTTTCACCCCGGTGGCAGCGCTGCCACCCCTGGAGAGAAAGCTAATCGGCTCAATGCCGCCTCGTCAAATGAATCCGCGTTCAAAACGTGGACTGGCGATGAGATTCGCAAAGTGGACGCATTGGTGGCCGAATCTGGCGCAATCCCCGGAAACTCCTGCACTTTTGGCAATTGTTTGCACCGTCTCGGCGCTTGTCGAAAGCACAACACCTAGGCGAAAGGCGAAGACGGAATTTAACCCTGCGATCTGGCGGAAAATTCGATTTCAATTTCCGGCCGTGTGGCCGGAAACCTCGGCGCCGGCGGTCCTCGGCAACACCAGGAAGCGGAACGACGCCACCAGCCCGATGATGCCAATCAGCAGGAAGGCTGCTCGAAAATCGGCGAGGTCGAGCACCGACCCGTTCCTGGCGATCTGCGACAGGTTGAGGATCGCCGCCGCCACCGCGACGCCGAACAGCATCGCCACTTGCTGCAGCATCGAGGACAAGGTCGCCGCGGAGCTACGCTGCGCCGCGGCGATATCGGCGAAGGCCAGCGTGTTGAGAGCGGTGAACTGCATCGAGCGCGACAGGCCGGCGATCAGCATCAGCGCCACCACCAGCGACTGCGGGGTCTGCGGCGAGATCGCCGCGCAGGCCATGATCGACACCGAGGCGACGATGCCGTTGACGACCATCACCGAGCGGAAGCCAAAGCGACGCAGCGTCGGCGTGGTCACCGTCTTCATGCCGAGATTGCCGAGGAAATAGGCCAGGATCATCATGCCGGCATCGACGGGCGAGAGGCCGAAGCCGACCTGGAACAGCAGCGGCAATAGGAACGGCGTGGCGTTGATCGCCACGCGGAAGATCGTGCCAGCGGCAAGCGTCGAGATGGCGAAGGTCTGCACCTCGAACGAGGAGAGGTCGAGTAGCGGATGCGGCGCGCGGCGCAGATGGCGCACCGCTAGCCAGCCGACGACGATCCCCGCCGCGATCAGCAGCACCGTCGGCAAGGCCCCATCCTCCGGATGCGCGATGCGCTCGAGTCCATAGAGCAGGCAGGCGAGCCCCAGCGACGTCAGGAAGAAACCCGGCCAGTCGAGCGGCTTGGGATCGGCTTCACGGTCGCCCGGAATGAAGCGGGCGACCAACACCAGCCCGATCGCGCCGAGCGGGATGTTGATGAAGAAATTCCAGTGCCAGGACAGATAGGTGGTGATGAAACCGCCAAGCACCGGGCCGACCACGGGCGCAAAGAGCGCCGGCCAGGTGATCAGCGCCGTGGCGTTGAGCAATTCGGATTTCGACGCGTTGCGGAGGACCAGGATGCGGCCGACCGGCGTCATCAAGGCGCTGCCCAGGCCCTGCACGGCCCGGGCAATGACGAATTCGGTCAGATTCCCAGAGAAGCCGCAGGCGAGCGACGCCAGTGTGAACAGCGCGATGGCCGCGAGGAAAATGTTACGCGCGCCGAACCGGTCGGCGAGCCAGCCCGACAGCGGGACGAACACGGCCATGGTCAGCATGTAGACCGTGATGCCGATGCTCATCGCCACCGCCGGCACACCGAAGGAAGCGCCCATCTGCGGCAGCGACGTCGAGATGATCGTCGAATCCAGCAGTTGCATGAAGAAGGCGATGGCGACGATCAGCGCCACGCGCCGCGAATTCGTCGCTGTCTCGGGTAAGGTTTCACTTTCGGGAATGGCCGTCATGTCGGGTCGGTTTCAACAACATTTAGCCAACCGCGTCCAGCGATGGACCAACAAACTTTCGTGTCGCATCGCCGCCTGTTATGGAATGAATGGGGCTCGGTCTTAAACGACAGGAACCGTGGACGCATGAAGCCTATCTATATCGACTACCTCAACGCCCTCGACATCGAAGCGCTTGCCATGGCCGATGGCGAGATCATCGGCGCCGTCGAGGCCGGGCTCGTTGCGCAAGGCAAGGGCCAGACGGTGATCGAGCCGCGTGTCCACCTCGAACCCGACCCGTCCTTCCACGGCCACTTCAATGTCTTGCGCGGCTACGTCGCGCCGCTCGATACGGCCGGCGTGAAAATCGTCGGCGACTATGTCGACAACTATCTTCACGGCCTGCCCTCGGAATTCGGCATCCTCAATTTGTTCGATCCACGCACCGGCACGCCGCGCGCCATTCTCGACGCCACGGTCATCACCGACATGCGCACCGGCGCCGTCACCGCCATCGGCGCCAAGCACCTGGCGCGCACGAACTCGAAGGTGCTCGCCCATATCGGCGCGCGCGGCACGGCGTACTGGAATGTGCGCCTGCTCGACCATCTCTTCGATTTCGACGAGATCCGCGTCCATTCGCGCCGCCCCGAAAGCCGCGACGGCTTTGCCGCAAAACTCTCCGCCGATCTCGGCAAGCCCGTCACCGCGGTCGCCGACTGGGAGAGCTGCGTCAAGGGCGCCGACATCATCGTCGAAGCCTCGCGCCTGCCCGAGCCGCAGCCGCTGCTGAAGACAGAATGGATCAAGCCGGGCGCGCTTGTCGTTCCCTATGGCACGATGAGCGCGGTGGAGCTGTCGCTGACCGACATCATGCAGAAGATGGTCGTCGACGACTGGGGTCAGTGCAAGGGTGGCAAGTTCGGCTCGCTGCGTGCGCATGTCGAGGCCGGGCGGCTGAGCGAAAAGACGCTGCATGCCGAACTCGGCCAGATCGCCGCCGGCCTCAGGCCGGGACGGCAGAGTGACGACGAAACCATCCTCTTCTGGCATCGCGGCCTGTCGCTGTCCGACATTGCCCTCGGCAAGGCGATGCTTGCCAAGGCGCAGGCGCAAGGCATCGGCCAAAGGCTGCGCTTCGCATGAGCGCGCTCGTCCTCACCGGGGCCGGCATCAGTGTCGCCGATGTCGCCGCTGTTGCCCGCGAGGCGCGCAAGGTGGAGATCGGAGCCAATGTCATCGGCAGGCTGGAGAAGGCGCGAAAGGTGCTCGACCAGGCGGCGGCCTCCGGCCAGCAGATCTACGGCCTGAACACCGGGCTCGGCGCCAATCTTCGCACATCGGTCGAGGGTGACGCCAGCGCCTTCCAGCGCCAGTTGCTCGAGGGCCGCAGCGGCGCGGTCGGCGAAGCGCTGCCCATCGAGGCCGTGCGCGCCACCATGCTTGCCCGTCTGACAATGTTGTCGGCCGGTGGCTCCGGCCTGTCGCCCGCCGTGTTCGTTGCCTTGGTCGAAGTCCTCAACGCGGGCGTCCATCCAGTGATGCCGTCGCTCGGCTCGATCGGCGCTGGCGACCTGGTGCTGATGACCGCGATCGCCCGCCTGCTGATCGGCGAAGGTGAAGCTGATTATCAGGGAAGGCGCATGCCAGCTGTCAAGGCACTGATGATGGCCCGCCTCGGCCCCATCGGCCTGGCGCCCAAGGATGGGCTGTCGCTGATCAACGCTTCCGCCGTCTCCGCCGGCGGCGGCGCGCTTGCGGTCACGGACGCGCTGTCGGCTCTTGCCCAGCAGCAGCAGGCTGGCGCGCTGACCATGGAAGGTTTCGGCGCCAACCGCACCATCCTCGATCCCCGCCTGCACATGGCGCGGCCCGCCGCCGGCCAGCAGGAAGCCGCCAAGGCGCTGCACGATCTTCTCGCCCGCGACGAAGCGCCGGCCCCCACCACCATACAGGACCCGCTCTCGATCCGCTGCATGCCCTCGATCCATGGCGCGCTGATCGAGGCGATCGGCCAGGCAAGACGCGCCGTCGAGACCGAACTCAATGCCGCCGCCGACAACCCGCTGGTTCTGAGCGACGACGAGCTGGTGCTGTCGACGGGCAACTTTCACACCGCTTCGCTGGCGCTCGCCTTCGAGGCGCTAAGCCTGGCAATCGCTCAATGTGCCGCCGCCAGTGCCGCCCGCTTTATCCAGCTCACCGGTTCGGGTCGGAACGGCCTGCCGAAATACCTGTCGCCGGTCGGTGGCGCCTCGGCCGGTTTCGTGCCGTTGCAGAAGACGGTGACATCGATCCTGGCTGCCATCCGCCACAAGGCCAATCCGGTGATGCTTGACTTCCTGCCGGTTTCGGAAGGCGTGGAGGATCACGCCACGCAGACGCCGCTGGTGGTTTCGAAATGCGCCGACATGATCACGCTGTGGCGGCGGCTGATCGCCTTCGAGTTAATGGCGGCGGCGCAAGCCGTCGACCTGCGTGAGGGATTGGCGCTGGCGCCACGCACATCAGCCGTCCACACGGCGACACGCGCGCTCGTCCCCGCGCTCAAGCATGACCGGCCGCTCGGCGTCGATGCGGAAGCACTCCACGCAGCGCTCGCCGGCGGCAAATGGCAAACGGTCCTAGCCCCGGCCGACCTTGTCGAGGAACAGGCGTAGCTCGGCCGGGTCCATGTGCACGATGTGCCGGTCCTCGGGATAGGCGCCGCTGTTGACGTCGGCGACATATTCGGAAAATGCCGCCACCCGCTCCGCCTGCAGCCGATCGTATTCGGCGGCGAAATTGCGGTAGATCTTCGAGTGGCGCGGCATGTGGCCACGGTTCTGGCCAAGAATGTCGTCGGCGAACAGATATTGCGCGTCGCAGCCGGTGCCCGCGCCCATCGACAGCATGATCAGCGAGGTGCGCTCCGAGATAGCCTTCGCCACCTCGACTGGTACAACTTCTATTTCGGCGCCGATCGCGCCGGCAGCCTCCAGTTGCTTGACGGCTTCGAACACCTGCATCGCCGTATCGGCGGACTTGCCGACCGCCTTGAAGCCGCCGGTCCAGGTCGCGCGGGAAGGAATAAGGCCGACATGGCCGATGACGGGAATCGCATCGTCGGCCATTCGCTTGATGGTGGCGTAGCCCGCGCTGCAATAGACCGCGTCGGCGCCGGCCTTGTAGAGCCGGAAGGCCCAGCGCACGAAATCATCCGCGGTGCCGATCTCGAAGAAATTGTCGCCCGGCATGGTGAACAGGCTGGGCGCGGCATCGCGGTACCGCGGGTTCAGCACCAGTTCGGGCGGCACCGAGACGATGTCGACCCCTGCCCGTTCGGCGGCTTCCGCCTCGTCCAGGGTGAGCACGCGCAGCATGGTCAGCTGACGCTTGCCCTTCATGGCGCGCAAATCGGCGACGGTCGGTCTCTTTCGGCTCATTAAAACGTCCCCTTTTGTTGCGGCTTGCGCGATGGTTGATCATGCAGCGCTTCATATCTGGATCATCACCTTGCCAGCTTCGATCTTCACCGGATAGGTCGCGAGATTGACGCAGACCGGCGCACCCTTGGCCTGGCCGGTCTTGTAGTTGAAGCGGCCATTGTGCTTGGGACACTCGATGATGTCGTCCATGACAAGCCCGTCGGCCAGATGCGCCTTCTCATGCGTGCAAAAACCATCGGTGGCGAAGAACTCGTCATCCGGCGAGCGATAGATCGCGAAGGTCCGCCCACCAAGGTCGAAGCGGATGACATCCTCTTCCTCGACATCGTCCACCGCGCACGCTTCAACCCAATCGGCCATCTTTATCTCCTGCGGACATTCGCGATCTCTACTCGGCCGCCGCCGACATATCGACCTCATGGAACTCACCGCGATAGGGCCTGGCCGTGGGCGGCAGTTCGCGCTTGAGGTAATGATCCTCGTATTTCAGCTGCCTGAGCAGGACCGGCCAGACCTCGCGGTAGGCATGCCACATCGACGGATTGGGCTTCGGCAGATCGTGCTTGATCAGTTCATGCAGCCTGGGCAACGCGTGATACGGCACCATCGGGAACATGTGGTGCTCCACATGGTAATTCATGTTCCAGTAGATGAACCGGCTGATCGGGTTCATGTAGACGGTGCGCGTGTTCAGCCGATGGTCGACGACATTGTCGGCGAGCCCTATGTGCTGCAGCAGGCCGGTCGTGACCATGTGCCAGGTGCCGTAGAGGCGCGGCAGGCCGATCAGCACCAGCGGTATCCATGACCTCAGCGCGATCGCGAGGGCGATCGTCGCGACATAGATCGCGACATGCCAGCGGGCCGCGACCACGGCCTTATGCTGTTCCATCTCGGGGATATAGCTCTTCTCTTCGTCGGATAGTGTGCCGAATGCCTGCCGCACCAGCGTCGGCAGCGAATAGCGAAAGTCGAGAATGCCGGTAAAGGCGAGCGCCGCCTTCAACAGGTCCGGCGGACGCATGACCGCGATCTCGGCGTCGCGGCCGACAATGATGGTGTCGGTGTGGTGGCGGGCATGGCTCCAGCGCCATTGCACGGGATTGCGCATCAGCATGAACGAAGCGATGTGGTAGACGACATCATTCATCCAGCGCGTGCGAAAAGCCGTGCCATGGCCGCATTCATGCCAGCGCGAGTCGCTCGACGAGCCGTAGAGCACGCCATAGACGAACAGGAACGGCACCACCCACCACGAACCCCAGAACCAGACAATACCCGCGGCCGAGCCCAGGATCGCGACAATCCAGATGACGGTGTCGCGGATCGCTGGCCCGTCGGAACGCTGCATCAGTTCCTTCATCGCCTTGCGCGGCACGTCGGTGTGGTACCATTCGGCCGAGGCAAGCCCGGTCTCGATCGCCGTTCTGGTGCTTTCGCCGACCAGGCTGTAGTCGCGCTTTTTCGCCATCGTCGTCAAATTGGCCTCCAACCTTCGCGCAGCGCTGGCAATCCGGTCCGCCGGCCGGAGGGCTTGCTTTGAATAGATGTCGCGCTCATGTCCTGCCGGCCAGTCTTGGAAAATTTTGAGAAGGCTGAGGATAATCCTGCTCGGGCTGTCGGGCGATAGCCGCGATCCTGGCTTCGGCGCCAGCGATTTGCTCCTTGCCGTCGAGGACGCGGAACACCGCTTCATAGGCCCGGCTTTCGCCATGCTCCAGCCAGATCATCTCACCGCGCTCGCGGGCAGCGAGATCGCCGAGCACATGGTGGGTCGATGGCTCTATGCCAAGCGCATACTGCCCGGCCTGGAAATTCTGCCATTGATAGGCGCAAGGCAGTTGGTCCTTGCGCGTCACCACTTCGAAGCCGAGGCCGAGCCGGTCGTTGACCACCGCCACCGGCACCTCGCCCTTCCCGTCGGCGCCCATTTCGTGTTGCCAGACCTGCTCGCTGAATTGCATTTGCGGTTCCGGCACGGTGCGATAGCCGACCTTCTGCGTCTCATAGCGCTCGCCCGCATGGCCGGCCCACACCACGTCCCGGATCGGCGCCAGATAGCGCGAGCCCTGATCGAGCAAGGGATGGCTGATATTGATGTGGTAGAAATACATATGCGGGGTGCGGTTGAAGCCGTGGTTGACGACATGGTCCGAAAGCCGGATCTCGTTACCGCCGACATCGGCTTCGATGCGCCGAGTGAGATGCAGATCCTCGCCAAACACCGCCGATTGCTGGACAACGCCTTCGGCCCACAGCACGCAGCGGTCGCCTTCCCAGCGCTCGCCATAGCCGGTCAGCCGCGCCGGGATGGTACCGACACGACCATGCAGCGAATGAAGCACCGTCTTCTTGCCCGGATAGTTGTAGCTCTCGGCCGGCACTTCTTCCCGCCCCAGAATATGGTCGAGCCCGCAGGTGACCAGCAGACCCGAGAAGGACCGCGCCCAGGCGAGCCCCCCTTCCCCCTCATAATCGTGCAGGCCAGGATGGCGAAAGCCGCTCGGCGAATGCCAGCCGATCGCCTGGCCCTTGAAGTCGCAATCGGCAATGTCGAGCGCCCGGTCGACCAGCGCGGTGAAGCGCAGGCCCGAGCCGGTCCGGAACTCCAGCATGCGGATGCCACGCTCGACGCCGTCGCCAAGCGTCATCAGCCGCACGCCGGCGAATTGCGACAGCTGGCCTGACCGCTCGGCCACTTGCCGACGCGACAGCGTCTTGCCGTAAAGCTCTACCATGCGACGCCCTTCACTTTGCCCTCGCCTCCTTGAGCAAGGCCGACATATCGGCGCCGGTGATGATGCTTTCCACGGTCAGGAGGTCGGTGTCGGCGACCGTCTGTTCGGCGACGATCTCACCGCGCCGCATGACGACGATGCGGTCGGCGACCTGGAACACGTGGTGGATGTTGTGGGTGATGAGCAGCACCGAATGACCGGCGTCGCGCACCTCCTTGACGAAGCGCAGCACACCGTGGGTTTCCTCGACGCCGAGATTGTTGGTCGGCTCGTCGAGGATGATCACCTTGGCGGCGAACTGCATGGCGCGTGAAATGGCGATCGACTGGCGTTCGCCGCCCGACAGCGTCGAGACCAGCGCATCGGCGTCGAGCTTCTTCGAGATGCCGACACGCTTGAGCAGTTCGGAAGCGGCTTTGCGCAGTTTGGCAAGGTCGAGCGGCGCGAACACGCCGAGCCAGCCGAAATTGACCGGCTCGCGGCCGAGGAAAAGATTGCGCGCGATGCTGAGATCGGGCGCCAGTGAGGTATCCTGATGGATGGTCTCGATGCCGAGGTCCATCGCATCCCGGGTCGAGCGGATCGAAACCTTTTCGCCGCGTACAAAGATGTCGCCACGATCGACCGGGAAAACACCCGAGATCGCCTTGATCAGCGTCGATTTTCCGGCGCCATTGTCGCCCAGCAGCGCCACCACCTCGCCTTCCCGCAGTGTCAGCGAGGCGTTCTTCAGCGCGCGCACGCTGCCGAAGGATTTTTGCAGGCTCTGCAGCCGAAGTACTTCTTGCATCATTCTCAGCCCCTTGCGGCGTTCTTCTGCAGCAAAGCGTGCAGGATGAGCATGGCGAGGATGATGAGGCCGACAAAGATGTTGTAGGCGAGCCCCGGTACGCCGATCAGTACGATGCCGTTGCGGATGGCGCGCAGCATGAGCGCGCCGACGATGGTGCCGAGGATGGTGCCGCGTCCGCCGGTCAGCGCCGTGCCGCCAACCACCACCATGGCGATCACTTCCAGCTCGTAGCCGGTGCCGGCCACCGGTGAGGCGGCCGAGATGCGGAAGGCACTGATCATGCCAGCAAGGCCAGCCAGCACCGAAGTCGCGATGAACAGCCAGATCTTGACCGTATCGGCCGGCACGCCGCGCGCCACCGCCGCGTTGCGATTGGAGCCGATGGCACTGATCCAGTTGCCGAGCTTGGCGTAACGCAGGATGTAGATGGCAAACAGCGAGAGGCCGATGAACCACCACAGCGAGGTGTAGAAGCGGAACGAGCCGATGTTGAAGCTGCCGGCGAGCAGCGTCACGAAGAAGCCCGGCTGGTCCCAGGATTTCAGCGGAAAGCCTTGCGTGATGTAGAGCGCTGCCCCGCGCACGACGAGCAACATCGACAGCGTCACCAAAAAGGACGAGATGCCGATCTTGGTGACGATCAGCCCGTTGATCGCGCCGATCACGATGCACAGCAGCAGCCCGGCCAGAAGCGCGACACCTATATCCACCCCGCCATTTTGCACCAGCAGCATCACCACCACTGGCGCCAGCCCAAACACCGCGCCGACGGAAAGATCGAATTCACCTGCCGTCAAAAGCAGCGTCATGCCGAGCGCGATGATGCCGAGCTCGGGCAGGAAGGCCATCATGTTGGAGATGTTGAGCGGGGACAGGAAATTGGCGTCGGCGACCGCGAATACCGCCAGCAAAACGAGGAGGATGACGAAAGAGGAGAATTGCGGCGAGCGCAGCAGGCGCGATCTGCCTTTCACCCCCGGCGCTTCGTCTTCTGCGGCAATTGTCATGACTGCTTGAACCATGCTTGAAAAGACGCCCGCTGCTTTTCCGGCGGGCGCTGTTTTTCTCATTTCTTGTCGTAGAGCTTCAGGATCGGGTCGACGCTGGAGGCGTCGTAGAGACCGAAAGTGTGGATGTCGTAGCCGATCGGCTCGCCCGACGCGGCAAGCCCGAGCAGCGCCACCGGCATGAAGCCTTGCGCGGAGGGATATTGCCAGGCGGCGGCATTGACGAAGCCGTCCTTGACAGCTTGCGCCGTCTCCTTGGAATTGCCCCAGCCGACGACCGGGACCTTGCCCGCCGGCACGCCGGCGCCGTCGAAGACGCGCTTGACGCTGGCGGCCACGGAATCGCCGAGCGCGATGATCGCCGGCGGATTGTTGGCGACCATGTAGTCGGTCATCTTGGCGATGATGCCCGCCGGATCGGTGCCGCAATCGACCACGTCATATTTGATCCCCAACGGATCGAAGACGCTGGCGATGCCCTCGGTCTCGAGCTGCTGGTAACTGGCGCCAGGAACCTCGACCGGCAGGAAAACCTTGTCGCCCTGCTTCACCATCTTGTGGTCGACCAGATATTTGGCCCAGATGACACCCGCTTCTTTCAGGTCCGCGCCGACATAGGCCTGCCGCCCTGTCGCCGGATCGTCGGTGTTGAAGAACACGATCGGGATGCCAGCCGCCTTGGCTGCTTTCACCTCCTCCGTCCACAGGCCCGGCTGTGCCGACGTGGTGGCGATACCGTCGGGCTTTGCGGCAAGCGCCGAGTTGAAGGCCTCCTTCTGCGCCGCCATGTCGCCGCCGCTGAAGGAAATCTTGCATGTTACCTTGAGCTGGTCGCAGGCCTTGGTCGCGCCGGCGTTCCAGTCGATCCAGAACGCATCCGACGGACCGCCATGCGACAAAAGATAGAAGGTCTTCTGGCCGTCCTGCGCCTGCGCCGCCGTGCCAAGTGCGACGCCGGCGAGCACTGTCGCGGCGGCCGCCAATTTCGATACGAATTTCAACATTTCTTTCCTCCTTGTTTGAAGCCGCGCTGCCGTGCACCGGTGGCGCGGCTAGCCGTCACAGGCCGTTGGCGCGGAATTTCCCGTCGAGGAATGTCTTGGCGCGCGGCACGTCGTCTTCCGACAGATGCTCGATGATCACCGGGATATTCGGATGCTTTTCGGCCAGCCGCTGGAGATAGAGGTCGTAGTTCAGCGAACCGAGGCCCGGCGCCGGCAGTTCGATTTCGCCAACCCCGCGGAACGTATGGCTTTCCATCGCGTCGGCATCGCCGATGTCGGCGTGCTTCTCCGACTTGTCCTCGCCCGAGCGCTTGACGTCCTTGGCGTGCGCTATCCTGATCTTGTCGGTCAGCGTGTCGAACACCTGGTTCAGGATCTGATCCATCCGGTCGATGTTGTGCGTCTCGAAATAATTGGTCGGGTCCATCAGCAGGCCCAGGCCTGGATGGTCGACCTGCGCGAACATCCTCACCGTTTCCTCGACCGAGCCGACGACGTTGTTGACATAGGTTTCGAGCAGAAAGACCGCGCCATGGTCGTAAGCCGTCTGGGCAAGATCGGCGATGACCTTGCGGCATTCCTCAAAACCTTCCTCGGTCTTGTTCTTGGGGTGATGCACCCAGTCGGATTCGGTGTTGTAAGTGCCGGTCTCCGAGATCACGTAAGGGCTGCCGAAATCGCGCGCGTTGCGGATGATCTCCTTGAGATAACCGACGCGCTTGTCGCGCTCGGCCTTGTCGGGATGGATGATGTTGGTGTAGCCCGACACGCAGCAGACCGGCAGGTTGTGGTCGCGGAAGACGTCGCGCACCTTCCTGGCCTTGTCCTTGGTGATCTGGCCGGCCGAGAGATCAACGTCCCTGAAATGCAGGTCCAGCTGCACCGTGTTGAAACCAAGGCCGCGGATCTTCTTCGCCGTCTCTTCGAGGCCGTATGGGAAATAGCCCGTGAAAATACCTGCCTGCATCATGATCTTGAATTCCTCCCTGTAAGCGATTCAGTTGTCCGCGATTTTCAGTTAGTTGCGTTTGTGGAGATTTCGGAAAGCTTGACCGTGCGGCCCGAGGCCATCGAACGGTAGCCCGCTTCGACCAGCGCCATGGTCTTGACGTTATCGGCGACGGTGAGCGCCGGCGCCGTACCGGTCTTCACGGCATGCTGCAGCTGCTCCATGACGCCGATGAAGGCATGCGGGAACCACATCGTCTCCCAGCTTGGAGTTACCCACTCGCCGCCGGTCGTTTCGGCCGAAGCATAAGTCAGCGTCGAAGCAGCACCGGTCGGCCAGCCGATCGTGCCCTTGGCGACGCCCTTGGTGCCGTCGACGCGCCAGTTGATGTGCTGATCGTCCTTGTAGCCGTCCTGGCGCGGACCGGACCACACATCCTCCAGCGAAACGGCAAGCACACCCGTGGGGAAACGCAGGGTCGAGACGGTGATGCCGTCGGAATGGTCGAATGTCGTGCGCGGATCCTTGCGCGTCAGCGTCGTGATCTCATCGGGATCGCCGAACAGGAAGCGCAGCACGTCGAGATGGTGCACGCTCATATTGGCGAGCGTCAGCCGGTCGTAGCCCTGAAGGAAAGTCTGCCAGTGCGGAATGGCGTGCATGTCGATCTGCGCGAAGACGATGTCGCCGAGCGCGCCGCTGTCGATGATCTGCTTCAACACGCGCATCGACTGGTCGTAGCGCATGTTCTGGTTGACCGAGAGGATCTTGCCGGCCTTCGCCGCTTCGTCGCGCAACTTGACGGCTTCCTCGACCGACAGCGCCAAGGGCTTTTGCGCCAGGATCCCCTTGATGTGGTTCTGCTTCAGCGCATGGCGGATCAGCGCCGGCTGCTGGTCCGGCGGAAACGCGAGGTCGATGATCTCGACATTTGCATCCTCGATCAGCTGTTCCGGGGTGTCGTGGACAGTCGGGATGCCCCAACGGTCGGCGACCTTTTGCGCATTCGCCTTGGTCCGCGAGGCGATCGCCACGACTGGAAAGCCGACCTCCTTGTAGGCGGCCAGATGGCACTCGGCCATGATCATGCCGGCGCCGACGCAGCCGATCCGATATTCCTTCGTGCGGACCTTCACATCCGACTCGAAGCCCTTGCCTGTCATGCCTTCCTCCCGAAATCCTGTCCTTGCGGCCGCATTCATCTTGCCAACGCGCCTCCGCCCTGTCCGAAATAATGCACGCGCGTCGGCTCGCAGGATATCGCCACCATCGCGTCGGGCCTGATGTCAGGCTGGCCGCGCAGCAAAGCCTTCAGCCGCGCTTGCCCGGCGGCGAGCGTCACCACGGTATAGCCGCCAAGCGGCTCGACCTCGAACACCCGCACCGGGCGGGGGCTCGTCTTCTCGGTGTCGCTCCAGGGTCTGACCTTGATGTCCTCCGGCCTCAGCCCGATCTCGACAGCATCGGCCGGAGCCGTGCGATCGGCGATGCTGATCGCGCCTTCGGCGGCTTCGATGCCGCCCTCGCCTTGAACGGATTTGAGGATGTTCATGACAGGCGAACCCAGCAGCCGCGCCACGTAGGTGCTGGCCGGGCGATCATAGATCTCGGCCGGCGCGCCGATCTGCCGGATCCTTCCGCTTTCCAGGATGGCGATGCGATCGGCGATCGACATCGCCTCTTCCTGGTCGTGCGTGACATAGATCAGCGTCTTGCCGAGCTCGCGCTGGATGCGCTTCAGCTCGACCCGCGTTTCCTCGCGCAACCGCGCATCGAGTGCCGAGATCGGATCGTCCATCAGATAGGCATTGGGGTCGCGCACCAGCGCACGCGCGATCGCCACCCGCTGCCGCTCGCCGCCTGAAAGCTGTGCCGGTGGCTTGTGCAGTATATGGCCGATATGCAGCTTGGCCGCGACATCGGCGACCCGCTTTTTGATCTGGAGCTCGGCGACCCCGCGCTCGACCAGCGGGAAACGGACATTGTCGAGCGCGCTCATATGCGGGAACAGTGCCAGGTTCTGGAACACCATGGCGACGTTGCGCTCGGCTGGCGACACCGTATTGACCGGCTTGCCGCCGATGAGGATTTCGCCGGCGTCCGGCGCCTCCAGCCCGAGCACCAGGCGCAGGATCGTCGACTTGCCCGACAGCGGCGGCCCGAAGAAGCAGAAGAACTCGTTGTCGTTGACGGCGAAGGAGGCGTCGTCGACGGCAAGCGTCGTGCCGTAGCGTTTCGTGACATTGCGGAAGACAATGTCGGCCATGGCTCAACCCGCTCTCATCGCAAGGCCGCTAACGGCGTCGAAGACCCGCACTGACGACGCTGCGGGTGCGACGACCGCGGTTTGCCCTATCGACAGTCCGACCTCATTGTCGAACACCGCTTTCACGGCGCCGTCGCCCTTGCCGAGGTGAACGATGGTGCGCGCGCCGATGCGCTCGACGAAAGTGACCGGCATGGCCAGCCCGCGTCCATTCTCCGCCACGGCCACCTGTTCCGGCCGAAAGCCGTAGAGCACCTCGCCGCGAGTACCGCGCACGCTGGCGGCCAGCTCATCCGGCAATGGCGGCGTAATGCCAAGCGCCCCGAGATCGACGACCAGACCCCGGTCACTCTCCGCAGGTCGGCCCTTGAGCAGGTTCATGCCCGGCGAGCCGATAAAGCGGGCAACGAAGACATTGGCTGGATTGTTGTATACCTCTAGCGGCGTGCCCACTTGCTGCAGCACGCCGTGATCCATGACGGCGATACGGTCGGACATGGTCATGGCTTCGAGCTGGTCGTGCGTGACGTAGACCATGGTCTGCTTGAATTGGCGCTGCAGCTGTTTCAGCTCGGTGCGCATCACCGCGCGGAAGGCCGCGTCGACATTGGATAGCGGCTCGTCGAGGAGGAAGATCGCCGGCTCCATGATTGCCGAGCGGCCGATCGCCACGCGCTGCAGGATGTTGACCGACAGCCGGTCGGCCTTGCGGTCGAGCAGCGGCGTCAGTTGCAGCAGCTCGGCGATCGTGCCGACGCGACGATCGATCTCGGCCGTGGCGGCGCCACGCATCCTTGGCCCGTAGGCTAGGTTCTGGCGCACCGTCAAATGGGTGAAGATCGCGTAGTTCTGGAACACGAAGCCAACGCCACGCCGGCCCATCGGCACACCGGCCATGTCGCGCTCGCCAAACAGGATCTTGCCGCTGGTCGGCTCTTCCATTCCGGCAATCATGTTCATCGTCGTCGACTTGCCGCAGCCTGAAGGCCCGAGCAAAGCCATGAACTCGCCATCGGCGATATCGAGGTCCATGGTCTTCAGCGCCGTGAAGTCGCCGAATGTCTTGGTGAGGTGCTTGAGCTGGATCGTGCTCATTCCGCCACCTGCCTTGCCCGTGCCATACGCTTCATGGCGAACACGGCGACGATGGAGAGCACGACCAGAATGGCCAGCGCGATAGCCGCCACATAGCCCCAGATCAGATCCTGCGTGGTGACCTTGTAGATATAGACGGAGATCGTCTCGGTGGCGACGCCGGGGCCGCCGCCGGTCATGATGTACAGCGTGTCGAAGATCTTGAAGTTTTCGATCACCCTTATCGCCAGCGCGATGATGATGATCGTCTTCATCTTCGGCAGCACGATGGTGGTAAAGCGCTGCCAGGGATTGGCGCCGAGCAGCGTTGCCGCCTTGATCTGGTCCTCCGGCACACCGACCAGGCCGGCGAGCAGGATCAGGAACATCAACGGCGTCCATTGCCAGATGTCGGCGATCATCACCGCGATCAGCGCCAGCGTCGGGTCCGAAAGCCAGGCAATGGTGACTTGCGTGCCCGTGATTGCCGACAGAATGTCGTTCACCGGGCCGCCCGACTGGAACAGCATGAAGAACATGTAGCCGGCCACCGCCGGCACCACCATCATAGGCATCAGCAGGACCGAATAGAAGATGCGCTTGCCGGGAAAGTCGTCGGCGAACAGCGTCGCCAGCGCCAAGCCTAACAAGAATTCGGCCGGCACGCAGACGACCATGACGATAACCGTGCGCTTCAGCGCACTCCAGAAGCGCGCGTCGGCGGCAAGGTCGGTGTAGTTGGCGAAACTGTTCCACATCTCCCAGGCATTCCACCAGCCGAGGCCCGAGAGTGGCGACCAGTCGGTGACGCTGATGTAGAGCTGCATCAAGAGCGGAAAGGCCGAGATGAACAGCACCAGGATTTGCGCCGGCAAGGTCAGGCGAAAGCCAAGCCGCATGCCTTCGTCGCGCAGCGCCGGCTTTGCGCGGGCCGCGTCCATCTCACCCTCCGAAGTCGTCGCAACCACAGCGCTCATTGCTTGAGCGCCCCAAAGGTGAGCCCGCGCACCAGATGGCGCTGGATGGCGATGCCCATGATGACCGGCGGCACGGCCGCGATCAGGCCGAGCGCTGCCTTGGCGCCATAGAGCTGGCCGGTCATCGAGGACGAGAGCGAGGCCATGTAGACGGGGATCGTCACCCATTCGCGTGTCGTGAGCAGCAACGCGATCAGATAGTCCGACCAGTTGAGGATGAAGACGAAGAGGGCAGCACTTGCCAGCGGCGCGCGCATCATAGGCAAGGTGATGCGGGTGAAGACGCGCAGCCGCGAGCAACCCTCGACCAAGGCGGCTTCCTCGATCTCGCGCGGCATGTCGTCGAAGAAGGTCTTCATCAGCCAGAAGGCAAACGGCAGCGTGACGATGCCGTAGATCAGCGCCAGCCCCCACCAGCTGTCGGTGAAGTTGAGGAAGGCCCACATGATCATCACAGGGATCATGACCGCCATCGGCGGAAACAGCCTGAGCTGGATCAGCGCCAGCGGCAGGTTCTGGCCGGAGCCGAAGCGCGACAGGCCATAGGCGGCGGCTGTGCCGGCCGACATGGCGATCGCGGTGCCGAACACCGCCGACAGAAGCGACGACAGGATCGGCTTCAGCGCGGTGCGGTCGAGCGCCACGATCAGGCTGTTGGTGGATTCGCCGAACACGAAGCGGAAGTTGCTGAGCGTCGGGTTCTTCGGCCACCATGTCAGGTCCGCACCCGTCGCCGACCATTCGGCGATCGGCTTGAAGGCCATCGACACCATCCACAGGATCGGCACCAGCGTAACAGCCATCGCCGCGAGGATCGCGGCGTAGCGGAATATCTCGAAGGGGACGGAACGCTTCATCTGGCTGCTTTTGCTGGTGGCGTCGGTTACGGAGGGGAAGAGCAGATGACCCTCCCCTCCGGCTTTGATCCAGGGAGATGGATCAGCTGATCGGATCAAGAACCGTCGGCCATGCCTCCTTGTTGGTCCTGATGGCTTCGAGAAATTTGTCCTCGCCAATGCGCCGGGCGATCTTCTTCCACTCGGCTTCCGTGTCGGCCATCGCCTGCTCCGATGTCTTGGCCTTGGTCAGCGAGGCCATCAGGTTTTCGTCCAGCGCGTTGTGGAAGGCGGTGGCGCCGGGATAGTTGATGGTCGGCACCGTGCGGGCGACCGTCTCGCGCACCACGTCCATGTGGTAGGCGTGATAGGTCTGGCGCACCAGCGGATCGGAAAAATCCGAAAGCCGGAACGGATCGAGATAGCCGCCGGGGTTGGCGCTCATCCAGGCGTAGATACGAGCCGAGCCTAGCCACTGCAGCAGGAGATAGGCGACCTCCTGGTTTTTCGACTGCGACGAGACCATGCCGGTCAGTGAGAACCACAACACCGAGCGGCTGATCAGTTTGCCGTCGATTTCGCGGCCGGGCGGCAGCATCGTGCCGATCTTGCCGGTGACCTTGGAATCCTTGTTGCCGGCATTGTCGAGGAATTTCGGCAGGTTGGAGAACGCACAGGTCATCGCCGCGCCGCCCTTGGCGAAATTGCCGTACTGCTCCGGCCAGCCCCACGAGATCGCGTCCGGCGAATGATGGACCAGCGATCCGACATATTCGTTTGTGGCGGCAATGCCGTGCTCGGAATTGATCAGCGGCTTGCCGTCGTCGCCGAACAGGAACTGGTTGGGCGAGGCCATCGATACATAGCGCTGATACCAGTTGGTGTAGCCCCAGCCCTGGTTGCGCAGGTCGGTGGAGCCGAACAGGCCCTTGTCCGGACGCTGGAAGAAGGCGGCGATATCGCCGTGTTGCTTCCAGGTTTTCGGGGGCGCCAAATCGTAGCCGTATTTGTCCTTGAACGCCTTCTTCTCGGCTTCGTCACCGAACAGGTCGGTACGGTAGACCCAGGTCTGGAAGTCGCCGTCCAACGACACGCCATAGTTAGAGCCGCGATATTTGTTGAGCAGCGATACGCCCTTGGCGCCGTCGACATAGCCGGTCTTGGGATCGTCCCATTCGGGTTTGTACTGGGCGACGAAGTCGTCGAGCTTGGCGATACCGCCGGTCTCGGCGAGATCGCCAAGGCGATTCCACTCGGTCGAATAGATGTCGTAGGCCCCACCCTTGGTGGAGATGTCCTGCATGGTTTTGGTGAATTCCTGGCCGTTCGGCAGACCGACGATCTCGATCGGGATCCCTGTTTCCTCTTCCCACAGCTCCTTGATCGACGGCGCGCCGGCCGGAAAAGGCTGGGTGAGCTGGCCGATCGAGCCGTCCGATAGGCCAAGCACGATCTTGGCCGGCGCCTTGCCGGCGCCCTTCAAAGCCTTGGCGCCCTCGACCGCGCGGCCCTCCGGTGTGTCGGGACCGTATTGATAACGTTCGGCTCCATCGAAGCCCGTCGGGCCGCCGATCATGCCAGGCGCGAGCGCATCGGCCGCGAAGGCGCGGCCGGGACGAATGAATTGCGGAGCGATACCTGCAGCGGCCACGAACACCGCCGCCTTTCCTCCGGACGCCAGCAACCGGCGTCGCGAGATGCGGATCAGATCAGACATTGGAATTCCTCCCTCAGGCTCAATGTTTCCTCCACGAGCCCCATGAGGGATATTGACGGCAGGATAGGAACGCTGTCAACATCATTAATAATCAAAACACATCACAACAACGCATAGAGGCGAGGAAATGCGTCGTGCCAAGGTTCATAGACCGCTTCACATGCGCCGATTTGATGGGAAATGTGATCTCCCTTTCCGACACGATCGCGCCGGACAAGTTGATTTAGCCTCGCGGCTTGCGCATCGGCCAAGGCCGGATACATCATTTCCCATCAGAATCGCGGATAGCGGGGCGTTGGCGCCAGCAGGTCGCCAGCCGACACTGCGTCATCCCTGATGCATTGAGGAGATGAGACGGTGCGTTCCACCCTGACCGACATAGCCCGGGAAGCCGGCGTCTCCGCGGCTACAGTCGACCGCGTGCTCAACAATCGCCCCGGCGTGCGGGCGCGCACGCGCGAGATCGTGCTCGACATGGCGCAGCGGCTCGGCTACATCGCCGAAGGTCCGAACGGTGCGCGGCCCAGGCCCGTGCCCGGCGAGGTCATCCGGCTCGACTTCGCGCTGCCGGCCGGCACCAATTCCTTTATCAAGATGTTGCACCGCCACATCGAGGCACAAGCCCTGGCGCGCCCCGATCTCGACGTCCATATCGCCACCATAGAGGGCTTCAATCCCGACCGGCTCGCCCGCCTGCTGCAGGATTTGCGCGGCCAGACGCAAGGCGTTGGTGTCATCGCGCTCGACCATCCGACGGTGCGCGAGGCGATCCGCTCGCTATCGGCCAACGACGTCAAGGTGGTGACCATCGCGTCCGACATCCTGCATGTGCCAAGGGTTGCCTATATCGGCATCGACAACCGCGCCGCTGGGCGGCTGGCCGGGTATCTGCTCAACCGTTTCATGGGCTCAGGCAGCCCCGGCAAGGTGGCGCTGTTTGCAGGCTCGCTGTCCTATCGCGGCCACGAGGAACGCGAGATGGGCTTCCGGCACATATTGACCGAGGAATCGCCCAATCTGGAGATCGTCGAGATGCGCGAAATGCTCGACGACCGCGAAAAGGCCTATTCGGAGGCGTCAGCCCTTCTGGAACGCCACCCCGACCTTGCCGCGATCTACAATGTCGGCGCCGGTAACACCGGCATCGCGCGCGCGCTGAAGGAACGCGGCCGTGCGCAATCCATGGTTTTCCTCGGCCACGAGGCGACGGACGGCACCAAGGAACTGCTGCTCGACGGCACGCTCGACGCCGTCATCGACCAGAACCCGCGCGTCGAAGCCCGCGAGGCGCTCAACATCCTGACCCACGCCGTCCGGGGCCTCCCCTATGAATTGCACCAGCCGAGGCTGCAGGTGATCTTCAAGGAGAACATCCCGGAGATTTGAGGCGCTCGCAGCACTTGGCTCGGCACGCACAAAAACAAGGATTTAGGCGTGTCCGTTGAATCATCTGGTAATGACACGCCTGATCGGCCGGTAGGTTGGCGCGTCCTCGAGGCGCGCTCACCTATCAGCGCGTGCTCATTTCTTAACCTTGCGGACAATCGCCCCGACGGCACCACCAACATCGATCGCAATCCGCTCGCCGGAAGCAATGCGCCCAATCTCGCAGACCACCAGGGGCATGCTGATCCCGTAGAGGAACTCGGCGACGATGGCGCCAACGGCAAGGATCGGGTCCGGCCGTTCCAGAAGAATGGCGGTGGGCGCGGTGCCCCTGCGGATTGCCTCGGCCAAGACAGAGGAAGAAGACGAGGACCCTCGCCCGCTCGGCATGATCAGTATCTTGCCGGCGACATTCTTACCGAGGCCAGGATGTGAGTGATCGATGATATCTCCCGTCTCGGAATCGATGCCGCCCCAGAAACTGAGCGATTGCGAAAACACCAGCGCCTCTCCCTCGGCGGCACCGGCCAATTGGAATGTGCCGGATCGAGCGATGATTTCTGTCTCCACCGCTTCGCTCATGCTGCGCCCCGCACGACATGCCCGACCGCCGCTGAACGGATGCAATCGCGCATCTCGGCGAAGGCCACCGTCACGCCAATATTGCCCGGAGCATAGTGCGCCCATTTGCCGGAATTGGTCATCACCACGCCGTCGAGCCGCTCCAGAATGGTAGTGACATAGGTACAGGTGTCGGCGACGGGGATCAGGCCGAACGCCTGCGTGCCATCAAGCGCGCCCTCCTCCTGCAATCGCGTCAGCGTCGCGCGACCCGTATTGACATAGATCGGGATGCCCCTGCCCGGCGCGACCGCGCGCAGCAACGGCAGCAGGCGCATCCATTCCGCATGCGAGAAATGCGGAGTGCCCAGCGAAACCGCCGTCAGCGGCGTCCCGTCAGGCACGCGCGACAGCCTGGCCAGCGCTTGATCGACATCGGCACGACTGATGCGGATCGTCTCTTCCGGCGCTTGACCACGGAACGCCTCGTCGAGCGTTCCCGCCTCCGGCGTGATGCCAACCGCGTGGAACAGCGCCACCGCGCCCGTCGTCGCTGCTGCCGCGCCAAGCGCCTTCAGCTGGTCCTCGTCGCGTGGCTGCGGCAGGCCCGATATGACCGGAACGAGATCGCCGCTCGCTTGCCCGATGATCAGCCCGACGCCGACGAACAGGCTGTCGCTCGGCTCCCCGTCGGCAACATCCAGTTCGAACAGGATGCGGCCGCGCCGGTTCTCGCTGAGATGCAGGCCCCAGGCCGGTGCGCGCCCGGTCATGGCACAGCACAGATCGATGAAATCGCCGTAGCGGTTGGTGCGCGCACCGATCACCGAATTGGCGAAAACGATGGCATTGGATTCGCCCCAGGCGATCTGCTGCCCGAATTCAGGCCGAAACCGCGTCTGATAGGGTGCACAGGTGAAGGTCGCCTGGCAGCCAAGCTCCAGATGCGCCTTCATCAACCGCCGCGCCGGCATTTCTTCAGCCGCGGGCATCTTGACCATGCCGGGATGGATGAGGTCGAACGAGCCGACATTGAGCGTCGTCGGCACCCGGACACGTCCGCTTCCCTCGACCAGCCGTTCGACGAAATCGAGCCCTGCCTTGCCGTGATAGAGGCAGCCGTCGATATGGGCGCCGGTGACATCAAGCAGGCCACCGGCGCCAATCGCGTTGGAAAAGGCAAGCAGTATCTTCATAGCGGCGGCAGCGGACGGCCCCTGCTCGCCGTCGAGCATGGATCGGTCGCGGGCCGTCAGGTCAAGCGTCATCAAGATGCTCCGGGCTTAACTTGCGCCCGGCTATGCGTTCCTCATTGTCAGCGTTCTGGCAAGAGCCGAAACGAGGATCAGCCCGCCGCCGCAATCAGCACTGTGCTCTCCGGCGACCAGCGCAGCTCGACATCCTGACCTTCCACCAGCCTGTCGGCGCCAGTATTCTGGACGATGACCTTCAGCGTCTGACCCGCGCGCTCGACAAAATACGTGCTGTTGTTGCCGGCGAAGATGCGCTTGGAAACCTGACCCTTGAGCGTGTTCGCATCGCCGTCCGAGGCTCCGGCATCGGTGGCAATCCGGATGCGTTCCGGCCGCACGGCGCAGCTCGCCTTGGCGCCGGCGGCAAGCCTGTCGCCGACGCCGGCGGCAATCGCCGTGCCGTCCGGCAGGCGGATGCCGCTGCCGGTGGCATCGCCGCGAAAGATGTTAGCGTCGCCAAGAAAGGTGGCGGCGAATTCGCTCTTCGGCCGGTCGTAGATCTCTTCCGGCGGGCCTTCCTGCACCAGCCTGCCATCACGCAATATGCCGATGCGGTCGCTCATCGTCAGCGCTTCTTCCTGGTCGTGGGTGACGAAGATGGTGGTGATGCCGATCTCGCGCTGGATGCGCTTCAATTCGATCTGCATGTCGACGCGCAGCGCCTTGTCGAGCGCGCCGAGCGGCTCGTCCAGCAAAAGCACGCGCGGCTTGGTGACGATTGCGCGGGCGAGCGCGACGCGCTGGCGCTGGCCGCCGGAGAGCTGGTGCGGACGGCGAGCGCCGAGCTTACCAAGTTGCACGAGGTCCAGCGCGCGCTGCACTTCCGTGGCGATCACCACCTTCGCCTCGCCGCGCACCGACAGGCCGAAGGCGACATTGTCGGCAACGCTCATATTTGGAAACAGCGCGTAGTTCTGGAACACCATACCGATGCGCCGTTTTTCGACCGGCACCCGCTCGACGCTCTCGCCGCCGATGGCGATGCTGCCCGAATCGGGAAAGTCGAAGCCGGCGATCTGCCTCAGCAGCGTGGTCTTGCCGCTGCCCGATGGACCGAGCAGCGCGTAAAAACCGCCATCGGCGAAATCGATGGACACATCGTCCAGCGCCTTGTGGGCGCCGAAGCTGCGCGAGACGTTCGATACCTTGACGCCGGCCATTATTTCTCTCCGCCGAATTTGAAGAAACGCGCCGTGAGCAGCATCAGCGCCATCGACACGACAATGATGATCGTCGAGACCGCGTTGATCTCGGGCGTAAAGCCCTTGCGGATCGCGGCGTAGATTTCGACCGGCAGCGTCGTCTGGCCCGGCGTCGCCAGGAAATAAGACACGACAAACTGATCGAACGAGACGGCGAAGGCGAAGAGCCCGCCGGCAATGACACCCGGCATGATCCAGGGCAGCGTGACGCGCATCGTTACTTGCCATTGGTTGGCGCCGAGCGAGCGCGCCGCCTCTTCCAGCTCCGGCGCGAAGGTCTGCAGCCGCGCCGAGACAACGACGATGACATAGGGCAGCGCCAGCGCGACATGACCGAGCAGGATGGCGAACAGGCCGCGCCCGATGCCGACGCCGAAGAAGAAGATCAGCATCGCCGTACCGGTGATGAGCCACGGAATGGCGATCGGCGGGAACAGCAGCGCCTGCAGCAGTTTCTTGCCGCGGAATTCATAACGGTAAAGCGCCAGTGAAGCCGCCGAGCCGAGCACCAAGCTGATGATGGTGGTGATGACGGCGATCTCGAGACTGTTCCAGGTGGCCGCGATCAATTGGTCGTTCTGCCACAGCGACGCGTACCACTCGGTCGTCCACTCGAACGGCAGCTGGTAGAAGGGCGAGACGTTGAACGACATCAGCGCCATGATGATAATCGGCAGATAGAGGAAGGCGAGCAGAAACCCGATGTAAATCCGGCCGAGCCATTCGAGAATGCGCGTCGTCATCATCACGCGGCCCTCCGCAGCACCGGTGCCGCCAGCGCCAGAATGACCAGCACGACGGCCAGCAGGATGAAGGACAGTGCCGCGCCTAGCGGCCAGTTGAAGACAGCGACGAACTGGTCCTCGATGACAGTGCCGTAGAAGGTGCCGGTTCGCCCGCCGAGAATGCGTGGCTCCATGAACGAACCGACCACCGGCACGAAGATGAGCGCCGCGCCCGCCACCAAACCCGGTAGCGACAGCGGGATGATGACCCGCTTCAAGACCTGCAGCCGCGAGGCGCCGAGCGAGCGCCCGGCTTCGATCAGCGAGTCGTCGATGGCCTGCAGCGTGAGGTAACAGGTCAGCACCATATAGGGCACGTAGGAGTGCACCAGCCCGATGATGACAGCTGGATAGGAATACATCAGATCGATGTTGATCTTGAACGGCAGCACGGCGTTGAGGGCCGTGTCGAGAATGCCGCCCTCGCGCAGCACCATCGCCCAGGAGAAGATGCGCACCAGCCCGTTCGACCAGAACGGCAGGATAACCAGCAGGAAGATCGCCTCGCGGCTGCGGCCCTTCAGCACCTTGGCCAACACATAGGCGGCAGGATAGCCGATGACGACGCACCACAACGTCACTTCGAGGCCGAGGCGGAGCGAAGCCAGCAGCAGCGTCAAATAGAGGCTCTGGGAGAAGAAGGCGGCGTAATTGCCCAGCGTGAACGCCCACGGCTTTGCCGTCAGCGGCAGGTCGGTCATGAAGGAGAAAAAGACCATGGCCGAGAGCGGCAGGAAGATCGCCACCGTCAGCCAGAGATAGGCCGGCGCCAAAAGCGGCAAAGCCGATCTCAGCCCGCCGCGCGCCGCGACCGCGCCCTGTGCCGCCATGCTACCCCACCTCCCCAGGATTGAGGACCAGCCGGCGCGAACCGCCGGCTGGTCTTGACGCGTGTCTCTACTTCACATCGACCTTGAGCTGTTGCCAAAGTGCCAGATAGGCTTCGCGCTGCGCGTCGGTGATCGGCGCCTGGAACTGGATACGCTTGGCCACCGCGGGATCGCCCATGACCTTGCGGTTGAAGGCATCCTCGGGAAGCGCTTCCACCGCCTTGATGTTGGCTGACACCGGCGCGCCGACCTTGGTGACCCACTCGACATAGAATTTCGGATCGATCATGTAGTTGATGAAGGCCTCGGCACCGGCAACATTCTTCGAGCCGGCCGGAATGGAGAAGGCGTCGAGCCAGGCGACGGCGCCCTCCTGCGGGATGACCAGCGAAACCGGCAGCTTGAAATGCGTCTTGGCGCGGTCGGCCGAGCCGCTCCAATAGGTGCCAATGTCGATCTGGTTGGAGGCGACCATCTGGTTCCAGTCGTTCTCCGAGCTCCAGAAGGTCTTGATCTGCGGCATTAGCGAGGTGAGCTTCGTCTTGACCGCATCCATATCCTTGATGTCGTTGATGTTCTGGCCGGTGGCGATGGCGCCGAATTGCACCGCCTCGACGGCGTCGTCGCGGATGACGACACGGTCCTTGTGCGCGGGGTCCCACATTTCGGCGATCGACGTCGGCGGCTTGTCGAAGGATTTTTCGTTGATGGCGAGCGCCGTCAAGCCCCACACCCACGGCACGCCATAGACCTTGCCGTCATGGTCGAGCATCGGCGATCCCGCCTTGTCCTTGCTGATGTCGGCATAGTTCGGCAGCTTGGAGGTATCGATTGGCTGGATCAGCTTCTCGGCCATTGCCTGATCGTTGAAGGCGGCATTGATCATGACGACGTCATAGAGGCCGGGATTGGTCCGGATCTTGGTCAGCATTTCCTGTTCGGAATTGAAGAAGTCGTTGACGACCTTGTTGCCGGTCGCCTTCTCGAAAGCGGCAATGGCCCACGGCTCGTCAGCGCCATAGCCTTTCCAGTTGAGCACATGCACCTCGTCGGCCTTGGCGGCAAAAGCGAGTGCGGAGGTGAAGACGGCGGTCGCCGTCAAGAGAGCAGTCAAGTCAGGCATGCGCATGGTTCGTTCCTCTCTGTGTTTGCCCGCTTCCCGGGCTTGTCAGGCTGTCTGATGGGCCTTCTGTGTCTGGCCTGGCACGCCGGTAGAAACGGCCTGGCTCAGGAAAGTCTGGATTTCCGCGTCGGTCGGTGCCGATGAGCCGCCGTGGCGAGTCACCGAAATGGCGGCCGCCGCGTTGGCATAGGCCGCCGCCTCGAAGGGAGGCACGCCACGCGCCAACGCGCTGACGAAGGCGCCGATGTGCGTGTCCCCAGCGCCATTGGTATCGATCGCGGCAACCTTGAAACCGGCGATGGTTTGCGCCGAACCGTCGGCCAGCCCGACATGGCAGCCCTTGGCGGCGGAGCGGATGACGACACCGGCAGCCTGCGGGCAATGCTCGGCCAGAAGTCGCGCCGCGAGCGCCTCGACATCGCCCTGGCCGGCAATCTCGGCCGCCTCTGTCGTGTTGCAGCTCAGCCAAGTCGTGCGGGCAAGCACACGGTCGAGAATGGCACGTGGAATGTCCGCTACGACCGGCGTCGGATCGAAGACGAAGGGAATGTCCGCCGGCAGCGCCTCGATCCAACCGGTCAGCGCATCGTGGCTGCCAGGATAACTGAGCGTGTAGCCTGACGTGAACACCCAGTCATGCGGCCCGATCACCACCGGCGCCATCAGGTCGAGGCTGAGAACGCTCTCCGCTCCTGGCCACGAGACGAAGGTGCGTTCGGCGTCGCTCGATATCATGGCGACGCAATTGCCGCTGTCCATCAGAGGCGAAGGCAGCGTCAGCGTCTGGATGCCCTCGGCGGCGAAGGCGGCGCGCAGGAAGTCGCCATTCGGACCGCTGCCGAGCTGGCCGCCAAACACCACCTTCATACCAGTACGGGTCGCGGCAACCATCATGTTGAAGCCGCCGCCAGCGACCTGCGCATAGTCCGACGCCGTCTTCTCGGTGCCGGGCGCTGGCAGGACATCGATGCGGTAGACATAGTCGACCACCGCGCTGCCGACATGGACGAGACGCGCGCTCATGCCGCATCCTTGCCGGAACCGGCCTTGCCGACGCGACCGCCCGACATTCGCGCCGCGACAAGATCGGCGGCCAGCGCCTGTACTTGCGCCATGTCGATGCCCGTGAGGCTCGTGACACGATGCTGCGGCAGGCGCGAAAAGCCGGCACAGGCGCCAGCCATGCCGGCGGCGATGGCGCCGATCGTGTCGGTGTCGCCGCCAAGATTGGCGCTTATGACAGCCGCTTGCCATGGGTCGCCGCCGGCGACTTCCAGCACGGCAAACGCGGCTGGAACCGATTCCTGACTGGCGACGCCGGTGCCGACCAGATCGGTAATCAGCCGGATCGCGTCCCTCTTCGCCTTGCCGCGTACCAGCGCCTGCGCCCAGACGATGCGCGCGGCGATGTCTCCGCCGGTGACCCAATTTCCAAGTGTTGCCCCTCGCTGCGCCGCCGCGACCGCGCTGTCGGACGCCGCGTACCAATCACCACCGGCAACGCCACGGCTGACGGCGGCTGCGACCGCCGCGGCGGAGGCGATCGCGATCGACGTGTTGTGCGTTGCCTTGCAGGTCTCGGCCACCTTGGAGACGAACGCGTCCAGCGGCTCCGGCGGCATCATGATGCCGACGGGCGCGATACGCATGGCGGCGCCGTTGGTGTCGCCGCTACGCCCCGCCTCTTCCGCCGGCACGCCGTTGTTGATGGCGTCGATCGCGCGCTTGGTCGACGGCCCCAGGAGTTCGTAGCTGCCACGCGCCTTGACCTCACGCTCCCAGTCGAGCAGCGCGTTCACCCAGCGCGCATGGTCGAAGCGCTCGCCCGATTCCACGAGAATGCGGCCAAGCAGCAATGCCTGTTCGGTATCGTCGGTGACGGTGCCGGCCAGCAGCCCCTTCGATACCGGATGACCGGCGAAGGGGGCGATGAAATCCTCGACACGGCCGTAGAGTTCGGCGATGCGGGCCGGTGACAGAAGCTGCGTCGGCATGCCGAGCGCGTCGCCCAGCGCTCCGCCGACAAGCGCGCCCATGGCGCGATCCATCTCAAACTCGTAGTCCGGCATCGCTCAGAACCTCATATGCAGCGCGAAATGCGCGGGATTGAGGAGACTGGTGACATATTCGATCGGCCGCTCGTCGGCCGCGCGCGTCAGCCGACGCCCGCGCAGGAAGGGCGTGCCTTGCGGGCAGCCGAGGATGGCAGCGTCATCTGCGTTCAGCATCTCGATGTCGACCCACTCCTCGCCATGGTCTGGTATCAGCCCCGCCCCGCGTAGCGTCTGGTGCAGCGAACCCTCGCGCAGGCCGCGCAGTGGCACGTCCTCCAGTTCGGGTGACAGCGGCAGGCGGCTGCGTTCGACCGAGATCGCATGACCGTCGCTGGCATTGGTGCGCACCCGGTCGACGGCGATGAAGAACGGGCTTCCAACATCCAGCAAGATCGCCAGTTCGGCATCCTCTATGACCTCCAGCCGCAACGTCCGGGTCTCTGCATTGGCACCCGCATTGGCCAGCGCCCGCGACCAGCCGACGGCATCATCGACCGGCATGCCATCAAAGGTGACGAAAGAGCCGATGCCAACCTTAGTGGTGATCAGGCCGCGGCTGGAGAGTTCCTCGAGACCTTTGCGGATGGTGTTGCGGCTGACGGAGAAGCGCTGGACGAGCTCGTTTTCGCTTTGCAGCCTGTCACCGAAACCAAGAACGCCGGAACGAATCTCACGCTCCAGAACGGTCGCGATCTGCTCGGGCTTTCCCGTGCCGGGAGACAATTGAACCGCGCGCCGCTTCATATGCGTACCTGTTCAGTGAACCTGTATAATCCTGTTCAATATATTTGTGCGTGAGCTCTGTCAACGACCAATGGTGACGGGTGCTTCGCTGCAAGCCGCCGGCACCGGCGGAGCACTTCGAGGCAATCTCTTTTCAGAAGAACGAAAGCCCGCTCCGGGAACCGGGGCCGGCCTTGGAGGAGGATGAAGGGGTGGGACCCTCTCCTCTTGTTTCCACGGGGGGCGTGGACCGTGAAACTATACGGCCGTCCTGCGGGGCGCATGATCACAAGCCGGCCTGCTTCCCTCGCATTCCAGTGCACGCCGCCGCGGGTTCGCTCACGGGACCGCGACGCCGGCGACACAAGAGGAGCCGGCTAGATGCGTCCCAGGACGACAAGGATGATGACGATGATCAACACAAGTCCGAGACCGCCACCGCCATAATAACCGGTTCCGTAGAACGGGCCACCGCCGAGACCGCTGAAGCCGCCGAGCAGCGCGAGGATTAGAATAATGATAAGTATCGTTCCGAGACCCATGGCCTTCCCTGCTCCTGAAATGCGCGCTTTCGCGCTGGTTCAACATCGCGCCATTTCGGATGTTGCAAGGTATGAACGTTTTAGAGGGGCTGGCGTTCCGCTGGACTATCGCGGCTCCGGAACTCACAGCCCGCAACGCAGAAAGCCCGCCTGGACGACGGGCTTCCCCACCGGCCGGAGGCCAGGAGAGTGCGGCCAGGCCTACGGCTGGGTCCGCAACCTCCCTCAGCCTCAGCGGCGTGCGATCAGCAGGCAGAGTTGCCGCAAGTCGCGGTCATAGGTCCCTTCGCTGCTGAGGACATCGACGCAGCGCTTCTTCATGCGCGTCACCTGCGAGCTTGACATCTGGGCCACGATACCCGGGACGTTGGGGTGATTGGGATTGGATGGGTTGCTCGGGTTCGACGGATTGCTGGGATTGGTTCCGTTGCCAATGCCCACCCCGACACCAATGCCGCCGGCGCCGCCAACACTGCCGGCAAGCCCCGCATTGATGCCACCGGTTCCGCCAACATTGGCACCGAGCCCGGCGTTGATGCCGCCCGAACCACCGATATTGGCGCCGGCTCCTGCGTTGACGCCATTGCTGCCGCCGACCGACGCGCCGAGCCTAGCTGCTGGACGGCCGATGATTTGCTGCCAGGCTGCTTGCTACCTGACAGCCAAAATACAGCACCTCACCTGCGGAGCAGTTCCGGACCACTGGACGCTAAGGATCCTTGTTGGCTAACCCTGGATCAAACAGGACTGGCCACTCTCGCGTGACAGTCTGGCCTTCAGAATATCCCGTAAAACAGTCTATAGCGCACGCGCTCCATATAAGAGCGGTACTCCGGCTCCGCGGCAAGCAAGGCCTCCTCGCGCAGAATGCGGTACACCTGCAGATAGGTGACAACCGCATAGACGGCGAGATTGTAGAAGGAAAAGGCCGACAGCAGGTAGAGGATATGGCCGGTAAGGTAACCGGCATAGATCGGATGCCGCACCAGGCGATAGGCACCGCCGGTCATCACGCCGCGATTGGCGGGCAGGATGGCAAAGGAACGACCCAGCGACAGCTTTCCCCAGATGACGAACCAAAGCGCCATGAATTGAAGCGGGGCGGCGACATAGATGGGGATGATGGGGATGCCTCGTTCCATGGTGATGAAGGCGACACCAAAACTGGCGGTCACCGAAGCGACTACCGCAAGCGGGCTCCAGTCACGCGTCACCGGCCGCCGCGACAGCAGCAGCCAGGTGAAGCTGAGCGTCTCGGAAACCGCCACCAAAGCGATATTGAGCCGGGTGGGGTCCTGCACGAAGTGGTACACGCCCCGGTACACAAACAGCCCCGCGCATGCGAGCGCACAAATGCGAAAGAAGCCTTCCCGCAAGTCGGCCAGGATCTCGCGCTTGCGCGCTTCGGACATCATCCCGCCCTGGTTGGCGCGCTGAAGCGTTTCGCTTTTTGGTGTAAGCAAGGCAAGAACCCCAATGATCCCTCGGGGGGACCTTTGCACGCAACCATTGCTGGGTGGTTAACCGACAAGATCTATCGGCATCAGAACGGCAACTGCGCCGCCGAAAGGCATGCGAGACGCAAAGCACGGCCGTGCGGATTGTCTCCGCTTCGAGGATCGCCAGGAAGGGGTTCCGCCCGAGTCGATCCTCTCCTTAGGGATTGGCCAGCTACCCCAGAAATGTGTTGCTGAAATACCCAGTGAAATCCGAGATCTGGGGCAGAACCTTACCGTCGGCGTCGCGCAGAATGCCGGCGGCGAAGAGGTAGTTGCCGATCGCTTCCATCTTGGCAGTGTCCAACGTCCCGATGGCACCGCTTTGCCCGCGCAGATAATAGCCCTCGATCAGTGCCTTCAGCGAGGCGTGGATCAAGGCCGGATTGGTCAGGGCATCCTTGTTGGCGGCTATCAGCAGCGTGGCGGCCTCCCCTGGATGATCGACGGCGAATTGGTAGCCGCGCCGCGTTGCCTTGATGAAGGACGACGCCAGTTCGGGGTTCGCCTGGAGATACGCTTCGCTCGAAGAGATAAGCGTCGTGTGCTCGTCGGGGACGCCATGGTCGGCATAGACGAAACTGCGCTGCTTGACGCCCCTGAGTTCGGCTTCGACGCCCTCCCAGGTCGACACTTCGAGCGTGAAGTCGACCGAACCGTTGGCCAGCGCCTCGTAGGCGGAAGTGCCCAGCGTCACCGTCTCAAAATCGCCCTTGCCGCCGTCGTGACGGATGATGGTCGAGATCAGCGCCGTCTCCCAGGCGCTGCCGAAACCGCCATAGGTCAGGCCATCTAGATCTTTCGGGCTTTTGATCTCGCTGCGCACGGCATTGAACACCAGCCGGCCTGTCTCGGACTGCACGACGGCATAGACGCCCTGTAAATCGGCCCCTGCGGTCTTCTGGGTGAACAGGCTGATGGTGCCGTTGATCCCGAAATCGGCGACATGGTTGGCGACAAGCGCGCCGGCACCGGTATTGCTGTAGGGCAGGATGTCGACCTCGATGCCGGCTTCCCGATAAAATCCCTTATCGCGGGCGACGAACAGGCCGATGTGGTTGGTGTTGACCGTCCAGTCGAGGGCGACTGTGACCGTCCGCGTTGCCGCGAAGGAGCGGCTCGATCCGGTGATCAGCGGTACGCTGCCGGCAAGGGTGAGCAGCAGGGCTTGCCTGCGCGTCAAGTCAGTCATGGTCATGTCCTTTGGATGGCTGGGGGTTGAGCAAAATGTCGAGAATCTCGACCTCGAGTGCCTCGGCCTGCCGCGTGGCCGCGCTGGCGGGATCGCGCGGGCGCGGCAGCGGCACCTTGATCTCGCGCACGACCCGGGCAGGCCGCGCGGACAGCACATAGATGCGGTCGGACAGGAACAGGGCTTCGCGCACGTCATGGGTGATCAGCAACGCCGTCCAGTGGTGGTGCCGCCACATCTGTTCGAGCCAGCGCTGCATGGCCGCGCGGGTCAGGGCGTCGAGCGCGCCGAACGGCTCGTCGAGCAGCAACATATCGCGTTCCTGCACCACGGTGCGTAAAAGCGCCGTGCGCTGGCGCATGCCGCCCGAGAGCTGCGCTGGAAAGTGCCACTCGAAGCCGGCAAGCCCGAACTCCGCAAACAGCGGAGCCACACGCGTCCGTGCCGCCTTGCGGCTGACGCCTTGCACCTCGAGCCCGAGCGTGGTGTTGTCGAGAATGCGCCGCCACGGCATCAGCGCGTCGCGCTGCGGCATGAAGGCAAAATGCCTGCCATGATCGTCGAGCGGCCCGCCGTTGAAGAACATCTCACCCTCGCCATGCTCGGCGCCGGTCAGAAGCTGAAACAGCGTCGACTTGCCCGCTCCCGAAGGTCCAAGGATCGAGACGAATTCGCCGGCATCGACACGAAGCGAAATGTCGGCGAGCACATCGAGCCCGCCAAACACCTTGCGAACATGCCGCAGTTCGAGCCGGCTCATGCTTCTGGACCTTTTCCAGCGCCTTGCCTGCCAGCGGCTCCTTCCCAGGGCATGGCAAGACGCTGCAGCAGCATCGTCAGCCCGAACAGGATAAGGGTGAGCGCTGCGCTGACGCAGACGGCGGCTAGCACCAGGTCGGGACGGAAATTGTTCTTGGCGTTGAGCATGTAGATGCCCAGCCCTTTGGCCGCGCCCGCATATTCGGCGAAGATGGCGCCGACGACGGCATAGGTAATGGATATCCTGAGGCCAGCGAAGAAATAAGGCAGCGCCGAAGGCAATCGTGCCAGCAAGAAGACACGCCAACGCCCTGCTCCCATGGCACGCAGCATCTGACCGATCTCCACCTCGGTAGCCTCGTAGCCTTGTACCAGCGCGACCAGCATCGGGAAGAACGTGACCAGCGCCACCAGCACGATCTTGGGCGTCAGCCCGAAGCCGAACCACAGCACCACCAATGGCGCGATGGCGACCAGCGGCAAGGTCTGGCTGACTATGAAGATGGGAAACAGCGCGCGCCGCAAAGGCTGGAAGAAGTCGACCAGCATCGACAGCGCGAAGGCGGCGCTGAGCGAACAGGCAAAACCGATCAGCGTGGCGCGGACCGTGGGAACGGCGTTGTCGACCAAGGCTTCACGATTGAGCATCGCCTGTTCGAAGACGCGCGAGGGCGCCGGCAGAACCGTCGGCTTGATGCCGGATATGTTTGCGTACAGTTCCCAGGCCACTAGCACCAAACTGATCGATATCACGGCCGGCGCTGTTTTGGCGAAGAAGCCCGCGACGTTACGCGGGTTGAATGACGATGAGACCACGAGCGTTCAGACGGCAGTGGGACTGTTGGCCGAGACCGTGACATCGAGGGTTACATGGCCGGCGCCGGGCCCGAAGCGGCAGAAGGCTTCATCGAGGGCCGAGAAGATCGCGCCGGCATCGCCGCGCAGCTTGGTGCAGAAATTCTTGGAGCGATCGTAGACGCCGGACTGCTTCAGGAAATCTATGCAGCCATAGATTTCGTCCATGTGGTCGTCAGTACCCATCACATAGAGCGAGAACTGCGCCGCCGCCGGCTGGCCAGTGGCCGGCGCGCCGCGCACCGCGGTGATGGCGGCTTGCTTGCGCGGGCCGAGTGGCCCGGCAGGTCCGCCGAACGTGTCGGAGCGGCAGATCGGATCGTCCGGCTCGCCTGGGCAGCCACGCGAAATGGTGGCCGACAGCACGCAATGCCTGCCGCTGCCAGACGCGGCCACGAAAAGGTCGCGCAGCGCAGGGAATAACACCTCGGGGGCCCCGACCAGCAAGGTCGAGATGTCGTCGGTCTCGATCCTGAGCTTGTCGCGGAACGGATCGAGCGCGCCGAGCGCGCCCAGAATGACGCCGACGAAATCGTCGGCCATTGGATATAGGGAAACCTGTGCGCCTGAAAACATCGCCCGCCTCGCTCCGCTGGTATTACCCAGATCAGCTTCTAGGGTCTGTGGGCTTGCCGCCCCCGTCTCAGCCCCGACCGTACGGAGCACCCCTGTGGATGGGCGCGTTAGAGCATCATTCGGCCGGTTGGGGAAGCTGTTTCTTGGCAAGCCGCGCCAAAGCATTGCTCGAGCGCCAGGGCAATTGGACATCGCCGGCGCGGAAATTTGTCTGGAACCTTCGCCATTTCGAGGGGTTGTCCCACCAGTCGCTGGACGCGATTCCAGGATCAATTTTCCGTTCGGGATTGTGTCAGAACAAGAGATAGAGCGGTTCATGATTTCCGCGAAACCGTGCACCGCTCCCGGCGACGAGTTCACAGAAATGGAGACAAATCATGTTCATGAAAATCCTCGCGGCTTCGGCCTTCACCATTGCCCTTGCAACATCCGCCATGGCGCAAAGCAATAGCGCAGCCGGCGCGGATGGGTCCGGCGGCAGCGGCGAGTCCGTCACTGTGGACCCAAGCACCCCGGCTTCGCCCAGTACGATCGATCCGGGCTCGACCAACAGCACGACCACCACGCCGGGCGACATGAATTCCAATGCGGACAAGAATTGCCCCACCAACCCGCAGGGTGCACAGACGGACGCCAACGGCAACGCCACCGCGCCGACCGTGAACGACAACAACTGCGGAAAGTAGTTTGCCATCGCGATAATGGGAACCGCGGAAGCAGTTTCTGCGGTTCCCATTATTGGGATTCAGTGTCCGCGACTACCCGCCGCCGGCTCTGGTGCCGCTTCACTACCCACCCCGCCAAAGACCCTTAATTCAGCGTACGGTTTGCCGGCCCGCGGGCGTGCGAACGAGGCATATATTTTCATCAGCCGTTTGAGCAGGCGCCCGTAGGTGAGGTGCCGGACCCGGCCATTGGCAAGATCGAACTCCACCGTCCCCCATCGCCTTACCGGACCCTTTCCGGTTGGCGGACCCAGTCGCCTGACCTGGAAGGCCAGCCTGATCTGGCGGTCGGCGACATCCAGATAGATACCGGGTTTAGCGCCCAATACGTGCCACATCCGGGCAACGTGCCCGATCGACATGTCAGACGAAATCGCCATGTGGGCCCGCCCAAGTCGAGCCCAGACGAAATCACCGGCTGGCTGCCGCATCCCCGACACCGAATTCTTGCAATAGGCTGGCGCCACCTCACACACCAACCGGCGCATCGCGCTCGCCACGCTGTCCTCCAAATCCCGCCGCGATGCCCAGTCTGCTTCGGTGAACGGCACTTGTCCGAGGATGTCGCCGTCGTCGAAATTGGCCGACATCTTATGCAGTGTCACGCCGCCATGGACGGCATGCTGGCCATCCGCGACAAGACGATGGAGAGGATGCGGCCCCCGATAGTTGGGCAGCAGTGCCGGATGAAAATTAAGCCCGCCCCTGGGAAAGAGGTCGAGCAACTGCTGTGGGATCAAGGTCGGGAAAGCGAAGCAGATCAGCACATCCGCGGCGATGTCAGGCAGTTGCCGGCCAAGCTCGTTCCAGTCGTAAGGCCGGCGGAATTCGATCAGCTTTACCGGCGTGTTGCCGAGATAGCGTCTGAGCAAAAGCCGGCGCCTCAGCCTGCGCCGAAAATTGCCAATGCTGAAGCCTCTGGACGGGCTTTGAAAACCAGACACGATGATCGCACCAACACGGTTTCCCGCCTCGATCCATCCGGAAAGCAGCGGCCCGGTATAAGCAGAAACATCCAGGACGAAAATTGCATTGAGTTGCCCGGCGAGTGCCGCAGGTTCGGAAGAAATCATCTTCTCAAGCCCAGCGGGGCAAGACATAGCGTCCCCGCGCCAGCAATTCGATCACCGTTACAACTCGGCCAGCCAGGCCCGAAAGCCAGCCAGGCCGGTCAGGCTGCCTTGGAAGAAAGCGGTCCCGCCGCAACACTTGAGAGTCTTTCCCGCTTCACCAACACCGGCTTTTCGTAAATCTTCCTCATGCTAATCCCCAATGATCAATCAACCTACACAGTTGGCCAGCAACGCAGCCAACTGTCAACCGCCGGACGGCGGCCAACAGCCTCTTTATGCGTATGATCCTGGCAATCGACGAGCGTTTACACCCCACCTGCGGCCAAAACGGCTGGTGAACCTTATGAAACCGCCTTTTCACGAACCGGCAGCTTCCAGCCTGGTCTGACGAAATGGCACGTGTAGCCGTTGGGGTATTTCTCAAGATAGTCCTGGTGCTCGGGTTCGGCCTCCCAGAACGCACCGGCCGGCGCGAGTTCGGTGACGACCCTGCCGGGCCACAGGCCGGAGGCGTCGACATCGGCGATAGTGTCCTCCGCCACACGCTTCTGCTCCTCATCGGTGTAGTAGATTGCGGAGCGATAGCTCATGCCGACATCGTTGCCCTGGCGATTGCGCGTCGTCGGATCATGGATCTGGAAGAAGAATTCCAGAAGCTGACGAAAGCTGATTTTCGCCGGGTCGAAGGTGATCTCGATGGCTTCGGCATGCGTGCCATGATTGCGATAGGTAGCGTTCGGCACGTCGCCGCCGCTGTAGCCGACCCGCGTGGCAAGGACTCCCGGGAAGCGCCGGATCAAATCCTGCATGCCCCAGAAGCAACCGCCGGCAAGCACTGCACGTTCGCTCGAAGTCGCCATGTCACGTCTCCTTGAAAGGCAATTCCGGAAGTGTAGCGGCTCTCCGTCGGGAATTGCGCGGCAACAAACTTGGATAGCGCCATAAATGGGCACTGTTGCCTGGTTCGTCCAGTCAGACGAGCGGCCGTCCGGTTGTATTATAGGGAAAAGGATAGCACGAAGCCGTTCGCCCTAGCTGCGCGGATGCCGGGTCCGGCTGCTGGCGGCAGCCGGCAGATGTCGCGTGCCCGGCGGAACCACGGCAAAACTGATCGCCACCGGCGGTGCCTCGCGCGACCAGTTGAAAAGAACGGTCTTGACCGGGATTTTGTCCACCCATGCCAGCAGCCTTGACGGCACGTGACGACCCGACCAGACCATCAGCATGCCGTGATCGCGCAACCGCTGCCTTGTGATCCAGGGTGCGAACCGCATATCGAGATCGGTGAAGATCGACGGCTTGTCATAGGCGTTGAGGCCAGCCAGCATGGCAAGATTGGTGTCGCCACCGACGATGTCGAGCCGGCCCGGCGCCGCCGCGTGCCAGATTGCCTCGGCCTCGTCCGAGATCGGCCGCGCCGGCCAGCAGACTGCGTCCATGCGCCCGCGCACATTGCAGTCCGTCCATCGGATCGCCCCATAGGCGCCCGACATGGCCACGATGCAGATGAAGGCGCAGATCGCCAGCCTTCTCATCTCGGCGGCACCGAGCCGGTGGCCGAGAAAGGCGAGCGCGACGACGCCGACAAGATTGTACATCGGTGCGCCCCAGGCTTCGCCGGTGCCGGTGAACAACGAGACGACCATGATCAGCACCGCCGGTCCAAGCCCCATCCAGCAGAGATAGACGAGCGTGTGGCGCTCGACCGGCACTTGCGGGGCTGGTGAGCGCCGCAACAGCCCTGATAGCGCCAACACCAGGAGAAAGCCGGAAAGGCCCGCCATCTGGACGCCGATATAATAGAGCCGCGCCCGGTGCTCGCTCACCCATGCATCGCGGCCGGCGAAGTAGGTCAAAGGCAGGAAATCGATGCGGTAGAGCGCGATGGCAAGCGGCGCGACGACGGCGAGAAACACAGCCAGGCCAAGCCATGGCCAGGGTGTCGCCAGCCGGCTGCGCGCGCGTGGGTCGCACAGCAGCCAGAGGCCGCCGAAGGCAAGCAGCAAGCAGGTGGAGAACTTGGCGTAGAGCCCGATGCCGGATACCACGCCAAGCGCCAGCCACCATCCCGCCCCGCCGCCACGGCCGGCGCGCCACAAAAGCCAGCAGATCGCCGCCCAGAACGGCATCTGCGCATAATCGTGATTGAATTGCGGCGTCGGCCAGCCGAAGAAATAGATCGACGGCATCAAAAGCACGGCGGCCAGCGCTTTGTCGCGCCCGAGCGTGTCGCGAGCCAGCAGGTAGACCAGGATGAAAGTGGCCGAGATCGTCAGCTGGGCCACCAAATATTGCGGCCAGCGGAACGATCCGGTCAGGAGATGGCTGGTCTCGAGCAGCCAGCCGGGGAGTTGCGGATGCTTGTAGGTCAAAAGCACCCATTCGCGGCCCCACATGAAGCCTTCCACGACATCGCCGGGCGGTGCGGGATCGATGAGTGTTGGCACCATGGTCCAGCACAGGATCTGCACCAGGCACAAAAGTGACAGCAAACCCCAAGGGTGCCGAAGCAGGGCGGACCAGACCAAGGACAAGTCCAGGCCCACGGCAGGCAGTGCTGCCGGCACCCAACGATCCATGGAGTCGTCAATTCCCGCCATGCCGCGCTTAAATCACATCGCCCGGTTTGCCGATAGCCCCAAGGTCAAAGCTTACAAAAAAGTATACTTGCGTGCCATTGCAACACCAAGATTGAGCGGGAATCTCGGAGTTTTATTGCCCTCCCCCGGGCAGAACGGGCCGCACACCCGATCCCACTTCAGCATCCCGGACATTCGATGCGTCACCAGCATGCCGTCATCCACCACCGCGCGCTCGACTTCTGGCTGGCGCGCGCGGCGGTCCTTGTCATCATCTGCCTGCAGCTTCTGGTCATCAACGATCTTTCGTTCGGCCCTCGCTGGCTGGCGCCGGCGCTGGAGGCCGCGCTGCTCGTGCCCCTGTCCGTGGCCACCGCCTGGACGCAGGTCGCCAGCCAGAAAGCGGTCGAGGAAGAGCACTGGTATCTCGTCGGCCGTTTTCGCGTCATGATCCGCAGGACGGCCCTGGTAATGACCGGCGTAGTCAGCGTCATGAACTGCGGTTCGCTGGTGCTGCTGGTGCGCGTATTGCTGGCGGGACATGCCGGCAGCAGCGGCCAGACACTGCTGGTGGATGCGCTCAATATCTGGCTCACCAACATCATCGTCTTCGCCTTGTGGTTCTGGAGCACCGACCGCGGCGGGCCGCCGACCTGCGGACTGGTCAAACGCGCCCATGCCGATTTCCTGTTTCCGCAAATGACCCTGGACGATCGCGAGATCCGCGACTGGCTGCCTGGCTTCGTTGATTATTTCTTCCTCGCCTTTACCAATGCGACGGCGTTTTCGCCAACCGACACCTTGCCGCTTTCCCAGCGCGCCAAGCTTTTGATGATGGCGGAGGCGATGATTTCGCTGCTCACGATCGCGCTGGTCGCGGCCCGCGCCGTCAACATCCTGGCCTGATCCACGGTTTTGCGACCTTGCGCCGAAGAGGAGCAGGGCCCCGTTTCCGTGAAACGATGAGCGGCCTGAAAACGCAAAAAAGCCCGCCCCGGCGTGAGCCAAGGCGGGCTTTTGGTTCGATCGAGCCCTCAGGTGCCGGTCCCAAAGAAAGGCAAGGCCGGCCGTCAGTCCTCCGGGGCTGGCCCGAACTTCCCCACGATCACCTCGAACAGAATATCCGAGATCCACATGGCGCAGACGCCGATGAGGAAGGCAGCCGCAAGCGTCGTCGTGTCGTCACCGGCCAGCGGCAGCCCGGTGGCGCGGGCATACTGGACCACGGGCAGCGTCAAATAGGCGGCGGCAAGCGCGCCGCAGATTGGCGACGCGACCAGTTCTCGCAGCTTGTAGCGATGACGCGACAAAGCCCGCAGGACGCCGCCGGCGAGACCGGCGGCGACGACCGGCCCCTTGATGCCGAGCAGGCCGAAGAGATCGTGCATCATTTGACCGTCCTCGCGACCATCATCATGGTTTCCATCGGCACAGTCTTTCGCCCTTGCGGTTGTGCGCCAGCAACGCCTTGACCTCGCCATCCGACAGCGCATCGACTGCTGCCGCCGACAGGCGCAGCGGGCTCGACACCACGCAAAATCCGCCCTTGGCAGTGGCGCAGCCTGATATCACGGCCACGACCGAGGCGAGCATCAATCCCTTGCCCATGATTTGAGCTCCTTTCGGGCGGCGGCGGACGGCAGCGCACCGATATCGTTCTGGACCTGGTCGGCAATCGCGCGCGCCTCGGCCTCGGTGGCAGCCTGTCGCGCGCGCTCCGCGCGTTCGCCGGCCAGCCGCTGGCGAACACCCCAGCCGAATGCCGCAAGGATAGCGGCGCCAACCCCCAGAATGGTCGGATTGGTGAGCAGGAAAGACATTAGCGCGCTCATCGGTTTGGCTCATCCTTGACAAGATAGCCGACGGCAAAGATCGCTATCGGCAGAAGCGATGCCCATGTCTCGGCGTCGTACCAGGATGGCCAGAAGTTGCGTACGATGACGCCCGCAACGGAGGCGGCTGCGGCGGCGATCGTGGCGGCCGTCAGCTTGTTGGTTGGACGGGTGGTCGGCTGGGTAACTGTGGCCATTGTCAGAACATCCCTTCAAGGGCGACGGCGAAATGGTGCCAGGCGGCGAGGATGACGAGCACGCAGGCGGCGATGATACCGCCAGTCTTCGCGGCCATCGGCATTCCGGAATTGTCAGGCGCTGGCGACGCCGGCTCGGCCGCCAGCACGGTGCCGACGGGCGTTTCGGCCTTTGGCGGAGCTGCTTGCGGCGACGGTTTTGCAGGCCGCGCGGATACAGCCGCCGGCGCCGACATCAGCAATGCCTGCGCCCGCACCAACTTGACCCGATCCGACCAGCCGCGCCCGAATGTCGCCCATGTCGGCAAGCGTTGCAGGAACGCCAGGCGCGCATCGCAGAGCCCGTCGATCACGACGCCGGCCGGTTTTGCCCTGGCCGCTGCGAGCGTGGCCGGCCCGATGCGCCCGTCCTGGGCAGCTCCCACCACCGCTTGCAGATACTTCGCTGCCCTGCCCGGTCCGCTGTTCACCGCGAAATCGAACACGGCGCAGTCGACGCCGTCTGGCAACTCGGCACCCAGCACGGCATCCCAATAGAACCGGCGAAAAACCGTTGCCACCTGGTCATCCCCGATCTTGCGCAGATCGGCCTTGCTGGCGTCGGCCTTCACGTAGCGGCGGAAGTTCGCCAGCGTGACACCCTTCATCGTGGCGCCGCCCGGATCGGCCGGATTGTCCGACCAGCCACCTTCGGATCTCAGAACAAGCGCAAGCGCCCGCGCGAAATTGCGGTCCATGGGTATTTCTCCTTCGCGTTGTGATGGTTTTGGTCGACGCAGGAAGTCGGCCATGCCGTCTCCCGGGATGCCAATCCCTACGACAAGCGGACCAGCCCTCGGTAACTGTGCGTTGTCTGGCATCCCGCCTTGCACGCGGGCCGACACGTGATAGAAAAATGCAATTCCAGGACGAACGGGTTTCGGATGAGAAACTATATTGGCGCCGCGCAACGCCTGGTCTTCAACAGTCTGGCGGCCGCCATCGATCGTCGGCACAATATCGATCCGTTGGGTGCGGCACCGCGTGCGCCGAAGGCGGACTACCTGCAGTTGTTCGAAGCGGCGCGATAGGTGCCGTTTCCGGAGATCGACAGGCTGGAGGCGGAAACCGGATTCGCCATTGACCGCGACTGGCTCGACGAGCTGGGCCTGCACACCCAGATCACCATCAAGACGAGCGCGCTCGCCTATCCGCACGGGCGCGTGCTTTACAGCTTGCTTCGCCGCCGATTGGTGGACAAACCCGAGCCGTTCACGACCGTCGTCGAGACCGGCACGGCGCGAGGTTTTTCAACGATCTGCATGGCCAAGGCGATGGCCGACGCCGGAGCCGCCGGCCATGTGATCACGGTCGACGTTCTCCCCCATCAACGCCGCATCTACTGGAACTGCATTGACGATCACGAAGGCAGGAAGACACGTGCCGAGCTGCTTCAGCCCTGGCAGGGGCTTGCCGACCGGATCGTCTTCCTGCAAGGCGATTCATTGTTTCAGCTACCGAAGGTCGGCGTGAACCGCATCCACTTCGCCTTCATCGACGCGCAGCACACAAAGAAGAACGTCCTGCTCGGATACCAGGCGGTTGCCGCCCTTCAGCAGCCCGGTGACATGATCGTCTTCGACGACGTCACGCCAGGCCAATTTGAGGGTGTGGTCGAAGCGGTCGAGCAGATCAAACGGCAAGGGTTGTACGAAATTCGCCGACTCGTGGCGTCGGACTCAAGAGCCTATGCCTGGGGGGGCAGACGCTAATGAGCCAGCTATACTCGTCATCGCCCGGAATACAGCACACACATGGTGGACGAGCCGAGTTGTTTATAAGGCTCGCAATCGGAACAATGTTCGCACTTGCTGTTTGGACGGTGGACTGGGTGGCAATTCGAGGCGTGCCTTTCCCAGATCTGCAAAACTACATCATGAATTTCGACAATGGCGCCTACTACGTGTCTGCAGACGCGGCCTCTGTCGTCGAGTGGTATGCCCAGGAATATTTGTGGCGAAAAAGCATCTACGCGCTCAAGGAAAGCTTCGAGCTGCGCAGCATTTTTTCCGCGTTGGCACTCGTTGCACTTCTGATTTTTAGCACATACGTAGCGGTCAAGGCTTCCGCTCCTGCCTATCTTCTTTTGTTAGTTCACCCCCAGCTGGTCGACCTAGCTTTTTCACAAGTGCGATCCGCCACGGCAATGGCTGCGATGTATCTTGCACTTCTATTGCCATGGCGCCTTCTCAAGTATGGTTTCGTTGCGGTGGCCACGTTCATTCATTCGGCCGTACTGGTCTTTGTTGGAGCGTTTGCGGTCGGTCAATTGATCACCCGTTTCAATGTGGCTCGACGGCATCATATCCTGATCTCGGCCGGTTACATCGGCGCCGTTGTCGTCGCTGCAACCCTCCTCAAAAGTTACTTACTCGGCTCTATCGGTGACAGGCGCGCGACGATCGAGGTTAACACAAGCGGATTCCTACTGACGATTATGGTCACGGCTTATGCTGTGCCGTTTATTTTCTTCAATCAGATGTTCAGTCGGAAGTTTGCGGCCTTCATAGGCCTACTTGCATCGTCGCTCTGCTTTGCGATGTATCTCTACAATCAGAACGGCATTCGGTTCGTCGCCCTTTCCCTACCTGCCTTGGCGGTGGCAATCTCCGGTATCCCCGATGTTCAATGGCGGCGACTCACACTCACGGCAGCCGTGGCCTCCCAGGTCATTTTCTTCGGTTACTGGGCCAAAGGCATTTTTCGATGAAATCGATCCGTTGGATGGCCGAGAAATATCTTGCAGAGATCGACAGTTGGCGGGTCGCTTTCGTAAAGGTCTTCGGTTCAATCTGGGGCAACGTCTTCTTCCAAGCGTTCTTCTGGCTGATGGTGGTCGGCAACATCGTAGCGATGTGCTTTGGCGACACTCTATTACAATGATCAACCGCCGAACTGCCACTTACGAACGACAATCGTCATCACGCCGCTACCGGGATCCTTGGTAACTCCTGTGTCGTTGGCGATGATGATGTCCACGCTATCGGCCATGACGACGCGAGCATCTCGGATCGTACAGCCCAGGAGATCGGCCGTGAAGCCAACACCTGTAACTATGTCACCACGCGCCGCCCCTGGTACTGCGACCTGAATCGTTAACGTCGTGCCGGTTGGGATGCTGGGCGTTGGGTTGACAAATATCTGCCCAACGGTGCGCAACTCACTTTCAGTGATGCCGCTGAAGGCGGTCAGGATCGCGCCGCCACTGACGTTCATGGCGTTCCCAACGAGCCAGTTCTTCCCACCATCGGTGACGTTTGTGAAGCGGACGCCATTGGTGAATGTCACTCCTGTCGTGGCGTCGAAAACATTGTTGACTAAACGGCAGCCGACGAGCTTTGCATTCTGGACAAGAATTCCGTCATCGACCGTGCAGCCCGAGCTTGGCGCGAGGAAGCCGCCAAACACGTTGTTCTCGACCATTAAACCGCCAAAAAGCCTATTGCCCGATGGCGCGCCGATCCGAATGAACGACGAAATCCCCATGCCAGGAGAAAATCGAAACTGGTTGCCGCTTACCGAGCCACTGACCGGGTCGTTGGCCTGATCATTGGTGATCTGAATACCCTGGTTCTTCTGGGTCGCCAAGTACGGCGACTGCGACATGTCAAACATGTTGTCATCCACCGCGAAGCCGGTGCTACGATGGACAATAATGCCGTTGTGGGACACGTCCGCGACCATGTAGACTTGGAGCCAGCATTTCCGGATTTTCACGCCGGCTCCATCACGAACATAAATCTGGCAATTGCCGCCGGCGCCCTTGGTCTTCATACCCTCAATGACTGTTCCATTGCCGAAGTACGAGACTATATTGCCCGTAGGGATCGCCGCTGGGACTGTCAGGTCCGTTCCATCTCCACAGCAATCCTGAACGTCACCATTGATGATGCGCAACGAGGCAGAGCGATAATCGAGAATGCCAAACCGATCGATTTGCGATAACAGTGGATTGTCGATCAAGCAGTTTTGAGTGTTGCCCATATAGATACCGCCGCCGCAGCGTAGGATCTCGACATCGCGGAAGACGCAGCCTAAACCGCCTTTGTTGTTAACGCCGCATGCTGGTATCGATCCGAGGCTGTCCAGTGGCCCGCCCTCTGGGCCAGTGCCGCGAAAGCCGTCGATGACAACTCGCTCCATGATCACCGATTGCGGAAGCGCAGAGCCAGCGCCGACGCCATCAGTGTCCCAAAGCGCAAATGCGTGGCCGTTGCCGGCGGCGCCGGTCAGTTGATTGCCAACCGCCTTGAAATCATGAAAGCCAAGCCGCAGGGTATGGCCGACAAGCCGGAAGAGCGGCGTTCCATTGACCATCGCGCTGGTAACGGTCGATATGTTGCGGCCGAAGCCTTCAATATTGAACTGCCCGAACATGATGTCGATCGTCTGGTTGACTGTGATGGCAGTAGGCGGCAGCCGAATGTTGCCGCAGTTCTTTCCGTCGACGATGTGGACAGCAGCAATGATCGCCGCCGTATCAGCGTTGGCGTTTCCCAGCCCAGCGCCGAGCATACAAAGATCGAGGATGCTCTCCCTCAGCACCCAATATCCGCCGCCCACCGCATCCACGGTTCCATCCGGCATGAAGCGATCGGTGGAGCGGAAATATGCCAGCGCCGGATATCCGCCGGCGGTGATTGCCGCCAGCGACATGCGGGCGTAGTTGGCGCCGCCGACAAGGGTTGCCGGCGTGTTGAAGACCGGAGCGTAGAACTGCGTGCGGATGGCTTTGACGCCAGCGGCGATGGTGGCGCCGGCAGCTGCGGCCACCGACACGTAGATCGGCACGTTGACGCCCGACACCATGGCGGCGTCGGCGGCATATTGCTGGGCGAGATCGCGGGCGCGCTCCGCCTCGGCGATGACGCCGGCCAGCTCGTCCCTCACCGCCGCCGTCGCGTCGCCGACAAGATCGTCGGAGCTGAAGAAGGCAAGCGTGATGTCGTCGCGCCCGACGGCAGGCGCCAGCGTCTGGAAGGCATAGACGAAACCGGCCGACACCGCGCCTTCCTGTACATGCACCGTCGTGCCCTTCTGCATGGTGCGGCTGGTGCGGGCGTCGGCTGCGCGATACCAGAAACCTTGCGAGGCGGTGTAGATGCCGTTCAGCCTGGCGTCGTCCTGGTCCTTGACCAGAACGCGGTCGCCGACCGCCGTCTGGACCCCATCCATGGCCTTGAGCCCCTCGATCCACGCGACGCCGTCGACGATGACAGTTTCGAGGTTCGCAGTGGTCGCCAGGCGCACGGGTTCGCGTTCGCCGGTCAGCAGGCGAACGGCGGCGGTAGCGGGTCGGGCCATGAGGCTTGCTCCATTGAATTTCCGGGCGGACGGGACTTGAAGATGATAGGGATGCAGCCGCGCTTGGCGGCGCAACGAAGCCCTACTAGCGATACCGGCGGGACTTGCGCTTCTTACCGCCGATGCCGCGGCGGCTGTCGATCCGAGGATCAGCGCCCAACAGAGCGCATTGATCCAATGCAATTTGCCGGGTCGGCAAACTGTCGGCTCAACCCGGCAATTCGTATTTGTGGGCAAGAAAAGCTCGGCATTATGCGCCGGTCAGGACGTGGATACGAGCGCGCGATGCAATCAGCCCTCCCCTACAAAAAGATCGCCAACCGACATATGCGAAGGTGCGTGCCTCTCAGTTGAAGTCCAAACGGTTCGATGATCATCGAAGTACGCGTCACCAAAAGAGAAAATAGCAAGGGACCCGTCGGGACGGCTGCAACAGTGCACCCCGTCTGGACGGAAATTGCGGTGACGGCGCACTCTTTTCCACGGTTCGGTCCGGAGGTTCACTCCAGTCAGGTAAGGCGATAGCGCTAAAGTGCACTGTCACTGCAATTCTTATCAGACAGGCTGAAAGGCAGGTCTCAGCTCAATTCGCGAAGCCCGCTTGTTGCAGACCGACGGTCGCCAGTTGCTCAGTGGGGATTGCCCCTAAGGCATTGAGAACCGTGTCGCCGACGTTGCCAGACATCGCGGACGCCACAGCCTTATCGGCGGCGACCATGAGCGTGATGCCTAGCAACGAGATGCCTTGCCGGCTCCCCGGAGACAACCAGCACCCGCGCTAGACTACGCCAGACACTGCTTGGCTCTCTATCGACGGCGGTAAGTTAGCCAAGCTTATGTTGCGGCGTAGGAATGAGCTTCGTGACTTCTGTATGCGAGTCCCGCAAACCCAACTCGGCTGCTTTGCCCAAGTCTGATCTGCCCTGTGCCCCCAACGGGAGATCCGCCGGAAACAGAACCACATCGCCCAAATCGACCCGGCGCCGGTCGACGGAGAGAGGAATGACATGGACCATCGATCATCCCTTTCCTACTGCGCGCCAAGTGGCGAGCCGCGGAACACCACCGACCGTTTCGGCACCGTGCCAGCCATCGCGCTCAAGGCCGGCGCCTTAGTTGAATCCGGGATTTTGGCGAGGCCGCCAACGAGCGCGCTGCCAGCGCTGAAGATCGACGCCCCCACCGCCTGCTTGCCGGAAATGCGCGACAACGCAGCCTGACCGTCGAGGTTGTTCTGGCGCAGCCGAGAGCCGTACAGCATCGCGTCGAGGTCGGCCTGGCCCTGCCGTGCGTTCGCCGCCAGCACCTCGGCCGGCGAGCCCGCAATGCCGACGCCGGAAGCGCCGGCCTTGGCGCGAGCCTGCGCCTGCAGGAGGTCCTGCTTGTGACGTTCCCGGCTCAGTTCCAGGGCGGTATTCTGCGCCTCGGCTAGGGCCTGCTGCTCATAGGCCCTGGCCTGGTAGTCGGCCGTCTGTTTGCGCTGCTGGCCTTCCACCAGCGTGCCGCCGACCGAAAGAGCCGTGCCGAGAAGGGCAAGTGTGCACATGGTTTAGCCTCGTTCGCCAAGGGGTTTGCTTCCAGGAGTGAATTTGCCTTTGGGACGCCTGACGCCGAGGCGATTGCCTTCGGAGCGCTCGACCGGCGCCCCGAGCGTCGGGCGCGGATCGAGCGTGCCGCCGGGACTGAGGAAGGAGATGAGCAGTCTGTCGGCCTGCAGCGCCGGCCGGCTGAGGCGGGAGGGCGCCGCGGCCCGCGAGCCGGCCATGGCAGCGCGGCGTGTGGTGGTGAGGTTCACCTTCATCTCGGTGACGCCGGCGGCGTCGAATAGGCCGTTGGCTGTGGCGATGGCGCGGGCGAGCGCATCGGCTTCGAACAATTCCTGGCGCAGCCGCTCGACCAGCAGACGAACGCCGCGCCAGCGCTCGCCAAGCACGGCTGCCCTGGCCTTGGTCTCGTCGCCAAGCGCGGTGATATCGGCACGGGCTTCGCTGCGCGCGGCTTCCGCGCGTCGCTTGCCGGCGGCATCGATGGCTTTTTCCAGAAGCGCGATCCGGTCGTTGCAATCGTCGAGCGCGGCCCGCGCCACGGCAAGATCGCCGTCACCGAAGACCGCCCGGTCCTCGGCCCCGGCCAGTTCGGCCTTGCGGGTGAACGCATTGTTGAGGTCGGTGTCGAGCAAGGCGATGACGACCGCGTATTCGGCAGCCGTCCGCGCCCTGCCGAGTTGCTCGGCATGGAGGGATGTCATTGGGAAGGATCCTTATGGGGTGATGAGCGGCTGGCGAAGCTGCCATCTCCCACCAGGGGGAGATGGCACATCCGGCATTGGCGTTACCTACGGCTCGGCGTCGAACACCGGCGTGAGCGCCCTGATCGTGCAGGGCGTCGGATTGACATGGCGGATGCGCACCCGCCCCTGCCCTTCCCAGCTGTCGTCGATCGGCACTTCGACATTGCCGGTGAACAGTGTTGCCCGCCCGTTCGGCGCGACGATCGAAGGCAGGCGCACCGGTTCCCAGCGGCCGCGCATCAAGGACTGCACTTCCAGCCCCGTGGTGTCGGTNGTGTCGGTCTCGAGCAGCGACAGGATCGCCTTCGCCACTTTCTTGCGGCGGCCGACGATGGAGCCGTCGCGGCCACCGACATCGAGCTCCAGCGTGTCGGCGCCCGCCGCATAGGGCAGCCCGAGCTGCCATTGGGCGGCGGCCGAGCCGCCAGGCAGCGTCACCGTGCCGCCGCCGCTGACAACGAGGCCGCGATAGACCTTGCCGTCGGCCAGCACATCGACGGACTGGCCGGCGAGATGCATCGCACCGCCCACCGTGGTCACCGCGAGGCCCGTATAAGTGAGGCCGCAATCGACCTCGAAGGCTTCGGCGACGGCGCCATATTCGAACGGCGCGGTCTTGATCTCGATATAGCGCTTGGTCACGCCGCCAATGGTGCGCTTGACCACCAGCCACAGGTCGTCATTGCCGTCTCGCCCGGGCGTCACGACGGCACTTTCGACAGCCGCCCAGCCAACGCCACTGAAGCCGCCGCCCAGGCGATGCCGGTGCATGCCTCTGACATCCTGGGATGGCTGGTGCGTGTAACCGCCAAGCTCGCCATTATCGAGCGGAAACCACAGCAACGGGTCGGGGTCGGTCTGGAAGGCAAGCTCGACCACGCCCTGTTTGGGGATGTGCTCGGAAATTTGGCCGACATCGTCCGAGGAGAAGCGGCTCTGCGCGGTCTGCGTCAGCTCGGCGATCGATTTGCGCGAGCGCGTGACGTAGAGGAACGACTGGCCGGCATCGACCGGACGGATGCGGGCGCAACCGAAGGTGCGCGAGCGCCGGTTCTTGAACGAGGACGGCGTCAGCGCTTCGTCGATGCCCGAGCCCGACAAGGCACGCACGCCGCCGGACGTACCGATCAGCAGCGCGCCGTCGGAATCGGCGATCCAGACGATGTCGTTGGCCTGTCCGCCGCCGGCCTGGACGAACTCCAGCGCATCGTCATCCTTTTCGCCGAGCGCGAAATTGTCGAAGTCGCCAGTGGCCGAGGCATAGACCGAGAATTTACGGCTGAAGGCTAGGCGCTCCTCGTAGAGGGAGCCCGCCTCGACATATTTGCCGGGCACGAAAGTGCCGAGCCGCCAGCGGGTGATCGGCGAGGTATCGGGCAGCGCATGGCCGAAGAGCCTGATCTTGACCGCCATGGTGCTGGTGACGCTGGTGATCCTGGCCCAGCGCCACATAGTGTCGGCGCCCAGCAGGCGCACCGAGCGGCCGACATCGGCCGGCTGGAACCCGGCGTCGTGATTGATTCCGACGACGGAAGATGCCGTCAGGTCGAAGGGCGCCATCGTATCGCCGCTCTCGGCCATGGCGATCTCGGCAACACTGCAGTTCACCGCATCGCCACCGCCGCCGCCCGAAAAGGCGAATTTGTAGTATTCATAAGCTGTCTTGTTCTGGAAGTCGTAGAACCGCACTTCGGACCCGGACCAACCGACCTCGCCGGATCGCCCGTCCAGGGACACATAATTGGTGCCGTCATTCGATCCCGACAGCGTCCACTGCGTCGGCATGTCGGAATTCGACGAGACATTGTCCGACGCGGCAAGCCAGTAGGCATTCACGGCCCTGCCCTGGCCGGCGGGAAATTGATACTGGACGAATCCGCTGCTGCCAGCCGCGAATTTGATCTCCTGCGTGATGTCGCGGTCGAACACCCTCCAACTGTTGGTTCCCGTGCCGTCATCGCTCACCCTGCCGCTCGGCGCGGTGCTTGCGCTCATCTTCGGCGTGGCATGGCCGGTATTCGCCGGGGTCAGCGTCGTCGGCGTGGTGTTGATCTCGTCATAGGGTCCGTCGAGAAACGTGAAATCCGTCAGCGCCCAGGCGGTGTGCGCGGTGCGCGTCAAGACCTTCGGCGGATAGTCCTTGTGCGTGATCCACATCTGGTCTGCCGACTGGACATAGGCGAGTTCGAACAGATCCGCCTCCAGATAAGGCGAAGCCACCTCCACCGTGCCGACGCGCGCGCCATAGGCGTAGACGCGGATATACTGGGCGCCGAATTCGAGCGCATAGGCCTGCTCGGCCGAGAAGATGAACGGGATCAGTCGCGTCTTCTTGGCCGATGCCTTGACCTCGCCGGCGAAATAGGTGCCGCCGCGCTTGCGGATGCCGCCATGCGGCAGCGTGACGAAGTTCTCGCATCTGGCGAGCGCCGCCCGATAGAAGTCGAGCGACGCGCGGGCATGCAAACGCGGGCTGATTTCGCCACGGGTGAAGACATCCTGAAGCGGATAGAGCGTGGTCATCAGCGTGCGCTCCTGCTGTCGCCGCGTTGGCTGGACCACGAAGCGCTGTAGAGACGACCGCCGCGCTGGATGGCATTGCCGTTGAAGGCCGCGTCCAGCGCCCGGTCGTAGGCCGAGCGCGCAATGTCGATCATGCCCGACTTGTGGGTCAGCGGATGCGCGACCTTGATGGCAAGCGCGGCCACCAGCACCTCGGTGAACAGCGCGTCCCAGTCGTTGGGGTCGGTGAGGTTGGCGATGTAGCGGATGACGAGCGGACCGGGCTGGTCCGAATAGATCAGCCCCGCCTCCTGGCGCCAGGAGACCGGCAAGCCGTCCGGTTCGCCATTATGCGTCAGCGGCAGCGGCCGCAGGCAATCCGCCGGCAGTTCGTAAGCGACGTTCAACCCGCAATCGCCGCCGCCGGTGTTTGCTCCGGCGACCGTGGCGCGCAGGATCGCGGACACCCAGGCGCACTTGGTCAGCTCCGCTTCGCGCGTCAGGTCGAAATGCAGGTTCAGCAGCCGCGCCGCCTTGACGTCCTGATCTAGACTGTCGATCGGCGCCTCGTCGAGCACGGCGAGCGCCATGTTGGCAATATCGGTCGGGGTGATGGCCATGGGTCAGCGCCTCGTGGGTCGTGGTTGTTGCGGGCATGAAAAAAGCCGCTCGGAGGCGGCGTATTTGCTATTTCGCGATGGCAGGCGCTCTACGGCGTCCCCCCTCCGGCCGGCAGGCCAGAGGGGGGCGCGAAGGATCGCGGCTCAAAGCCCGGCCTTCGGCTAACCCGAGCCTGTTAGAGCAGCCACTTTCGCCAAATCGGGCTGGAGAACATCCCCAGGACGATGAGAGCACACCACACCAGCCCGATGCCAAAGAGGAGCAGGCACCACCAGGCGAAACGATCACCGCGGTCTGCTTGTCGCTTCAGGGCTCCATATTTTGCCCAGCTCGAAATGGAATAGAGCATCGAATATAGGGAATTGCCCTTTGGAGGGTCAGTCTCGATTTCCTCTCCGAGAAGATGGCCTCCGTACAATTGGAACGGCGCCGAGAGGACAAGGCCTATTGTGATGGCAGGGAGGAACCAGTTCAAACCAATATTCTCGCGCCGCAGTAGACCGCATTCTAGCTGCCTTCGAAAATTAAACAGTTACGGCACGCATTACAATTAGATCATTTTTTGCAAGAGGCGGGAGCTTATCGCCCCCGCCCCCTAGCCTTGGCTTGATCAAGCCTCGGTCGTCTTCAGCGCGATGAACGTCATATTCTTGACGCTCGACGCGGTGCGGTCCCAGTTCGCCGCCAGCGCCAGTTCCGCATCGGTGGCGAACTCGCCGGCCGAGGAGGCGTCGAGGAAGCGGGTGCCGGGAACATGCGGGACGAAATGACGGCGGCCGACCATTTCGGTGACACCGCCGCCATGGCCCTGGCGCGGCTTGCGGTCGAACTCCAGCGGCCCGCCCTCGGTGTTGACCGGCAGTTCGTTCCACAGGATCGCCTTTTCCTTGAACATGAAGGCGGTGTAGACGCCCGCCGCCACCGGAATGTCGTCGTCGACCACGCAGCGCAACCCCATGTAGTAGGGGATGAGCGGCCCGCCCTGCTCGGAGGACGGCACGTAGTCGATGAGGTCGGCGAGCTTCAGCGCCTTCATCTGCTTGGAATGCATCCAGATCGTCTTGAACTTGTCCGCGCGGTCGCCCATCAGGTAGGCAGCCTCGATGATGTCGGTGTCGACGATGGAGGCGCCGGTGGTGCGCACGAGGTCGCCGGCATCGTTGACGATATTGTCGGCGACGACGCCCTTCAGGATGCCGAGCAGGGTCAGCTTGTTGGCGCGCTGCCAGTACTCGGTCTGCCGTTTGACGATCAGCTTCTGCGGATCATCACCCGCCAGAATCGAGGTCAGGTCCGGAACCCCCCACGCTTGGGCGCGGACGTTGCGGGCGGCGATCTCGCGGCGCGATCCGATCTTCTTCATTTCGATAGAATCGGCCGGATCGTCGTTGACCGGCTCTGACGGGTCGTTGCCGAGATCCTTCCAGCCGGGCATGTCGACCGAGCGGCCGCCCATCGACAGTTTCGACGAGATGGTGGGGTCGGAAAATAGGATTCCGGCCTGATAGATTTCGAGCGACTGGACGTGTTCCTCGAAAGCATATTGCGCATAGACGGACGGAACGATCGCGTCCGCGATACGGGTGTAGGCGTCTGCCATTTTTGTCTTCCTTCAGGGTTGAGTTTGGTGGTGACGGTGTGTTGAGATTCAGGTCGGCCGGGATCACCTGAATGTCGGCACAGCCTAGAGGGGGTTGTTCGGCATCCAGCGGTCGGGGTTTTCTCCGGCCTCGCGAGCCAGGCGCCGGGCACGTGCGGGGTCGCTTTTGACGAGGGCCGAGATGGCCGTCAGGTTGCGTTCGCCGGAGGCATTGCGCTTGAACGGATTGCCTCCGTTCGAACGCGCCCCGCCGTCGATCGTGTCCTCCCGGAACATCGCTTCGCCAATGGCTTGAAACGCCTTGGCGATCCGCGGATCGGTCAGCGCCCCGTCAGGCAGAAGGATGCCCTTCGCCTTGTAGGCGTCGACAAGGCCGAGCTTCTTCATCGCCCGGTTGGCGACCTCAAGCTTCTGGCGGAAGCCGTCGCTGTCGGTCGGCCCCCAATCCTTGACGAGGTCGTCATGGGTGGCTTCGACCGAACGAGCGAGCGCGATGTGCTGCGCTTGCGCCTGCTCGGCCATGTAGCCGACGAACCTGTCATGGTAGGCCTGCGCGATCTTCGGGCTTGCACCCGCTTCGACCGCCCAGGCCTTGGACGCATTGGCGAGCTCGTCCGAATAGGCAAAGTTCTCCGGCAAGCCTTCCGGCCTGCGGTACTCGACCTTCTCGGACGACGTGACCGGACGCATGGTCTCGGGCAGCCGGGCGTGAAACTTATCCCAGTCTTCCCGAGATGCATCCGGGCCGGGAACGCGCAGGCTTTCACCCTGCTGCCGCTCCAGCTCCGCATAGGACGTGAAAACCCGATCGAGATTTTCGGCCCTGGTCCAGCCCTTGGCTTCAGCAAGCTTGCGGTTGCCTTCGGAAAGACCGTCAAACCAACTTTTACCGGTCGCCGGGGCGGACCCATTATCCCCGTTGGCCGGTGGCCGTACTGGGTTGCCCGCCGGCTGCGCACGCGCCGCCACGGACCCGGTGTCTGCCAGATCTGTCATGTGATGTTTTCCTTTGGTTAGAAATGAGCCGGCGGCAAAGCTGCCAATCTCCCCACTCCTGGGGGGATCAGCAGCGTCGACGTCTACGCGTTGTCCCCCCAATTCTCCCACAGCAGCGTCACCGTCCCAGTCACCGCCAGCGTGCCGTCGGCGTCGATGTCCGTACCGTTGGCGAAGGCGAGGTTGAGATAGAGATCGACCGGCGTCGTCGTGCCATCGAGCGTCGCGGCGGGCGCGATGTCGGCCGCCGAAGCCGTCGACGGCGCGGCCACGGCGCCGTCCAGCGTACGCGCTGTCGAGGCCAGCACATTGACCATGGTGCCGGCCAGCGTCGCGCTCGCCGCCGCCGCCGAACCAAGCGACCAGGTCAGTGCCGCACTGTCGTTGATGGTCGAGGCGCGGGCGGTCAGCACGGCGAACTGCAACCTGGCCGTGCCGCCCTTGATGCGCACCTTGCCGTCGGAAAAGTCGAAGATCTTTTGGCTGGCATAGGCCAGCGCGTCGGTGACCGGTACCTGCATGCCGGCAAAGGTGAAGACGGTGCGGTAGGAGCCGCCCAGTCCTTTGGTGACCGCCTTCAGGCCGAGTTTGGGCGGGGCAAGGCCAGCCTCGCGCGAAGCGGCACGGGCAAGCGTGCGGGGAAGACCTCGGGTCATGTCAGTTCTCCATCGAGGGGTGAGGAATGGTGGGTGCAGCGCGCCCGGGAACCGATTTACTTGGCTTTCCAAGCGACGTAGCTCACGGCGATAACGGAGGCCGGCGTAGGCCAGGCGAACCATGAAAGGGTGAATTATTTTTGCGGATGGCGGCGCTACAGCCTTGTTCGACAAGGACGTTTGCGCGTCCTCTGTCCATCAACGGCCGAGAAACCATGTTTTATATCGTGAGAGCCCCTGCCCCCGTTCCGCCGCAATGCGCCCGCACGGGAGATCAATAGGGATTTCAGGCCTTTAAGGGAGACTTCACATAGATCGGAAGAGCGTCGTGTAGGGAA